>CAZHFN010000034.1:0-22338 GCA_964531105.1 uncultured Treponema sp. | reverse complement strand
GCCTGCGCGATCCGCGCAGGCTCACGCCCGGCCTTGGGGCTCGGTTTCGCTGCCCTTTCGAGGAGATATGAAAAAATGAAACACCGCCCCCCTCTAGTGTCGCTTTCCCTTCTGCTTATTCTGCTCGCATCCTGTGCCACGAGCCCCAAGGTACCCCAGTGGGTGCTTTCTCCCCCTTCGCCCGACGGTACCTACACGTATTTTAGTGGCTCGGCCACCGCCGTGGACGATGCGACAGCGATAGGGGATGCCACAGACAGGCTTATCGCGGGCATCATGCAGTACATTGGCGTAGACGTTAAGGTAAGCACCAGCGCCACAGCCAGAGCCTCCCTGGATTCCTATTCGGCCGACCTGCGGCAGACCGTGCAGACTGAGTCCAGCAACAGGATGGCAGGCTTCAAGGTTACCCAAAAGTACATAGCCAGGGATAAAAAGGCCGGTAGCGTAACTGCTCATATTCTAGCCGCCTATCAGACTGCGGAACTGGAGAAGGAGAAAGCCCGTATCGCAGCCCTTTTCAAGGAAAGGGCCGATGCCGTGGCTAAACCCGAGGCTGAGGGTGATGCGCTTGTCTCTGAGGGAAGGGCCGCCGAGGCGGTGAACAAATACATCGAAGCCATGGCCGCAGCCTCGGGGGCGGAGGTGGAGAACGCCAGCATCAAGCTGGAGCGCAATGCCAACAAGGCAAGGGCCCAGCTAGCCTCGATAAGTTTTTTGATCGGTGATGGAAAGCCCCTTCAAGGTTCTCTGGGCAAGGCCTTTGGACAGGCACTGCCCGTGAGGGTATTGAGGGAGTCGCCTGCCGGCCGCCAGGGCTTACCGGGAGCAAGCCTCCAGGTGAGTTATTCTCGAAAGCTGCCCAACGGACAACTGGGCAGCAAGAGCCAATCGCTTATCACCGATGCATCGGGCTACGCATTCCTGGAACTGCCTCCACCGGACTTTGTGGGCCGGGGCAGGGTATTTGTACAGCTGGATTTATCCTCCTCCCTCGAGCTTCTGGACAAGGTGGGTTCAGGATACCAGGCTGTGGTCGCTTCGCTGGAGGACGAGATCAGGACTAAGTATGCCGAACTGCCCTACATCGTCGCATCGGGCGCATCCCAAGTACCCTTGATCGTCTTTGTCGCCGACAAGGATGAGCAGGGGAGGAGCCTGGCTCCTTCGGCATTTCAGGCTGGTCTAGTAGAGGCCTTGGTCAAGGAAGGTTTTTCGGTAAGAACTTTATCCCTGGATCCTGGTCTTTTGCAGGGTCCACAGGAAACCCTAGTAGCCCAGGCTAGGGCACAGAACCCCGGTGGAAACCCCCTGCGCTTTGCCTTTGGCAGCGCCGCTATCAGCGCCGTGCGCAAGGAATCCTCCACCTTCATAGCCCAGGCGGGGGCGTCGATCACGATAGTGGATCTGGCGACGGGTTCTACGCTGTATTCCTCCGACAAGGCGAGGCAGGCTTTGGGGAATGAAGAAGCAAATGCCAGGCGAAATGCCCTGAGAGAGCTGGGCGCCCAGGTATTCGCAAAGGACATTCTTTCCTCGCTGCCCTAAAGGGACTTATCAGAGCTTGAAGGTGAATCCGGCTCCTATCATTGTTCCCGAATAACCCTCGTTTCCAAAAAGATCTGTAATCGCTATCCAATTCTCATAGCCTAAGTCGACAAATACTCTGGAGTTTCGGCCTAAAAGGTAGGCTACTCTGATAGCCGCCTGGATTCCCACGTGGGAGAGGAAATCAGTGTCGGTGGAGACAATGGGGGTAGATACGGAAAAGTAGGAGATGCCGAAGGCGGCGCTGGGGGCTACTGAAAGCCTGCCCATGTTGATGAGGTATTCGCCTCCGATAAGGGCGTTCACCGGAAATATTTCCAGCGGTACGAGGCCGAATACAAGGAAGCCTTCCATGAGAGCAAGGGGAACCTGGGCTGCCACGAAAGGCCTGAAGGAGTAAAAGCCCCTAGAAGCGGTGGCCCGCAGGCCTGGGACAATAGAACCGGCGCTTGAATCGCCTATGGAATGAATATAAAGATCCAACTCGGTGCCCACGCGTGGGATCTCCTTGAGTTGGGTGTCCTTGCTTAATTTTATGGACTTGTAGAGGACCTGGCCGGTGGAGACTTCCTGGCTTACCTCCTTGATTACTATAAGCCCCGATTCCCTGGAGTCGTCGAAGCCTTCGATGCTCGATTTTTCGATTATGGAGTATTCGTCTCCCTTCTGGATGCCCATGTTGCTTCCCATCTGGAGTTTCACCGTGGAACCGCTGGCGCTCAATATTCGGGTGCTGATCTGGAATTGTGGAATGGAGCGCACCTCGAATTGCAGCTGCGGGGGAATGGATGAAATGGCCGATTTTATTGATTCGAACTGATTATTAGTATCACTCCCCGAGGTCTCGACGGTTTTTATAGCCAGGACCGTGCCGCCCGAGGCAACATCGATAAAGGTGATGTTGGTTTTTATGCTTGTCTTGTACTTAAGGTTTTGAAGGTCGTAGTAGGAATTGAACTCCACCACCACGGGCACCACGACAATAAAGGCTCCAACCAACCGGTTGAACTCGCCTTCGGTGAGGAAGGATTCGCCGAACTGGAATTTTTCCGGCATGACGAAGTTACTTTGTTTGGACTGCTTGATTGCCGAGATAAAGGTTTGGATGTCCGATGAGGAGAGTCGTTGGGTTACCCCCAAGATGTTGAAGCGGCCCAGATCGGAAAATACTTTTTGTATTTCCCCGTCTATGGAGCCGAGGGCCTGGGGAGGGATATTCCATCCGTAATAACCCAGGGCGAATATGGCGATATCCTGCTTCTGGCTTATCTGGGGCTGGGCAGCCAGGGGTGAGAGGGCTACGCAGATCAGGAAAAGCACGAGAATACCGGTTCGGAGTTTCATAGGTGCTCCTTTGCTTAGGATGCGCTATTAGCAATTGTATGTATTCCGGGAAAAAACACAATCGAGGTTGGCGAATTATTTGTGTGGGAAACTATTGCCCAGGCCAGTCCAGTTCAACTTCAATCTGGGAAAAATATTCCTTTTCTGTCCCGCCTTTCTATATTCCACCTCTTTTTCCGATTACCTATTGATCTCGGATGCAAATGAGCAATACTAGCAGATAAAGCAGTACTATATGGCTTTTAAAAGTATTGTGATGTTTGAAAAGCTTCTTGGGTTTTTAGTTTGGCACGGTTTTTGCTTTTATCTGCTGTAGGTCTTCAGGAGGAACCATGAAGGGAAAAAATGGAATACCAGCCTTAAAGGGCTCAAGAAAGGCACGGCGGATTGTGCAGATTGTATTTTTTGTTGTCATCGCCGTGATTTCAACCGCATCTGTGCTGAAAGAAAAGGGAGTGCAGATTCCCTTGATACCCAACGCTTCGCTCCACGCAATTTGCCCATTCGGCGGCGTTGTGAGCATCTGGCAGCTTCTCAATGTAGGCACATTGGTTAAGAAAGTACACGAATCATCAGTAGTGCTGGCTGGCCTTGGCTTAGTGCTGGCTCTCCTCTTTGGCCCGGTGCTTTGCGGCTGGGTTTGTCCCTTTGGCACTTTCCAGGAATGGCTGGCATCTTTAGGAAGGAAGATCTTCCGCAAGAAATACAATAACTTTGTGCCGCAAAAGCTGGATAAGGTTTTAAGGTATTTGCGCTACGTGGTCCTCATCTGGGTGAGCTACATGACTGCCATATCAGGAAAGCTCATCTTCCAGGACTACGATCCTTACTTCACGCTCTTCAACCTGTGGACGGGCGAAGTGGCTGTCACCGGCTACGTGGCGCTCGCCCTGGTCATTATTCTCTCTCTTTTTGTGGAAAGACCTTTCTGTAAGTATGCCTGCCCCTATGGAGCTTTCCTGGGCATTTTCAATCTTTTCAGAGTTTTCGGCATAAGGCGCAACCCTCCTACCTGCATCTCCTGCAAGGCTTGCGATAAGGCTTGTCCGATGAATATCACCGTTTCGACGGCCAAAGTAGTTCGGGATCATCAGTGCATATCCTGTTTGGAGTGTACCAGCGAAGCGGCCTGCCCGGTGCCGGCAACGGTGGACATGCTAGCCCTGCCAGGCCAGGTCAAGGATAGTTTCGGAAAAAAGACAAGCAAGGCCGGGAATAGGAGCGGGGAGGGGACGGTATGAAACTCGGCTATAAATCCATGGGAATTATCGTTGTAGCGCTTTTCGTTGTGGGAATCGGGGCTGCCAGCGTAGCCGGTTACTGGAAAACCGAGGGCACGAAGGAGCCTGTAAAAATAAAGGAAGGGGATTTCGCAGGCATGCCCAATCCTTCTGATATTAGGGGATCCTATACCTGGGGCGATGTGGCCAAGGCTTTTAATCTGGACGTGCAGCTTTTACTGAAAGCATTTGGAGCCAGCGATCCGCTGCTTAAAGTAAATACCTTGGAGACGATCTATGGAGAGCTTGGTCTTCCTGAGGGAACCGAGATAGGCACCGATTCGGTCAGGCTTTTTGTGAGTCTCCTCACCGGGCTGCCCCATGTTCCGGAAGAGGGTACGATCCTGCCGATTGCCGCCGTAGAGGTTTTACGTGCCGAGGGCAAAGGATCGGCGGAGCAGATAGAAGAAGCGTCCGCCAAGGCATGGAAGCAGGCGCCATCCCAATCGGCAGAGGCAGTGGCTGCTTCGAACTCGGCGCCCGTACCTGCAGCTTCGGCCGCAGCCGCCGCGCCGCAAACCCAGGCCGCGCCCATGGCCACCACTGTCGCGCCGGCAGCCCCCAAGGCTGCCCCGGTCCAGAGCGCGGCGGCTACGACAGCTGACCCCGTAGCTACCACAACCACAGTGCACAGCCCTAGTCCCACCGGTACGGGGAGCGGCACGGGTGCGGTACCAGGCAGCATTACGGGCAAGACGAGCTTCAAGGACCTGAAATCCTGGGGCTTGAGCGAAGACGAGATAAAATCCGTCACTGGCGGCAAGATAGGCCCTGACCTGGCCAGTATAAGGGACTGGGCAACAGCCAATGGACTTGAATTCTCTGGATTGAAATCTGGCCTCCAGGCCTTGCTGGACGCGCGTAAGTAAAACCGCTTTTGAATGAGTACCTGTCATAGGCGGCCTCGTATAGAGGTTGCTTATGACAGGTGTCTAGTCTTAAGTTTTGATTACGGAATTGATAAAAGATACCAGTACATCGAGGGCGCGCTCATTAGCGCCGCCCTCGGGTATAATTATGTCGGCATAGGCCTTGGTAGGCTCAATGAATTGGTAATGTCCGGGCCTGACCACGTTCATGTACTGCTCCACCACCGAGTCCACTGTTCTGCCCCTCTCCTTGATATCCCTGATGAGCCTGCGGATAAACCGGATATCATCGGGCGTATCGACAAAAATCTTAAGATCGATGAGCTCTCGTACAGCCTTGTTGGTGAATACCATGATGCCCTCGAAGAGTACGACCTTTTTAGGTGCCAGCTTCACTACTTCTTCGGTTCTTCTGTGATGTACAAAGTCATAGGTAGGCAGATCGATGCCTTCGCCCCGCTTGAGGGCGCTCAATTGCTCTATGATGAGTTGGTTGTCGAAGGCATCGGGATGGTCGAAATTAAAGGCAGTGATATTGGCATTGGAGATGAATTCGGCGGATTTGTAATAACTGTCCTGGGGTATGAAGACAAAGTCCGAGACTAGTTCGGAGATTTTTCGGACAATAGTCGTCTTGCCCGAGCCCGAGCCTCCACAAATGCCTATAATCTTGTTAGCTGCCATGGGCTGTAGAGTACCACGGGGCTCGGAAGGGGTAAATACAGGCTGGTATTAGACCCAGCTTTTACCGAACCTCTCCTTGAAGATCAGTTCGCCCAAAGGTTTTCTGCTTCGAGGGGAGCTTTCACTTTTCCTTGGTCCCTCGGCCAGGCGTTCGGGATCCCCGGGTTTGCCCACGGCCATTACACAGAGGGGGACCAGTTCCGGAGGAAGATCGAGGGCGGTTTTTAGTTTGGATGGTGAGAATCCCGCCATGGGATGTGCATAGAGGCCTTCACGCTGAGCCTGGAGTTGCACTGCCATGGCAGCCTGGCCCAGGTCGAAAAAGGCATAATCCCTTCCTCCATCCATGCGGCAATCCAGATGGGGAGCCGTTGTGAAGAGCAAGAGCAAGGGAGCTTCCAGTGCCCAGGCGTTGCCAGGAGTGAGAGATTCGGCCAGGCTGGCATATTCGGGGCTGTCGGCTTTCCGCTCTACCACCAGGATGCGCCAGGGTTGGTTATTGAAACAGGAGGGAGCCAGGCTGGCTGCTTCCAGCAGCCTTCGCACTGTATCTTCGCGTAACGCTTCGTTCGAGATAGCTCTTCTAGCCCTTCTGGATGCCAGTTCGGGAAGCATGTCCATTCCTACTCTCCTTTTATCAGCTTGAATTCTACCTCATCCACCATGGAGTCGGGAGTGGAGGCTCCCGCCGAAAGTCCGACGGATGAATAGCTGTAAATTTCCTGGGGCAGTTCTGAGGCTATTTCTATATGCCAGGAAGGCTTGCCTGTCTCTTTGGCGGCCATGAAAAGCCGCTGGGTATTGGCTGAATTTTTACCCCCTACAATTACCAGAGCTTCGACTTTTTCGGCCAGGAATTTCAGTGCTCCCTGACGCTCTGCTGTGGCGGGGCATAGGGTGTCGAAGGCTAGGAAGGATGCGCACTGTTTTTCGAACTGGGAGGATATGGCTTCGTACTCGCTGTGCTTGATGGTTGTCTGGGCTATAAGGGCTACGGGCTTGTGTTTCCATTCTTGGGCGAGCCTGGCCGCTTCTTCGGCGTTTTGCACCACCGCAGCACCTGGAGCGTAGCCAAGAATACTGGTAACCTCACCGTGGGAACGGTCTCCGGCTATTGCCACGGAATAGCCTTTTTCGATGAGCTCGGCGGCTTTTTTCTGGCTTTTCAAAACCCTGGGGCAGGTGGCATCGATGATCTCAACACCCAGAGATTCCAGGCGGACCAGAGCTTCGGGCGGAGCCCCGTGCGCCCGTATTACAACGATTGAGTTGCGCACTGTCTCGTCCAACTGGCCTGTTTCGAAGATTTCTGTATCCAGGACCCTAAGGCCCAGGGCTTCCAAGGCTGACACAGCCTGGGGATTATGAATGAGGGGTCCGTAGGTGAACACCGGCCTTGTCTGGGTTTTAGCCAGAGCCGCGGCCTGCTTGGCCTTTTCTTCGGCCCGGCGCACTCCCATGCACATACCCAGCACGTCGGCTCGCAATACTTTCATAGCAATTATTATACAGTACAACAGCGTTTCTGTCATCGAAAGCCTCAGCCTGGATTTTTAAAAAAGAATAATTATACATTAAATGTAAATATTTATATGGAATAAGTTTATGCGCGAATTATCTTTGCCAGCCCGGCTGGTAGGTGCTATACTTGGTTTTCTGGCGCAGCGGGTCCATGGGGGAGCTTCCCCTTGGGAAAGCATGAGGAGCAAGCATGAAAGAACGTAAGACAATAGTCGTTGCCCTTGGCGGAAATGCCATCATAGAAGAGGGCACCGAAGGCACGATCACGCAGCAATTTGCCAATACGAGAAAAAGCCTTGCGGCGATTATTGGCATGATAGCCGAGGGACATAGGGTTGTTCTCACTCACGGCAATGGCCCGCAGGCAGGGGTTCACCTTATACGTAACGAGGCTGCCAGTTCCCAGGTGCCCCCATCTCCGCTGGGAGTCATTGTGGCTGATACCCAGGGGTCCATGGGCTATATGATTGCCCAGAGCCTGGCCAACGCGCTCTTGAGGGCAGATATCCAGAAGGATGTTGTCACGCTTATAACTCAAGTGGTTGTGGATCCTGCCGACCCCTCCATGCTCAACCCCACCAAGTATGTTGGTCCGTTCTACCGCGCCGAACAGGTCGGGCAGCTTTCGGCCCGAGGCTGGATTCTCAAGGAGGATCCGGGCAGGGGATACAGAAGAGTGGTTCCCAGTCCGCTCCCCCTGGATGTAGTGGAAAAGGATACGATACGGGATTTGCTGAGAGATGGCAAAATTGTTATCGCCGCCGGGGGAGGGGGGGTGCCGGTCTATAGGGAAAAGGATGGCAGCCTGGAAGGAGTGGATGCGGTAATAGATAAGGACAGGGCGTCCGCCCTTCTGGCCAACCTTATCGGAGCCGATCAGCTTATTATCCTTACGGGCGTCGACAAGGTCGCAATAAATTTTAGAAAAGCCGATCAGCGCTTTTTCGACAGGATGTCGGTAGCCGAGTGTGAGCGTTATCTAGCTGAAGGGCAGTTCCCCAAGGGATCCATGGGTCCCAAGATAGAGGCAGCCTGCGATTTTATAAAAAGAGGCGGTGCCAGGGTTATTATCACCTCCATGGAAAACGCGAGTCTCGCGGTAGATGGCAAGGCTGGTACTATTATCGAGGCTTGATTTTTAATTTCAGGGCCTTCATAGCCCAAAGTACGCCATGGGCTGCAAGGTCACGGTCCAAGCCTTTAGCTTGACGAGTTTGCACTATCCGTGCTAGTTTTTTTCGAATCTTTACGTAAAGGATTGATTATGAACGCTATCTCCCAGGGCTTGGTTATACTCCAAGCTGCGGCAGGAAGTTCGAGCGGACAAATGGTGTCCACCCTCGTCACTTTCGGCCTCGTATTCGTGGTTTTCTACTTCCTTATCATCAGGCCTCAGAACAAGAAGCAGAAAGAAGCCAAGAAGATGATCGAAGCCGTCAAGAAGGGTGACAGGATCATCACTATCGGCGGCATCCATGGCACCGTCCATGCGGTTAAGGAAGGCACCGTGGTAGTCAAGGTAGACGACTCGAGCAGAATTGAATTCTCCAAGTCGGCTATTGCCACCGTGATGGCTGCCAAGATCGAGGAAAAACCCGCCGAGGAGCCGACTCCCGCGGAAGATAAGTCCCAGAAAGCAGAGAAGACCGAAGAAGAAAAGAAATAATCTCCAAGGCCCGATTCTCCTTTTGCTGGAAGTCCTCCTATGCAGGCGGCTGTGTCGCCCTATGGAGCCGGCAGGTCGATTCGGGTCCTGTGATACCAAAGTGGAGTTACCGGAATGAGTAAAATCCGTCGTCTGATCATCGTGCTACTGGTGATTGCCGTCGCCTTCGCTTTCCTGTTTCCGACGATCCAATGGTACTTTCTGACCCCGAAAGAGGATCAGGCTGTGGCCGTGGGCTCCCGTGAGCAGATTCGCGATTATTCGCGCAGGATGGCATATTCAGCCCTTACCGATGTAAAGGCCAAAGCCCTTGCCGGAGACAGCTCTGATCTGTCTAGACAGTATGAGCTGGTAGTGCAAGTCGCGAAAAAAGCCTATAAGGACAGGAAGAAGGCTGCGGCTGACACATGGAATGCGACAGCTATCCTGGCTGGTTTTTCCAGCGAGAGGTCCATGTTCGATGCCGTTGAGGCCAAATACAGGCAGCGTTCCCTGGAGCTGAAAAAACTCCATGGCAACGCACTCCAGCTCGGTCTCGACTTGGCCGGCGGCATGTCGGTGGTTATTCAGGCCGATTTAGAAGCTCTGGCGGAAAAGCTAGGCCATGATCTTTCAGCTGCAGAGCGTGAAGACGCCATGCAGAGGGCTGTGGAAGTACTCAACAGCCGGATCGACCAGTTCGGTCTCACCGAGCCTGTCATCAGACCTCAGGGCGAGGATCAGATCTATGTTGAAATCCCCGGCACCGCAGACCCCGAACGGATCAACTCCATTATAATGGGCAAGGGTAATCTGGCTTTCTACATCGTAGATTCCGAAGCGAGCACTGCGCTGGACAACTACTTGGCCAACAATCCCCTGGGTGTGGATGAACGCACGATGACGGTTGCCCAGGCTGGTGTTGTGCCCGAAGGCAAGATCATACGTAAAGTCTACACTAAGGACAGTTACGGGCTGGACGAGTTTACCGGCAACTACCTTGTGGTAGAAGCCAAGCCTGGGCTCGATGGCAGCTATGTTCAAAGCGCCACCGTATCCAGCGACCCTATAACCGGACTTCCTGAGACCAATTTTGTTCTGGATAAGACAGGCGGCGATCTCTTCTACGAGCTCACCAGCGCCAACGTAGGCAAGTCTCTGGCAGTTGTGTTGGACGACAGGATAAAATCCTACGCGACTATTCAGGAGCCAATACGCGAATCCGTGCGAATTTCCGGTTTCGATGCTACTGAAGCACAGAACCTGGCAACCCTCCTCAGAACGGCCGCTCTTCCCATTTCTCTTAGCGTAACCAACCAGCAGGCTATCGGCGCGTCTTTGGGTGAGGATTCTATCGCCCAGGGTCAGCGGGCAATCATCGTTGGCCTTCTGGCGGTGTTTATCTTCATGTTCGTCTTCTATAGGGAAGCAGGCATCAATGCCACCTTAGCTCAAGTCATAAACCTCTATGTCATGCTTTCGGTGCTTACCGCCTTCAAGCTCACCCTAACCCTACCTTCATTGGCTGGCTTTGTGCTCACCGTGGGAATGGCCGTGGACGCCAACGTAGTAATCTTCGAGCGCATCAAGGAAGAATTGCGAGAAGGTAAATCCCGCAAGGCTTCCGTGGATGCGGGTTTCCACAAGGCCTTCTGGGCGGTCATGGACTCCAATATCACAACGATCATCGCTGCCCTTTTCTTGGCCCAGCTAGGTTCGGGAGCTATTCAGGGCTTTGCGATTTCCCTGGCCATTGGCAACATGACCAGCCTCTTCACTTCCCTCTTCGTGTCCAGGCTCATCTTCGACTTCGGCACCGAAGTGATAGGCCGCAAGAATGTTTCCATCAGCTGGAGGATCAAATAAATGAAGCGCACAATCCAATTCAGCCGATTTTTCGTTCCTGCTGCCGTAATTTCGGCGGCTTTGATCCTCATAAGCGTCGTGGGTTACCTTACCAAGGGTTTTAACTTAGGCGTAGATTTCCAGGCAGGGATCAATCAGACAGTCCAGCTGGCATATCCGGTGGGTTCCGTATCCTATACCGGCAAGGGCAATGCCGAAATGAGAGTCTCTGATGAGGCTATAACACTGGTATTCTCGGGTGCCGAGACAGAACAGCGTACCGTTGTTCTGGATTATGCTAGCCATGCCACGATTAAGGACCTTGCGTCAGCTCTAATGGCAGAGGCTGGAATTGAAGTAAGCATGGACCCTGCCCAGGAGGGGAACGCTTCATCTCTTCTAGTGCCTACCTATCAGGGCAATACCCTCATCAGCCAGGCCCCGATGAAGTTGCACAGAGCCCCCGCAGGCGATGCGGAGCTATTCTCTTCCATCGATGAAGTTCGCCAGGCCATTACTGGCTTAGGCAAGATTTCCGTGCAGACGCTCAAGCCCGAATCGAGTCAGCGCTACATGATCCGCGTAGAGGATTCAGGCGAAGATCCCAACTTCTCGGCCACTGCCAGAGCTTCCATCCTTGGGAGCCTCGAAACGGCCTTTGGTGAGGGCCGGGTGGTTGTTCTTAAGACAGATTTCGTAGGTGCCAGATACTCCCAGGGGCTTTCGCAGAAGTCCCTGCTCCTGGTAGCGGCAACCCTTCTACTGATCTTCCTCTACTCACTCATCCGCTTCAAGGCGGGCTACGCGATAGGCGCCGTGCTGGCCATAGCCCAGGATGCGATCATAATGGTGGGATTTATCGTATGGACTCGCATGGAGTTCAGTTCCATGACCATAGCAGCCATCCTTACTATATTGGGCTACTCGATCAACGACACCATCGTGCAGTTCGACCGAATTAGGGAAGAGAAGAGGCTCAGGCCTAACGACAAATTCATGGATGTGGTCAATTCCGCTCTCACGGTTACCCTTGGGCGTACCATAATCACCACGGTAACAACCATGCTCACAGTTCTGGCTCTTTTCTTCTTCACCACGGGCAGCATGAAGGATTTTGCTCTAGCACTCTTTGTGGGCATGGTTTCAGGCACCTATTCCACCATCTATATCGCCAGCGGTTTTGCGGCCTGGTGGTACACGAGGAAGCCTAAGAAGAACCAGGAGCCCAAGACAGGAGAACTCGTAAAAGCATCTAATTGAGCCAATGGTTTTGAAAGTTCTTTAATAAATCTAGTTCAATAGGGTCGGCTTGAAATCAAGCCGACCCTTTACATAAAAGGGGCGTATAGGCTATAGTGTGCCCCGCGTCGGCGCCGTACCCAAGCGGTAAGGGAGAGGTCTGCAAAACCTTTATGCATCGGTTCGATTCCGATCGGCGCCTTATTGAACGCAGATCTGGAAAGGGGCTGTTCGCCAAGCGGACAGCCCCTTTCTATTGCCCCTGGCATAATAAGCGATTCCGCACAAAACTTTAGCCAGCGATAGGGGCTTTTGTTGCGAGTCTTTTTCTTTCAGGGTACTATATCACTTCAGAGAAAGAGGATGTGGCTGACAGGATGAAAAAGGCTGAACGAGCGGGACCCCTGCCCCTGCGCGGGCTAATTCCGGCATTACTCTACGCCCTGGTGGTTATCGCCGCCTTTGTGAGCGTGTCTGTTAGGCTTGGCGGCGCAGAGCGCGATCTTTGCCAAGGGCTGGCCTTTAGGGCTGCCAAAGATATAGAAACCGGGCTGTCAGATTTAAAAACCGAGGCTTCTATCATTGCCTCGGAATTATCCAGGAATCCGGATGCAGGCAAGGCAGAGCTTGCCTCAATTGCCAGTACTCTCATCGCTTCACGACCCTACATCACCGGTATAAGTATCGCCCCATCTGCGCTGGTGCGCTACCATTTCCCAGAAACCGCTGGCGAGTCCCTTGTTGGCCACGATCTGCTCTCCAATCCTGACCGCAGAAACGCACTAACCTTGGCCATGGAATTGAAGACGCCAGTATTTTCGGGGCCTTTCGAATCCTTAGAAGGGGAGCCTGTCATCTTTCTTCGTTATCCTGTGTATATCGGACAAAGATTCTGGGGCTTCGCTTCCATAACCGCTGATTTTACCGCCTTAGTTTCTGTCCTCGATCTGGAGGCATCCTACCCCGGATTCGCCTTTGCACTATCTGAAACCGGGCTTCTTCCAGGAACTTCGGGCGCCCAGAATTCCAATGGAGACAGACAAAGCTCAGGGAATTCCCCCTCAAGTTTTATAGCCGGCAACACTTCGGCCTTCGAGCAGGGTGTCCGTACCGAAACTTTGAAGCTTGAGGGCCTTGCCTGGCGGCTCCACGTTATGCCGTTGAATGGTTGGGCCTCGATGAGCCTCTATCTTTATTTGCTGGGGGCTGCTTCTCTATGCGGCGCATTTTTGCTATTCCTCGTGCTTCAGAAGGGAAGGAGAGGCACAGCTCTGCGCCCTTCGGAAGAAGCACAGGAATTTCAATTCAAAGGCGTGGAATACCAAGGCTTGGCAATTCCGACTTCGAAAACTGACGAAGAGCCCGAGCAGAAAGCGGCGCCAGTTTCTGCGTCTCCAAGGATACTGTCGCCCACACCAACTCCTGTATCGACGCCCGCGCCTTTGCCGGAAGGGCAAACCGAAACCCTAGAGCCAGAGGCTGAGGCAATCACCGTGCAGTTCAGAGGACCCTCGGTCAAAGGCCAGCTGTATATGCCCGATGTGCTCTTATCTGTCGATCCTAACGATCCCTTCGCCCGCCTGCGAGCCGAGACCAAGGAAAAGGCCAGAAAGGCCCGGGACAAGGCTAGTGATGAGAATAAAGTGGAAGAGTCAGCTAAACAGATAGAGCTTGAGATGGAAGCCAAAGCGCAGGCTATTGATGTTCCGGAGAAGGAAGAGACTGAAGTTCCAAAGGCCACTGAGCCTGCAGGCACTCCAGTGGAAAGACAGCCTCTGGAGGTCGGGAAGCCGCCCATTTTCTCTATGGAGCCAGAACCCGACAAGAGCAATGCAGCCATCCTTGTGGTGGACGATAGTGAAGCCAACAGGGACATGATAGGACGCATGCTCACCTACAGAGGCTACAAACCGGATTTTGCCGCATCTGGGGAGGAGGCTCTATTACGATGTGCCGCAAGAGAGTATGAGATTATCTTCATGGATTGTTTCATGCCCGGCATGGATGGTTACAAAGCCAGTTCTCTTGTCCGATCGGCCCATCCGGCAGTAGCCACCAGGATCGTGGGAATGAGCGCCAAGGTGGGTGATCAGGAATTGGCCAGATGCACGCAGGCGGGGATGAACGACCTCTTGACCAAGCCCTTCACCCTGCGTCAGCTTGTTTCCCTTATCGAGTAAATTCTGTACCTTATACCAATGTCGGCATTAACAGTATTACGAAAGCCTTTTGGATATAGTTTTTTCAACGCGACTCTTTATCTCATCGCAGCCAATATTCTCATGTTTTCCGCGGGCTACATATTTCCCCTGGTAAAGGTCTACATGGCGCTCAACCCCGCGGCTGTGCTATCGGGTTATGTGTGGCAAGTATTCACCTATATGTTCGCCCACGCTGATATCTCCCACCTCCTGGTGAACATGCTCGGGCTCTTCATCTTCGGCACCACGGTGGAGCGTAGCATGGGAAGCAAGGAATTCCTTCTCTTTTATATCATTACAGGCACTCTGGCCGGTCTTGCATCATTCCTGATCTATGTAGCCACGGGTGCCTGGTATACTATGCTCCTCGGTTCTTCAGGAGCAGTGTATGCCCTACTTTTAGCCTTTGCGGTTCTAAATCCCGAAGCGAGAATTTTTCTTTATGGAATTCTACCCGTCAGAGCGCCGGTGCTCGTCCTAGGCTATGCAGGCATTGAAATAGCTTCCCAGCTCTTGAGCTTCAGAAGCTCCGTGGCACACCTCACTCACCTAGCCGGCTTTCTCTGGTCATGGCTTTATTTTATGCTGCGATTCGGCGTAAATCCCGCCAAGCGGCTCTTCGGCCGTCGTTGAAGACGCCAAAGCCGCAGAGGCTTTTAAAGCCTCTGCGGCTTTGGCGCAGCGCAATACTAGAAAAAATTAGGCTATTGCACTTCTTGACGGCGGGAAGCCTCGGCATCTGCGTGCATTTTTTCCAGTTCTTCCATCACATGGTCCACCAATTCCTGCTTTTTATCTTCTTTAAAGTGGTGAGCTGATTTTATATGGGCGATAAGGGGTTCGCTTTTACTCACAGGGCTTACAGTAAAAAGAACCCTGTCTTTATGGAGCATGTCGTCTTCCATTTCGCCGGAGGGATTGATCCTCAGAATATTGCCATTTATTGCTACGAGGCAAAAATTATCGAAGCTTTTAATATACGAAGCGATTTCACGCACACCTTTCTTGGACCCCGGATCCCAAGGTCTGAATCGAGTCCCTGCGGGAAATACCAGGACAAGGCGGCCAGAGCCTTTGAGCTCGGCAAGTTTCTTTACCGCTGCTCTGTTGATAGCCATGCTTCTTCGGATCTCGTGATAGAGCTTCGTAGGTTCCTTGAAACGCTTTTTGATGATCTCAAGTGAACGGCTGGGATAGATGACAAGCCTCGTATATGCATTTGTAAAAGCACTGACCATCGGATTGGACTCGGAGAGTTTGATACCGGCTATCGAGACGAGGGAAGCGGCGATCGCCTTGCCTGGTTCGCCCTGTTTGCGTAAAAGGTAGTGGAAAACCGGAAGGTCGAAATTGGAATAATGCTCGACAAGAAGCAGGCAGGATTCACCCCTGGCTGCCCGGCTGTAGAGCTCATCCAGGTTTTCGAACCCATCGATACGTGAATTAGGGAGAAGGTGCTCTTCCAAAATCTGGTCTATATAGGGAAGAATCTCGCCCCGGCCTTCCTGATAGACATTTTCCTCCGAGAGCATGGCGGGTTTGTTTTGGCCCTCCAAAAGCTTGGAAAGCAGGGGCTTATAACGTTCGGGAATAGAATCCATCTTCGCTCCAAGGGGAAGTTTGTAATCCAACTATAGATAGCTTCCCCTGGGTTGTCAATTTATTGCTCGGAACTCCCTTTCTGCGCTCAGCCGCGCTTCTTGAAGGCGACAAGGGCATCGGCAAGCCTGGCTACGCCCCGGGCACACTCATCGGTGGAACATGAATAGGCGATACGGATATGGCCCTCTCCGGCCGATCCGAAAACGCTTCCTGCCACGGTGGCTATGCCGTGCTCGGCCAGGAGGTAATCTGCCAATTCGGAAGAACTTTTACAGAATGCGCTGATGTTCGGGAAAAGGTAGAAAGCCCCTAGAGGTTCAGCAATGCTTAGTCCAGGAATCTTCTTGAGTCCCTCCAGGAGGATTTCACGCCGGGCGGCGAACTGGCCTACCATCTCGTCCACGCAGGCCTGGTCTGCATTCAGGGCATGAGCAGCCCCTGCCTGGATAAAGGTGTTTACGCAGACTGTGGTGTATTGTCTGACCTTCAGGAGGGCTCTGGTGATCTGCTCCGAGGCTACCGTCCATCCTAATCGCCAGCCGTCCATCGAATAGGTCTTGGAAAAACCGTTGATGATTATCGTGCGCTCTTCCATGCCGGGAACGGAGTAGATGCTGGGGGCTACCGGCTCTTTTCCATAATAAATTCTGGAATAGATTTCATCGGAAATCACCAGCAAATTGTGGCGTTTGGCGATATCTGCCAACTCTTTCAGGCTCTGGGCGCTCTGTACCGCTCCGGTGGGATTTCCCGGCGAGGTGATGCAGAGCATCTTGGTCTTGGAGCTGATTTTAGCTTCCACATCTTTGGGATCTAGGACGAAGCCGTTGGATTCCTTAGTATCCACTTCCACGGGAACCCCACCGGCCAGGGAAACACAGGACTTGTAGTGGTGCCAATTGGGATTGGCGACGATCACCTCGTCCCCGGGATTGATAAGAGCCAGCATCGCCACCATGATGCCCTCGTTGGCTCCTGCCATGACAATGGATTGGGTTTCGCCGTTCACCTTCACGCCGGTGTCGAGTGTGGTCCGGTTGCCAATAGCCTTGCGCAGAGCTGGGGTGCCCAGATTAGGGGCGTAATGCACTTCGCCCTTGCGCAGGGATTCAATAGCAGCTTCCTTGATATGGGCGGGGGTATCGAAGTCGGGCCTGCCTATCTGCCAATGAATTACATCCTTGCCAGCGGCTTCCAGCTCCTTGACCTTGTCGAAAACCTTGCGGATTCCGGAAAATGGTACCTTCCCCAGCCGCTCGGCCATGAGGGCTTCGGGGTTGAATGACGTGCCGGTATTTGTATTCTGCATAGGGTTCTCCTTATTTATGCTTTCGCATGATCAGCTGTGAATACTCAGATGGATCGATATGGGCTTCGACGATCACGGGACCGTCGGTCTCGAAGCCTTGCTTCAGCGCCTTCCTGTATTCCTCGGCGTTGTCGGCGCGCAGGACGGGTACGCCGAAAATGTAGTTAGGCGTGGGGCACTCGTCTTCGTAGAGGACTGTCGAATAGCTTTCGAAATTTTTTCTTGCCTGCTTCAGCCTGATCAGTTCCAGGTTTTGGTCGGCCAGAAGTACAAATACTATGGGGAGCTTCCGTCTTCGGGCTAAGGCCATCTCACCGGCCATCATGAGGAAGCCGCCATCGCCGTTTACGCAGACTACTTTCTTGTCCGGCCGGCAGAGCTTGGCGGCGATGGCGGAGGGTACGCCGAAGCCCATGGAGGAGTTGCCGTTAGTCATGATCTGCAGTCCCGGTTCTGGGGTCCTCCAGGCTTGGCCTATGAGGTGAGTGTGGGCGCCTACATCGCAGGTCATGATACCGTCTTCGGGGAGAATCTCCCTGAGTATGGCCAAGGCTGCCCTGGGCCCAAAGCTGCCTTCGGGAGGGGCCAGGTCGGCGAACATCTTCAGCTTTCTCTGTTCAAGTGCTTTCTGGTCCCAATCGGAGGCTTTGGCAGGAAGGGAGGCCAGATATTTTAAGGATGTGCTGATGTCCCCCACGATGTCACAGACCCCGGGGTAGGCTGCCCTGTCTATATCCGCCTCGACATTGTCCAGGCTGAGCAAGGGAGCTTTGGGCATCCAGTCTTCATAATTGAATTCCACGGGATCGTAGCCCACGCCAATGACCAGGTCGGCCTGGCTGTGGGTTTCGGCCACCCTGTCGCTCAAAGCATGGAAGAGGACACCTGCATACCAGGGATGCTCTTCCTTGAGAACGCCCTTGGCCATAGGAGTAAGAACGACGGGAATACCATGCTTTTCTGCAATGGCGGCGATAAGGGGGCCTGCCTTAGCGCGGACCGCTGAAAGACCTACCGCCATGACCGGCTTGCGGCTGGCAGCAAAACATTTTTCCATAACCGAAAGCAATGCTTCTGAGGCGGGAGCCGGCTGTGCCAGGGAGCCCAGTACCTGAGAGGAGCTTCCCGATGATACCGCCTGTCTGCCCCCGATGTCCTCGGTAAGGCCAATATGGACGGGACCAGGAGTCTCGGAGAGGGCAATCCTATACGCTTGATCGACAATCTGATCCAGTCTTTCTGCCGAGAGCCTTGTGGTCCATTTAGTTAGAGGTCTGAAAAAGGCTTGCTGATCGAAGGCCATCTGCACGGTACGGCCTAGCATGGGTTCGGGCGGTTCGCTGGAGAGGGCGATCATGGGGGAACGGTCCAAGTAAGCGCCTAGCACGCCGGTGCTCAGATTGGTGGCACCGGGACCTACGGTGCCATAGCAGGCCGCTGGAACACCAGTAAGCCTGGCGCAGACATCGGCCATGAAACTGGCACTGGCCTCGTTGGCCACGAGAACAAAATCCAGATCCTGCTTTCTCATGGCTTCCATATAATAGAGCCATGAACCGCTGGGAACGCCGAATACGAACTTCATGCCCCTTTCTTTAAACTTGGCGATCAATTGTTCAGCTACAGTACTCATATCACTCCTTTGAGCGCATCGTTAAAGCACTCAAATATATTAAACATCCTATATCATATATACTAGCACATGGAGCTTGTTTAAGCAAGCGCGTTTCGTTTTAATCTTATCTATGCAAGGCATAGGTAGGTTAAACAATAACACTCTATTTACAACCCCTTCATATAATTCGTCTATTGTGTCCTGGATAGAATCGATGATATATTCTACTTGATACACAGTGATTGTGCCATAAAACACCCTTACCATCGAGGCTTTCCATATGCGTAAGATAGTCACTCTTTCCATGCGCGACCAGATCTATGAAGCACTTCGCGAATCGATAATGAAGAATACCTATTTGCCCGGAGCAATGCTGCCCATCGATAAGCTGGCCGAGGATTTCGGTGTCAGCGCTACCCCGGTACGGGAAGCCTTGGTTCGGCTGGAAGCAGAAGGACTTGTAACCCTCGTTCCAAACAAGGGTGCTATGGTTACCGATATCGAGACCCAGGATATCCGCAACAACTGGGAGATGCGCCTCCTCCTGGAGCCCTATGCGGCCGCCAAAAGCTGCCATCTCATTCCGGAAAGCGATTTGCAGAAGCTTCGGAAGGATATTCTGGACATGAAATCCGCCCCCTTTGATAACGATCGTTATGTCGCTTCGGATACAAAGCTCCACGATACCCTCTACATCCATCTGCCCAACTCAGTGCTGCGGGACAGTATTCGCCGGGTTCATCAGATGTCTATCAGGATTCGATATTTCCCCGAAGGTTCGGTACAGATGCATACGCAGGTGGTGGATGAGGTTCTGGATGAACACCTGATTATCGTGGACGCCCTCTTGTCCCGCGACGCCTCCAGGGCAGAAAAAAGCGTAAAGAACCACCTCGAAAACGGGGAAGCCCGGACTATCAAGGCTTTCGTAAAAAAATAACCGATCTTGGGAGGAAAGCTAATCGGAGGTTTCGAGTATAGCTGCTGGAGTGATTTACACCCTTGCGCATCAAGAAAACACGTGATACAATTTATCATATAGGATATAGGATATAATTGGATCGATTGTCAGGTATGCCGTATAATAGGGCTACCACAGCCGCCAGATGATCCGTTTGCTTCAATCATAGATACCAAGAGAGGTTTGTGTGAAGAAGAACAAAGAAGAGATCGCAGCCCAGGGGGCGGCTTCCGTCGATGCAGACAAGCTCATGCAGAAGGCAGAGGTTGAATCGAGGTACAGGAGAAATTTCCTGCCTGTCTGGAAGATAGTGATAGCGGTCATTTCCGTAGCTTTTATCTCGTATCATCTTTACACCGCGCGCTTTGGCATGCCAGAGGCGATAAAGCACAGAGCTCTCCACGTCGGATTCATCCTAGGATTAGTGTGGCTCTACTTTCCAGCTACCAGTAAATCGCCCAAGGATAGGCCTAGTTTTGTAGATATAGGCTTATTCCTAGTCACAGTGGTTGTAACCGTCTATACCATTATTTCCAGGGACGCCTTCCTCATCAGGGCAGGTGTCGCTACCCTGGATAACTACATCTTCGGCGGCATCCTCATCCTCCTAATATTGGAAGCCTGCCGGCGCTCGGTGGGCATACAGCTTCTGGTACTCGGCGTGATTTTCCTCCTCTACGCGTATTTCGGAAGGATTATGCCCGGTGTTTTCTCCCACAGGGGATACACTATCCAGCGCATCATCTACCAGATGTACCTCACCGGTCAGGGAATCTTCGGCATTCCCATTGAGGTTTCCTCTTCATTCCTGATCATCTTTGTCATACTGGCCTCCGTATTGGAGCGCAGCGGCCTGGGCAAGCTCTTTAACGACCTCGCCCTAGGCTTAGGTGGCAGGATGACTGGTGGACCCGCCAAGGTAGCGGTAGTGGCTTCGGCCCTCATCGGCACCATTTCGGGCAGTGCCGCCTCCAACGTGGCCACCACCGGTGCTTTTACCATTCCCTTGATGAAGAAAATCGGATACAAGCCCCATTTCGCCGGCGCGGTGGAAGCCGCCGCTTCCACTGGTGGACAGATTATGCCCCCCATCATGGGTTCGGCGGCCTTTATCATGGCCGAGTTCCTGGGCATGAAGTACATAAGCATTGCCGCGGCAGCCATCATTCCGGCTATGCTGTATTTCGCTTCGGTGTTCTTCCAGATCGATCTACGCGCCCGCTCCCTAGGCCTCAAGGGTCTTGCGAAAGAGGATCTGCCCGATGTGAAGAGCACGATTTTCCGCTATGGTCACATGATATTCCCCATGATCGTCCTGGTATATTTGATGATCGAGGGACGCACTCCCCTCTACGCTGCTTTCTATACTGTGCTCTTTACTGTCATTCTCTCCTGGGTTCGAAAGGAAACGCGGATCAACCTTAAGGCGGCGAGGGACGTCGCGGTCAACTCGGCGAGGAGTTCGCTTTCCATCGGCGTGGCCATGGCCAACGCGGGCTTCATTATCGCAGTTCTAGCCATGACGGGTATTGGCGCGATCTTGGCGGACAACATTGTCCTTCTTTCACAAGGAAGACTTATAATCGCCCTGGTGCTCTGCATGGTAGTTTCGATCATCCTCGGCATGGGCCTGCCCACATCGGCCTGTTACGTAATCGCGGCGTCTATTGCTGTTCCCATTCTCACTAAGATGGGCGTCGAGCCCTTCCAGGCCCACTTCTTTATCTTCTATTACGCTTGTCTTTCGACCATAACCCCGCCGGTGGCCCTCGCGGCTTACGTAGGCGCAGGACTGGCCGGAGCCAAGTCCAGCACCGTTGGTTGGACAGCCTTCAAACTCGCGCTTGCTGGATTTATCGTTCCCTTCTTCTTCGTCTATTCGCCGGCCATGCTCCTCATCGCCGATTCGGCCACTCAGATAATATGGGCGGCAGTTACGGGCTTGGCAGGCACATTCCTTCTCGCCGTGGGCGTGGAAGGCTACCTCACAATAAAGTTGCCTATCTGGCTCAGGCCTGTCTTTATCGCTGCGGCACTATTGCTCATCACTCCTGGAATTACGACGGACCTCATCGGCTTGGGCCTTACAATAGCCGGATGGCTGGCTATTCAGGTACTCAAGAGGCAGCGCCAGGCCGCTGCTGTCTAGAGTTTCCGGCGCCCTGCCGCAACCGCGGCAGGGCGCCTAACATTGGATTCTTCGGTCAGGCTTTGAAGCCAGACCGGAATCAAGTATATTTGGGTTAATTGATACAAGGAGGTTTCTTCAATGAAACAGTACGGAAGAAAAGCGATCCTCATCGCCATGATCGCCCTGGCGCTCGGCGGCTCCGGCCTCTTCGCCCAGAAGGTCACCCACATCACCATGGGAACAGCCGGTGTCAGCGGCACCAACTATCCCACCGGTCTCGCTATGTCAGCCATTTGGAACAGGACTATCCCCGGGATCAAGGCCGTAGCCATAGCCACCGGCGGAAGCCCCCACAACATCGACCTCTTGAGGACCAAGGATGCCGACATCGCCCAGGTACGCTCCCTTGAAGCCTGGAGAGCCACCAACGGAGTAGCTCCCTATCCCGAGAAGATGCCTTGGATTCGCGCCATCACCGGCGGTCTCTTTATGGACGTCTTCCAGGTGGTAGCCCTGAAGTCCTCGGGCATCAAGTCCGTGGCCG
>CAZHFN010000033.1:0-22540 GCA_964531105.1 uncultured Treponema sp. | reverse complement strand
CTGACCTTTGCCGGCGTGGGAAGGCCCAAGAAGAATTATCTCATCGTTAAGACTCCCGTGGGCATTCCTGTGCAGAATTATGCCGTCCATAAGATTCCCGATATCGACGATCAGCTTTCGGATACCGTGATGTGTGTCATGCTGAGGGGAGCCTTGCTGCCCTCGATGATCATATCGAAGGAAATCCAGGAATACTCATCCACTGGCTATATCACTCCCTTTGCCCTTTTCAAGATCAAGCGGGATGATTCCAAGAGCGAAAACACCATGGAGTATATCCTGGATTTGGACCGCTCCTACTTCAAGTTGGAAGAACTGGACGGCAAAAATCTCGTATTCGCCGATCCCATGAACGCCACCGGTGGCTCACTTGTGACGATCGTCAAATATCTTCTGGAGCAGGGCGTAAAGCCCAAGTCCGTTAAGTTCCTCAACGTGATATCGGCGCTCAAGGGCAGTTTGCGGATTGTAAGAGCCATAGAGAATGTGACTGTCTACACCCTCTGGATGGACCCTGTGCTCAACGAAAGGGCTTACATAATGCCGGGCTTGGGGGATGCGGGCGACAGGATAAATGGAGTGGATGCGGAAAACGATCCACGGGATATGCTGCGGCTAGTGGCCGACTACGGTACCAACATAACCGGACTTTACAGATCCCAGCTCAGGGTTATAGAGCAGACTGTGCTCCAGCATTAAAGTAGGGGTACCAGAAAGGATTCACAATGAGCGGTTCTCCCCCTGTAGCCTGCGCCTGCGCCATCTTCTCAGGATTAGATATTCTCATCCCCCGTCATGTGAATACAACTTCGGGCGAGCTTCCCCTTTTCACCCTGGGACAGGACAGGGTTCTGGAATTCCCCGACAAGACGGCGAGAGAGGAGCTGAACTCCGATTTGAGAATAGCGACCTTCGATTTCGAAGGCACGTCCTATTCCTCCGCCGAGCTGGAGGAGGATCGCAGCCTGCATTGCAGCACCTGTACCAGGATTCCGCTTCGGCAGTTTGTCGGTTCTGTTCCCCAACGTACTGCATCCTTCGTGCTGAAGGCCAAGGCCTTTTCGCATTGGGCATATCAGACAAGGTATTGCTCATTCTGCGGCACTTCTCTTGTACAGGGGCTTAATAAGGAGGAGGAAAGGGCGCGATTCTGTCCTTCCTGCCATAGAGTTTTTTTCCCTCGCATATCCCCCGCGATAATCGTGCTCGTACACAAGGGCGATACGATGCTCCTCGCCCACAACGCCAAGGTTCCAGGCACCAGACATGGACTTATAGCCGGCTTCGTGGAACCCGGAGAGACCTTGGAAGAGACGGTGCACCGGGAGGTTATGGAAGAGGCGGGCATCGAGATTTATCCTCCCAAGTATATCAGGTCCCAACCCTGGCCTTTCCCCGATTCTCTCATGCTGGCCTACGAGGCTGACTACAAGTCCGGCGAAGCCAGGCCTGATGGAGCAGAAATTGATCACCTGGGCTGGTACACCCCAGAGACTATGCCGGAAATTCCACCTCCAGGCTCGGTAGCCCGTTCCCTCATCGAGCGATTTATCGCCAAGCAAAGGGCTGGTGGCGCTGATTAACGGCAGCGAATAACAGTCTGAGGTGCAGTGGCAGATTTTATACTTCTGAGAAGCATGGCACTCCGATCTTAGTCTCTGCGCCCCCTCTTGTTTCAATTCATGTATCCGCCTACCATCCTTGGGTAAGGAGCACGGTATGGACTTTTCCTGGAAGATGTTCATTGATGCTGGCTTGATATCTTCGGCCTTAGTACTGGCAACCTTCATCCGCGCCAAAGTGAGGTTTTTTCAGCGCTTTCTGATTCCCAATGCGCTTACCGCAGGTTTCATCCTCCTGCCTGTGTACAATTACCTCCTGCCCGCCCTCGGGTATGAGGGCAATGGTCTGGGCGATCTGGTCTACCATCTCTTGAATATCTCTTTTATCAGCATGTCTCTGCGCTCTGCACCTCCCAAGGTTAAGGGGCATAAGGGTGGCGGAGTCTTGGGTATGTCCACTGGCATTCTCCTGGGTTACTCAACACAAGCGCTTTTAGGACTTGCATTGACCTTGCTGTTCCTTCCCAAGGTTCATCCAGCGCTGGGACTGCATCTTCCCCTGGGTTTTGCCCTAGGTCCGGGCCAAGCCTATGCAATTGGCAAGGGTTGGGAAGCCATGGGGTTTGAAGGCGGAGCCTCCGTTGGTCTTACTTTTGCAGCCTTGGGATACATATGGGCATGTTTCGGCGGCGTTGTGCTCATAAATATGGGTATTCGCAAGGGTTGGGTTAGCCCTGAGATGCTCTCTTTCATGAAGGACAAGGATATGCTCACCGGCGTAGTGGGCAGGGGCAGGCAGAAGGCCGCAGGCGGGCAGATGACCACTGATTCCGAGGCAATCGATTCCTTGAGCTTCCATGTGGCAGTGGTATGTGTCGTGTACTTCCTTTCCTTTTTATTGTTAAAAGGACTCAGCTTTCTGTTGGGTTTTGCTGGTAACATAGGCAACGAACTGGCCACCAACCTCTGGGGCATCAACTTTATCTTTTCGGCGATCTGCGCCATCGTAACCCGGCGGATAATAGACCTGCTCAGGCTTGGTTATGTCCTGGATGATGATACCCTTACGAGGGTTTCAGGGTTTTCCGTGGACTTCATGGTGGCAGGAGCCTTGGCCGCTATCTCCCTGGTATTCGTTGCACAGTATTGGCTTCCAATACTGGTTATCTCTACAATTGGCGGTCTGGTGGTTTGTATTACCGTGCCTTGGTTCAGTTCGCGTATGTTCAATGATTATCGTTTCGAACGTATGCTTATGCTCTATGGAGTGTCTACAGGCACATTGTCCACCGGTTTGGCGCTGTTGAGAGTCATGGATCCCGAGTTCAAAACCAAGGTTTCCTCCGATTACATGCTCTCGGCGGGTCTGACCTTCCTCCTGGCCATTCCCTTTATCCTGGCCATCAACCTGCCAGCGAAGGCCTACACATCTGGTTCGATGCTGTATTTCTGGATGATGATGGGGATAGCCGCCCTCTACTTGCTTTATGTAGTGGTAACCTATGTGCTCCTGGCCAAGAAGAAGAGTTTCGCCAAGCCGGGGCAGCTGTGGTTCAAACAGGTAAAGTAAGGCTGTTCAGAAGCTGGATGGCCATGGCGTATTTATACCCTGAGGCTGTCCTATCGTCGAAGCGGGCCCTGTACACAGTTTTTCCTACATAGAACTCAAAAAAATTCCACTTGAGAACTCCCGGCCCTTCGATATCCGATACCGCTATTCGAATTTCTTCACTGTCTGGGCTTACAAGGCGCAAGTTTTGGGAGTCGAGGATAAGCTGGCCTTTGCCTTCTAGGGTCATGGTATCCATCCGCTTGCCGCGCAATAGGGAAACGCCCTGTTCGCTGAATATGGGGGTTTCGGGTTTTAAAAGAAATTCATTCCTGATTTTTTCTTCCAAATGGGCTTTTTGCCAGATATCCCAGGCCTTGAGGGATTCGAAGGCTATTTCATTGGAGAGGGGGGCGATGCCAAAGCTGAAACACCTAGGGCAGTTGCCGCGATTGAGAAGTAAAAGCTCGCCTTGTTCTCCGTATTCGGCTGAAAAGCCGCAGGATTTGCAGAAAACCTTCTCGCCCTGGGATGTTATGCTATGCAGTGCGCCGCAGGCGGGACAGGCATAGATGGCCAGTTCCAGACTTTCAGCCCTTTTAGGATGGGAAAAATGTATCCCTTCTGACTTGGCCCAGGCTGGGTCGTCGTGCTGAAGTGCGGTTTTAAGCCTTTCGTCGATTTCCTTGACTCCCATATCCTTGAGCATTTCGGGGGAGAAGAGTTCGGTAAATTCGATTTCCATGCGCCCTTTGCGGCGTTCGTAGGACCAGCGGGGTTTGGTCATATAAGCCCCCCTGCTGCTGGCGAGTATTACCGGGACTTTGAGAAGTCTTATGAGCTTGGCCGTGGAGCCGAAGACAGGGAGAGAGTCCCCGTTCCAGGAAGATTGACCTTCGGGGTAGAAGCCTACCACTCCCTTTCGCTTGCGTATAAACTCCACCATCCAGTTGACTGTTTCTATATCGGGTATGGCTTTGGATTTGGGTATGGATCCTACGAGTTTTATGAGGAGGAAGCGCATTATTGGGGATCGCATGTTGCCGTCGCTGCTGACCCAATGGATGGGGTGGGGGACGTAGTAATTGGTGAGGAAGGGATCCAGAAGGGTTGAATGGTTGCCTACGAGAATAAAGGGAGGCTTGATCCTGTCGAAGAGTTCCAGCCCTTTTCCTTCCGCCTTGTAGGTCTTGCAGATGTACGCCCCATAACTGTGGCGAAGTATCCAGGTAAAGAAATAGCTGTTGGTGGGGCTATAGCGTCGTGCGCTTATCATTGCCTGTGGCTCTCCCTCCTTAGTATCGGGGAAAAGCCTCTCCTCGGCAAGGTAGGGCAAAAGGTGTTACATTTTACTATATGGATTTTGAAAAAATTTTGCAGGAATGGGAACGACAGAAAAAAAAGAAACCCTCTCAGGGCTCTACATCGGCACAAGCCGCCCATCGTGCCCAAACCCCGCAGAAAGCGAAAGACGGTGCAGATAAAGCGCCTGAATTGGATGGTGGGGAGTATATGCGCCGCTGGCTTGCCCGAAACGGTGTGCCGGATGCCAGGGAACGCGAACAGGAGGAGTACGGTGGAGGCGTGAAGGATCCCTCCGAAGCTGGGCGCATACGGCGCATGAAGCCCCAGGCTAGTCTCGATCTCCATGGCAAGACTGTGACGGATGCCGAGCTTCTATTGGAGTCCTTTCTTTCTGATTCCCGGCGGCGGGGCTTGGAAAAAGTGCTGATAATCCATGGAAAGGGTCTGCACTCAGCGTCGGAGCCGGTGCTGGCGGCATTTGTCAGAAAAACCCTGGAGCACAGCACAATTGTGGGAGCCTTTGGCCCCGCCGACCGCGATATGGGAGGTCGGGGAGCTACTTGGGCTAGAATAAGAAAGGGAGATTATTTTTCTCGGTAGATGATTCTTCCGCGGGAAAGATCGTAGGGAGAAAGACCGACACGTACTTTATCGCCTGGAACAATGCGGATGTAGTGCTTCCGCATTTTGCCCGAGAGATGGGCGAGGATGATGTGGCCGTTCTGCAACTCCACCCTGAACATCGTGTTCGGAAGGGCTTCGCGCACGACCCCCTCTACTTCTATGGCTTCTTCTTTCGCCACGGCTTCTCCTTGGATTACGGGTGCCAGCAAAATACCGCATTGCGGCTCTTGCACCCGTTAAATATCTGAAATAGTATGTACCGCCAAGCGGAATGTCAACACACCCGGGCGGACGGGTAAAACCCCCTTGGGCGCCGAGGCTGTTGCCACCGAGGCTTGACATTTTGCAATGGATGATGCATTGTGCCCATCCAAAATTATTGAACCGGCGTTGTTACAATGCCTTGTTCGGGGGAATCTAATGGAGAAAACCTTTACCGAACAGATGCAGGACTTGCTCTATTCCCAGAAGCGGGAGATCCTCGAAGGACTGGCCGCTACGAATGAGGAGTTCCGTGCTATCGTTGCGGAGATGGATCCCAAGGATGTAGCTGATGTGGCTTCCGATGATATCGACAGGAAGATGATAGAAGCCCTGGGTTCCCAGGATATCAAGCGGCTTAAAGCCATAGATGCAGCGCTCACCAGGGTTAGCCAGGGAAGATACGGGCTTTGCATGGCCTGTGGCAAGAAAATACCCCAGGAAAGGCTCTCGGCCATTCCCTATGCTGTTCTCTGCATAGAGTGCCAGAAGAGTGAAGAAAGGCGAAACCGCTGATTCAGGCTTTGAATATGTACTCTTAATGAAAGGCAGAACGGTGTGCACCGTCCTGCCTTTACTTTTTTCTCGGCTCTGGCTGAAGAGCTTGGTCCAGTCCAATTTCCTTCCATGTGAGGGTCGAATCCATATACCAAAGACTTTTATAGCCCACGTTCCTGGCAGCTTCCACCGCGGCAATCCTGTAGTCGCCCAGGTGTTCGGGGCTGTGGGCATCGTCGCCTAACGTAAGGCGCAGCCCCTTAGTATGCATGCGCTTTAAAATGGGTGCCGAAGGGTAGGGGCTGTCGGTGCTTCCCCGGGCCATGCCGCCGGTATTTATCTCGGCGATCATGTCCAGTTCGGCCGCTCGATCCACCACCGAAAAAGCAGCATCCAGATAGGAAGGCGATTCTTCGTCGAACCATCTGCCTTTACGGTTGTTTTTTTTAACTAAATCAAAATGACTTATAATGTCGAAGCCACCTGATTCAACCATGGCCGCCATGTTGCGGTAATATTGCTTCCAGATCAGGGACGCATCTCCCCTGACAGCTTCGGCCATGTGACGTTCGAATAGGTCGGCCGGCTCATCCACGGTAAACTCGTCCTCGCTGAGGCCTTGTAGGAAATGGACCGAACCCAGACGAAAATCGGGCTTAATTGTGTCATATGGAGGGTCATCGGGTTTTACTATGCCCTGGATAAAATCAATTTCCAAACCAAGGAATATAATTAAACCACGACTTTTCCACTCCTTTTGGAGTTTTCGGATATTTTCAGCGTAAGGCTTGAGGTTTTCCCAAGACATGAGCCATCCCGAGGCAAAGGGAAAGGGAGCGTGGGAGGAAAAACCCAGATACGTATAGCCCTTTTCATAGGCAGTGGCGGCCATTTCCGAGGCTGTGGCCCTGCCGTCACAGAATTCGGTGTGGGTGTGATAACTGAAGAACATTGCCCAACTATATACGATTGATCATTGGGGAATCATCCCCCATACTCAGCACAGCCAGGGACTGCAGTGACTCCCATGCATGTGAGTACTTGCCTTGACGGATGGGTGTTCCGCTTCTACTATCCCAGCATGGGCAAGGAAGAAGAAAAGCTATTCGTCCACGACGAAGAGAAATCGCGTGGAGCCGTTCAAACCAATAGCCATATGCCGGGTGCTAGCTTTCTCACACTAATTGCTGCACTGCCGGTGATTGTGTATGCCCTTGATTCCAAAGGGCATTTTATTTTTTTAAACGATGCAATCAGGAGTCTGGGATACGAACCCGAGAGCCTGCTGGGCCGGCACTTCACCGAACTGATCCACGATGAAGACAAGCTGGCCGTGTCGAGAGACGCAGTTGTGGCTAAAATTCGCCAGGAAGCTGCCTTGCCTCAGGAAGCCCCCAAGCTCTTCGACGAGCGTAGATCTGGAAAGAGGATGACAAGAGAGTTGCTGGTTCGGCTCATTCACGGGCGCAGCGGAGGGACTGTGTACGCCTCTGTAAATGCCTATGGAGATACGGTGAACGATCCTGCGCTCAATACTATGCTTGATTCTTCGGAACCTGTTACCATGGGTGTAATTCACGATATAACCGCAACCAGGCTCTATCAGAAAAGCCTGGAAGATAATCTTTCCATAAAGGAAATTCTTCTCAAAGAAGCCCATCAGCGGGTTAGGGATAATCTTCAGGTTGTAGCAAGCCTTGCCCATCTTAACCAGATGGAAGAGCCATCGGAAGTAAAAGATAAAACTCTCCCGGCGCTGATAACCCAAATCAAAGCTATTGCCCTTGTCCATGAGGTCCTGTATGAAACCGAGAGTGCTGCGGGAGTATCTTCCAAAGTATATTTTGAGCGATTCACCCGCCTCATGACAGAATCGTATGGAGCCTTGGGCTCTTCGCTCCTTATCAAGACCGATATAGAGGACCGCAGCCTGGATGCCAATCGCATATCATACTTAGCCATAGTCGCGAGTCAATGGATTTCTGAGATCTACCGAAAGGCGGCAGTCCTGGGAAATCCCGGGATTTTGCGATTCAGCTACTCTGTTGCTAAAGGTGAGGAGATTCTAACAGTGTGCGGTGAGGATTCTCTTTTTGGAGCCCAACCGGCACTAGGCGAAACCTTGGGCATGGAAATTGCCCAGGCGCTAGCCCAGCAGCTCGGAGGAAGAGTCAATTCAAAAAAAAAGGATGGCTTTTGCTTTTCACTCATACTTCCAGCAGGCAATACCTGATTTAAAAGACCGGGGAACATCTGGCTCTTTTCCCGCGTATTTCTTATAGTACTAGAATGAAAACAAATTACGAGCTAGTCATCATTGGAGGCGGAGCCGCAGGACTGGCCGCCGCCCAGTATGGGGCCAGGGCTAACCTCTCCACCCTAGTTATTGAGGAAATGGCCCCAGGGGGCCAGGCGCTTCTCATTGATCAACTGGAAAACTATCCCGGAATCCTGGAACCCGTGGCCGGCTTCGATCTGGCCGAAACCATGAAAACCCAAGCGGAACGTTTTGGAGCTGAATTCATAACCAGTTCAGTGGAAAAGCTGGAAAAAAAGGACGGACAGTTCGTCATAAAGACATCCGAGGGAGAATTAAAGGCCGAGGCGGTAATTCTGGCCACAGGAGCTAAGCATCGGCACCTTGGAGTGCCGGGGGAGGATACCTTCATTGGCCGTGGAGTTTCCTATTGCGCCACCTGTGATGGACCATTTTTTAAGGGTAAGCGAATACTCGTCGTTGGGGGAGGGGATGCTGCCTGCGATGAGGCTATGTATCTGGCCAAGCTCTCGGACAAGATTGTGATGATCCATCGCAGGGATCGCTTCAGGGCGCAGAAATCCTTGGCCGATAGGGTTTTGGCCAATCCAGCGATAGAGGTTCGGTTTAACACCGTGGCTTTGGAGATCCAGGGCAGCAAAAAGGTGGAATCGGTGCTGCTCAAGAACTTGGAGTCTGGGGAGAGCAAGGCTGAAGACTTTGATGCGGTATTTGTCTTTGTGGGCTCGGATCCGAACACCGCATTGGTGCCCGACGCAGCCAAGGATGAATCCAATTCAGTGATCACCGATGATAAGATGGCCACGAACATTCCCGGACTTTTTGCCGCCGGCGATGTTCGAGTCTCTCCTTTCAGGCAGATAGTAACGGCCTGCTCCGATGGGGCGATTGCAGCTCATGCCGCTTCCCAGTATATCGATGAAACAAGAGGTGCCGCCTATCGCTAGACGGCGGCTTTCCGGAGTCATTCTGGCCCTGGGCTTCCTGATGCTCATATTTGGTCCGGCCGGGCTTCATGCTCAAAAAATTTCGCCTTCCTCCCCTGAGCTTTTCTGGGGCTCACCGCTGGGTGAATTTTATCCCAAAGCCCTGAAAGGGATTTGGGCAGAGTCTAGGGCTTATGAGATTGTTGCTGCCATGAGCGACGAGGAGCTGCTCTCGCAAATTCTCATGTTAGGCTATCCCGGTATAGAAGCACCCAAGGAACTTCTCAGTTGGATTTCCACCCGGGGACTTGGCGGTGTAAAAATCTTTGGCCGTAATTCGGAAAACACCGAAGCACTTGTACACGCGATCGCCGACTTTCAGCGGTCTGCCTTGAGCCAGAAACAGGCGATACCACTTCTGGTGGCTACAGACCAGGAAGGGGGCTGGATACGCCACGTTAAGGGGAAGAGTACCGAATCACCGGGCAATATGGCCATTGGAGCTACTGCATCGAGTAGGGATGCCTACCTCTCAGGATATTACATCGGCAGGGAGATGAGGAATCTTGGCATCAGCATGAACTTTGCCCCGGATATCGATGTGGCTACAGTACCCGAAAGTTCCATTATTGGCCCAAGAGCCTTTTCCGATGATCCAGCCCTTGTATCCCGATTAGGGCTCGCTTGGGCTCGAGGCTCGCTGGATGCAGGCGTGATTCCCACGGCCAAACATTTCCCCGGTCATGGAGCCACTCCTCTAGATTCCCACGGAATACTGCCTCGAATCGAGATAGACAGGACTACTTTCATAGAAAGAGAACTGGCGCCCTTCCTTTCATACTCCAGGGCGGGCTTTCCGGCTATCATGAGCGGACATCTGGCCTTCCCGAAAATTTCAGGCGATGAGCCGGCATCACTCTCTTCGGAGATGCTCGAAGGCTATCTACGAGATCTTTTGGGTTTTAAGGGACTGGTGATCACCGACGATCTTTACATGGCCGGAGCGCTTGGAGAGGAGGGCATACTGGAAACCTGCCTCAAGGCTCTGCGGGCAGGCAACGACATGCTTTTGCTTTCAGTCGCGCCTGATGAGAACAGCCAGCTTTGGAAAGGACTTCTGGCGAGCATGAAGAACGATAATGCCTTAAGGGCGAGGGTGACGGAATCAGTTCAGAGGATTCTCATGCTCAAGCTGCTTTATCTTGGTGTAGAAGGCCGAAAGGCGGTGGTTCCAAGTTCTGAGACTGCCCTCTCAAGGCTTCCCGATCCGGAGGCTGTAGCCTTCTTCAGGGATTTGGCCAGGCGCAGCGTATCCATAGTGGGCCGGTCTGTGAGGCTGCCTTTTTTACCTGAAGGCAAGGTGCTGATAGCCAGCCCCTTTGGTGATTTTATTACGTTGGGCAGAGAGCGCTATCCTGATTCGAAGAGTTTTCAGTTTTCCTACAGGCCTGAGCAGCATGCGCGTCCTGAAGAATTGGCGGCCTTCAAAGAGGCCCTTCGCGGTTGTTCTGCGGCCATTGTCTGCGTGGCCAACAGGGCCGGAATGCAGTTTGCGGCCGCAGCCCACGAAGCTGGCGTGGATGTGGCGATCATTTCGGTACTATCGCCCATTCATGCAGCCCACGCACCCTGGGCTAAAGCTGTGTTGGCGGTTTATTACTACACAAATATATGCCTGGAAGCCGGCTTGGATGCTTTGCGAGGCAGTATTGTGCCGAAGGGGAAAGTCCCTCTGGCCGACCGGCACTTCCGTTGAGCTTCTATTGGAGCATGGGCATGAAAACAATTCTTAGGGCAGAGGATTTGGGCTCTATTTCGCTGCCGCTTCCTGCGATATGCGGCATTGATGAAGCGGGGAGAGGTCCGCTCGCAGGTCCGGTATGTGCCGCAGCGGTCGTATTGCCTTCTGATTTTCCCCTCAATGTACTGGACGATTCGAAGGCCTTAAGCCCTAAGCAAAGGGAAAATGCCTACGAAATCATTAAGGAAAGATCCCTGGACTGGTCGGTGGGCTGGGCTACCTGGGAGGAAATTGGGCATATCAATATCCTCATGGCTAGTCTTCTCGCGATGAGGCGAGCCTACCTGGCCTTAAGTCTGGAAGTGGATCTGGTACTTGTGGACGGGAACAACTGCCCCGATCTTGGACAGTCCTGTGTAGGGCTCATAGGAGGCGATGCCCTTCAGCCTTCAATAATGGCGGCTTCCATAATGGCCAAAGTTTCCCGGGATAGGCTGATGCTGCGCCTGGACGGGATACAGCCCGAATACGGATTTATCCGTCATAAGGGATATCCTACACGAGAACATAGGAATGCGATTGTAAAGTATGGCCCTTCGCTATGGGCGAGACCCGGTTTCGCCTCTCCCACCGTCTAAAAAACGTTTTAGTCCGAGCTGCCGGGTTTCTTGGTCTTTCTTACCACAATTCGCTTGAGCGGTGCGCTGCTGCTTCTTTCCTGGCGAGGTGAATCTGTTTCGCTTTTCCGGCCAGGAGCTCTGCCCCTTGGTGCAGAAGCATAGCGTGACGAGGATGGAGCGCGGGATGCCGAGGCGGATCTTGGACCTGAGGCGCTGCGGGGAGTATATGAGGTTCTCCCTTCATCAGAATCGCTTCGGGGGCGCTCGGGCCTGGAGCGTAGCACATACTTCTTGCCCTGCTCGCTTTTTTCAGGTCGCTGTTCCCTGAATCCGGAGGATCGTTCGCTCCGGGGATGCTCCTCGTGCTGGCTGGGGCGGCCTGTATCTACTTTAAAGCCGGTCTTGTCCATATATTTTATGGCGGTCTGGAAATTCTTGAGAAATTCTTCCATATGTTCGCCAAAGACAACAATAGAGCGCCTGTCGTAGCTTTCGCCTTCGGAAGGCTTGCTTTCCACGATGCTCAGGAACACGTCGCCGTTTCTGTTCTGCTTGACATTGAAAAAATAGGTTCTGCCATCACAGGCGAAACGTGTGGAAAAAAGCTCTCCGCGAATACCCATCCTGACTCCTTAATGCTGGGCCAATCCTACACGAAGGACCATATTTACACAAGGCTGTCGGCCTTCCTCACCATCCCCTCGTGCCAGGCCAAAAGATACTCCTCATCGGCTCTTTTACCCGCTTCCAAGTCGGCCATTATCCTGAATACAGGCTCGGTTCCAGAACCGCGCATCCATAAAAATCCACGGACCAGGTCATTGGAGCCCTCTAGGAGAATCCGCAAGCCTCCCGAACCAGAAGCCGCGAAGTCGGCACCCACTTCAAACTCCCTGGTGCCCTTAGTGGCCAGAGCCTTCCAGGATACTATTCCAAATTTTTGTGCAAGCTGAGCTTTTCTGCTCTCCCACTCCTGGAGGAAAATCCTGGCGTAGCTGGCCTTGAGCGCCGACTTGTCCTGGCTCTGCACCCGCAAGGCCGCCCGGGGCTCGAAAACACTGGTGCTGATCCATTCAGGCAGTGTGGCGATTATATCTGCCAGGTCGAAATCGGGAATATAGGCAGATTCCTGCCCCGATGCCTGGAGCCAGAGTCTGAAAAGTCCGGGGGACTGGAGACTGTCTTCGCTTCTCAATAGACGGATCATCGCTCCGAGCGTGGACAAAGGATCCCTGACCTTGGAGGGATGGGTGATATTTCCGCCATTGGAGCCTTCGCCCAGAATCCTCACCACCCAAGCTTCCCTGCGCAGGGATTCGGCCAGGCTTACTACATTGGCTTCCCCGGTTTCTGCCCTGAACACTTTGGCGCCGAAAAATCCGGCTATGCGTTCAATGCGGGCGCTGGTAGCGTCGTTTACCACCACGGCGACCGGGGCAGCAGTTCCCTTTGAGGCCAGCCCTGCCAGCTCGGCGAGGCAGGAGAGGGAAAAGACTTCCTGGGCTTCGAGGATCCGCGCCTCGCCGAGAGTTTTATCGTAGAACGCCAGATTGCCCCGGTCGCCGTCGCAGTCCGGGACATACGCGAGCTGGAAACAAGGATTCCTGGTATGAGCTTCTTCCAGCAGGGTTATAGCCTTTTGGAGACTCAAACCCTCGGGCACGATGCGATGGGTGAATTGACGAGGCCTGTCGTTGTGAAATTCGCTGTGTACTGAAATACCGGTAAAAAAGTCCCTGTCTATGGAAAGAGCCCGGGCCGAGCCGTTGAGTTCGGCCAGTATGCCCAGCGGTCTGCTTTTGCATGCATCGGCCAGCCTGTCCAGAAATGCACCTTGCTCTTCCAGACTTTCACAGCCTGTGATCACTTCGTGGGCAAAAAGGGTGTAGGCCGACTGACAGCGGCGCTTGTATTCCCCGCAGCGTTCAAAGCATTCGGCCAGAACCTTGGAATCAGCTGCTGCAATAAGGGCATATGCATGGGAAACCCCATCTTCCGAGGCCAGCAAGATTTTGAGCTGGGCGATGAGTGGAGCTATTTCGTCGGCGCTCATCACGCCACCCTTTCCAAGACCGAACTTGACCCCGTTATGTCCCGGTGGATTATGGCTGGCCGAAATATAGGCAAAGCCCTCCGCTCTCTCCGGATGATCCAGCGGCAGACTGCCAGCCTTGCCGGCATAGGCCATGATCTCCGGGGCCGCGACGATAAAGCAATACCGCACATCCAGACCGAGGCCTATGAGCACCCGGGCAAAAACGTCGGCTATGGCCGGTCCTGTGGGCCGGGAGTCGATTCCCAGCAAAACAGCCGGTTTTTTCCTACCCGCGGCCGCATCGAGAATTGTACGCCCAAATACCTCGGCCATCAGACCTGAGAGCAGGAGATCGGCCGGGCTTAGAGATTCGGAGAGAGAATCATCAGCCTCCCTGTCTTCTGACCAGGGTGCATACTGATCTTCAGGTCCAGGGTAGGCAAAGACCTTACGCCATCCCGAAGCCGATAGAATCAGGGTTTCGGCGCTGCGCCTCAATTCCTCAACCGAAGGAAGATTATCTTGATTAATTGGAAGGACCGAAGGATCTCCGACATTGAAACCCGTGGCGGGATGATAAATCATCGACATGAGGACTCCTTTGCTCCAGTATACGACAGTAGCGCGCTCTTTACGAAGGCCTATCCTGCCGCTATAGTGTCTTTTACACATGATGCGATTATTCAAGATCCTCTTCTGGTTTTTCCGGGGAGTAAGGGTATACGCCCTGGTGGGTTCTACCGGAACAGGCAAGAGCTTCAGGGCTAAGCTCGTAGCCCAGAAGTACGGGATCGAGATGATAATCGACGATGGCCTCCTCATCCAGGGAGACCAGCTTATTGCAGGAAAGTCAGCCAAAAAGGAAGCGCTTTATCTGGGGGCGGTCAAGACAGCCCTCTTCCACGATAAGCCCCACAGGGATGAGGTGGCCAAAGCTCTTCAGAGAGAACGCTTCAGAAAGATCCTTGTCATAGGCACCAGCGAAAAGATGGTACAACGGATCTGTGAAAGGCTTCAGATACCCCAGCCCTTCAAGACCATTAAAATTGAGGATATCGCCACCAAGGCCGAGATAGAAAAGGCTATGCAGTCCAGGCAGATAGAAGGGAAGCATGTCATACCCGTACCTGCCCTGGAGATTCGCCGCAACTATCCTTCTATTTTTTACGACAGCGTCCGCGTCTTTCTGCGCCGGAGCTTTGGCTCCGGCGCCTCCCTGCCTAAAATCTATGAAAAGGCAGTGGTGCGGCCAGAATATACCAAGCGGGGAAGGGTGGCCATCTCGGAAGCGGCCCTCTCGCAGATGGTGGTTCATTGCGTGGACGAGTACGACTCCTCGGTGAAGGTGAAACGCCTGGCCATACGGGACGACACGCAAGGCTACAGGATCACCGTGGTACTGGAAGTGCCCTTTGGCACCAAACTGGCATCCAACGCCCACGCCCTCCAGGAGTTTATTGTCGATAATATTGAGCGCTTTACCGGTATCCTCGTGGCGGAAGTGAACATTGTCATAGACAGGCTCACTTCCCGTAAGGCAGCGGGCAAAGGCAAGTAGCACAGTAATTTCCGGTAAAAAATTTTATTCAGATCACCGCATTGAACGGTGTATTGACGATGATATCGTATCCGTGTACTATTGCCGCTGTTGCGCGGTGAAAGAGGCTCATTTCGCACCAAATGTATGCAAGGAGAATCGTCGTGCCCTGTGGTAGAAAACGAAAACTCAAGAAAATAGCGACACACAAAAGAAAGAAGAAGAGAAGACTCAATCGGCACAAGACCAGAGTAACCTGATTCTCGCTGTTTTCACCAGTAAAGGACCGCCTTGATAGAGGCGGTCTTTTTATATCTCCCCTTAATTCTATCTGTTTCAAAATTTGAAATCGTTTTTCATCTAATGTAAAAAACCACTTGCCAAGCGGCGAGGAAGTGCTATACTAGGTAACCATACAGCGACAAGGAAGGAATCGATGAATCCGTCCATTCTCGTCATAAATCCGGGTTCCACCTCCACCAAGATGGCGGTGTTCAGCACCGAATCCAGGATTTTAGAGCGAAGCCTCAGTCATAGCGCCGATGAGCTTTCTCCTTTCAAGACCGTGGCATCTCAGTATGAATTTCGCAGGGATACTATCCTCAAAGAGCTTAAAACTGCCGGATTCGATCTTGGCCAATTAGCCGCGGTGGTGGGTAGGGGCGGGTTGTTGCACCCTATTCCAGGCGGCGTGTACAAGGTCAATGATGCAATGAAGAAAGACCTCCGCGAGGCAGTCTACGGCGAGCACGCTTCCAATCTGGGCGCTCTCATAGCGGACGACATCGCCGCATCGCTAGGCATTTCTGCCTTTATAGCCGATCCGGTGGTAGTGGATGAACTCTCCGACCTGGCAAGGGTGTCGGGCAACATACTTTTTAAACGAATATCCATATTCCACGCCCTTAACCAGAAAGCCGTTGCACGCCGCTATGCGGCTGAGCAGCGAAGGGCTTACGAGGATCTGAATATCATCGTTGCCCACTTGGGCGGCGGTGTTTCAGTCGGCCTGCACCAGAAGGGTCGAGTAGTGGATGTGAACAATGCACTAAACGGCGATGGCCCCTTCAGTCCCGAGCGATCGGGCACCCTTCCCAGCGGAGCCCTGGCCAAGCTCTGTTTTTCTGGACAGTACAGCGAGAAGCAGGTGGGTCGACTCATAGCCGGTGCAGGCGGCATGGTAAGCTTCTTAGGCACCAATGACATGAGGGTTGTAGAAAAAGGACATGCTGAAGGAAATCCCGAGGCAACGCTCTATTACAATGCATTCATCTATCAGGTGGCTAAGAGCATTGGGGCCTTGGCAGCCGCTGCATCAGGCAAGGTGGACGCGGTAATTCTGACGGGAGGCATCGCCTACGGAAAGGGAATAGTGGAAGGCATAACTTCCATGTGCTCATTCATAGCTCCCATCGTTGTCTATCCGGGCGAGGGTGAGCTGGAAGCCCTGGCCCAGGCAGGATTCGCCGTCCTGTCGGGCGGTATTGAACCACGGGAGTACCAGCCATGAATCACATAGGAGAAATTATCCAGGCGGCGGCCGCCGCAGGAAGGGCCAGATTGGCCGTGGCCGCCGCCCAGGAATCATCGGTGCTGGAGGCCGCAACAGCAGCCTACAAGGCAGGCATTGCCACTCCGATCCTCGTGGGAGATCCCCGAGCGATTACGGCAGCCGCCGCCGAGGCTAACGATGGAGCCGGCGTCGACATCTCCGCCTTCGAAATTTTGTCGGCCAAGGATATCTACCACGCCGCGACCATAGCCGTCGGACTTGTGCGAGACGGCAAGGCCGACTTCATCATGAAGGGAATCATCGATACAGCCCCCCTTCTTAAGACCGTGCTCAACAAGGAGACGGGCATAAATGCCGGCAGGCTCGCCTGCCATGTGGCGGTCATCGAAGTGCCCACCTATCACAAGCTCTTCGTGCTCAGTGATTGCGGTCTCAATATTGCCCCCGATCTTTCCTGCTTCGTGGACATTATCAATTCCACGGTAGCCGTATCCAAGGTTCTGGGAGTGAAGACCCCCAAGGTCGCCCTCCTTGCTGCGGTAGAGAAGGTGTATCCCGATAAAATGCCCTGCACAGCCACGGCAGCCCTCCTTACCCAGATGAACCGCAGAGGACAAATCAAAGCTTGCATTGTCGACGGACCCTTCGGCTTGGATAACGCCATAAGCGCCGAAAGCGCCAAGATAAAGGGCATTGTCTCCGATGTTGCTGGCGATGCCGATGTGCTCATTGTTCCGGATATAGAAGCCGGAAATATTCTCTATAAGTGTCTGCTCGACCTGGCCCAGGCCAAGGGAGCGGGCATTGTCATGGGCGCGGCGAAACCCGTCGTGCTCCCCAGCCGCGCCGATACCGCGGAGACCAAATTAGCCTCGATAGCCCTTGCAGCCCTGATCGGGCGCAGCATGGCCTAGCGAGAGCACAAGGAGTTAGCCATGGCCAACAAGGGGAAACCCGTCATCGACAGGGAGCGGTGCAAGGGCTGTCTGCTCTGCGTCCGCGCCTGTCCCACCAAGACACTCGGTCCGGAGACAAAACCCAATTCCTGGGGCTACTATCCCTCATCGGTGATAGCGCCAGAAAAATGCATCGCCTGCGGCAATTGCTACCAAGTTTGCCCCGACGTGGCGATCACAGTCTATAAATTTTAAAGGAGGCGACAATGAGTAAAGATATCCGCCTCATGAAAGGCAACGAAGCAATCGGAGAGGCCGCCATCAGGGCAGGCTGCGCTTCGTATTTCGGCTATCCAATCACTCCCCAGAATGAGTTGACCGCCTACATGGCAGCCAACATGCTCGCGGCAGGCAGGGTATTCATCCAAGCCGAAAGCGAAGTCTCGGCTATCAATATGGTCTACGGAGCGGCGGCTACAGGCGTCCGCGCCATGACCAGTTCCTCCAGCCCCGGCATCTCCCTAAAGCAGGAAGGCATATCCTATCTCTGCGGAGCGGACCTGCCGGCGGTTATCGTCAATGTGGCCAGGGCAGGTCCCGGCCTTGGCGGAATAACCCCAGCCCAGGGCGACTATTTCCAGTCTACCAGAGGCGGCGGCCATGGTGATTACCACACCATCGTCCTGGCTCCCAAGGGAGTGCAGGAGGCGGCGGATCTCACCTATGAGGCCTTTGCCCTTTCGGATAAGTACAAAATTCCCGTCCTTGTCCTGGCCGATGGCCTCATCGGACAGATGATGGAATCGGTAGTCCTCCCCGAACCGGTGGACATGGCTTCCCTGCCCAGAAAACCCTGGGCTGTGGGACACCAGGCTAGAGACAAACGGCCCAACAACCACGTGAGCAGCATGAACCTGGATCCGGCCACTCTGGAAAAAGCTAACCTCAAGCGGGAAGCCCACTACGACATGGTCAAGAAAGAACTATGCCGCTACGAGGAAATGCAGGTAGAGGATGCTGACATCATTCTCGTGGCCTATGGCGCTTCGGCCCGTGTCTCCATGAGTTCGGTTCAGGCAGGCAGGGCCAAAGGCCTGAAAATCGGCCTGTTCCGCCCCATAACCCTCTGGCCCTTCCCCTACGAAAGATTAGCCGCCCTGGCCGAGAAAAAAGGACGCAGGTTCCTTTCAGTGGAGATGAGCATGGGTCAGATGGTGGAGGATGTCAGGCTCGCGGTTAACGGCAAGGCCCCAGTAGCCCATTATGGAAGGACCGGTGGCATTATTCACAACGAGGAAGAAGTCCTCGCTGCGGCCGAGCGATTTATAAAGGCCTAAAGGCCTGGCGCTAAAGCGAAGGAGAGAACAATGGAATTACTATATGGGCATCCTAAAAGCCTTGTATCGATTCAATCCAAATACTGCCCCGGCTGCGGTCATGGTGTCATCCATAGAATCATTACCGAGGTAATAGACGAAATGGGTCTGCAGAACAGGTCCATCATCACCAATCCTGTTGGCTGCTCAATCTGGGCCGAGTACTATTTCGACTTTGACTCGGTGCAGCCCGCCCACGGCCGGACTCCAGCGGCAGCGACCGGCATCAAGCGTAACTTGAAAGATCACTTGGTGATTTGCTATCAGGGCGACGGCGACCTTGCCGCCATAGGCACCGCAGAGATCATCCATGCGGCCAACCGGGGCGAAAAGTTCACCACTATTTTTGTCAACAACGCTATCTACGGTATGACCGGTGGCCAGATGGCCCCCACGACCCTCGTAGGCCAGTATGCCACCACATCTCCCTTGGGCAGAGATCCCGGGGAAGCAGGCATGGGCTACCCCATCAAGGTCTGTGAACTCCTCTCATCCCTGGGCGGTACCAAGTATCTGGCCCGAGGTGCGGTGAATAATCCGGTTAACATCAAGAAGACCAAGAAGATGATCCGTACTGCCTTCGAAGCCCAGATGCGGGGCGAGGGCTTCACCATGGTGGAGATTCTTTCCCAGTGCCCTACCAACTGGAAACTGTCTCCCCATGACTCCATAGACTGGCTGGAGAAGAACATGATCCCCTTCTACCCGCTGGGCGAAATCAAAAATACGCTGTCGACGGCCGCGGCCCCCGCGGGCGCGGGCAACTGAAAAGGAGCGCGCAGATGACAGAGAAAACTTATATTGCCGGATTCGGAGGTCAGGGTGTTATTTCCCTAGGCCAGATGTGGGTGTACTGCGCCATGAAAGAAGGCCTTACCGTGAGCTTCTTTCCCTTTTATGGTGCTGAAAAACGAGGCGGCATAGCCCGGGCTTCGGTAATGGTCAGCGATAAGGAAATAGCGAGCCCCATAGTCGCCAAAGCCGACACCGTGGTGATCATGAGCCAGGATTCGGTGGACATCGCCGAGGAAAAATGCGCCCAGGGCGGTACTATCCTCCTCAACTCCAGCCTGGTCAAGACCGATCCTAACAGGCCAGACGCCAAGATTCTCCATATTCCCTGCAATGATATTGCGGAAAAGATCGGTGATGGCAGAATTGCCAACATGGTAATGATGGGGGCATTGAGCCAGACCACTGGAGCGGTGAAACTGGACCATGCGGATGAAATCCTGAAGACATTCTTCCCGCCTTCCAAGCATCACCTGATCCCAATGAACATCAAGGCGATTGAGGCTGGCAAACAGGCCTGCCTGAGCTGCGAATAGACTCGGGAAAACGCTGGGTTAATGATGTTCGGTCTTTAAGGCACTGCCTAGAAGCAGCGCCTTAAGACCGCGTAAACGCAAAACTTCTCAAGGACCCCGTAGCTGTACGGGGTCCCTTTTTTTCCGCTATACTTCAGTACGACATGAAACTACCGAGCTTCGCGGCCTTGCGGACAAAAATGCTAAAGGCTGGTCCTTCGAAGGCGGGCAAGGCTAAGCCGGCATGGCCGCTCAGAGTTTTTCTTATCCTCCTCAAGCTTTTTATCCTCATTCACATTATCTATATACTCATTACCTCTCTCAGTATCCTGGTATACAAGTACAAGGATCCAGCTTTTATAGTTTTAATGCCCTACCGTTCCATAGGCTACAAATGGGAATTGCAAAAGCCTATACCGGTCAAGCTGAAAACCATACCAGTCTTTGTCCGCTCCATGCTCGTGGCGGTGGAGGACGGCAAATTCTACGAACACCGGGGCATCGACATGGAAGCCTTCAAGCGAGCCAGGGAAGTGAACGCGAGGCTGGGGAAGCCCCTATACGGCGGATCCACCCTCACCATGCAGGTGGCCAGAACCCTCTTCCTCGTGCCGGAAAAAAGTTACGTGCGAAAGTATTTCGAAGTCATCGCAGCCCTGGAACTGGAGTTGATCCTTTCTAAAGACAGAATTCTGGAACTCTATTTCGGCTATGCCGAATGGGGTAAGGGGATTTTCGGGATCGAGGCCGCCGCGAAGCATTATTATAGCCAGTCGACACGTTCTTTAAGCCGGGATCAGGCGGCAAGGCTCATAGCGCTGCTTTCCTCGCCCATCAAGTACACGCCTTCGAGCCTGAGCAAGTCAGCCATCCTGAGAGAGCGGTATGCCTATCTCACAAGGCGCTTTGTGAGCCCCTATACTATCGCTCCCGAACCGAGCATTCTGCCTGATACTTTGCTAGAGTCCCCGGAGCCTGGTTTTGAAGAGGCTTTTATCGAGGGGGAGGATTCAGTACCGGTCGATGAAGAGAATGATGTCCTTCCGGAGGAGACGGATTCGGCCGATCTTGAGGCTGAGTCTGCAGGGATACTGGAAGAGCCTCTAATAGTTGAGCCTGAGATAACGACAATCGAGAGCCCTGAACCGAGCCCCGCCGATGTCGTTCTCGAGTGAATCGCTGTTCTATAAAAGGGAAAAAAGTGAAAATACTTGTAACCGGAGGTTTTGGCAATATTGGCCTCTTGGTTGTGGAAGAGTGCCTCAAGAAAGGTTATGCGATTACTGTTTTCGATGTGCCAAGCAAAAGGAACTCCAGGCTTGAAAAAAAATTTGCCGCCCACGGGGTAAGGGTTATATTAGGCGATATCAGAAATTATGATGAAGTCAAAAAAGCGGCCTTAGATCAGGATGCAGTCATCCACATGGCGGCCATTCTTCCCCCGGTCAGCGAAGAAAAACCCGAACTATGCAGAGCGGTGAATGTGGAAGGAACGGCGAATCTTATACGAGTGCTAAAGGAATCGGAGGCTGAAACAGCTTTTATCGAAGTGTCGTCAGCGAGCGTCATGGGGCATACGCAGGATAGAGAACCACCCGTTAGACCGAATGCCCTTCTGTCAGCATCCGATGTGTACTCCAGCACTAAAATTGAAGCCGAATCATTGATAAAGGAATCGGGGCTTCCGTACTGTGTCCTTAGGCTTTCGGCTGTCATACCCACGGTACCTAATATGGCCAGTATTTTATCCATGGTAAAAATTTTATTCGATATGCCATTGGACGCTCGCTGTGAAATAGTATTCGATATAGATGTGGCCTATGCCTTGGTGTCAGCAGCGGAGAAAATGCTGACCTCCATGCAGATGCGTGGACTGGAAGGTTTTGTTGCAGGGGGAAGTCAAAAAGGATGTCAGACCACGGTGCGGGGGCTTATCAAGAGCCTGTTTGAACCCTTAGGACTTGAATTTCCTGACAGAGCGCTGTTTCCTGAGGATTGTAACGCCTACTATCTGGACTGGTATGATACTGAAAATACCGAAAAATTATTGGCATATCAACGGCATTCAATTGAGGACTGGCATTCCTTGATCAGGAAAAAATACAGCCTGCTTTTAAATCTGATTCCTTTGGTAAAAAAGCCTGTGGCAAAATGGCTTGAACGCAAATCGCCGCGATTTAACAAAACACAGCAAGGAAATTGATGGACCTCTTTTATAACAAGCTCATTTCTTAAGCAGTGCCGCCAGCGCCCTGTCCAGACCGTCGGCAAAACGTTTTGTTTCCCTGGCAGTTCTCTGCGTGCCCTTGGGTGATGCCGGTACGAGGCCTTGAAAGCGAAGCTCCGCAGCGGTGTCGCGCAACGATCTGCGTTCCGCGACACTATCTTTAGTGAAAAGCTCCCCTCTATCGTTGATAGCCGCGATGCCCGATTCCACCAGTCGTTCTGCAAAGGGAATGTCACGAGTCACTACAAGATCGCCTAACGCTGAATTTTCTTCTATGAAGCGATC
>CAZHFN010000032.1:1496-23400 GCA_964531105.1 uncultured Treponema sp. | reverse complement strand
CCATCAAGTCACAGAAGGGATCCATCCTCGCCATCACCTCCAGTTCGGTCAAAGAACCCTGGCCTGGGCTCATTCTCTCCGGCGTGATGCGCTCCGGTGTGTCCAGCCTGCTCAAGGCTCTTTCAGTGGAATTAGGCCCCCATGGTGTGCGGGTCAATAACATTGCCCCGGGCAACATAATGACCCAGCGCCTGGTCAAACTCATCGCTCACGAGGCTTCTTCAGCGGGTAAAACCCCCGAAAAGCGCCAGGCCGAGCGTGAGGCTGCCATTCCCTTGGGGCGTATCGGCGAAGTGCAGGAATTTGGCAAGATGGGCGCCTTCCTTCTCTCCCCTGCCGCCTCCTACGTAAGCGGCCAGACCGTGTTGGTGGATGGAGCAAGCTCGAAGTTTTTGTACTGAGCGGGGACTGCCCCCTGAGTTGAAGACGGTTGAAAACGTGGTTGGCCCCTTTTCAGACCAGAAAGGACGCCAGGATCAGCAGGATCAACAGAAAAACGCTTTTGGAAAAGAGAAGAGAAGAAAGATAAGTTGAGCTATAAGTCCTGTTGATCCTGATTTCATGTATTCCTGGCTGCTTTCCCTATACCCAATTTTCTAGCTTCAATCCTTTTATTCTTTCAAACTCATTGGTAGTGTTCGTCACCAATGCTAGACCACGGGAAATAGCCTGTGCGGCAATTTGCATATCATACGATCCGATGGTTTGACCTTTTCGTTCGAGATCCGCTCGTATGATTCCGAATATTTCAGCATCGGAATCGGTAAACGGAACTATATCGAATCCGGAGGCGAAATCGATCAATGCGATTCTATTGCGTTCCCTGTTTTTGCCTTTCGACACGCCGTATTCAAGCTCACCTATCGATATAGCGGAGAGCATGATCTGGTTAGGCTTATAGTGCATTATTCTCTCGACAACTGACCGAGGATTTTTATCGATAATGTAGTTACATATATTTATATCCAGTAAAAACATCACAAACCTTCCCGTTCCTGAACCGGCTCTTGTTTCCCTTAAAATTTTTCCCATACGTCCTGTGCATCGCGGTACCCTGTCTTCTTTGAAAAGTATTTATTCGAAAATGCAGCCGATATATAATTTAAATCCCAGGTCACAAACTGAAGATGTATCAAATAGATCTGGTACGGGAAGAACTGGAGATAGTATGAAAGACGTACTTACCTACAAAGAATATATGGGATCCGTGCACTATTGCGCCGAGGATGAGGTTTTTTATGGTAAAATTGAAGGGATAGAAGACCTGGTTTCTTTTGAGGCAAAAAGCGTTGACGCACTCAAGACCGCTTTCCAGGAATCTGTTGAGGATTATCTCGATATATGCATAAGAAACGGCAAGAATGCCGAAAAATCGTACAAGGGCAGTTTCAATGTACGAATTCCGCCCGAGTTACATAAAAAGGCGAAACGAACGGCAGTCAAGATGGGATTATCATTGAATCAGTTCGTGCAAAAAGCGCTTGAAGATGAATTAGCGAAGGAAGATGTTTTAAATTAATGTATAGGCCCGAATGGCGTAAGCGGGAATGAATACCGCCTTGGGAAGCGTCCGCGTGCTTTGTCGGCGGAGACGAGGGTTCGACTCCCTCTTCGGGCATACTGATACATCCTGCCCATCCGATTATCTTGTAGTAAACATATACTTTACATTTCTTGACTAAAACAATATCATAACTTTATGAATCACTACAGAAGGGCATTTTCTCACCTGTTTGCACAGAAGATGAGGCAGCCCTTTGTCCATATTCTTTTTGGCGCCCGCCAAACAGGTAAATCCACTCTGATAAGGAGCCTCCTGCCCGAGGACGCCCTCATCTTCGACCTCTCCGATCCTTTGCAGAGAGCCCGCTTTACGTCGCGGCCGGGACTTTTAATAGAGCTGTACCAATCGCTTCCGCAGGTTTCTTCCTACCGCTGCGTCTTTATCGATGAGGCGCAGACGGTTCCGGAGCTTTTCGATGCCGTGCAGTATATTTTCGATGATGAAAAGCGCCGCTTCGACAATCAACTGCGTACACGGTTTATCCTCTGCGGAAGCTCGTCGCGGCGCTTGAGGCAGACGGGCAGCAATCTCCTTCCCGGAAGAAGCATTCTCCATCATCTGTACCCGCTTATGAGCGTGGAATACGCCCCCATCGAGCTGCGTGGCTACCCGACCGGTGACGTGCTGGGAAAGGGCAGCGCGATTCCCGCCCTGTGGAACGTAGCCGCGAACGATGAGGCTCCCTTGCCTTTCTTCCCGCGCCGATCGCTGGAGGATCGACTTATTTTCGGTGACCTCCCGGCAATCGCAACCGAGAGCACGACTGAATCATCGTCCAGATCCCTTCGTGCGGATCTCCTGCAAACCTATGCGTCAGCCTATATCGAGGAGGAGTTACATAGGGAGACGCGCATCAGGGAATGGGGTCCCTTCCTTCGATTTCTCTCCTTTTCGGCGGCTGAATCGGGCAGGATTGTCAATTTTGCCGGTATTGCGAAGGAAACGGGTCTCTCAGCTCCAACGATCAAGGCGCATTATCAACTTCTTGAGGATATGTTTCTGGGGTTCATGGTGCCCGCCTTTTCCGGTAGTCCTCGCAAGGCTGTTTTGTCGAGCCCCCGCTTCTTTTACTTCGACCTTGGGGTCAGGAACGCGGCGGCCGGCCTTTCTTTCTCGGCTGATACGCTCAGGGTGGATCCAGGCTCTCTTTTCGAGCAATGGGTGGGTATAGAGCTCTATAAGCGGCTTTCTTTTATTGGAGAGGGTAGTCTTTCCTATTTTCGCACCTCGGGCGGGGCTGAGGTGGATTTTATCGTGGAGCGGACGGGAGAGCTTTACCCCATCGAGGTAAAATGGACTGAGAATCCGACCAAGCAGGACGCCCGGCATCTGGAGAGTTTCATTGTCGACCACGCGGATAGAACATCGCAGGGTTACATCGTTTGTCGTTGTCGCTATCCCCAGCGGATTTCGGATCGCGTCACTGCTTTACCGTGGTGGGCATTATAGACAGGATGCCAATACTCTCAAGGTTGATGAGAGGTTTTCCCTATTCATCCTGCCGTCCCGTGATCCTGTCTTCCCTTATTTCGATATAGCCGCCCGCAGAGCAACCTCATTGAGCGCGGTACTATCTTCGCGCCACTCCAGGAAAGGTTCCACATCGGCTTGGAGCGCCTCGAGGTTCAGGCATTCGAGCTTAGCGGTGAGGGCTTCCTTCCATTCTGAAGCTTGAATCGCTGAGTCATGGCCAGGGTTTCCCTGCGCCAAGGCGTTCGAAAGCAGCGACTTGTTGGGTTCCAGGGCGGGAATCTGGCTTGCATACCACAGCAGATCGAACCAGTCCCTGCCTTTGGCATATGGAAGGGTGAGCATGGCGTAAATCTTGCCTGCCATCAATGAGGGCAGATTGTGGTGACGAATACCGAAGAGTAGGTGCCGGGTCACCATCTTTGTTTCGAGCTGAGCGCCGGCTGGTGGTGTTGTATCGATTTCCCGCTTTATCAGAAGCTTCTGCTCTCTCTGAGGCGCCAAACCAGCGGGAAAAAGCAGGTTGGCTATCCTTACCCACGCGACCTGTACGACATTTTTATCGTTGAACGTAACAGCTGCATCAAAGCCTTGAAACTCAAAATCTCACTTCAGCTTTTTTAACCACTTTTCAGGCGCATAAAGTTCAGCCGTCTCGAGAGAAAAATCCAGATCCTCGGAAAATCAGGGAAGGTTGTAGAGAAATCGCAGCGCCGTTCCACCGACGAATGACAGAGATTCAAAGGCCCGGGATTCATGGCGGCTCCTCAAAATACTGGCCTGGACATATTCGCGGATAAGATTTCCAGCCGCCACAGGATCTGGGGCAGATTTAGCCAATCGCAACGCCTCGGATTTCACAGCACAACCGTCCCTTCGGCCTGATCGGCCGCATACCCCTGCCACGCATGGATTCCATCCGGCCTGAGTCCCATTCGCCCGATTCAAGGTAGAGATAATCGGCGATTGCCTTTTCCGGGATTATTCCATGCCAGGAGAGCGCCCAAAGCCCCGACAGATAGGAATGGCTGTAGGGTTTTGTAAAAAAATGTATCGTATCTATTGACAGAAACACCGCTCTCGTGGTTTATATGTGTTTCTATAAACAGTAACACACGGAGTTAGCATGGAGGCGCGTATGATGACGAAGGTTCAACTGCAGGAACATGAGATGCCCACAGCCTGGTACAACCTGGCCGCCGATCTTCCCCATCCGGTACCACCCCCCTTGGGCGGCGACGGAAAGCCCGTAGGACCCGATCAGCTCGCGGCGGTTTTCCCTATGAACCTTATAGAACAGGAAATGTCCTCTGATCGCTGGATCGATATTCCTCAAGAAGTATTGGCTATTCTTTACCGCTGGAGACCATCTCCCCTTCATCGGGCCTATGGTTTGGAAAAGGCACTTAAAACTCCAGCCAGGATTTATTACAAGAACGAAGGCGTCTCGCCTGCGGGAAGCCACAAGCCCAACACGGCAGTGCCCCAAGCTTACTATAACAAGGTTGCGGGTATTGAAAATCTTACCACCGAAACCGGAGCCGGCCAGTGGGGCTCGGCTCTCTCCTTCGCCTGCTCACAGTTTGGGCTCGGATGCAAAATCTACATGGTCAAGTCGAGCTACGACCACAAACCGTACCGAAAATTCCTCATGCAAACCTGGGGCGGTGTCTGTGTACCTAGTCCCAGCACCCAGACCAAGGCCGGTCGGGATATTCTGGCGGCCCATCCCGATTCGCCCGGAAGCTTAGGCATTGCCATAAGTGAGGCGGTGGAAGAAGCGGTGAGCGATCCCTCTGGCAAGACAAAATATGCCCTGGGCTCGGTGCTCAACCACGTAATGCTCCACCAGACTATTATCGGCCTGGAGACTAAAAAACAGCTGGCTGTATTCGGCGAAAAAAAGGTAGACCAGATCATTGCCTGTGCCGGCGGCGGTTCCAATTTTGCGGGTTTGAGCTTCCCCTTCCTTGCCGACAAAATAGCCGGGGCCGACATCGAGATAATTCCCGTGGAGCCCAGTTCTTGCCCCAGCCTGACCAGAGGAAAGTATTCTTACGACCTAGGCGATGTGGCGGGCATGACTCCCTATCTGCCCATGTACACCCTGGGTCACAGCTTTATCCCCCATTCCATGCACGCCGGCGGCCTGCGCTACCACGGCATGTCGCCCCTGGTTTCCATGGCGCTCAAAGAAGGGCTGCTGCACCCTGCGAGCGTGCCTCAGCTGGAATGCTTCAAGGCTGCCGTCCTCTTTGCCCGCTCCGAAGGCCTGGTGGTTGCCCCCGAGACCAGCCACGCCGTAGCCCAGGTTGTGCGTGAAGCCGAGAAGGCCAGGGAAGAGGGCAAGGAAAAGGTAATAGTCTTCGGACTCTCTGGCCATGGCATGCTCGACCTCCAGGGCTACGCCGACTACTTCGCCGGTCTCCTTGAGGATTACGAATACCCCGAGGATGAGGTAAAGGCGGCGATAGCTGCGTTGCCCGACTTTGCCCGGATCGTCTGATCCTTGTTGTGTGAAATAGTGCAGGCAGATAATTAGTTCAGACACGATACCAGGAGGGCAGGAATTATTGTATATATGGAAGATAATTGAGGCTTTTGTAAAAGTCAGGCGAGTTTTGCAAAAGCTACCTTTAAGGTGCGTACGTTTCGTCCATTTTCATGCTTTTAGCATAAAAATGGACGAAACTACAAAGCCAATTTCAAAAGTAAACAGACTTTTGAAATTGGCTCAATTAATACTATTTTTCATGATTTTTCCTGTAAATTCTGGTGTTCTTGTTATCGTGTCGAGTTTTTTTAAGCAAAAAGCCCCTGGCTTCGGTTTTCCAGGAATTAGAAAAAATACGGCGTCCGGCTGGGCAATTGTCAAATGCCTTCTTCCCAATTCTCTAAAGTCACATCGCATATTCTGCTGAAATGACTTGTATTGTTGGTGACCAATGTTAAATCCATATAGATAGCAGTGGCTGCAATCAGCAAATCCATGTCGGTTATCCTGGTTCCTTCCTGTTCCAGTTTTACCTTGATCATACCGAATACTTCAATGATCCCTTTGTTTACTTCGATTATGGGAAACAGCTCGGCTATTCGATTCGTCGTGGCAATGTTCTTCTCAGGATACTTCGATTTTCTTGCTCCATAGAGCAATTCTCCAAACGTGATCACCGATATCGATTTGGGTATATTCTGATTCTTTTCCATCCAGGAGTGAACGCGGGGATCTCCTTTCAGGCTGTAGATGATGATATCGGTATCAATCAAATATGCCATCGTTGTCTCCAAATCGATCCGATTGAATCCTGCTGTTTGCAATATCAGCTACAATTTCGCTTGCAGTTCGGTCATCCTTCCAAGCTCCCGATAACTTTAAAAACTCCAGCGTCGCGTTGACCGCAGGTTTTTGATCCGAGTTCAGGTGCGTTTCCAGCATGGTCACCACCTCCTGGCTGATCGAGCGATTCTTTCGCTTTGCAGCATTTTTGAGTGTCGTATACAATCGGTCATCGATATCCCGGACTTGCAATGTAGCCATTTGCCACCTCACGATGAAACTTACTTCTTGTTTCATGAATTTGCAAGCAAATTGCCTGCAAAGTAGTACTAAGAACGAGAAACTTTGGGTAAAACGCACCTCGCAAACCGAAACCTACAAGCGCCAGGATGATTTTTCTGTCTATTTCGCGCCGGGAACTACATGTTCCATTTTCTCTCTACGAGCTGAATCAAGGGCGGCAATTTCGGGCTTTGGTTTTCCAAGTTTTGAATGAATAATTCAGACAAAATAGAGTTATTAAGCGACGGAGATTTCAAGTCTAACTTTAAATCTCCGTAAAATTGTCTATTCTCGAATTGCCCCTGTCGAATACTGTCTACAAGCCGCGATTATCGAATCAGAACTTCTAGTTTTTCAATAACCGCTTCCATTTTTTCTGGATCGATTTTTTCTATGAACTCAACATTTCTTTCCCGCCAGTCCAGGCTCTTTACCTGATCGCAGAGTACGGCGCCATTTATTTTTTCCCCCTCGAATGCGACTTCGAAAGGGTAAGCTTTTACTTTGCTGGTGATCGGACAGAACAGCGCCAAGCCGATTTTTTCGTTATACGCTGTAAAGGACACCGTCAGCGCCGGTCTTCGACCTCTTTGCTCGTGCCCTAACTGCGGGTTGAAATCCAGCCAGACAAGGTCTCCCCTTTCTGGAGTATAGGTTTTATTTACCATGCTTCTTTTCCCACCGAAGAGCCGGTGTCTACATAGGTATGGATATTTTCTTCACTTACCTGGGAAATAAGCGATTCAAGGGTCGTTCTTTCTGGAATAATAACTAGTTTGCCGTCCTCGCTGGTCAGTTCTACCGAGCTTCCATACTTCAGGTCCAATTCTTTTGCGTAGAGCGCTGGAATCCGGATACCGAGGCTATTGCCCCATTTTTGAACAAGGGTTTTCATGAGCCCCTCCATGAGCAAAGTATAAACATTGTATATCCAATATTCAAGTCAACTTTGTATATACTTTCTAATCGGTGGACTAATGGAACCGCACACTCCAGTGAATCCTGTCGATCCTCGTTATCATGTCTAGGATCTTATTATTGGCTGAACAACAAACCTACCGTGGCATGGCTCCTGGCTGCCTCCACTGCGGGCCGCTTCATCGCCGGACCTTGACAATCGGGGACCTTTCGCGTAATGTCGATTCTCGCCGATTCATTTATTTCTTTGCCGTGGAGCGGTGTCCGAGGGGTTTAAGGAGGCGGTCTTGAAAACCGTTGAACCGCGAGGTTCCGGGGGTTCGAATCCCCCCTGCTCCGAAGACGAGCGTTCCTGTTTTTTTGGAGAGGTGCGAGAGCGGCCGAATCGGGCTCCCTGCTAAGGAGTTGTACCTCTAAAGGGTACCGGGGGTTCGAATCCCCCCCTCTCCGTTTCACGAGGCTATAGCTCAGCTGGATAGAGCTTCAGATTGCGGATCTGAAGGTCGGAGGTTCGAATCCTCTTAGCCTCATTCTTCGTTGGAGAGATGCGAGAGCGGCTGAATCGGGCGGTCTCGAAAACCGTTGAACCTTCATTGGTTCCGGGGGTTCGAATCCCCCTCTCTCCGCCTTACCGATTTTCGGCGCCTCCGCGACGGAGAAAGGTGTTTTTGTTTAGTTTGGAGAGATGACCGAGCGGCCGAAGGTGCGCGATTGGAAGTCGCGTGTATCCGTAAGGGTACCGAGGGTTCAAATCCCTCTCTCTCCGCATAGCATTCTGAGCGCAGAAAGCCAGGCACTGTGCTCGTAACCGTCGGGAAACCCGCCAGGTCCGGAAGGAAGCAACGGTACTCGAAAGGTGCGGTGCCGCAGAGCGCCTGGCTTTCTGCGCTTCGAGTGCTTTACCCTCCGGAGCCCTCGTGCTATTTTTACCACAATGTCCTACGAAGTAACCGCCACAAGAAAACGACCCCAAACCTTCGAGCAACTCGCGGGACAGCAGTTCGTCGCTGCAACCCTGGAGAAGTCCATCGAAACAGGGCGTATAGCCCACGCATACCTTTTCTCCGGTCCACGGGGCTGCGGCAAGACAAGCACGGCCAGAATCCTGGCCAAGGCCCTCAACTGTGAAAATGGACCCACAGCCCAACCCTGCGGAGTCTGTGATTCATGCAAGTCCATCGCCGTCGGTTCTTCCCTGGATGTCATAGAGATAGACGGCGCCTCTAATACTTCGGTGGAAAATGTCAGGCAGATCAAGGACGAAGTCCTCTTTCCGCCCAATTCCAGTCGCTACAAGATCTACATAATAGACGAAGTCCACATGCTCTCCACCAGCGCATTCAACGCGCTCTTGAAGACTATCGAGGAGCCGCCTCCCTATGTGGTCTTCATGTTCGCCACCACCGAGCCCCACAAGGTTCCGGCCACTATTAAGAGCCGCTGCCAGCAGTTTTCCTTCAGGTTGGTGCAGCCCGAGATTTTAGTGGAGCTTCTGCAGTCCGCGGCCTCGGATATCGGGGTTGCCGCCGAGCCCGAAGCCCTCCTCTGGATAGCCCGGGAGTCAGGCGGTTCGGTGCGGGACGCGTATACCCTCTTCGACCAGATCGCTTCCTTCGCCGAAGGAAACATTAGTGCCGTGTTGATCCGTGAAAAACTGGGATTGGTAGGCCAGGACAGGATGAACAGCCTTTTTGGCCGCTTTGTGGCTGGAGACAGCGCAGGTTCCCTTGCCTCCCTGGAGGAAATACTCTCAGGCGGAGTCTCCCCCGAGCAGTTCATCTCCGATACGGTGGAATACTGCAGAGCTCTGCTGCTGTTAAAGAATGGAATAACCAGGGAAAGCCTTTTAGGAGCTCCCCTCTCATCCTTCGATTTAAGCATCGGAGAGACATTGAGCGCCGAGAGGGTCGAGAGGCTCTTGTCCATCTTTCTCGCCGCCTACAGGAACCTCAAAGAGAGCATAGACCCACGCTACGAACTGGATCTGGCCGTGGCCAAGGCTTCCCATATCCTGAACTACATAGCCCCCGGGGAGCTGAGCGCCTCGGTGGAGCGCCTCAAGAAATACCTGGAGGGCGGTCCGGTCCAGGGCGCTGCGAAGGCGTCCTTATTTAGCCGAAACGCAACCAGCGCCGCGCCAAGTACTGCCCCTGCCATCAGCCGCGCGGCGGCCAGCGTAGCGCAAAATATGACCTCTTCGCCCGGCCGCGCGGCCACCAGCCCAGCCTCAAACATAGCCGCCAGCCCAGCCCCGGGCGCGGCGCCTGCGCCTGCCCCCAACGCGACGATAGCCGTAACGGCAGCCACTACGCCGGCACCTAAGGCGCCGACAGTGGCAGCGGTAGCAATAGCCAAACCCCTCATCAATGCCCAGGACATCCAAGGACTTAAAACCGCCCTGGTGGACCAAATCCGCTCGAGCAATGTGATGCTGGCCGCAGCCATGAATAAAAGCCGCTCCTGGAGCTTAGACCAGGGCAGCCTTCACCTCCTGGCCTCCTCCAGGATGGAAGCCGACCTTTTGGAAAAGTTCTCCGGTATAATCGCCGAAATACTCGCCCAAAACCTGGGCTCTCCCTGCCGAATCCAAATAGGCGTTTTCGGAGATGAGCAATCCAAATCCAGCCTGCCGCCTCCCCATGTCCAGATCCCGGATTACAAAGACAGCTCCCCTGTTGCCCCCGCAGCTGCCGAGCCTGCTAGCTCGGCGACAACCCTGTTCAGGGAGGCCCCTGCTCCCCAGCCGAGTCTCAGCGAAAAAGAACGAGAATCCATAAGCCTTGTCGAGCGCCTTTTTAAGGCTAAAAATGCGGGCTTTATCGATACCTCGCCCCAGGAAGCAACCGAAGCGAAAACCCCTGTGGCCGGTCCTTCCAGAGTCGAGGAAATATCGGACCAGGACTTATAAGCAAAGAGAGGAAAACACTATATGGAATTATCCGATCTCCTGAACGCCCTTAAAAACCCCCAGGCCCTCCAGGCAAAGGCCAACGAACTCAAGGCGCGAGCCTCGGCCATCAGGGCCACCGGCCAGTCGGGCGGTGGAATGGTCAGGATTACCCTGTCGGGAGACATGGAAATGCTCGAATGCATCATATCCCCGGAAATAGTAGATCCTTCCGATCCGGGAATCATCGGGGACCTTATCCGTGCCGCCCACCACGATGCCGCGCAACGCGTGCAGGAAGCTATACGCGATCAGCTTTCCGACTACATGGGCGGCATGGGCATTCCCCCGGGCTTCGGCGGGGGGGACCTGTTCGGGGCGGGTAAATGAAGGCGATAGAGGACCTCGTATCTCTTTTTACCCGGCTTCCCGGCATAGGACGAAAAAGCGCCCTTCGGATGACCTATCATCTTCTCAAGGCCGATCAGGGTTACGCCCAGGCACTGGCCGAACGCATAGCGTCGCTGCAGGGTGAAATACATTTCTGCTCCATCTGCGGCTCCTATACCGAAATCGATCCCTGCTCAGTCTGCTCCGGGGCAGAAAGAGATGGGCACACTATCTGCGTGGTGGAACAGCCCCAGGATGTCCTTACCATAGAAGCCTCCAGGGAGTACAAGGGCCTTTACCATGTGCTGGGTGGCCTGCTTTCCCCCCTGGACGGAATAGGTCCTGACAAGCTGCGCATCGCGTCCTTAGTTCAGCGCTTGCGTGAGAGCCGCGCTATTGTGCCAGAAGCGCCTATGCCCGAGGGTTTCGAACAGCCCCGAGAGTCGGTAATTCCCGTTGAAGAAGTCGTCCTGGCCACCAATCCCACCGTGGAGGGGGATACCACAGCCCTTTATATCCGCAAGGTCCTGGAACGGGAGGGAGTCAGGGTGACCAGGCTCGCAACAGGCATTCCCGTGGGCGGAGATCTGGAATATGCCGATAGATTGACCTTGGCTCGCTCCTTCAGGGGCAGGATGCCGCTCTAATTACTCAAAGGCGTCAGACCGCAAAGCATCCGGCTGCTCCGCTACGCTCATATTTACCTGTGGAGGTACAACGATGAAAATCGAGGAAATAGTTAAAATTCTGGACGCCAAGGTCTTTGTCGGCGAGGAACATTTAAGCCTGGATGTGAACTCGGCCTGCGGGGCCGATCTCATGAGCGACGTAATGGCCTTCGTAAAGGACAGAGTAGTTCTCCTTACAGGGCTCATGAATCCCCAGGCATTGCGAACCGCCGATTTATTGGATATCAAGGTGGTGGTGTTTGTGAGGGGCAAGAAACCCACCCCCGACCTGGTGGAGATGGCCAAGGAAATGGGTATGACCATCATCACGACCAAGTACTCCATGTTCCTCTCCTGCGGCAGGCTCTACGAGGCGGGCTTGCGGGGCGGGGGCGTGCGGGATATCGACTAGAGGATGCCGGTGAAGCTCAGTTTTACTATTCCATCCATGGATTTTTCCGCGGCGGGAAAGGCATCCACCGAGGCCAAGCGTGTTCTGGCCAGGCTGGGTCTGGATCAGGCCCTGGTCAAACGCATTGTCATAGCAATGTACGAAGGTGAGATGAATATCGCCATTCACGGTGGCGGCGGTACCGCTGAAATGGAACTCAGCCAGGACAGGGTTGAACTAACATTCCAGGACAGAGGTCCGGGCATAGCCAATCTGGAACTGGCCATGACCGAGGGCTACTCCACTGCCAGCGAAGAAGTGCGGAGCATGGGCTTCGGTGCCGGAATGGGATTGCCCAACATGAAACGCAATGCCGACAGAATGGATGTCCAAACAGCCGCGGGAGCGGGCACTAAAATATTCCTCGCCTTCGATATGCCCCTCGGGGAGCCTGCCCTGTGATGCTGCGGGAGGAAAAAGAACCAAGACAAGAAGGCACAAGCCCCTTCCATTCGGTTTACCTCGATTCTAGTCTCTGTGTTGGCTGCACTACATGCATAAAACGTTGCCCGACACAGGCTATACGCGTTCGTGATGGTAAAGCGCACATCGCTGAAGATCGCTGCATAGACTGCGGTGAATGCATACGAACATGCCCCAAGGGCGCCAAGAAGTGGGTGTCCGATCCGCTGGCGGTGATGGAAGGCTACGATATAAAAGTGGCCTTGCCTGCTCCCTCACTTTACGGTCAGTTTGGAATCGACGTAAAACCTTGGCATGTCTTTGACGCGTTGCGCGATATTGGATTCGACGAGGTATTCGACGTGGCCTGGGCAGCTGCCTGCTTAAGCGATATCACCAGGGAATACCTGGAAAATAACTCACCGCGCCCCCTCATATCCAGCGCCTGCCCCGTGGTGCTCCGCCTCGTGCAATTGCGCTTTCCATCCCTTATTCCCAACATTGCGCACCTTCTGCCCCCCTTCGAAATCGCCGCGCGAGAATTGCGGAAAAAACTCCCCGGGCACAACGTGGGCATATTCTTTATAAGCCCCTGCACCTCCAAGGTAACAGCCATCCGCAGCCCCCTAGGCTACGAAAAATCCGAAGTGGATGCGGTATTTTCTTTCCAGGACATTTATTTTCCACTCAAAAAAGCGATCCAGAAGCGCCAGACCCAGCCGGTTACGGCTAGCGAGGCACAAGCGAAAACGCGCTTCACCCGCATGGAAGGACTTGGAAAAGGTTTTGGCTGGGCACGATCAGATGGAGAACTGGAAGCGCTCAACGTCCCCGGCGCCGTATCGGTGGATGGCATCGACAATCTCATCGCCCTATTGGAAGAAATAGACAATGGAAAATTGACCGATATTCCCTATATCGAAGCCCTTGCATGTCCGGGGGGCTGTGTGGGAGGTCCCATGGCTGTGGCCAACCCCCATGTGGCCAGGACTTCCATCAAGGCGGTAGCCGAAAGCCAGAAGACTTTAGCGGCTGACGAACCTTGCGGAACGCAGCATCTCCGGAAAGCCCAGTCAGGCATGGAAGGCCTGGCATGGGAAGAGGAACTCCTGCCCAAGCCCGTGATGGTCCTGGACAGGGATCTGGAAAAGGCCCTGGCCATGGCCCAAAGGCTCGAAGAACTGGCCGCCGGCCTTCCTGGACTGGACTGCGGAGCCTGTGGAGCCCCCGATTGCAGGGCTTTAGCCGAAGATATCGTTAAGGGCAATGCGATACTTGACGATTGTATAGTGCGCTTCCGGCAGAAGTCCTCTGAAAACGAAGCCGTAAATCGAAGATAAAAATTTGACAAACAGGATGAAGATCATTATAGTGACTAACTCTACCAGTCTCGTTGCACAGTCCTACAAGCGTAGGACTGCGCAGGCTGCCGCGCCCTGGTTTCTAAAGGACGCCGCCGTCGAAGGAATTGTCCGCCAGAGGGGCCGTACTTGAACAAGAAAGATTTTCCTCGAATCCACTTTTACGACCAGGATTTTGTGGAGATTTACGATAGAACCTGGGCTTGGGTTGCGGACTGCTGGACAACCGGCGGTTCTGGCACCCCTTTTGAAAAAATAAAATTCTTTCACTACCCCCAGCGGGCTGTCCTGGACGTCATGGAGCAGGCCTTCTCCTCATTCTTCCTCGTGTACAGCAACCGCATATATCCGGCCTCCAACGGCCTGGACGCTCTCTACAGCCTTCAGGAAGAGAGCGGCGCCATCAGGGCTACCTACGATATTCAGACTGGCAAGGCTGTAGAAGATCCAGAGAATCCCGAATCCTTGGCCCTGCCCCTCTTCGCCTGGGCCGAGTACAACCTCTACCATAAAACAGCCAACAAGAAGCGGGTAAAGGATGTCATGCCCGTACTCAAGAAGCACTATCGCTGGCTGGAAGCCAACTTCAAGCGCGAGAACGGCCTCTACGCAACGCCTGTGGCATCCAGCGGCATGTCCAACTCCCCCAGGGGAGCAGCCCGCTATCTGGTGGACTTCAATGCCGTCATGGCCATGAATGCCCTCTACATCTCCGCCCTGGGGGATATTCTCAACGACAAAGACGTGTCATTCCTCTTCAAGCGAGACTATTTTTCTCTAAAAACCAGAATAAACAGCAAGATGTGGAATATCGAGGAAGGCTTTTATTACGACCTCGACGAGGCCGAGCGCCAGGTAAAGACTAAAACCATTGGCTCCTACTGGCTGCTCCTAGCCGAAATTCCCAACGAGGAAAGGGCCGAAAAGCTCATAGCCAAGCTCAAGGATCCCGCCTGCTTCGGACTCGAAAATCCCTTCCCCACCCTTTCGGCCGATCACCCTGCCTTTGACCGCAAAGGCGGTGGCTATAGGGGTTCGGTTATAACCGCCTTCAGCTTTATGGTTATCAAGGGGCTAGAGAAGTACAACTTTTACGAGTTCGCCAGGGACTGCGCCATTCGGCACCTGTATTTCATATTGGATTCCATGCACGCATCCATGCCCACCGAGGGGCATCCCAAGGATCACAGGCCCATAGTCTGGGGAGCCTACCAGCCCCAGGCTGAGGGCAAAGCCGTCTGGGAAGGCCACCCAGAATGGCCCTATCCTCACTACCTGCCCTTCAACGGCCTGGCTTCGGTTACTCTCATGATCGAGAACATTGTAGGGCTCTATGCATCCCTGCCCAGGAAAACCGTGGACTGGATCATTCCCAACCTGGAGATCATGGGCATCGAAAACCTCTCCCTCAAGCGCAACATGGTCACCATCCTTTCCTCCAAATCGGGCAGGGGCTGGGAAATCCACATGGAGAGCGAGAAGCTTTATTATTTCACCATCAACGTGCTGAACAAGAAGAAGAAGACCCTGCCCATACCCTCGGGCAAGTGTTCCATGTTGATCGACAAGATTTAGCGAACTTTAACCACAATGGAGCCCATCAGGGCTATGCCCGAGACATCCACCCAGGGCATGCCTGGCACAATGCGCTGTTCCACCGAATCCTTTACCACAGCCTCGCCCATAAAGGGAAAGGCTGACATTTTAACCGGCAAGCCCTCGGGCACGATAATCTGAATTTCTCCCATTATGGCCATCGCGTCTATCTTGAGGCGTCCGGGCGGCAGGGTAGTGCCTCGCAGGTCGAGGGTGGTGCTGCCCATAAGGGTGAGGGATGTGGCCTGATCGGAATTGAGCCATTCGCCCCGCATCCGCTTGTCTCCCATGATGCAGAGAGAAAATTCAGGAGTTCCGTGCTTGTCCTCCACGGGAATGCTTTCTAGCTGGACTGAAGGCGGGCGGGCAGGCCTGTTCTGGCGGCTGGGCGCCCGGGACCTGACTGGCTCGGCTTCCAGGGGAAGAGGTGAGGGAAGGGCAATGCCGAAGACCTCATCCTCAATTTCCTGGACTAGCCTGGCTTTCTGCAGGGCTGAAGCCTTTACTTCGTACTCCTCCAGACTCAAGTCGCCCTTGGCAAATGCTTCCGTTATTGTGTCCAAAGCCCTTTCTCGGGCCGATTCCAGCGTGCTCAGATTGTTGCGCGCCGATTGGGTGCCTCTGCCACCATCCATCCTTGTCTCCTAAATCTAGCCTATAGTGCTGCCTTCGAAGGCTCTGCCATCTAAGATAGCGATTGTATTGGGAATATTTCTACCCGCAGCGCAAATAACGCGTATTCCTTTCTCCTGGGCCCTGGCCGAAGCTATAGGGTCGAAGGGCAGATTGGCGCCGGGAGTCCACACCGATCCCACCATAGCCCTAAAATCCTCCCAGGAAATCCGGTCTATGGGCTTGGCCGAAGGATCGAGCTTGGGGTCGGCGGTGTAGACCTTCGCGATATTGGAAAGATTGAGCAATGTGGATGCGCCGAAGCGTTCGGCTAGAAGCACGGCATCGTAATCGCTGGAAAAGCCCGGCTTCCAGCCAGAGGCTACCAACACTCTGCCGCTGAATTCGATCGGCCCCGTAGGATCGGTTACTACCTCGTCCTTGCAAAGCCTTCCCATGGCGGCCTTTACCAATTGGGCATTGATCTTGGTGGCGGCAATGCCCAGCCAGTCCAGGCTGTTGTTGCTTTTCTCATCCGCAGAATCGATGGCCGAGCCGACCTCGCTCCTAAGGCGCCAGAACTCTCTCAAGGCGCTCTGGTAGGTTCTGGCGGGGCCTCCCCCTCCTATCACGAGAATGAGGCGTCTGGAGCTGTCGGCTTCCAGCCAGGTTTCCAGGCTCGCTCTGAAGTTCAACAGAAAATTCGTATCGGGTCCTTCGGGCGGGGCGACTATGGAGCCGCCCAGGGAAAGTACGTAGCTCATCCCAGCCTCCCTGCGTGCATGGCCTTGTGCGTGGTCGTATCCGAGCCTTTTCCTTCCAAGCGTAGTCCAAACTCATGGCTGAGGATAGATGCGAGGGCCTTGTCCGGGCTGTAGAGGATCGTCTGCATGCCCATAGATCTTGCAGCCGCCACATTGGCGGGCATATCGTCTATGAAAAGGCAGTCCTGCGCCCTCGCCTGGGCCTTTTCCAGGCAGATCCTGTAGATTTCCGGCTCGGGCTTGATAAGGCCTAAATCACAGGACAAGAGGATTTCATCAAAGGGCTCTATCCAGTCCTTGCCACCGGCGATGCGGGCCGAGCCAAACATTCGTTCCTTACCCTCCCAGTTCATATTGGATAGCATGAGAAGCCGGTAGCCCGAGGCCTTGAGGGATAGAATCACTTCCACCGTGGCCTGGTTTATGGAAAACCAGCTGTCCATATCCAGGACTGCCAATTTTTTTACCATGCTTTCATCCACCGACTTGCCATAGGGGGCTGCCACCATGCTCCAGTAGCGCTGGGCGCTCAAGGTACCCCTGTCGTATTCGCCCCTCACAGAGGTATAGGCCTTGGGAAAATCGGCCCAGTCTATGCCCAGGAGTTCGGCCATCGCCCGGGCAATTTGCGGATTCTGCGAATTGGTGATCACCTGACCGCAGTCGAAGATTACTGTGCTGATCTGGCCCGAATTCACTGTGATTTCCGTATCGGCGTTACGCGGTTCCTTGCTCAAAAGCCCCACCTTTAATAAAAAGAATTATCAGTTGGCTTTTGCAAAAGTCAGACGAGTTTTGCAAAAGCTACCTTTATGATGCATACGTTTCGTCAATTTTCATGCCTTTGGCATAAAATTAACGAAACTACAAAACCACTTTCAAATGTTAACAGACTTTTAAAAGTGGCTCTGTCCGCTACAGGTTTTACCGTAAAAATGCGCCCTGATTCCAGTGCCGGAGCCTGGGGCTTCATCGTTCTTTCTCTCCTGCGCCTCCACCATGGGACAGGGCAAGGGTAGCCTCCACCAGTCTGGCCAGGAGCTTGGGTAATTGGACGAAGGAATATTCCCTGTGCACCCGCTCCCCGGCTTGGTGGTATTCTCTGCCCCAGGGCCCAATATTGAGGACAGGGCAGTGCAGGGACGAGGGGGTTGTGGGGCCTGTTACGGAACGGCTGCCAGCGGCGGAGCCATCCGGGTTTTGGTCGGCATCGCTGGCGATTGGATCGGCCACGGGCATCTGAGCCTTTACGAATGCTCGTTGCTCGCTGGAGTCGGCAGGGGCCAGAAAACTCATGTCGGAAATACCTGGGAAATACGGCCTAGCTTTTATGCTCTTGCCTATTTCGGCCGAGAATTCCGAAATTTCCGTCCTGAGCATGCTGAAGAAAACAGCATGCTGCTCCTGGTCCAGTTCTGCCCTGGGGTAGTAGGGCGGGGCGAAGCCCACCACGGCGGCGGGTCCTTCGAGCCCCGAGAAGGGAAGAATAGTCTCCAAGACGGCCAGTGTCTGTTTAACCCTATCGTCGGGAAAGGCGGCTTCGGCCGAGGCCCTGGCCTTGTCGAGGATGCCCCGGCTGAGCCGCTCGGCCCTCTGGGCAAGCTCTCCGAAGGTTAAAATCTGGGGATTGGACACGGGGAGCACAAAATGTCCGGACACCCTCCTCGAAAGGGTGGATGCGCGCTCCCGCAGCGAAACGATAGCCCTGTTCATGGCGCCCAGAGCCAGACGGCCTATGGAGTCGAGTATTTCCTCGGGCGGCCTTGTGTGGCTGAGCACGTTCAGGGCGCAGAATACCGACTGCGGCGTGGTTACGTCATAAGAGGTCCGGGATTCCCTAAAATAGAGAATCGTGGGCGGTGGGGCTTCTTCGCCGGGGATTGTCTGCTTTTCCTTGAGGGCGTCGGGATTGCATTCCACCTCCTGGGCGAACTCCGCCGCCATGAGGGCTGGGTTGATCCCATCGAAGGGAGCTCCCGCGTGAGTGCACTTGCCCACAAAAATGGCAAAGGGCAGGGTCTTGCCCACCGAGCCCAGAAATACGGCCCTTCCGGCTTCGCCCGAATCCTGGTCCACCGCGGAATCGAGGTTGAAAACCGCCACAGCCTCAAGGCCCCTTTCGGCAAGAAAACTCGGCAGAAGAGCGACTGCGGCCTTCATGCCGCAGCTCGAGCCTTCCTCATCGGGAACGGCGAGGAAGAGGATATTGCCCTTCCTTTTTTCCTTGGTTGTAAAACCTGCCAGTATTGATATGCCCACTGCTAGCCCACCCTTCATGTCCAGAATGCCTCTGCCGGGTAGAAAATCGGCGGAGACCAGATCTTCCTTGAGCTTGGAGAGAGGATTGTCCTTTCCGCTGACCCCCTCCAGGGTTTCCAGGGTTTTGACCGCAAGGATTTCAGGATCGAAAGCCCAGGGTTCCAGTGAACCATACATGGCGGTCTGAACCACGTCGTAGTGGCCGGTGAGCACCACGGTGCGGGTTCCGGAGCCCTTTACCAGGGCCAAGAGATTGCTCCTTTCCTTGGGGTCGCCGAGAATGGGGAGGTTGAAAAGGAGATCGGGATTACGCTGGAAATAGGTCATCTGACCGAGTAGGGAGAGCAGAAAGGCCGGGTAGGCCTTCTCTCCGGGGGAATCGGTGACGCTCGCGGTTTTGGTGAGCGTTATGGCCAGCGCCTCGGCATCGTTGAAGTCTATGGAGGTATCCATGGCGAAAAACTATAGCCCATCGGAGGCCTATGGGGTAGGGGATGAGGGCTATTGGTTCTTTTTCTTGTTAAAAAACAGGCTGTTAAGTGCGGCGATATTCCGCGGATTATCAGGCCTGGAACCTTCCTTGGTGTAGGAATAGTCGAGCAACTCCCTGTGGAGTTCCTCTACTCTCCGTCGCACGAGCTTGAGTGTGGAATTGATGCTGCCGTCGGCCTCGGATAAGGGGTTTTCGAGAATTTGAAATACAACGGGTATCCAGTCTTTCTGCAGCGAATTTCGGGCAGGATCTTGAGTAAAGCGGTAGATTTCCCGGCGCAGGGCTTCGCAGAGAGCGTCGGCGTCGCGTATCCCCTCCCGGTCAATGAAGGCCTCGGTCTGCGTCTTGTCCAGGCTGACTAGGGCACAGGAATATTTCTTGTACATGCACCAGACCATCACCCGCTCCACCAAGTGGCTAGAGGCGGTGATAGCTTCTTCTATAGGTTCGGGGCTGTACTTTTCTCCCGAAGCGGACACAAGGAGAGACCTGTTGCGGCCTACAATGCTTAAAAATCCGTCCTCGTCCAGGAAGCCCAGGTCTCCCGTGTGAAGCCACCCGTCGTGTATGGTCTGAGCCGTGGATTCGGGATCCTTATAATAGCCCAGCATCACCGAATCGCCGGACAGTGCGATCTCCCCTGTCTTTCCGGCAGGAAGGCTACAACCTTTTTCATCCAGGATAGCCACCCTCACCGAGGGCACTGGCTTGCCTACGGTACCAAATTTGGCAGAGCCAATAACATTGGCCGACACGATGGGAGACGCCTCTGTGAGGCCGTATCCCGCAAGGTAGTGAAGTCCCAGGGCGGTGAAGAAGCGTTCCTGCTCGGCATCGCTCCTGGAACCTCCGGATACGCAGAATTTAATGGAGGCGCCGAAAACTTTTTTCCGTATCGATGGGAAAATAAAGAGCTTGGCGGCCAGGACGCATGGAATATCGCTCAGTCTCAAGGCCTGGGCAGGTCTGTGCAGCCCGTCGCCTAAGCGCCGTATTTCGGCATCCAACCCCTTGCGGAAGAGCTTTCGCGCCAGAGGGCTCTTGGCCCGCACTCCCGCCTCTATCCGCTTCTGGATATTGGTTGAGAGAGCCGGCACTGTGAGCATGAAATCGGGCTGGCATTCCTGCATATTGCCTGCGATATTCCGTATTCCCGCCAGCGCGCCGCCCCGGGTATCCAGAAAGTGGAGGGCTACTCCCGACCAGAGCGCCGTGTAGATGGCCACGGTATGAATGAAGGCATGGTCGGCGGGCAGCACTAGGAGGGTTCTGTAGCGGGGTGTGGTGAAGAGCACCGAGGCATCGTGGCTGTTTGTGAGAATATTGCGATGACTCAGCATTACAGCCTTGGGATTCCCCGCCGTGCCCGATGTGTAGCTTATAAATGCCAGGCTGTCGGCCTTAATGGAGCTGGCTATGTGCGCAAGCCGGGTTTCCAGGTTGGGATTGCCGGCCAGCGCGCGAAATCCTTCCTGAATGGCCGTTTCAAGATAAAAAGGCGCATGCGCCGCAGGTGAGGCGGCAGGCGAAGCTTCAGGCGTTGCGTCCCTCCTCGCTGCTGTTGCTGCGGCCTCGGAAGCGGCGCCGTCCAGAAGGACGAGCCTAATGTCCATGGATTCGCCCAGGGCGGCCAGGGCCTGATCCAGAAGATTCCTGCTGACAAGAAGCAGGACGGCGCCGGAGTGCAATAATCGGTAACGCAGTTCCTCCACGGTGAGCTTGGCTGAAAGGGGCACCGAAACCATGCCCGCCCCTAAAAGCCCCAGCTCGCCTTGAATCCATTCGGGGCTACCCTCGCTCAGAATGCCGCCCCTCTGCCCGGGCGCGAAACCACCTTCCAGCAGCCAGGCCGAGAAAGCCCGCGCCCGGGCCTTAGTCTCGCTAAAGCTTACCGACTTCCAGCCGGAATCGGTCTTGCCCAGCGCATAGGGCAGCTCCGGCCACCTGGACACAGCATGATCCACAAGGGAGAGAAGGCTTTCGTACATAGTCTTCAGTTCCTGTTAGAGGAGTGGGAATACGGGTTCATGAAAGCTTGAAAAGGCTTCTCAAGGTTTCCAGGTTTCTGGGATTGAGGGTGACCGAGCCTTCCTTGGTATAGGAATACTCCAGCTCCTCCTTATGAACTTCCGAAACCTTGTAGCGCACAATCTTCATGGTGGAATTGATAGTACCATCCTTTTCGTTGAAAGGAGTCGCCAGAATCTGGAAGGTGCCAGGCACCCAGGTATTCTGCACCTTTTTAGCCTTGGGGTCCTTTTTAAAGGCGTAAAACTCCTCCTGGAGGGCTGTGCAGAGGCTTTCGGCGTTGGTAATTCCCCGTTTCGCGATAAAACGCTCCACCTTAGTCTGATCCAGGCTTACCAGGGCGCAGGAATATTTCTTGTGATCGCACCACACTATAAGCTGATCGATTAAGTCCGTTGAAGTGGTAATGGCTTCCTCGATCTCCTCAGGACTGTACTTTTCTCCATCCTCGGCTATAAGAAGGGCCTTTTCTCTACCTACTA
>CAZHFN010000032.1:0-1396 GCA_964531105.1 uncultured Treponema sp. | reverse complement strand
GCTGCGAAGAATTCCTGCTGCTTGAGATCCAGTAGGGCTCCGCCGCCCACGCAGTAGAGAATCGAATCGCCGAACACCGCCTTCTTGACCTTGGGGAAAAGAATAGTCTTGGCCAGGAAGTAGGGGAAAAAAGCCCCTGCTCTCACGCCTAAGGAAGGTTTGTGGAAGCCGTCGCCATTCCAGCGGATACCTGCGCGTATGCCGTTTTTAAATATCTTCTCGAGAAGACCGCCCTTTTCCTCCATGGCGGCGATTATCTTTTTCATGAAATTGCCGGAAAGAGCGGGCACGGTGAGGAGGAAGATGGGATTGGTTTCCTTGAGGTTGATGGGGATATTGCGAAGGGTGGCAATACCGCCTCCCCTGGAATCCACGAAATAGAGGGCAATGGACCTGACCAGCGCCGTGTAGATGCCCACCGTGTGGGCAAAGGAGTGGTCCACCGGCAGCATGAGAAGGGTCCTGTAGTTGGGCGGAAGCTGGAAAACCTCTATGGCGTCGTGGCAGTTCACCCAGTAATTGAGATGAGTGAGCATGATGCCCTTGGGATTGCCCGTTGTGCCGGAAGTGTAGGAAATAGTTATGACATCGTCCTCAGCCGTGGTTTCTGCTATGTCATCCAGCTTTTTCTTCATGCCCGAGGCGGCATCGGCCACCAGGGCGCCGCCTTCGGCCACGGCCTGAGAGAATCCCGCCAGAAGTTCAGGGGAGACTCCCTGTTTTTCCATCGCAGCCTTGGCCCAGTCTATATCATCATCCAGGTAGATGATGCGCAGTCCTTTATTCTCTACGCTCTTGAGAGCGTTCAGTACTTTTTCCAGCTGATTGTGGGTGGTGAGAATGCCCTGGGCTTCGGAATGGTTGATTCTGAAAGGAATTTCGTCGGCTAAAAGCTTTATGGAAAGCGGTACCGATACGAGGCCTGCGCACATGAGCCCAAATTCCCCGCAGATCCACTCGGGGCTTCCCTCTCCAATTATGGCCATAGCCTGGCCCTTGCCGTAGCCCTGGGATAAAAGCCATGCGGCAAAGGATCGGGATTTGTCCCGCGCCTGCTTGAAGCTTGTGGCCGTATAGCCTGCATCGGTCTTTCGCAGGGCGTAGGGATTGTCGGCCCAGTCTCTCGCCGCCTCGTCCAACATTCTGAAGACCGTTCGTTTCATGGCTCTCTCCTCTATTTGCGCGGACATTATGCGCTACTACAGGGTATAGAGTAGCACAGGGCGAAATGAGAGTCGAGTTGACATTTTAAATGTGGGGGTGGATAATCCCCTTACCGCCAATGTCCCGGATATTGATGCACTCCCCAGGCAGGCCTTCCGAGGTTGCCGGTGAACATTTTCGTACCGGATACATAGGAATAATTACAAACAAGGGGTTATCATGAAAAGAACAG
>CAZHFN010000031.1:0-23583 GCA_964531105.1 uncultured Treponema sp. | reverse complement strand
TAACATTAATTAGACTTATAAATTTATTAAGTGCGGATGCTTAGAGTGACCAAAAATAAAGCGATGATTGCAACGATGTCTTTTTTAAGTATATTTTAGAAAACAAAATATAAAATAGGAAAAAGCTTGAGCTAGAGATTAACAAGATCCATGTAAAATCGGTCAGGAAAGAATGTCTGCGGGGCTAATGACGCCTGAGGGACCCCGGTTGAGTACATGGGTGTAAATCATAGTAGTTTTCAGATCGCTATGACCTAATAATTCCTGAATAGTTCTAATATCGTAACCGCATTCCAAGAGGTGCGTAGCGAAGGAATGGCGGAATGTGTGACAGGAAACCGGTTTGCTGATACCGGATCTGAGCGCGGCTTCGTGAACCGCCCGCTGAAGTACCGACGCGTCCATGTGATGGCGGCCCTCATCGCCTGTTGTCTGATTTTTCCAGCGGCGTTCTTGAGGGAAAAGCCATTGCCACGTGAATTGTCGATTCGCGTTAGGGTATTTCTTCGAGATTGCACAAGGAAGCTGAACATATCCCCATCCATCCTGTATATCAAAGTTGTGAATTTTTTTGACTGAGGATATGTGTTTTTCGAGCATTGGCTTCAGCGTACCGGGAAGCATGGTAACCCTGTCTTTGCCTCCCTTGCCATTCCTGATGAGAATTTCGTTTCTGGCAAAATCGATATCCTGAATCCTAAGTTCAAGACATTCGTTTAAACGAAGCCCAGTACCATACATAAGGCTGGCGGCAAGAAGCGCTGAACCTTGAAGCTGTGACAGTAGAGTTTTCACTTCAATCTTGCTCATTACCACCGGAAGGTGAATAGGTTTTTTTGCGTGTATCACCTCACCTATTTCTTCCGGCGGGTTTTTATACACCTGCCTGTGAAGAAAAAGGAGGGCGGCTAAGGCCTGGTTTTGAGTTGATGAGCTTACCTTGTCTTTAGTCGCCAAAGTGCTGATAAAACGATTGATCGCCTTGCCGGGATAGATGGATTTGTCGTTTCCAGGATTGGTTTTAAGATAGATTGCGCACCAATGACGGTAGGCCTCAATCGTGCGCTTACTGTAGTGCCGAGCGATGAGTGCTTCGTCCAAGCGGCTCAAGACCCCTTGCTGGTCAGCGCTGCCCGGTTCAGGTGTCTGGGTTTTGTCATCCGAGAAAATTTCATCGATATTGATGATGTTGCTAGTGCCGATGGTATCATTGGAATTGGTATGTGGGTTAGCCTTGGCTGGAGCACTCGGATAATCGAAGAGGCCGGTGGCGAACAGGGTGTTCAAGAGTATTTCAGCTATATGGGCGTTGTTGGGAATAAGCCATTGGTGCCCTTCGGGATACCAGAACCGGCCGGGTATCTGCTTTATGGCGTTGAGCAGGGTTCTGTCGTTAGGGTTGAAGGTAAATGAGATGGCCAGAAACTCGGGCCTGTCGGCCTGTTTTATCGCGAGCAGCATTATTTCCTCTGATGCGATAGCGTTCTTGTTTTTCTATATGGTTACGCGTTATTAAAGCTCGGCTGATTCAAAATCAAGAGGGCAGTTTTAGTGAGATAGTCGCCGGCAACCGCGATGGCAGTCATGGCGGTGAGTCCGCCGACAATTATTAGGGCTATGAACATTACATACCTCTCAATAGGTTCAGCGCTGTTTCGAGTTGGGATTTGGGGACGAATATGTGGTCGTGGTGGTAGCCGGCCACGATGTTGGCACTGATACATGCATCGGCAAGGGCTGTGGCAACGGCTGCGGAAAGGCCTACGGCATCGAGACTTGAGTAGACCTGGAGGGTGATGCGTCCGAATAAGGATTCGTAGGCCAGACCGTGGTTGTCGGCGCGCTCCTTTTTTAGAATGAGAGTGGTGCCTTCGTCTTCCTGTATCACTGCCCAGGGATCGAGGTCAGCCAGCAACGTGCTTGCAGGCCTGGATGGAAGCGAGCAGAATACAAAGCTATCATCCGAAGCTGTAGGTTTGAGGTTTTTAAGCAGCAAATCCAGGTTCATTTCGTGTTGCATAGTAACCTTTGTTGTGAATTTACCATTGTATGGCTAGGGTCGTGAGGCGGAGAGGACACGAAGACCTTTTTCGCCGAAACAGAATAAAAGTCCTGCTCGTATCGATTTTTACGTTTAATGTAATAACCAGCAGGACTATTTTATCGTGCTAAAAATCTAAGTCAATCGAAATCTATCCATTGCCCACAAGAATCTATATGGACAGAGCGGGAATTACTTATCGTGCTCCACCCAGACCAGGTTGTCGAGGTTGTAGCCCAGCGCGGCGGCTATGTTAAGGTAGTCTTGCTTCACGTCCTGGGGAATGGTTGTGGTGCGAGAAAGGATCCAGAGGTACTTGAGGCTGTCGCCGGCCACGAGGGCATAAGTGTAGTCCTTGTCTAGGGCGATGACGTTGTAGCCCGCATAGAAGGGGCCGAAGAAGGATACTTCCAAGGCCGCCCTGGTTTCGGCTCCCACAAAGCGAGCCTTGGCCTTGGCTTCGGTCCACTTGCCCTTGACGTAATTATAGCCTCGGTTAGTCACCGATATTTTTCCATCGTCCCTCAGGCCGTACTCGGCGGTGGTGTTGTTAAGGTTTTTCTCGAAGGCGAAATCGAAGCGGGCGATCTCGTACCATTTCCCCAAGTACCGTGCCTTGTCGAACTTATCGACGACGGGTGCTTCCTTGGGCAGGGCTGTCGTTGCGCATGAGAAGAGGACTGCTGAAAGGCTTAGGAAGAGCAACGTGTTTTTTGAAAATTTTTTCATATACATCCTCCGTTATTTATAAACCTTAGCCGCTTTATCAAAACCGCGTAATCCTGGGGAGCCTGGCATTCAGGCGAAACAGCACTACCCTGCCCTAGGCCAATCGCCGTAGCAGGAGCCTCACCAACCGCCGAAACGGAGCCAGGTCTTCAAGGGGGCCTCGTCCTCTTCGGGTATTACAAAATAGGAATCGAACTGTGCGGCGGTGGCGCAGGCGTGGTTGGGCAGGATGCGTAGTTGTGCGCCCACGGGTAGATCGGGGAGGCTGTGCGTGGATCCTGGGCGCAGTGAAATAATGCCATGTTCCTGGTTAACCGCACTGACAATGAGATCGGGAAAAACCTTGCCTTCGGCATCACAGACCAGGCCATAGCCCTGATCGACGGCCTGCCTGGCAGTGCCCCTGTCCCGGGAGAGGGCCATCCAACCCGCATCCACGAGAACCCAGCCCCGGGAGCGCTGATGGCCGATGACGCTGGTGAGCACGGACAAGGCTATGTCCTCGACCTTGCAGACGCCGATGCCAGCCATGACGAGATCGAAAAAGACATAGACGCCAGCTCGTACTTCGGTAAGGCCTTCGGTGTTGCGGATCGCGAAGGCAGTAGGCGTGCTTCCGGCGCTGACGATCGGGCAGGGCAGTCCTGCGCCGCGCAACGCTTTTGCAGCCTGGACCGCCGCAAGCCGCTCTTTTTCGGCGAATTCGGCATGGGCTTTTTGTCCTGCCACGTTGTAGCTCTCGCCGGCGTGGGTGAGAACACCGCACAAGAGGCCGTCTGCATGCAGGATACGGCCTATTTCTATGAGCAGCGGATCGCCGGGTTCGAGTCCGCCGCGATGTCCGTCGGAGTCGATCTCGATAAGCGCGGGAATAGGCTCGTTGTGCGCTTTTGACGCTTTGACGAGGGCTTCTGCCTGTTCCAAGGTATCCAGCAGTACCTTGAGGTCGCAACCTCTGGCGCGCAGGGCCTGGACCCGGGGAAGTTTTTGAGGGCTTATTCCCACGGCGTAGATTAGGTCGCTGATTCCGGCTTCGAAGTAGACATCGGCCTCCTTCAGCGTGGAAACGGTGGCAGGGCCTTGGGGCGTGCGTATGAGCCTCAAGGCTGCTTCCACCGATTTAGCGGTCTTTAAGTGTGGCCGCAGGGATACCGTGGCCAATTCGGGCCTGCTGTTCAGACGGGCGATGTTCGCCATCATTTTTCTCTCGTCGATGATAAGCGCGGGGGTCGAGAGGGTGGAGAGTTTTTCTGCTGTTTTCACGATGGTCGATCCTTGGTCATGATCCTGTGGATCATGGATTTTCTGCCATCCTGCCGCAGGGCTGGGGTCCTAGACCAGGTTGTCGATCTGGGAGAAGACCTTGCGGAAAGCCTGGACGTAGAGTTCGATGGCCGGTTTGTCGAAATGCTTGAACCAGGGCACCGAAAAGGAGTATTCAGCCACGCTCTCGGCATGGGGCAGGCTGCCCTTGGGCTGGCGCAGGTCACGCTGAGCAAAGGCTGTCATGGTGGGTTTGCCCAAGCGGAAAAGGTCGAGCTCGTTGAAAACCGCATGGAGGTGCAGGGGGCCGTTCTTTATGGTGGAGCAGACCGAGACGCCCTCGGCGCGCAGGGCTTCGCAGATTTTTACCAGAGTTCCGGTGGGATAGGCGCGGTGGTCGAAGCGGCCCTGGGCGTAATACCAGCCTCCCATGGAAGAGGATTTGCCCTGGGCATCGGGTCTGTAGTCGCAGATGTGGGGCTCGAGGTGGGGAAGGTCCACTAGGCAGTCCCAGAAGTAGCGCATGGCCTTGTCGATTTCGACGATGCGCTGGTCGTAGTACTTGAGCTGGACCCGGCCCACCGCCGAACTCATCTGATGCATGCGGTGCTTATAGCCGCCTGTAGGTATGCCGGCGAACTTCATGAGCTCGGGATCGGTGAGCTGGTTATCCTTGGAGAAGAATTCCGAGGCCGAACCCGTGCGCTCGTAAAAGCCGAAGGAGATGGCTTTTTCGAACATGGAGCGGTTGTTGGTAAAGAGCATGCCCGCCTCGCCAATGGCAAAGGCCTTGGCTGTCATCAGGCTCATCACCGATATATCACCCAGGGTGCCGCAGGCCCTGCCCTTGTATTTGGAGCCCTGGGCGTGGGATGCGTCCTCGATCACCACCAGGCCGTGTTTTCGGGCTATAGGGAGGATGCGGTCCATGTCGCAGGGATGGGCTGCATAGTGCACCACCATGATAGCCTTGGTGCGCGGTCCTATGCGGTGTTCGATGTCATCGGGATCTATACAGAGGCTTTTTTCATCGATTTCTGCGAAGTTGACAGCCACGCCCAGGCTTAAGGCAGGGGCGGCGCTGGCCCAGTAAGTCATGGAGGGGCAGATCATCTCGTCCCCGGCGCCCAGGCCTGCGGCGTACATGGCGCCTAAAAGGGCGGCTGTGCCGTTGCAGTAGCCCAGGGCGTAGTCCACCCCCAGCCAGGTAGCCATTTCCCTTTCAAATTGCTTTGTTATCTCGGTGCCGCTCATGCTCCGGGCGTGCAGCACATCCAGGACTGCTTTTTCATCCTCTTGGGTGATTATGGGCCAGAGGAAAAGTTCCTTGGGTTCGGCTTTTATGCTAGGTTCACCGCCCTGGATCGCCAGCTTACTCATTGAGCTACCTCCCTGCGCAGTGCTTCGAATATAGCATGGATCCGCCGTTCCGTGTTCGGCGAAAGTGCCGCGGGAGCTCCGTAGTAGCGATAGGCCGACTCCACCTCGTAGCCTCCCTGGGCGAAGGCATCCTCGCTGGGCATGTAGCCCACGGTGCCGCCTGCATAACCGCAGACGAGGAGATGGGCAGGCTGGGCGCTCTTTTTCAAATCCATTCCAATACTGCAGAAGAGTTCGCCGGGAATCGCGAAGAGCTGAAGCTCCTCACCCAGCGACACCAGGCCAAAGCGGGCCCGGGTCGCTTTGGGGCCTTTGTAGCGCCCTTTAGCGTCGAAACACTGGCGCTTTGTCCGGCGAGCCCAGGCCAGGAAGCTATGGGCCTCCAGAAGGGGGGCGCCGTGGGTGGCGGCGAAGCTCTGGAGAGTCTGGAGGGTCGGTGCGGTATCCGTGCCTTCCGCGGCGTACTGGATCTGCGTTTCGCACTCTCGTATGAGGGCCTCGAGTTCCTCCAGGCTTGGCGCTGCTCCATAGGGCAGAAGGGCGTTTTTTACCGCTACTTTCAGCGCGCGGGATTTGAGCCAAAGGACCTTCACTTCGTTGTTAGAACCGAGATTTTCGGCCTGGGGTTGTTGGGCACCGGCAAGGCTCGCTTCCTGGGTTTTGACAAGGGTGGCATGCAGGGTTTGCACGAGGCTGGCGGCGATTCGTTGGGCGTCTTGGTAGCTGCCTTCGGCGAATTCCGTGCCGTCTGGGCTTGTTATATTGGGGCGGACGTCACCGCAGGCACCCTGAAGGGGTATGGCGATAGCGCCTTCGAAGGCTTTGCGTAAGTGATCTGCCGCTAGGCCGGGATAGTCGGCGGAGGCGCAGGATAGAGATACTCCCAGACTGGTGGGGTGGAGGGCCATATTGAAGAGGAGGGCTTTAGGCCTTCCCTGCTCATCTATGAAGAAAAAGCTCGATAGGGAATCGTCCAGGGGGCCTGCGGGGTTGGGCCGCATGAGGATTTTGCCCGTAGCAGGGTCTTGTGATCTGCGGTTTATGCCCACTAGGCCAAGTTTGGATTCTACGAAAAGAGGGGCTGAAGGAGCCATAGTTTGTTGCGCCGCCTGGGCGGCTTTCAGTATGGCCGTCTCCAGGCTGCGTAAAAAGGGCTTGTCCTGTTTGAGCAAGCCCAGGTCGATGGCGGCAGGGGCGGTATGAGTGTGGGTGGCAAAGAGAAAGACTTCAGTTTTATCGATCCCGCAGAGCTTTGAGAGTCTGCGCTCCATCTTTGCCGCCCAGGCTTTGGAAAACTCCAGGACATCGGCGGAAATCAGGAGGGCTTGCCCTTCCCCTGCATTTATGCGGCAGGCGCGCACTTTAAGCGGGTCTTTCTGCTCTGTGGCCTTTCTGGTCCTGGCTACATGGCCCTGGAGGAGCACGCCCAGTCTTGGCGGCAGCTCCACTTCCCCCGCCCCGCAGAAGAGGCATGAGGAGTCCTGGATGATCTGGAAAACGTCTATGAGGGGCAGGCCGTTGTGATAGCCTGAATCCAGGTCGGGGGTGGCGGGAATGCGCTGGATGACCTCGCCTGTTGCCGAGATGGTCTGGACGGGAAAGCCTATGGACGATGGTTTCAGGTAGGCGTTTTCGATGGTATCGAAAAAGGAAGCGGCTGTTTGGACGCAGCGAAGTCTTTCCGCATCGTCGTCGGCGGCGAGGTAGAGTTCGGCGAAGGTACGGGCAGCTTCGAAGCTGGACCACCAGGGACAGGCAGAGTCCAGCGGGCTTCCGTTGTCGGCGTCTATGCTTCTGTAGATGCCGCCGTGGGGCGCCCTGCCCGCTTTGGCGCAGGTCCAGGCTATGCGTTTAAGGAGGCTCTTGATTTCAGGGGATAGCTCGGGCAGGGCGCCTGGCTCGCAGCCTAATTTATCTGCCGATCCCTGCGTGTCACCACGCTGACCGACACGGGCAGCATTGCGGAACAGCTGAAGGCTTAAGCCCACGAACTCGAGGGCGTGTCCGGGGTTGGTTCTGATTCGGCCCTCTTCCACCAGAGCTAAGCCTTTCCCATCCAGGGCTTCCACGAGGCTGGGTTCGCCAGCCTGGTTTATGTGCAGGAAGTGTGCACATACCTTTTCCACAAGAGCCTTTCCCCTCTGAAGGTCTTCACGGCAGCCGGTTTGGCTAAAAAGGAGTTCGCAGGCTCCCAAGGCTATCATCTCACCCTCGTAGCCTCGCCTTAGAGGAAGGCTGTAGCTTGTGCCGTCGGGATTAAAGACGAGTTGATCGTTCAGGCAATTGCCTTCCAGGGCTGCATCCACACTCTGTCGCAGCAGGGGCAACAGGCGCTCAAGGTCACTTATGTAGCTTCGTTGACTCGCGTACGCAAAAAGGCCACGAAGAGTGAATAGCTGGCTTAAAGTCGCTCGACTACCGGCGGCTCCGTGGTTGGGGCTTACATTAGGCCTGTAATCGTAAGCCGGGTCAGAAACCGGCTTGCCCTGGGGGTCCATGACGAAGTATACGTGTGGCGCGGTGGCGCCTGAAGGGAGGCAGACCGAAAAGAGGCGGTGATAGAGTGCATCTCCAACGGCCTGGAGTTCATCCCGGTCGGGCAGGCCAGGTATGTCGTGGTCGCGTATCCAGCCAAGATGGGCAGCCAGCGATTCGAGGGCACGGCCTTGGATCCAGCCGTAGATTCTGTCCTTGCGATAGAGCTGCGAAGCCGAATCTCTCTCTTCGCCTGTGCGGGGGTCGAACTTCATGTCCACCCAGCCTGCGCCAATGCCTGCTTTGAAACGTTCCACCACCCTGACCATGGTAGAGGCGACAATTGGATATATTCGGCTTTCAAGGCTGCCCAAGGCCATGGCGGCATGCCAGAATTCGGGGATGCTTAGGGGCTTATACTTTTCCTTCATCACACCGCACCTCTTAACAGGCCGGGTTTTGCTAGACCGTTCCGACCCTGAAGGATTTCTTGAAGTGATTGCGCCTGAAGCGCTCGAACCACACGACTATAGTTGCCAGGACAAGCCTGGGTACAATCAACCAGAAAAGGCCTATGCCTATTCCCGAATAGAGTATGCTGTCTTCCAGAAGGGAATGGGAGATGGCAGCGTGGTGATTGAAAAGGTCGCCTTCCTGTTTTTTAAGCCTGCCCCTATCGTACTCCGACTTGATGATGCCCGCTCCATAGGCGTAGCCCACCACATTGATGATGATCCAGAGGAAGCTGGCCTTTTCGGGGAGCCCAAATATTTTCATAAAAGGCGCCAAGACCTTGGAGAGGATATCGATTATTTTAAACTCGTCCAGAAGGTTCTGGATTATCATGATGATGAAGACGAAGAGGATTATTTTAACCACGAGATTGAAGGTGGATAGTCCCCAGGCCCCGAGCATGGGCCAGAAGGCGGTTTTTCCCGCCACCAGGCCGGCGGAGAATACTTGTTCTCCGAGTGAGTCGGGCAGGATAAGGTTGAACAGGAAGGCGCCAACTATAGCCATGCCTAGGCGTAGAAGAAGCATCTTGATAGCCGAGGAGCCCGCCGACTTCATGACCGAGGTTTCGACTATGAGATTGTGGGCCGTGAGAGCCATAAAGGCGAGAATGGTAGCATCCCTGAGAGAGAGCGAGAGGCTGCCCATGACAGCGATTGCGGAGTAGTTATTCAATAAGGCGGCTGAGATAAAGACTAGGGCAGCCTCGCCTGGCAAGCCAATGAGCTTCATCAGGGGGGCCAGGAAACGGGCTATGGGGTCTAGAAGTCCGCTCCAGCCCAGGAGAGCCACCACAAGGCTGGTGGGTACCATTATTCTGAGGAGAAACCAGATAGTCCCAAGGGACTTTTTGGCTCCCTTCGCGACGGCGTCGCCTATTCTTACAGTGAAATTCTTATCCATGCAACCTTCCGTCCAGTGTTAATACCGGGCCATGGTAGCACGGGTGAAGGTTTAACAGCCAGAGGGGTTCAGCGCCGGCGGCCCAGCGCGGCCATGGAGCCTGCGAATTCTGCATCAGCTAGCAATTCTTCTAAGGATACTTTTATTCTGTAGCGCCAGTTCGAACCACCGAAGGTGCCTGGTATGTTGATTCGCTCCTTCGCGGGATCATCTTCCCTGTATACGGCCGAGGCTGCTAGTAAGTCTTGTATGGGATAGACCAGTATGGAGGATTTGACCGCAGCGAATCCTGAGAGAAGCGCATAGACTTGGTGGGGATCCAGGCGTTCGGGAGCGCCGGCATGGTCGGACTGGACAAGCATGGACCAAAGAGCATCCCTGTCGGCTTCTTCTTCCCACCACTGGCGCAGATTGCTGGAATCGTGGACCGAAATACAGGCGACACTGTCTTCAGGGTAGTTTTCAAGAGCTATATAGGGGTTGGATTCCTTTTCCCATAACCTGTGCCAGCGCAGAACGCGCAGGCCGGGAATGCCCAGTTTGGAGAGGACTGCAGGGACGCAGGGAGGCACGGCGCCCAAGTCTTCAGCGCAGGCCTGCATAGGTACGCTGTCGCTGAGCGCCTTCAGGATTTTAGCGCCCGATCGTTCCCAGAGTGCCATGGATTCGGCCTTTCGGCGCAGGATCATGGCTTCAAGAACTCTGCGCTCTTCCTCGTAGAGGTTTTTCCATGCATTGGTTTCCCTATACTCCCAGCTGGGCACAAATTGGCCGGAAGCTATTTCCAATAGGCTTCTGTTCCTCCAGGCGGGGAGGAGTTTTTCCAGGCAAGCGGCTATAGAGGCGGCGTTGCCATGGCACAGGCCTTTTACCAGGGCTTCGATATCCTTTCCGCCCCTTATGTCCGGGGAGAAGAGGAAAAGAGGCTCGTTGCCTATGCGCACGAAGAGGCGTTCCCGCACTGCCCTGGCAATGTCGTCAGGCAGGCTGGCGAAGGATTCTGCGATGTACGATTCCGCAACGTGGGGTTGGGAAATCCAGCGAATGCGCCCCGAATCGAATCCGAGGGCAGCCAGTTCGTGGTAGAGGATGGGATATTCCGGCCTGAAGTGGCCCAGATATCCATCGGTTTCCCGAGTGTCGATAGCCCAAATTCTGAAAAATCCCAGAACATGATCGATTCTGTAGAGGGAGTAGAATCGGTCGGCGGCAGCCAATCGTTCTTTCCAGAAACTGTAGCCTTCCTTTTCCAGAACATCCCAGCGATAGAGGGGAAAGCCCCAGTTCTGCCCGAGCTGGGAATACATGTCGGGAGGGGCTCCTGCGCAGAGTTCGAGATCGAAGAGTTCTCGTCGCTGCCACACATCGGCCGAATCCATGTTCATGAGGATGGGGATGTCGCCCATTATGTCGATGCCCAGGTTGAAGGCCTGAGCACAAGCATTGACAAACTGCTCTTCGGCGCGCATTTGCAGCCATGCATGAAATCTAAGCTGCAGCGCGAATTCCGGATCGTTCCAAAATGCATCGATGAAGGTTCCCCCGGGATTTCTGTGGGTTTCCCATTCCCACCATGCCTTTCTGCCATTGCGGCGTTTAAGCTCCGCAAAACAGGCATATGGTTTTACCCAAGATCTTTCCAAGCTCCAGCGCTCAACCTGATCCAGGATTTCGCTGTCCCGCCGATTCTCCGCAAGGACATTCCAAAGGCTTTCCAGGATTTGATATTTTTCTTCCAAGATTTTTTCGTAGGGAACGCCGCCCGATGCCGTAGCCCATTCGTTGGCCTTGGCTATCAAGTCCCCCGCCTGTTTTATCGTTGTATTTACAATATCGCGCAACGCGGTATGGTTTCCAAAGTTCAAGTCAGGCAAATCGCCGATGCGAAGGTAGATGGGGTTTAACGCAAATGCCGAGAGGGCGCTGTAAGGCGATGTTTCAAATCCCGTATCGTTGACAGGCAGAATTTGTATGAGATCCATGCCCCAGATCCTGGCTAATTCGGCCAGGCGGCCAATATCGGGAAATTCTCCACAGGGCCCTCGGCCGCTGCGGAGTGACAGCAGAGGAAGGGCTATGCCTGTTGTTCGCTTTTTCCGGTTCAAAAATTTCATGTTCGCTCCAGAGCCTGCGTTAGCTCCACAGGGTTCGAATTGCGGATTTGAGGCTGGCAGCCTGGACCCATTCCTTTTCCGCCCCCAATTCTACGGGACCTATTGTGCGGCTAAAGCCCAGGGCGCGGGCTGCCTTAGCCCGCCTGGCCATCTGCCGCACGGGGCGAATTTCGCCGGCCAATGAGAGCTCACCTGAGAGGGCTGCTTCCTTGGGTATGCTCTGATTTGTCCTGGCTGAATAGAGGGCTGCTGCAAGCGCCAAATCTATTCCAGGTTCGCCGAGCCTCAAGCCTCCGGCTACGTTGATGTATATATCTTGATCCGAGAGCTTGAGCCCCGTCTGTTTTTCCAGCACCGCCGCGATGCGCGCCACTCGGGAGGGATCCACCCTGTCGGAATAAACTCTTGTAAGCCCCGCCTTGGCGGGCACGGTGAGGGCCTGGAGTTCCACCAACAGAATTCTGGATCCTTCATGCACTATGGATACGGCGGTACCTGGAGGCAGCTCGCCCGACCTGCGCACCAAGAGCAAGCCCGTGGGGTCTGATATCTCGGCCAAACCCTGGGCGCTCATACGGTAAAGTCCGAGTTCATCGGTGGAACCGTAGCGGTTTTTTGTGGATCGCAGGGCTCGCAGTTCGCCTTCGGCTTGTTCGAAGGCGAGTACTGCATCGACAATATGCTCTGCCGCCTTGGGGCCGGCGATAAAGCCATCCTTAGTGACATGGGCTACAAATATAATTATTGCATCATGCGTCTTAGCCCATTCGGTGAGCTCGAGGGTGCAGTATTTTATTTGGTTGGCCGATCCCGGCACGATACCGGCATCCGGCGAATATACTGTCTGTATGGAGTCGATGACTACAAGAATGGGGCGCACCGCCTCCATGGCCGAAATAATTTTATCCAGATCCGAAGTACAGAGGACTTCCAATTCTTCCTTGAGCGCACCAAGCCTGTCGGCCCTCATGCGTATTTGACCGGGTGATTCTTCACCAGACACATACAGAACGCGGCCCTTGGTTTTGAGGCTTGCGCATATTTGCAGCAAAAGGGTGCTTTTCCCTATTCCCGGTTCACCGCCCAGCAATATCGCGGAGCCGCGCATAAAGCCTCCGCCCAAGACTCTGTCCAGTTCTTCGCTACCTGAAAGTAATCGCGCACCGGAAGAGGGATCTATTGAACGAATGGGGAGAGAATAACTTTCACCCTTTATTTCAGCCTTTTTCGTACGCGGCGATATGGCTTGCTCAATAAGGCTGTTCCATTGTCCACATTCGGGACAGCGGCCAAGCCACTTGGGTTCATTATGGCCGCAATTGGAGCAGCGAAAAAGTGTAGAGGCTTTCTTCATACCATTGTATCGTATCCGAGGAGGGTGCGCGCTTCAATGGATAGGAATAAATAATGGAATAAATTTATTCTCTTGTCATATCGTGGTTTTTTGCATTATGATATAAGTACGGAGGTTACCACGTGGATAAAAAAGCCATAACATCGATGAAGAAGCTGGTGAGGAATGGGCGCGACCTGGCCGAGATAATTTCCAAATATCTGACTGTTCTCGAAGCGGCTATCGCGGCCGAATCTCCCGAAGCTCCAGTGAAGAAGGCCAAGCAGGTTAAAAAGACAGCCGATAAAAAACCTGCCGCCAAGAAACCTGCTGCCAAAAAAGCAGCAGCAAAAAAGGAAGCCGCTCCCAAGGCTGCTTCGGTAAAAAAGGCAGCAAAGGCGAGCCCTAAAAAGAAAGCCGCAGTTGCCGCGAAGCCTGCCGCAGAAAAAAAACCTGCTCAAAAAAAAGCGGTAGAAAAAAAGCTGCCGGTCAAAAACGCCCCCGCCAAGAAGGCAGAGGTTAAGAAGGTTGCGGCCCCCAAGGTTAAGAAGGCGAAGGTTGCCAAGCCTAAGGCTGTTGAAAAACCTGTGGTTGTCCAGCCTGCCGAGCAGAAGGCGCCAGTACTTGCCGAAGTGAAGCCCGTGGTTCAGGAAAAACCCAAGGCAGTTCGCCGAGGCAGACCACCCAAGGAAAAAAAGTAGTTTAATTAGGCTTTTGTAAAATCTCATTATCCTGGATCGCGATAGCGTTGTGCGCTTTCACGATCATGAAGGCGTGTGGAGATGAGCGACTTAGAAGAAAAGAAAGGTAACCGCGCATGCCGCGCGATCCTGAGGCCGAGGGAAGATCTTCGCATAAGGTGGGGTCATCCTTGGATTTATGACAATGAAATTGCTCGCGTAGAGGGCGACCCTGCTGCCGGTTCGGAAGTTGCGGTATTCGACAGCAGGGGATCCTCTCTCGGCAAGGGATTTTACAATCCCGCATCGAAGATTAGGCTCAGACTCTATTCCCGCGCTGGAGAAAAAGCCAACAGCGCTTTTTTAGAAAAAACCCTGCATGAAGCCCTTGCCTGGAGAAAGCGCTGGTTTGACGAAACCCGACAAAGCATACGCGTAGTCTTTGGAGAGGCCGATAATCTGCCCGGGCTTATTGTGGATTTATTTAATGGTTGGTCCGGTGAGAAGGATGAGAATTCAGGCCCCGGCGAATACAAGCCCGGCAGAGAGGGGCGCTGGCTTTCTTGCCAATTTTTAAGTTTGGGTGTGGAGTTGCGCAAGGCGGAAATCGTCAAGGCTTTGGTGACAGTTTTTTCACCCGATGGCATCAGCGAGCGTTCCGATGCTCCTGTAAGGGCTCTGGAAGGGCTAGAGCCTGCTGCTGGCCTTCTCTGGGGCAGCGTTCCTTCCACCGTGCTTATTCGAGAAAATGAGGCGCTCTTCGCAGTGGACTTGGCCGAGGGGCAAAAGACAGGTTGGTTTTTAGACCAGAGGGCAAACCGGGCCGCGGCGGCTAGGTACGCATCCGGGGCCAAGGTGCTGGATGTGTTCTGCAACCAGGGGGGCTTCGGAATTGCCTGCGCCTTGACCCAGGCTGAATCCGTAGTAGCGGTGGATTCTTCCGGCGTGGCCCTTGCCGCCGCGGCGCGCAACGCGGCACTCAACGGAGTTCAAAGCCTTTTCACCACAGTGGAAGCCAATGCCTTTGATTATTTAAGGGTTCTTGAAAAGGAAAAGGCAAAATTCGATTTGATTATTCTGGATCCCCCTGCCTTTGCTAAAAGCCGTTCTAACGTTGAATCAGCCTACAAGGGTTATAAGGAAATCAACCTGCGGGCCATGAGGCTATTATCCAGGGGAGGAATTCTAGTCAGCTGTTCCTGCTCCTACTGGTTCGATGCCGCCCGCTTTGATTCGATGCTGGTGGATGCCGCCTCCGATTGCGGACGGCGCCTGCGCTTGCTGGAATCGCGAACCCAGGATTTGGACCACCCCATTGTGTCGGGATATGGAGAATCGAATTATCTGAAATGCCGAATTATGGAATTATCCTGAGCTACATTCAATAAAACGTTGCACGATACCGCAAGAACACCGCGTCGGACCCCTGTGATCTGCACTTATAAAAAGGCCGCCTGCGTTACAGCAGGCGGCCTTTCTTGTGTAGTGGCGAGGATAGCCTAGAGCACGAGGGTCTTGCTTACCTCTTCTTTGTAGACGCCAAAGAGGCGTGAAAGCTGGATTGCCTCGGTGTAGGCGGTACCCGCCTTGGCATTGAAGAAATCGATAAAGGCTTTCATCTCATCGGGATTGCCCGAGTAAAGTGCCGAGGAAAATGCGGCCCTATAGAGGCCTTTCTCCGCCAGCTTCATGGTTGGCAGCTTGCCGAATTCTCTTCGAGCCTTGCCGTCCACCACTGCAGTGGAGCCTTCGAATCCGATTGTAAAGATAAAATCCTCTCTCGATATCAAGCTATGCCACCTTGGTTTCAGCTTACCGGCGAAAAGGAATCCTTACCGGCTCCGCACATAGGGCATACCCAGTCTTCGGGGAGTTTCTCAAAGGGGGTTCCCGCAGCGATGTTGGCATCGGCGTCGCCTTCTGCCGGATCGTAGATGTAGCCACACACTTCGCATACGTATTTCTGCATCATTGTCTCCTTTTAGTATTCGGGGTTTCAGGCTTTCCAAAGCCCGTGAAGATTACAGTATTCCCTGGCGCTCACCTTGGCGGCCTTGCAGGGGAAGAATGCCCTGGGCTCGTCGCCTGGCTTTAACTCGGCTCTCAAGACTTTGCCTTCGGCCATGAGTTCGATCCACTGGATGTAGTGCTTTTCCTCCATGGGGTGGAGTACCGAACCTACGGTGACCCACCATCCGTCTGGGCTTTTTTCAATAACCGGCACATGCTTTTCCTTGGAAGCGTCTACGGTGTTTTCCACCACCAGCTTCATAGGCTCGCCGCAGCAGACTAGCTCTCCGCCGCCTGCCACCAGGACTTCCACAATGTTGCCGCATTTAAGACACTTGTATACCTGCCGTTTTTCGACCATCTATAGCCTCCTTATTTATGGGCGGATTGTGATCAATCCCCTTGTTTCTACCAGTTTTCCGCCAGGACTTCAAAATAAGCCTGGGGATGGGCACAGGCCGCGCAGGCCTTGGGAGCCGCGACGCCTTCATACAGATAACCGCAGTTGATGCATCTCCAGACTACTGGCTTGTCCTTTTTAAAAACGGTGCCGGCATCTAGGTTGGCCATGAAGCCTTCATAGCGCTTGGCATGCTGTTTTTCAGCCACGGCGATTGCGTCGAATACAGTGGCTATAGCCTCGAAACCCTCTTCTCTGGCCACCTTGGCAAAGGAGGGATACATCTCTTTCCACTCGTAATTCTCGCCGCCCGCAGCTTCGGCCAGATTTTCCCTAGTGGTACCGATCACGCCTGAGGGGAATGTGCCAGTAATGGTGGCCGTGCCGCCCTCCATGAATTTAAAGAGACGCTTTGCGTGCTCTTTTTCCTGATTGGCCGTTTCCTCGAAGACGAGAGCCATTTGCACATAGCCTTCATCTTTGGCCTTGGATTGAAAATACGTATACTTGTTCCTCGCCTGAGACTCGCCAGCAAAGGCGGCCATCAGATTGACTTCGGTTTTTGTTCCTTTGATGCTTTTCATCCATCTCCTCCTTTTTTAGTGACACTATTCCCGGCAGTATCTTGAGAACCGTCTAAGAACAGTGCAATTACGTCATTATACAGACATCCTAATATATTGGCAAATGGAATCCTGGCCTTTTACCAAAAACGGAAGCACTCATAGTCCTTCCGGGCGTGGTATGTCCGGAGGAAGACATGGAAGCTGTGTATTGCATGGAAAAGGAACCCAGGAGTCCGGAAGGCCATCGGGACTACGATATGCGGGAACGCATACTCAGGGACGGAGCCAGGAGTCTTTCCGACAAGGAGTTGCTGGCCGCTGTGCTGGGCTCAGGCAGCGCCGGGCGGTCGGTGTCGGCATTGGCGACGGATGTGCAGAATATCATAGACAGGGGGAAGCCAGACCTGGATCTTGCCTTGCTGGAGCAGCTTTCGGGCATGGGTTCGGCCAAGGTCTGTGCTATAGCCGCCGCAGTGGAACTGGGGCGGAGATTCTATGCCATACGGGACAACAGGGTAGCCATGCCCAAGGATGTATTCCCCCTTATCTCCCATTTTGCAGACCGCAAACAGGAATACTTCATCTGCATATCTCTCAACGGAGCCCACGAGGTAATTTCAGCCCGAAGGGTAACCCAGGGCCTTGTAAATCGGACGGTGGTACACCCCAGAGAGATTTTTGCCGATCCCATAACCGATAGGGCCTGTGCCATTGTCGTCGCCCATAACCACCCTTCGGGCAATATTGAGCCTTCCAAGGAAGATATCGATATCACCAGCCGGCTGAGAGAGGCGGGGGATATCCTGGGCATTCCCCTTCTGGATCACATAGTTTTCAGCACTTCAGCCTACTACAGTTTTGTAGAACATGGGCTAATAGGTCCCTTTAGGGGAGAGTAAGCATGGTCTGCACTGCAGGTGCTAGCCCGCCAAGTGGGTGTGATACCGTCCGGCAGGCTGGCGCTTAGATAATGCCCAGCTTTTTGCCGGTCTTCTCAAAGATATCCAACACCCGCTCCAGCTGATCCTTCCTGTGGGTAGCCATGTAGGAGGTGCGCAGGAGGGACATGCCCTGGGGCACGGCGGGGGATACGACAGGATTGCAGTAGACTCCGGCGTCGAAGAGTTCCTTCCAGAAACGGAAACAGGCTTCATCATCCCCAATAATCACAGGGATAATCGGGGATTGAGTACCGCCGATATTGAATCCCAGTTCCTTGTAGCCCTTGAGCATGAAGGCTGCGTTTTCCCAGAGGCGCTGGACATGTTCGGGCTCGGTTTCCATGACCTCCAGGGCAGCGAAGGCCGCCATGGCATTGGGGGCTGGAAGGGATGCCGAGAAAATAAAGGAGCGGGCTGTGTGCTTGATGTAGTTGATCACGTCCTTATGGCCGGCGACGAAGCCCCCCAAGGATGCAAAACTCTTGGAGAAGGTGCCCATAATAAGGTCGACCTCGTCCGTAAGATCGAAGTGCCAGGCTGTGCCCCTGCCTCCTCCCAGTACTCCCAAGGAGTGGGCATCGTCTACGTAAATGCGGGTGCCATGCTTTTTGCAGATCTTCACCAGGGTGGGCAGATCGACGATATCGCCGCCCATGGAGAATATGCCATCCACCACCACCATGGTGCCATGGGACTTAGGGATTTTCGCGAGAATCCTGTCCAGCTGATCCAGATCTCCGTGGACAAAGCGCTTGACTTCGCCCAACCCCAGCCTGCAGGCGTCTACGATGGAGGCGTGGTCGTCCTTGTCGGTTATGACGATATCGTTGCGGCCGATAAGGGCAGAAATGGATCCCAGGTTGGTTTGCATACCGGTAGAGAAGACCAAGGCGGCTTGTTTGCCTACAAAGGCGGCCAGTCTCTCCTCCAGTTCGATATGGAGCTTGAGCGTGCCGTTGAGAAAGCGGCTGCCGGTGCAGGAGGGTCCGAATTCCTCCAGGCCTTTCATGGCTGCAGCCTTTACTTTGGGATGGGTGGTAAGGCCCAAGTAATTGTTAGAGCCGATCATGATGATCTTACGGCCGTGATATGAGACTTCGGTTCCCTCCAGGCCATCTAGGGCCTGAAAATAGGGATATATTCCTTTCTCCATTGCTTTCTTGTCGAGATCGAAGGAGAAACATTTCTGGAAGATGTCCATGAAGGACCTCCGGATGAGCCTGGGGAAGTTTCTTCCCGGGCATAAAAGTTGAGATATTCTACAAGGTCTGGTGCTTCCCGGTCAATCGCGGTGCTTTTAGCCTTGATTATCAGGGTTTTTCTTTTTCTTGCTGAGCTTGAACATAGCCTTGAGCACCTGACCGAAGGTAGAGCCACGCTGTTTCTGGGTGGGCGCCAAGGGGAGATCGGAAAAGGCGAATACGGCCTTTTCCTTGCCGGCCACCAGGAGGTGATCCTTGGCTTTGAGCTTATAATCCCGGTCAAAATCCTGATAGCTGGAGTCTTCTTCCTTTCGCACCGCGATGACGTTGATGCCCGCCTTTCTGCGCAGGTCGGCTTCGATGAGAGTTTTCCCCACCAGGGTATCGGGGTTGAGCACTTCGGCCAGGACCAGGTCGCCGCCGATGGGCATGAAGTTATACAAAGAGGATGCCAGCACCAGGGGCACGATGCGAGCCGCTGCCTCGTGGTCGGCATTGACGATACGGGTAGCGCCAACGAGCTTGAGTATTTCGTTTCGGCTGTCGGTGTCGGATTTGACGATGATCTCGGGCACGCCGAGTTGCTTGAGCCTGTGGATTACCAGGATGGATGCTTCAAGATCCGAGGGGATGTCGATAATCGCGACATCCACGGCCTCGGAAAGTATCTTGGCAAGGGCGTCCTCATCCAGGACATCGGCCACATAGGCTGTTTTTACCAAGTCCTTGATTCTGTCTATAAGTTGGGCGTCCTTGTCGATGACAATGATCTGGTCGGTTACTTCGGAAATGCTCTCCAGCATGCACATGCCCAGAGACCCAAGCCCTATGAAGGCGTAGTTTTTCATTGGTTCCTCCAATACTTCATAAAAGCACCTCTGCGAAGGGTAGTTCGGCATATCCGTCCATATCCCGCCTGTTCCGGGGAAGTGCCAGGGCGAAGAGGCCTACCCTGCCTATGAACATGGTGACGATGAGGATAAGTTTGGAAAAGGCGTGAAGATTGCCAGTGATGCCTTTGCTTAGTCCTACGGTTCCGAAGGCAGAAATAATTTCGAATAGAGCATCGGCAAGAGAGATGCCCGAGCCTGACTCGGCGATGATAATAAGTATGGATGCGGAGAGGATGACGATAATGGCTTTTACTACTATTCCCACAGCCTTGAATATGAGCCTGGGCGCGATTTTCCGCTTTCCGTGACTCACCAGATCGCTGGAATCCCTGTAGCGGAAGGCGGTGATTAATAGTATGTAAAACGTGGTTGTCTTTATGCCCCCTCCCGTGGAAGCGGGGGATGCTCCAATAAACATGAGAAGCATGGTGAGCAGTTGTGAGCCCTGGTTCAGGTTGCCCTGGGCTATGGTGTCGAAGCCGGCTGTTCTGGGCGTTACGGCCTGGAAGAGGCTGGCCATGAGCTTTTGTGGCAGGCTCAAGCCAGCCATAGAGTGGGAGTTTTCCAGGATAAAGAATGCAGCTGTTCCGGCCACAAGGAGTCCGATTGTCGTGCGCAGCACGATGGCGGAGTGGTAGGAAAGATGAGTGCGCTGCCCGCTTATAAACTTACGCAAATCCTTGATGACGAGGAATCCTAAGCCTCCTGTGATGACAAGGGCGATGGTGCTGAGGTTCACCAGGGGGTTGGTGATGTAGCTTTCCAGGCTATTGCTGAATGTAGAAAAGCCCGCATTGCAAAAAGCGGAGACTGCATGGAAAAGGGCATTAAAAAGAGATCTCCCCTTGATTCCGAAGGCCAGTGTATATAAAAGGAAGCCCGCGGCTTCGAAAATGAATGTGTATTTGATGATGGAACGGATGATTACCTTAGGCTGATACTCCACTTCTGAGAGGGCATATTCACCCACCACGCCCCTGCCTACAATGGAAATTCTTCTTCTGGGAGCGGCCAAAAATACGGTGGCAAAGGTGATGATTCCAAGACCGCCTACCTGTATGAGCAACATGATAACTATTTGCCCGATAATGCTGAAGCTGGCGGTGTCCACGGTGATGAGGCCGGTAACACAGACTGCGCTGGTGGCAGTAAAGAGCGCGTCTACGTAGTTCAGCCTTCCTGCGCTAAAAACCCCAGGGAGGGAGAGAAGGAGAGATCCTAGAAGTATTACCGAGATGAAAAAGGAGAAGATGAGGATTTTGTCGCTAGCAATTCTCAGTCTCAAGGCTACTGTCTCCGGGGATGGATCATATCACCCTGGGGCTGGTACTGCTATAGCACAGTATTCCTCATTGCGGCACATCGCACGAGGGATTATAGTGAAGGCCCTATGAAAGTAGTCATCGTTGGTGCAGGAACCCTGGGTGTGCAAATTGCAAGAGAGCTTGTAGCTGAAAACAGGGATGTTGTCATTATTGAACAGAATCCTGATATCGCTAAAGGAATTGCCAATGAACTGGACTGCCTTGTAAAGGAAGGCAATGGCGAAAACCTCGATGTATTGGGTGAGGTTGGTTTGGAGGACGCAGACTGGTTTATCGCACTTACCGGAAGCGACAATGCGAATATTGTAGCCTGCGGCCTCGTAGCCGAGACTTTCAGCCGCCCTAAGACCATCGCCAGGGTAAGAAGCCCCTATTTTGGCGTTTTCCATAGCCGGAAACGCCGCATCCTGGGTGTGGACTACATACTCAATCCCGAAGCCGAAACTGCCGAGGCCGTTGCCCGGCTTATTTTTAGGGGCATGTCGCCTGAGACAATCGATGTCAAAGAGGCTGGAATCCAGCTGCGAAAACTAAGCGCCGCGGACGATGATCGTTTCCCCGGCCGTGATTTGAGCGAGGTGCGGCAGAATATCGGCAAGGGATTCATGGTCCCGGCGGTTCTCAGGAAAGATGAGCTTGTCATTCCCTCGGGACAGTATGTTTTTAAAGCAGAGGATACTGTCTTCATACTCGGCGAGCCGGGCGAGTTAGACAGGTTTTTTGGTCATGCTACCCGCTCCACCTTAAAATTAAAGCGCCTTGTGTTTTTTGGCGCGGGAGCCCTCTCCAGGCAATTGCTGCGAGAATTGGGAGTTCCGGCATCGGAGGGAAGCCCAGGCACGAGGCGGAGGCGAAAGCACTCCGAACCAAATGCTCTTTCCCTTCTGGGCAATCCGGTAATTAAGGTAATCGAGGAAAATAAAGACGCGGCTAAACAGATATCCAACGAGTTCCCTGACGTGGATGTGGTCTGCAGGGATCTTTCAGACGAGTTTCTTATTGAAGAGGAGGGGGTTGGAAGGGCCGATATCGCGCTCTGCTTGACCCAATCCCAGAGCATCAACCTGGTGACTGCATTGATTGCCAAGGATTCGGGAGCCCAAAGAGTATTATCCGTAGTCTATAACGACCTCTACATGCGACTGGAGGGAGCTGTCGATATCGATGCTCTGGTGAGCCAAAAATCGGTGGTGGCCGGGGCGATTCTGGATATTGTGCGGAAAGCGCATATCCGAAGGCTGCATAGCTTTACCGAGGGTGGATTCGAGTTGGTGGAGCTGAGTATTGGCGATAATTACCCCAAGGCCGGAGGCAGAATAGTGGATATGGGAATTCCCCGGGGGATTCTGGTAGCCTTCGTCATCCATGAGGGGCAGACAATCATTCCTACAGGGGACACCATCATAGAAGCTAAGGATATCGTCGGACTGGTGCTCCCCAAGGAGCAGATCAGTAGGCTTGAAATCCTCTTCGGAGCCTGAGCCATGCATCACAAGTCACTTTTTCGTGTCTTATCGGTATTGGCTGCAATGCTCTCCGTTTTTCTAATCTTCATGGCAATCTTTTCTATCCTGAATAAAGAAGATCTCAAGATAAGCCTTTCATTACTTATACCGGCAGCCGGGGGTCTCTTTTTTTTGGGAGTGATGCTTTTTATAACACGGAAGGACGGAAGCCCATATTTGACTAACAGGGAGGGCTTTCTCTTCGTCACCTTCAGTTGGCTTATGGCATCGGTTATGGGCGCTATCCCCTTCTGCCTTTCTGGCTATATTCCTTCTTTTATCGATGCTCTCTTTGAGGTAATGAGCGGCTTTACCACTACAGGAGCCAGTATTCTCAAGGATATTGAAGCTTTACCTAAGTCGCTCCTGCTGTGGAGAGCCACAACCCATTGGCTAGGGGGAATGGGGATTGTTGTGCTGACGGTGGCGATCTTCCCCCTCTTGGGCTTTGGAGGCTTGCGCCTTATGGAAGCCGAATCACCGGGGCCATCGGTGGACAAAATCACCCCAAGGATTTCAGGCACGGCTAAAATATTCTGGTTTATCTATCTTGGGCTTACCCTGGTTGAGGTATTGCTCCTTTTAATCGGGGGCATGCCCCTTTTCGATTCAGTCTGCCATGCATTTGCCACACTGGCCACTGGGGGCTTTGGTGTTAAAAATTCAAGCCTCGGTTTCTACAACTCGGCGTATATCGATGCCGTGATTACTGTTTTTATGCTCCTAGCAGGCATTAATTTTACTATCCACTTTAGGGTGCTGAGCGGTAAAACGAAACTGGTTTTAAAGGACAGGGAACTACGGCTTTACTTGGGAATTTTCGTAGTTTCGAGCCTGCTGATAGCTATAAATTTGAAAAATCATGGTGTGTACGAATCGTTTGGAAAGGCGCTGCGCTATGCGGGTTTCCAAAGCTCATCCATATTAACGACTACCGGCTTTGCGACAGCGGACTTCGCCGTCTGGCCTTTCGCATCCCAAGCTCTTTTATTTTTCCTTATGTTCATCGGCGGCTGCGCCGGATCTACTGCGGGAGGAATCAAGGTTATCCGCGTTTTCACCCTGGCCAAGATGGCCTTTACTGAAATGCGCTACCTCATGAATCCCAAGGGGGTGTACGCCATTTTCGTCAATGGCAAATCCCTTCGGAAAAACGTGGTGTACGATACTGCCGCGCTTGTTTTTCTCTACTTTTCACTGATGGTTGTTTCTTTTGTGGTGGTTGGACTCGGAGGCTACGATATCACGACGAGCGTGACGGCTACATTGGCTAATTTGGGCAATATCGGTCCCGGCTTGGCCCTGGTAGG
>CAZHFN010000030.1:0-25274 GCA_964531105.1 uncultured Treponema sp. | reverse complement strand
CCGGCTTGACCCGGACTAATGGCCCGTGTAGGCTTCGCTCAGAAATCAGGCATGACCACGGAGGTTTTTTCCATGAACAGGAAAAGCATAGCGTTCATACTCGTTCTTCTGACAGCCCTCGCTCCCCTCTTTGCCGCATCCGAAGCCGAGCTCAAGGCTACATATGAAGCGGCAGTCAAGGCCGCTGCCGCGGCGCCCAGCGATTACGAACTCAACTGGAAGGCCGCTCAGGCCGCCCGCAAATACGGCGACTACCTGGTTGTGGAAGAAATCCCCGGATGGAAAGACACAGCCAGACTGGCCACTAAGGAAGGCATGAAATACGGCGAAATAGCCTTCAAGCTCAACGCCACCGGCATCGAAGGCTGGTACTGGTACGGGCTCTGCGTAGGTACCTACTCTGACTGTGTCAGCATCGTCAAAGCCCTCGCCGAAGGCCTCAAGGGCAAAACCCAGATGGGCTTTGAAAATGCCTATAAAACCGACAAAATGTACGATGATGGCGGCCCCATCCTCGCCCTCGGCCGATTCTGGCAAGTCCTGCCCGGCATAGCCGGCCAGGACAGAAAGAAAGCCGAGCAGCTCTTCAACGAGTACATGGATCTTTTCGCTTCCCAGCCCGATCCCAGCGCCTCGGCCTGGTACTATCGAGGCCAGCTCTACAAGGACACCGGAAGGGCGGCCGAGGCCAAGGTCGATCTCCAGAAGGCCGCCGACATGGGCAACAAGGATGCGGCTAAACTGCTGGCCACAATGAAATAGGCTTTCTACAAAGGCTTTTTCTTTAATATCGCCGCGTAGAGTCTTTCCGCATTGGGTGTAGGCAGACCCAATTCCTTGCCCAGCCTAAGGATAGTGGCGCCAAAAAGATCCCGCTCATCCTGCTTGTCTTTCAAGTCTACGTCTCGCTGAAAGGATGTGCGGGTGGTGGGCGGGAACTTGGCCGCTCTAGTCAAGGTGTCCTCGATAATAGTGTCGGGAAGCGCAATTCCCTTGGCCCTTCCTAAGGCCACCACCTCGGCCATAACCGCCTTAGTCGCGGCCAGATCCTCCGGCGACTGGAATACTTCGCCCAGTGTCTTGCCCTCCTGGGCGGTCACCAAGCCGAAGGGCGCGATGAAAATATATTTATTCCAAATTTCAACGAAGGGATCTTCCTTCCACATATACTTGATACCCGCCGCATCCATAAGCGCCAGTACCGATCGATCATCCTTCGCCTGGCCTGGCTCTCGCCCGAGGAAGATGCTGCTCACAGGCCCGATCTGGACCACATGACCAGGGGCTTGCACAAAGGAACTGATATAGATGCCCGCCGGGTGCACATAGCCGGTCTTGATAACCGACCTCACCCGCTCATAGATATCGGCTCCATTGAGCAAAGGAATGATAACGGTTGTTTCCTTCATCTTAGCCTTGAGCTGACTCAGTACATCCACCAGGCTGAATCCTTTGACGCTGACAAAACAGTAGTCCAGCGGCGGAAGATCGGCGATTCTATCCGTGGCAAGACTGGGCCTACCTACAATTTTGCCCTCTTCAGCATCCAGTCTGATCCCATCCTTGCGGATAGCTTCCAGCTGGGCACCCCGGGCGACAAAATTTACCTTGACCGACTGATCCCTTTCTCCCAGCGCGGCCAGTTTGGCGCCAATAAACCCGCCCACGCCCCCGATTCCGACTACTGCTATTTGTTTCATCATTGCTCCTAGTGTTTAAAAAGTACCCCGCTCCGCGCAGCAATGCGCCAAGGCCTTGGGAAAATAATAGCATAAAAAGGCTAGTACTGGCAAAAACTTGCAAAAAATGTAGCGCACCGACCTAGGGGGGTGGGGTGCTATGTATTGTCAGCGCTTTATGATAGTATCCATTTCGACGATAACGCGGGTTCATAAGAACCTGCAGTTTTGCCGATGCGCGGAATGCGCGGATACTTTTTTTGATGCCCGACGCAAAGCGGCGGGTGAAGGATTAGATCGTGGGAAAGAAACTTTATGTCGGGAACCTGAGCTACAACACCTCTGAGGCCAGCCTCAGAACCCTCTTCCAGAACTACGGCGGCGTTGCGTCTGCCAAGATCATCAGCGACAGAGACAGCGGCATGTCGAAGGGATTCGGCTTTGTCGAAATGGATAGCGATGAGGAAGCCATGGCTGCCATCAATGGCACCAACGGCGCCGAGTTAGACGGTCGCCAGCTCCGGGTCAACGAGGCCATGGACAGGCCCCGGAACGATCGCAGCGATCGCAGGTACTAAGAGACAAAGTTCGGAAGTTCTTCGTGCCGTAAAGGCCAAAACTTCCGACCCCCAATAGCAAAAAGCCGCTCCGAAAGGAGCGGTTTTTTATAAGGTATTTCGGGAATACTCCCAAACTTCGCAGGTAGAATAATGAAATCTCGCGCCGGCATCCTCTACGCCGATTTTCTGCTGCTACTCACCGCCGCCATCTGGGGCTTCGCCTTCGTTGCCCAGCGTGTTGGCATGGAAGACATCGGACCCTTCGCTTTCAACGCTGTGCGCTATGCCATAGGCGCTCTTATACTTCTGCCCCTCATCCGGCACAGGAAAAGAAAATCCAAAGAATCTGTTCAGCCATCTCTCGCAGGCGCAACAAATACTAAGACCGGGCTATGGGCGCGGATCCTTCCCTTCTTGGTAGCAGGCGGCGCCATGTTCATAGGCGCCAGTCTTCAGCAGCTCGGCATCGTAACCACGACGGCGGGCAATGCCGCATTCATCACCAGCCTCTATGTGGTGATAGTTCCACTTATCGCAACCCTGTTCGGACGAAAAACAAGCCTTAAAGACTATATAGCGGCCCTGATAGCAGTGTTTGGACTCTATATCATCACCGTGGGATTCGGCTCAGGCTTTTCAATCGCCCCCGGCGACCTCTTGGTCCTGGCAGGCTCACTGTTCTGGGCAATCCATATACTAGTGATCGCTAAATTCGCGGCTACGGTAGACCCTGTGGAGCTATCGGCGGGTCAGTTTGCGGTGTGCGGCCTCTTAAGCTTTATCGCGGCCATTCTATTCGAACCTACGCCCTTCGCAGGAACTTTTAAAGCCCTCGTTCCCTTGCTTTACGGCGGCCTCTTTTCCTGCGGGGTAGCCTTTACCCTTCAGATTGTGGCCCAGCGTCGGGCGCCGCCGGCACATGCCTCCATCCTTCTCGCCATGGAAGGCCTCTTCGGCGCCATAGGCGGAGTCCTGCTGCTAGGCGAGAGCGCGAGCCTGCGGCTATTTGCCGGCGGCGCCCTCATGCTCGGCGCGGCCATACTCTCCCAGCTACCCCTGGGCAAGACCGAAGTGGCGCGGGCAGCCTGAAGCCCACCCGCTCTTAGCAGAACCCCTAAGGGTGCCCCAAGCCTGTTGACCGTAAAAGCTGCCCGCGCCACCCGATAGCACGACTAGGCGCCATAAGTGCGCAAGGAGCCCTGTGGCGGGAAAATCCTAAAGCAGCTGCTCCATCCCCGGAGCCACCTTTACAGGGGCAAATTCCACAATATCGTATTTTGCGCAGCCGTGAATGACAAAAGGATCCTGGGCCATTACGGCTTCCACCTCGGCTCTCGAGTTCCCCCTGGAAAAAATCACGCCCCCAGTCCGGGGAACCTTGCGCCCCGAAGCCAGGAAAAGCCCCTTTTCGTACTGCTTATCCAGGAATTCCCTGTGCGCCTTTAGATGCACATCCACCTGATCGTTCGGTTTCAAATACTCTGATGTGATTATGAACATTGCGTACCTCCTGAGGTATTTTCGTAGAGTCTACAATACAAAGCCCGCAGCGACTTGTCACCCCTAGAATTCCCCTCAGCCTTAAGTCTTTGTATATTGATGTAAGGAGGATTCCGTGGTCAGACACATTGAAGATATTCAGTCGGTAGAGATGAAAGGACAGGGAGTAAGGGGCGTCACCAAGCGCATCGCCATAGGGCCCAAGGATGGATACGACGGCTATTTCAGAATCTTTACCGTACAGCCCGGAGGCTCCAGCCCTTACCACTCCCACCCCTGGTTTCATGCCAACTACGTGCTGGAGGGGGAAGGGAAAATTGTCATTGAGGGCGTGGACAACCCCATACGAAAGGGTTCGGTAGCCTATATAGAAGGAGGGAAGCAGCACCATTTCGTGAATCTGGGCGCCACTCCCCTCGTCTTTATTTGTCTTGTTCCCCAAGAAGGGGACAGTTACTAAAAACAGGGCTACCTGGGATTCTTCCCGGGCAGCCCTGCGATATGAATATTCCAATCAGACGAGAATCGAATTCAGCTAGGCTTTTTCTAGTTCTTTTTCCTTCCCACCGAAAGCGCGAGGTTCACCACGATGCCCACGACTGCCGCTGTGGCGATAGCAGGAAGCTGCATGCCGAAGGCGGGGATCATGCCGTTGGGGAAGCCGTAGGAGCCGCCTAAGCCTATCACAAGGATGACTGCGATAACCGCCAGGTTGCGCGCGTCGAAGAGGTCCACTTTCTTGTTGATCATGATAGCCACGCCCTGGGCGCCTATGACGCCGAAGAGGTAAATGCAGGCACCATTGATCACCGAGCCTGGCACCGACCTGATGGCGTTGGACAGAGGCTGGATGAAGGAGAGGATGATGGCCATGATGGCCGCCCCGCCTAAAACCTTCACCGAGAAGTTCTTGGTGATGGCCATGGTGGAGATGTTCTCGCCGTAGTTTGTGCCTGCAGGTCCGCCGAATATGGAGGCCACAATATCGCCGATACCGTCGCCCACCAGGTTGAGACCCAGCTTGTCGGCGATTTTGTATTCCTTCTTGCCCTTGCGCTTGGCCAGATCGTTTACATATATATCCAGCTGGAAAAGGTGGGCTGTGGACTCAGGAATAGTCGCGATGGCTATGGGCATGATAGCGGCCACAGCCATCCAGTTGGGTATAGGCAGCGTGAAGTGCGGTAGCTCGACCACAGTACCCGTCCAGATTGCGGCGAAATCCACTAGCCCAAGGGGGATGGCCACCAGGTAGCCCACAAGAATTCCGAACAGAATGGGCAGCTGCCCCGCCACACCCTTGAGATAGACCGAGAAGCCGATGGTGGCGAAGAGGGTGACCAAGGCCGCGATCCAAGCCTTATCGTTGGCAGCACCGTTGGAAAAGCCAGCCGCGCTTGTGATAGCCACGCCGGCCAGGGAAATGCCTATCACCATGGCGATGGAGCCAGTGACCGAAGCGGGAAGCACCTTCTCGATCACCTCCATACCGAAGCGGCTTACGATAAGCCCCGCCGCTATGGATACTAGACCGGACATAATGATCCCCCACTGAGCCTGGGAGATGAGGGCGTCCGAAGCTACCTGGCCGAAGGTTGCGCCGGTGATGCTGACGATGGCCGCGATGTAGGAAAAGCTGGAGCCGTAGTAGAGGGGAATTTTTCCCTTGGTCACGAAGAGGAAGGCCAATGTGGCCAACCCGCTGGCAAAAATCGTGGTCGAGATATGGAAGCCGGTCAGCAGGGCTACAGTTACCGTAGCCGGGAACATTACCAGAAGCTGTTGAAACGCGAATACAATCAGCTTCCCAGTGGACGGGGTTTCGTCAGGCAGATAGCCTGTAACCGTCTCCTTTGCCTTTGTCATAGCACCTCCCCTCAAGGGCCCTATCGGGCATAAAATTTGTTAATACTAACCGAAGCGAGACCTTTCGGAAAAGGGTAATTCATAAAAATTGCAACTTTATGCATCTTTTTTTTCAGAAAAGGCGATGGCTATGTAACGATGGGGTTTTTGGAATCCAGTAGCTAAATTCACGCCACTTTAATGGTGTATTCCTATTTTAAATGTTTCGGTTTGAAACATTTGTCGGCAAGAAAAAATCCTCTGTTTCATTTTTATACAATAGAAAAATGCAGTGTTACCGTCAATCGACTTAATATGAATATTTTATTATATAATATAGAATTATTCAATTATTACAAACCAGCCTTCTTGGCATGGATTTTGCTAAATTATTTGTGAACCTTAAGGTTCAGAAGCACTTATCCACAAGGAGGTTTGCCATGGAACTGGTACCTTGGAACAGAAATGTCCCCCATGATCTGTGGGACGCATTCGATGATCTCCGCAGCGAGATGGAGCGCTCCTTCGGAGGCTTCAAGTTTCCCGACGCGACCGGCCTTCTGGACAGGACCGGCTCGCCCGCCATCGATTTGATCGAAACGAACAACGAGATTCTCGTTGTGGCAGATCTTCCCGGCATAAAAAAGGAAGATCTGGAGCTGAACCTTGCCGGAACCCTGCTTACCATAAAGGGCAGCAAGAAGAACGAACAAAATTCAGACAAGCGAAGGATTTTCCGAAAGGAAACCTGGGCAGGTAGTTTTGCCAGGACTATCGAACTACCGGCCAATATCGACAACGAGAAGGTGGACGCCGAACTGAAGGATGGGGTGCTTACCGTGCATGTCAGCAAGCGAGAGGAAGCCAAGACAAAAGCCATCTCGGTCAGGGTCGAGTGAGGAGGAAGCCATGAATAAGAATGCGATCGCAAGTAACGAGAGAATGTTGGTTCCCGCTTGTTCGATAGAAGAGGATGTCGGCGTTGTAACCCTCAAGCTCGAAATGCCCGGCGTCGCCAAGGAAGGTCTTGATGTCTGCGTCGAGGCCAATACCCTCACAATCGAGGGTCGGCGGGGAAGCAGTCCCCCCGCCGGTGAATGGCTGCTTCGCGAACGGCCGATAGGCAGCTATCGAAAGATATTTACCCTGGACGAAACCATAGATAGGGATAAAATCGAGGCTGTGTTGGCCGACGGCATGCTCACTGTCAAGCTTCATATTCAGGAAGCGGCCAAGCCGCGAAAGATTACGATACACTGATCGGCCTATTGTCGTCGGGCGCTATATCCAGAGGCTTCCCCTGAAGCCCCTGGCGCCGTAGTATGACGCGGCTCCATTGTGATAGATGAAAACACGGCCATAGCGCCTATCGCCGAAGAGGGCCCCGCCGAGCGCCCGCAGTTCAGGCGGGGTCTTCAGCCAACTCGATGTCTTGGTATCGAAATCGCCCAACTTCTGAAGATCAAAATATTCCCTTTCGCCTAAAATATCGATTCCCATCGCATCGGCCATACTCAGGGCGTCGTCTTTAGGCGCGGCTTCTTTTCGGGAATCCCTCGCGTCGCGATCGTAGCAGAGACTTCTGCGGCCAGAGGGGCTTTCTGCCGAACAGTCGCAGAAAAGATACTCTCCTGATTTCTTATCAAAGCCGATCACATCGGGCTCGCCACCGGTTTTTTCCATCTCGTTCAGTGAATACTGCTTGGCGGGGTTTTCCTTCAGTTTTTTCTCAATCGCCGACCATAGAAGCCCCTTGTGTCTTTCCGGGTTTCTCTCGAATCTGCGCTTTAAAAGTTCCAGCAATATCGAATAATCTTCAACAGCCATTTTTATCCCATCCTATAATGCGGGCATACCGGTAACGGTGCTGAAACCGGCACCGAAGCTGCCCGAGTTGTGCGACCAGCTCTGCGTGTCTGAATCGAGTATCTGATAAAATCCCGGCTGGAGTGTGACGTTGGGCGACACTATCCAGTTGACGTTGGCCGCTCCACCCGTGCCCGATGTGCCTGTCGACTGCCATGGGCCGTAGGTCTTTCCGTCGGAACCGCGCAGACCGATCTGGCCAGGAGCCTTGCCCCTGGCATCGTTCCAATGGTAATTGGTGATTCTGGTTATTGTCGTCTGCTTGGATAAATAAAAGTAGGTCACCGACGAGGGATTGTTGGCCACCGCTGCCTTGTTCCAATTATTGAAGAGTTCTATGCCCAAGTTCTGGGAAGCTGGGGCCTGCGGAGCCTGCTGTGTTGAAGGCGGCGGAAGCGGAGCCGGGAGCGTGCCTGATTGGCCGCCAGAAGCAGTCGATGGAGATGAGGCTTTCTTTTTGCCGTTCCATTGCCCTGTTGGCTCTGCGTCGTTATAACCCCATTTGCCGGTAAAGGAATCGAAGCTTTCGCTGAAGTAGAATACGAAGCGACCCTTGCCGTTATTTTGGTACCACCAGCCTGTAAGGGTTCTTCCCTCCAGCGTGCCTTCCACCCTGCCATCGGCATGGGTATAGGTTCCCGTGACCTTGGTGCCGTTCAACTGCAAGGTCATTTCCTTGAAGTCCGTGTCGTAGATGCCGGCTACGGGCGGCGGCAGAGGGGCCGGCTGGACCAGGTTAGGGGCCCCCAAAAGGCCGCCGCCGCCCGTACGTTTGCCGTTCCATTGCCTGGAGGGCTCGGCGGAATCGTAGCTCCACTTACCGGAGAACGAAGAAAAATCCTCGCTGAATACAAAGACCAGCCGACCCTTGCCGTTCGTCTGGTACCACCAACCGCTCAAAGTCCTACCTGAGAGCGTAGCTTCTATTCTTCCTGCACCTGTCACATAATTACCGGTGATGCTAGAACCGTTCTGCTGGATGGTCAGCTCGCCGAAATCGGTTTCATACACAGCCGACACGCCCTGCCCTGCTAGTCCTACAAAGGCAGCCAAGAAAAACACCGAAAAACAGATACTCCGCGTCCGCTTGCCCATGCCCACCCTCCAGTTAACCCTTAGTATGGAAATTGTCGTGCAGGATTTGGCGAAATTCAAGACGGGACATTTCTACTTTGGTCAGACATCACTCAAGAGAGGCCTTGCTTGCATGAATATGCGATGGTAAATTGAATTATACTGCGATGGAAGCCGATACCATCGCATGCATGGGTCCAGCCCACTCAGGCTGGAGGTATTCAGAATGGTCGGGCCGCCATTCAACTCCAATGTTGAATGGCGGCTTTTTCATATAGTCGCCAGAAGGAGCAAGCCGGCCGCCTGGCGATTTCATTCATTTATTTCGAAATATTCTCACCAAGGGGTACTTCACCATACTCAACCGATCCTGTCGGCGTGACTGGGATTTTCTGGGCACGGTCGGTTGTTTAGATCATTTCTATATATAACGGAGGAAGATAATGGAAGAAAAGAAAGCGAATACAGGGGTTTCCAAGCCACAGCCCAAGGGGCCATCTAAGCGAGAGAAAACAATCACAACGATTCTCGCAGTGGTATTCATCATCGCCGTCGTCGTCATCGCTCTGGTTCAAAAGGCCAATGGGGCTTTCTAAGTTATTTTAATATAAAAACTAGTGGATCTGTCTGCCTGCGACCCATACCGATGCAATGTTAGGCCGGGTCGCGGTGTAGACGATTTTCTGGAGAATTTTTTCTCCCGTATCCAGATCCTCCCATAGCCTGATAGAGCCCTTGGGCGCCCTCGTGTCCACAGCGATGGCGTCGAAATGGTAGCCCGGAGTGAAATTGCCGATGGGCAGATCTAGGGAAATCCCGCCGCCGGTCGTGGAGATGTAGAAGGCATCGCGGAAATCCACCCTGCTGAAGGGCCGACCGCGGCGTTCTTCCGGCGCGAAGCGCCCGTCGTTGCCTGTTTCAAGCATGCGCGATGCGGCGATGGATTCCCGCATCGCCTCGAACATGGAGCTGGAAGGTCCGCCCGAAACATCGGTGCCTAAGGCTACGTGCAAGCCCCGCTCGAGGGCGGCACGCAGGGGGAATACGGCGCTGGAGAAGTAGGCGTTTGACAGGGGGCAATGAGATACCGCCGAGCCTCGGGCCTTGAATATATCCATATCCTTCGAAGTGAGATGGGGGGCGTGGCCGAGCAGGCTCTTACGGCCCAGAAAGCCGAAGCTATCCAAGGCTTCGGTATCCGTCATACCGAACCGCTGGATTACGAACTGGTGTTCCCAGTCCCCTTCAGAACAGTGGGTCTGCACATGACAGCCCAGCTGCTTCGCCAGTGCGCCCAAGCCCTTCAAAGAGGCGTCCGTACAGGAAGGGATAAAACGCGGTGACACCACCGCCAGAATCCTGCCTTCTTTGTTTTCGGGATTGGATTTCACATAGTCGAAGAGGTCGGCAGTGCCGCGGATGGCTTCGTCGGCGGAGGCATCCCGATAGTAGTCGGGGCACTGCTCTCTATGGTCCATGGCGACCTTGCCAACCAAGGCACGCTGTCCTTTTTCCAGGCAGATGTCCGCGAGAATCCTGGTGGCGTCCTGGTGGATTGTGGCGTAGTAGAGGGCCGTGGTCGTGCCTATGGAGATGAGGTCGTCGACAAGAAGGGAGTAGACCTTGCGGGCGAAGCCTATGTCCGCGTAGCGGGCTTCCAGGGGGAAGGTGTACTTGTAGAGCCACTCCTCCAGGGGTACATCCAAGGCCTGGCCAAGCTGGGGGTACTGGGGCGCGTGCACATGGGAATCGATAAGCCCGGGAAGGAGATAGGTACCCTCGGGAAGTCTTAGCAGGTTTCCGCTTGCCTGGGCTGTCTTCCGCACGACTTCGTAACCAGTTTCGCCCGGCTGGAGGAGGGATTCGATTTTGCCCTTCATGTCCACGGATATGAGAGCATCGGTGAAGACCTCGACCTTCTCCCGGCTCGGCATATGAAAGCCATTCGCCAGGATCGCCTTGCCTCTCAGATGATTTATAGAATTCATGCCGCAGCTCCTTCTCCGATGGTAATCGCCCCGTTACTGCCTGTCCCGGACTAGTCCATGACGGTCAAAGTCATGGGTTTTGGCCGCGCGATGGCAGGCGACCCGGTGTCCCGGCGCTACCTCGACCAATCCTGGTTCATCGATATGACAGTTTACCCCCACTACTGGGCAACGCGTATGGAACCTGCATCCCTGGGGCGGATTCGATGCCGAGGGCAGGCTGCCGGAGAGGATTATCCGGGCCGTCTTTCTCCTGGGATGGTCCCGGGGAACCGACGAAAGCAGGGCCTGGGAGTAGGGATGCAGGGGGCCAGCAAAGAACCGCGTCGTATCGGCCTCCTCCACAAGCTTGCCCAAATACATCACCGCGATCCGATCGGTCACGGTGCGCACGACCGCCAGATCGTGGGAAATGAAAAGATAGGTGAGGGAATACTCGGCCTGCAAATCCTGGAGCAAGTTCAAGATTTGGGCTTGGATACTCACGTCCAGGGCGCTCACGGGCTCGTCGGCTACAATAAAACGTGGCTTTGTCACAAGAGCCCTGGCGATGACGATCCTCTGGCGCTGCCCGCCTGAGAATTCGCTGGGATAGCGGCGGGCCGAGCCTTCGGGAATTCCGCAGCGGTCGAGGATCTTGCGGGCTTGGGCCGCCGCCTCCGCCCCGGATGCCAAGCGGTGCACGATAAGGGGCTCGGCAACGATTTCCTGGACACGCATGCGCGGATTTAGCGAACTGTAGGGGTCCTGGAAGATCATCTGCATCTCGCGCCGCATACCTCGCAGCTCGAGGGGGTTTGCGGCCATCACGTCGCGGCCGGCAAAACGTATCGTTCCACTAGTGGGCTGAACCAGGCGGAGGATGGAACGGCCAGTCGTGGACTTGCCGCAGCCCGACTCGCCGACAAGAGCGTAGCTCTCCCCGGATGCTATGGAGAAACTTACTCCGTCCACGGCGCGGATATCAGGCCTTTTCTCGCCAAAGAGCTGGCGACGACCTTTAAAGTGAGTCCTCAGGTTCTCTATCTCCACCAGTGCCGGGCTCATGCTTTCTCTCCATGGAGCCAGCAGGCGGCTTCCTGGTCGGACCCGAGGATGGAAACAGGAGGCCTCTCGCGTGTGCATATAGCCAGAGCGCGGCCGCATCGGGGGTGGAAGGGGCAGCCGGCGGGGCGGGATTCCAGAGAAGGAACCTGGCCTGGTATGGCGCGCAACCTCGAAGGGGCCCTGTCCAGCGCTGGCCGCGCCTCCAGCAGGGACTGGGTGTAAGGATGAGCAGGCGTGTCGAAAAGCCGCTCCACTTCCGTGCGCTCCATGACCTGGCCGCCGTACATCACCATAACCTCATCGGCGATCTCGGCGATAACACCCAGGTTGTGCGAGATAAAGAGCACGGCTATCCCCCGCTCGCGCTGGAGTTGCTTGAGTAGCTCCAGGATCTGGGCTTGGATGGTGACATCCAAGGCCGTGGTCGGCTCGTCGGCTATAAGCAGTTCTGGATCTGGAGCCAAAGCCATGGCTATCATCGCCCGCTGCCTCATGCCGCCGGAGAACTGAAAGGGATATTCGTCGTATGCCAGCTCGGGCCGTGGTATGCCCACGGTCGAGAGGAGGTCCACAGCCTGAACACGGGCTTGCTTAGATCCGAGCCCTGAATGCCGGCGAAGGCTTTCTGCTATTTGATCCCCAATAGTATAGAGGGGGTCGAAGGATGTCAGAGGTTCCTGGAAGATCATACCTATTCGGCGCCCGCGCACGCTCCGCAATTCCCGCTCCGAAAGGGCGCAGAGATCTTTTCCGCCCAGGAGGGCTTGGCCCGATTCGATGCGAGCTTTGCTGGGCAAAAGTCCTAGAAGACTCAAGGCGAGCATGGACTTGCCCGAGCCTGACTCGCCCACGATACCGAGAACGGCTCCTCTCTCTAGGGTAAAGCTTACATCGTCCACTGCGGGAAAGGTTCCGTGAGCGGTGTCGATCACTGTCCGCAGGTTCCGTACCTCAAGAAGTGGCTTCGCCGACATGCCGGTCGCCGCGGCGCCCACTGTGTTGTTTGCCGCATCGCTTGTTGTGCCGCTTGCTGCGCCGCTTATCGCAGTCCCTGCTGTGCCCCGAATCGCGCCCTGTTTCGCCCCACTTTTAGCGCCGCTCATCGCGCGCCCTCTTCGCTCGGGTCGTAATAGTCCCGCAAGAAATCACCCGCAATATTGATGGCCAGGATAATCGCCATGAGGACGAGGCCCGGGAAGACCACGATCCACCAGGCGGCGAAAAAGGTCTGCTGTGCGTCGCTCAGAATCCCGCCTAGGGTGGGCGTGGGGGGAGGCACGCCCAGGCCGAGAAAGCTGAGGGTGGCCTCGGAAATGATCATCTGCCCCATGGTGAGGGTCGCGTTGACCAGGATTATCCCGCTGGTCTGGGGAAGAATATGGCGAAAAAGGATTCTCCTTCCGCTGCAGCCTGTGGCGTGGGCCGCCTCTATAAAGCTGTATTCCTTTATCCTGAGCACCTCACCTCGCACCAGCTTGGCGAAGGTAACCCAGCCGGTGAGGCCGAGCACCAGGGCTACGTTAGTGAGACCCGGCCCAATAGCCGCCACTACCGCAATCGCCAGGACGACGAAGGGCAAGGAGAGGAGGGCGTCCACAATACGCATGATGACGCTGTCCAAGACGCCGCCGACATACCCCGCCACAAGACCTAGAAATACCCCCACCACCGTGGCGATTAGCACGGCCAGGAAGGATACTGCCAGGGAAATGCGGATCGCCAGGAGGATGCGGGACGCCAGATCCCGGCCCAAGGCGTCGGTGCCCATGAGGGCGGGCATGGTCGCCTGACTGCCGGGGAAGGTGTCGACCTTCAGGCTAGGAGGCATGAGGGAGCTCATGAGGTTTTGCTTGAGGGGATCCACGGGGTAGACCGAGGCGAAAACTGCCGCCATGACGGCCAGCGCCAACACTATATGGGCGGCCAGCGCGAGGGGGCGCCGCAGGAGCGTCGCGAAGTACCGCCGCCTCGCTGGCAAGGCCACAGGCTTTGCATCTATCGATGCCATATTCGTACCCGCGGATCGACCAGCCCATAGGCTAGGTCCAGGATCATACTGAATGCCAAGATAAAGAGGGCGATAAAGAAGGTCGCCGCGATGACCACCGGATAGTCGCGTCCATAGGCGGCCTGGGCCAGCAACTGCCCCACGCCGGGCCAGCCGAAAATGGACTCCACGACCACCGATCCTCCTATGACAAAGCGCATCTGCAGGGTCAGCTGCGTCAGCACCGGTATGGAAGCGTTCCTGAGTACGTGCTTGAACAGGACCAGGCGCTCCTCAAGGCCCTTCGATCTGACTACCGTTACGAAGGGCTGCTGGAGAACCTCCAGCATGCTCGCCCTGGTGACCCTCACTATGCCTGCCAAAAGGAAGATGGCGATAGATACGCTAGGAAGTACAAGGTGGGCGAGCGTGCCGTAGCCAGAAGGCGGCAGGATGGGAATCATAACGCCGAAGACGAAAATGAGAAGGAGGGCTATCCAGAATACAGGCATGGATTGGCCTACCATGCTCACCAGGACCGCGGCAGTATCGGCGGCCTTTCCTCGCCTCACGGCGGCCAGCATGCCCAGGGGTATGCCAAAGATGGTGGCGAGGGCCAAGGATGCGAAAGATAAAAGGAGGGTAGCCGGCAGCCGCTGGAGCACCATCAGCAAGGCAGGTTGCCTGGTGTTGATCGAGTCGCCGAACCTGAGGCGGGAGATTTGCGCCAGAAAGTCGCCGTACCGCAAGATAAGGGGCTTGTCGAAGCCGAAGGCAGCCCGAAGCTCGGCCACTTCCTCTTCGGAAGCCGTGGGCGATGCCATCATCCGGATCGGGTCTCCCGAAAGATTGAGTACGAGGAATACTACCGACACGATGACGATGATCGTGATGAGGCTTTCCATCGCCCGGCGCAGGAAAAACTTAAGCACGGCCGGCCGCCTCGGAACGATCGGCAAAACAGGATATGAACTCAGCTTTTTCTGTGTCGAAGAGCCCGCGGTCCGTGATGCGGTAGAAGGGTGCTACCTCCATCCCTAGCCAGAAGAGGAAGAAGAGAGGCTGTTTCCAAGAGGCTCCGCCCGAGCGCAGCCTTTGCTCCAGATCTTCGATCCGGGCTATTGTTTCCTCAAGAGGCAGGTCGGACATGAGCCCCGCCACGGGAAGCGGAAGCTCGGCACTAATCCGGCCCTTCTCCACTAATACGATGCCGCCCTGCAGCTCGATCACGCGATTGACCGCCTGTTTAAGGTCGGACTTCCGCCTGCCCAGGGCGATTATGTTGTGATGGTCGTGGGCCTGGCTTACCGCCAGAGCGCCCTCCCGCAGTCCATAGTTACGTAAAAAACCCTTCCCTATGAGTTCCTCATGCTGCCTGTTGGCACAGATGAGATATAAAAGGTTTTCGTCTAACGAGGAAAGATCCACATCGCCGCCGCGGACCGGAACTTCAATCTCGGTAAGGCGGGTGAAACGGGTGGCCTCCTCCAGTTCTATCGCCCTGATGACCACTGATGCAGCGCTGTTACCGTGCGGCAGCCAGCGAAGATTGGCCTCGGTGATAGGGGAACGGAGAATCGTCTGAGTCAGCCGCGAGGAGTAGGCATGCCGAGCGGACTGGGCTCCCGGGTGAGGGCTGGGGCTCCTCCCACAACCGCTTACTGGCTTGCCAGAGGCGAAAACCCCTTCAATGTTCAAAGATTCCGGGGTATCAAATACAAGGATATCGGCATAGGCGCCGGGGCGCAGGACTCCGATCACTTCGCCGACGCGGTAGTGCTCCGCCACGTTGCTGGAGACCATGCGCAGCGCGTCCGGTACCGATATTCCCGCCGCGATCGCCAGCCGCACTTTGCGCAGCATATAGCTTTCGGGTTTCATATGGGTGATCAGCATATCGTCGGTTACCAGTCCAACCCGGCTTGTAGGCAGACCTTCCCGGGGCAAAACCTCCACCAGGCTCTCCACCTCCCTGGCTATCGTGCCGTTCCGGAGCATTACAAAAACACCCTTACGGATTTTTTCCGCCACCTCGTCCTGCCTGCGCGGCTCATGGTCCGAGCTCAGGCCTGCCGCGAGACAGGCGTCCAGCTGGGCGCCCCGGATGTGGAAGAGATGTCCTTCTGGCGTTCTTCGATTTTTTACGGCCTGGGTGAGAAGTGAAAAATCTTCGGCTTTGCCCACTGTGAGGAATTTGACGATCTCCTGACCGTTGACCTCCGCGAGCCCCACAGTATCGGATTCCTGCAGAAGGCTAAGAGCTTCGGCCTGGGACAGGGTACTCAAGGTGTGCTGGATCTCCGGCAGGAAAGGAAGCTCCATCGGAGTCATAAAGAGGACCTTCAGGTCCGTGCCGCGCATCGCCTCGACCATTTCTTGAAGACCTGGCTTGCCCGCTATCGCCCCAACCTCGTGAAAGTCGGTGAATATCGAGGTCACCCCGCAGCTAAGGGCGGCCTGGGCAAAGTGCACCGGGTCGGCCAGGGAGCTTTCCACATGGATGTGCCCTTCGACAAATCCGGGGCTGAGGAACTTGCCTGAGACATCGATCACCCTCGTCTCGAAGGCGCAGGGCTCTAGGGTAATCCTGGCAATAAGGCGTCCCTTGATCCAAATGTCGCCTGAGAGCAGCTCCCCTGTGAAGACATTGAGATACCTGCCTCCACGAAGGATCAGGTCGGGCGGCTCTAGGCCTAGAGCCGCCCGACCTGTCGCATAACGCTCCCCGTCGTCGGGGAAGAAACTGTTGTGCATCCCGACTTCGGTTCCAGCGCGCTTAGCGCAGTTTAGCATCGTATACGTAGAGGAATTCGTCGGATCGCGGCTTCCAGTCCATGCGACTCGAAAGTCCGTAGAGCACGGGCTGCTTGTACAGGAAGATCGCCGGTGCTGATTCGTTGATCAGTTTTCCCGCCTGGGCATAGAGGCTCTTACGCAGGGCCTTATCCGTTGTTTCGTTCGCTCCGTTGAGCAGCTTGTCGATAGTCGGATCCTCGATAGTCCTCAGGAGGCTGCCTGTCTTGGTGACAAAATTGAAGACATAGGAGGCGTCGAAAACAGGATTGCCCCAGCCGACAAAGTACATGGGCGATGTTTTATGGGAGAAGAGTGCACCGTTGAAGGCTCCGAATTCGAGGATATTCAGCTCTACCTTTACCCCGACCTCGCCCAGATAGCCTGCGATAGCCTGCACCACGGCGCTGTCATTGATATAACGTCCGCTAGTCGCATCCAGCTTGATGCTGAATCCATTCGGATACCCGGCATCTGCCAGAAGCTGGCGGGCTTTCTTGGGATCGTAGGGATAGGGTTTAACATCAGGGGTAAAGCCGAAGTCGCTGGAAGTGAGCAAGGTTGTGGTTTCCTCGCTGGCCAGGCCGATCAACCTGCTGGTAATCGTCTTCTTGTCCACCGCGTAGTTGAGCGCTTGCCTAACCCGCACATCCTTGAGCGGAGAATCCTGGACGGTGTCCAGTCCGACAAAGAGGACGCGAGTCCCGGTAACCGAGGCGAAGGTGGTCTTGGGATTGGCATCGATCTGGCTCTTGGCGGTGACGGGGGGATCGACGATAAGGTCGGCCTTGCCGCCCAATAGTGTGGCGACCCTGCTGGCCGCCGAGCTTACAGTCTGGAACTCAACGTACTGCGCGGCAGCCGGAGCTTTCCAATAATTGTCGTTCCGCTTAAGCACGATCCTGTTGCCCCTGTCCCAGCGTATGAACTGATAGGGACCGGTACCTACAGGCTCTTCGTTAAACTTCTGGGCTCCTACTTTTTCCCTGTAGAGGGGAGGCACGATCTGGAGTTCGGAGAAGTAGTGGTCGGCCAGGGGGAAGGGCCTCTTGCCAGTGATGCGCAGGGTGAGCTTGTCGACGACAGTTACCTTGTCGATCCAGTTGAGATCGTTGGCCCTGGTGGACTTGCTCGCGGGGTCGAATATCTTGTCGACCGTGTATTTAACCGCATCGGCGGTCAGGGCTTCCCCATTGTGGAATGTGACGCCGGGCCTGAGTTTGAACAGCCAGGATGTATCGCTTTCCTTGACATAGCTCTCGGCCAGGGCCGGTACCGTCTGTCCGTCAGGAGTTTTCAGAAGAAGGGAATCGAAGATGTGGAGCGTCACGTTGTAGGCCGGAACGGTTCGGTTGTTTACTGGATCCAGCCCTGTAGGCTCGGCTGACTGAATGACGACTAGGGGGTCTTTTTCGCTCCCTGCCTGTGCGAAGAGGCTCGCAGTAGCCCCGAATAAAACTGCCAGGGCAGTCACCATGAATACTAGACGAAAACTTGCACCACCGCGACGAAGCATTCGACACCTCCTGCTGCATATACATGCAGAATATAAATTGGAAATCGGTTTTGGGGAGGATTCCCCACCATGCTGTTTCAGAGCGACTCAGTTCTTTTCGTAGACCTGACAATATCTCCAACGGAAAAGCAATGTCAACAAGCATATTTATGCAAAAGCCTATCTGGGGTGCGCCTCAGCGCCTTTAGGTGGCCCCACCCTCCGCCTCGCCGCAGCGCGCGGCTTCTCGCCTTCCACTTAAGTCGATTGTATACTCTTTTCCCATGCAGAACCTTGAAATTTCCGAAAAGAGACTCATGAACGACATCGAGACCATAGCCGAATGGAACGAATCCGACCCCAGCGCCGGATATAACCGCCCCACATTCTCTCCTTCCTGGGCGGCGGCCCGCGAATACGTCATAGAGGAAGTCCGGAAGCTAGGCTGCTCGGTTAAAATGGATCCCGCCGGAAACATCCACACGCGCCCGGCAGGACTTTCCTGGGACGAGCCCGCATGGCTCTGCGGCTCCCATATCGATACGGTCCCCTCAGGCGGGAAATTCGACGGGGTGGTGGGCGTTGTCGTCGCCCTCGAACTGCTGAGAACTCTGCCCGGAGCCGCACTGGAATTGGTGATATTCGCCGAGGAAGAAGGCACCACCTTCGGCATCGCCATGCTCGGCAGCCGAGCCTGGGCGGGCACCCTGCCCGCTGAACAGATAAAAACCTTAAAGAATTGCGCCGGAACCGATTTCGCAAGCGCCGGCAAGGACTTCGGCGTCGCGCTGGAAAAAATTAGCCCAGAGAGCTTCGGCTTCCCCCTGGATCGTTATAAAGGCCTGATCGAAGTCCATGTGGAGCAAGGCGCAGGCCTATGGAAAAAAGGCCTCCCCGTCGCCGTGGTGACCACGGTCAACGGCAGGCGACAGTACTCGGGTCAATTCCAGGGCGTCGCGAACCACGCTGGCTCCACCGCCATGTCGGACCGCCGCGACGCCCTGGCAGGCGCCGCCGAGTTCGTACTCGGCCTTGAGACCCTGGGAAAGGAATTCGATACCCTTCATCCCAGCTCGGTTGTAACAACCGGAGCCCTGACTGTAGTCCCCAACGCGGTGAACGTTATTCCAGGAAAGGTCGAATTCATGCTGGATTTCCGCTCGCCCTCCAACGATATTCTCGCCTCCGGCGACAGTTCGATCCGCCGCCTCCTCTCTTCCATCGGGCAAAAACGAGGCCTGGAAACCAACATTCACTGCTTCGAAAACCTGCCGGCCCTGCCATTCGATCCAAGCCTCTGCGACCGCCTCCGCAGGGCCGGCGCCAGCCTGGGCCTCCCCCTGCCCGACGCCCCCAGCGGAGCCCTGCACGACAGCGCCATTCTCGCCCCCTACCTACCCACGGCCATGCTCTTCGTGGCCAGTAAGGACGGCATAAGCCACAACCCCGCCGAGTTCAGTCGCCCCGAGGACATTGCCGCGGCGGCGCGCATCGTGGCCGCGGCTATAACGTGAGGTTTTAATTCGGAATTGCATTTGCCGCGGCCATCGACTGAGGTTTGACGTTGAGAAATCTGTTGACAGGGTATGCTGCGATGATATCATCACTCGACAAGCCGGATCAGCTCTACGTTTAAATGGACAGGGAGCATGTACATGAGCAAGGTGCAAAGGGATGAATGGGGTGTCGTCGAGGCGACGCAGATGCTGAAAAACAGGGAAATTACCAGGGAAACCTGGCTTGAGGACTGCTTTCCGCCCTGGGGAGAGTATATAAATCGCCAGATGGATGAGGCTGTCGTGGCACCTGGAAAGGTCAACCTATGGTGGTTCGGCGGTCCTTCATGGGGCATAAAGCACCAAGATGACATTTTCCTCCTCGACAATTACGCCGGCCCTTCTATGGTAACCCGATACGCCAACAGCGGGGATTGCCAGAATACCGGCGCCGATCACCTGCATTGGATGCGGCTCAACCCCCAGATCGTGGATATCTGGAAATTCAAGCGCATCGATGCCATTTTCATGACGCATCATCATGCAGACCATTGCGACATCTACACGGTGAAAGCACTTCTGCAGACGACGAATGCGAAATTCGTCGGCCCGAGGATGACGGTGGCCGTACTCAAGGGCTGGGGTGTGCCCCAGGAGAGGATCATCGAGGTCAAGCCCGGGGATATCGTTCCCTTTAGGCATACCGAAGTTCGCGTCGAAAAGAATTTCGACATGAACGCGCTGACAACCACGCTCGGCCTGCCCGAAGGCACGAATTTCAAGCCCACGATGGATGACGCGGCCGTTACCTACATATTCAAGACATCAGGCGGCAATATCGCCTTTATCGGCGATGGAATCTACCACAACGGTTTTTACGGAGTCGGGCAGAGGAACACAATCGATGTCACGATCCTCGATATGGGGCACAATCCCTCCGGTTCCTACGACAAGCTCACGCCCTGGGACGCGTTCAGGGTGGCGAAGGCCTTGAATTCGAAGCTAGTCATACCCGACCACTACGAGAATTGGGCCTGCACCTACCTGGATCCCGATCAACTCGAGGAAATCGTCAGGAAAAACCATCCAGCCATGAAGACCGTTATACTGAAACCGGGCGCGCTTTTCGTGTACCCGGAGGATCAGGATATCGGTCGCTACAAATACCCCGATTGGCAGGAACGCTTCGATTGGGAAAAAGCACGCTACACCTTGGAAGACAAAAAGCCGCAATAATGGACACCCAGAGGAGAGACTATGATTCCTAAAACCATGAAAGCCAGTCAACTTATCGCCTACGGCCGCATCGAAATGAGGGAACTGCCGGTGCCCGAGCCCGGACCCGGTGAGGTGCTCTGCAAGATCAAGGCCATCGCCATATGCGGAAGTGATCCCGAGATCATAAACGGCCACCACGCGAAAAAAGGCTGGCCTCCTCAGTTCCCCTTTACAGCCGGCCATGAGTGGTCGGGCGAGGTGGTAGCGCTCGGGCCGGGCGCGACAGGCTTTGCCGTGGGCGACAGAGTTGCCGGCGAAGCCCACAAGGGATGCGGCATCTGCGCTAACTGCCTGAAGGGCCGCTACACTCTGTGCCTCAATTACGGGAAACCGGAAACGGGCCATCGGCACTATGGCATGTCCTCTCCCGGCGCCAACTGCGAATACAACGTGTTTTCCACCAAGTCCATCCACAAGATCCAGGGAAACTTGAGTTTTGCCCATGCCACACTCCTCGATACCGCGGGCGTGGCCCTCCACGGCATCGAGATGACCGGAGTCACTCCTGGCGGTACAGTGGCGATCTGGGGGCCAGGCCCCATAGGGCTCTGCGCCTTGCAGATCATGAAAGGAATGGGAGCCAAAACGGTCATCATGGTTGGACGGGGGCATCGCCTTAAGACAGCCGGTGAAATCGGGGCCGACGTGCTCGTGGATTATGAGAAGGAAGATCCGGCCAAGCGAATCCTCGAGATAACGGAGGGCATAGGCGCCGACGAAATACAGGAAACTAGCGGTTCCAACCTGGCGCTGGACCAGTGCATCGCCTCGATCCGGAAAGGAGGCAAGATCAACTCTATCGCCTTCTACAAGGATTCGGAGGTCAAAGCCCCGCCGTATACGCAGCTGGTCATGAACGAGATCACCTTAAGTGGCTCCCGGGCCAATCCCAACGTCTCGGCTAAGGTCCTGGGCATGTTTTCAGCGGGTATCATCAAGGGCGACAAGATCGTAACCCACACCTTCCCTCTGGAACGTTATGAAGAAGCCCTGGATATCTTCGCTAACAAGAAGGATGGGGCCATAAAGGTCGTCATTCTTCCTGAAGCCACGACGGGGGGTAAGCTCTGAAAAACCACGCGCTTGGATTTATCGGACTCGGCACCATGGGCGGTTCGATGGTCAGAAACCTGTCCGAGAAATTCCCCGGGGTGCACGCCTACGATACCGATCCTATAAAATTGCAGAACCTGGTTTCATCGGCAAAACCAGGCGCGATACTCCCGGAGCAAAACATCCAAGACGTGGGAAGGAAGAGCGATATTGTCTTCCTTTCGCTGCCGAATTCGACAATAGTGCAAAGCGTGATTTTGGGTGAGCAGGGTCTCGGCGCCTGCATGAAAAGCGGTGGGATCATCATAGACGCGAGCACCTCCGACGCCGCCGTCGTAATCGAAATTGCCTCGGTGCTCGCGGATAAAGGCATCCACTTTCTCGACTCTCCCGTCAGCGGAGGAGAAAGAGCCGCCATAGACGCGACCCTTTCCTTCATGGTGGGAGGCGAGGAGTCGGTTTTTAATGACTGTTTGGCCTACTTCAAGGCTATGGGCGCTTCGGTCATCCGCACCGGCGGAACCGGCAGCGGCCAAGTGGCCAAATGCGTGAACCAGATGATCGTGGGCGCGACCTTCGCGGCGATCGCCGAGGCTTTCGCCCTGGGAGCCAAGGCGGGCATCGACCCAAGCTCGCTCTACAACGCCATCAAGGATGGGTGGGCGGGGTCGAAAGTGCTCGATGTCGCCGCGCGGGATATAATCTCCCGGGAATTCAAGCCCGGCGGCACCATCGACATGATCTTCAAGGATCTGGGCTACGTCCTCTCCCTGTCGCGAAGCCAGGTATTCCCCGCGCCCCTAAGCTCCCTGGTCCACGAGATTTTCATGGCCGGCCGGGCAGCCGGCGACGGCAAGCGCTCCCAAGCGTCAATCATCAAGCTTTGGGAAAAGTGAAGCCGAGGCCCAGGCGCGGGACGTGGAAGCTGTAATAGCCAAGAACTTAGCGGGGATCCTGGAGGGTTAAGCGGGGGTGTGGATGTGGAACGAGAGACGATTGTCAGCCTGACAGAGACCTTCGAAGCGAACGCGCAGCAGATGGAGAACGGCATAGAGTACTGGCTGGCGCGCGATCTGCAATTCCTTTTAGGATATGAAAAATGGGACAATTTTCTCAATGTGGTCAACAAGGCGAAAACAGCTTGTGAACTCTCCGGGCACCTAGCCCGCGATCATTTTGCCGACGTCGGGAAAACGATCAAGATGCCGAAGGGCGCGGAAAAAGAGATACAGGATTTTATGCTCACCCGCTATGCCTGCTACCTCATCGCCCAGAACGGAGATCCAAAGAAGGAACAGATAGCTTTTGCCCAAACCTACTTCGCGGTCCAGACTCGCAAGGCTGAGCTGATTGAGCAACGACTCCTCGAAGCCGAACGTGTCCGCGCTCGACACAAGCTTTCAGCCACGGAAAAAGAACTGTCCGCTGTCATCTTCGAACAGACCGGCGACAAACAGGACTTCGCCACCGAGATCACTATCTTCAACACGCACGAACACGACATGAAAAGCGAGTCCGCCATCTCGCAGGAGCATGTGACCAACAACCAGGCCGTACGCAACACCCTACTGGAACGCGGCATCCGCCCCGAATCCCTGCCCGCCGCCGAGGACGTTAAAAAGGTAGAAAGGCAGCTGGCATCCGATGAAAAGAAGTCGCTGAAGAATGCTGGTTCGCTCTCGGGGGAGGAGTAAAGATGGCGACTACATTTAATACAAGAAAGCTTGGCGAGCTTGTCACTTTTAAGACGGGCAAGCTCGATTCAAATGCCACCGTTCCGAATGGAGACTACCCTTTCTTTACTTGCTCGAATGAACCATTCTGGCGTCCATATAGTCAGATGCGATTTCACCCATAGTATGAAGGGTGGCAGGAAATTATCGGAATGGGGGGCAGATAATTCCCGATTTAATCCTGTCGATTCTGGATTCCTGTTATCCCATACACCTAGTCGAGGTGAGAAGATTTGATTGTAGGAAATGGGCCCTGCTGGACTTGAACCAGCGACCTACGGATTATGAGTACGAAAAATCCTTATCCATACATTGTAATGCTTGGACATTATTTGGCGTATTTGAATAATTGTTAATGAGTTAGCTGTAATGCTTGGTTTTCCATTGTAAAGATTGGACGATGTTTATCTCACAATTCTTTCTCATAATAAATATTGCATAAGTCTGTATTCATTATATATTGTAATCGGAGTTAAAGCAGTCTGCTCTAATAATGTAGCAAAATAAGCTTAGATTATTGGAAACAATCATTTTGGAAAGGAGCATTCGATGCACAAAAAGGTATTTTTGATTTTGCTGCTGCTCATCCTCGCTGGCGCATCCTGGTCTCAAAACATGGATGCGCCGTTTATCTCGCCGGAAGCCGCCCATACGATCCTTTCCAGTGGGAAGGATGTTCTGTTGCTCGATGTGCGCACCCATGACGAGTTTATCTCCCGTCACATCCCCAGTGCCATCTTGTTTCCGTCCACCGAGATCAACAAAGACAGCGCGGCACACGTCATCGGTCCAGATTTAGGAAGGCTTTTGATCGTGTATTGCGCATCCGGAGGCAGGAGCAAAGCCTCCTCCGCCCTTCTTCTCTCGCTTGGCTATACCAACGTGTGGAATATGGGCGGAATATCCTCGTGGCCTTTCGAGGTGGAAAAAGGCGAAGCATCGTCGAGCCGCTGATGGAATCGAGCAGGAGGGGGGCTCACGCCCCCCCTTCGTTCACAGTCCTCGCCGTTGCATCCTGCTTCACTTTCTCTTTGTCAGGACGAACTCAACCCTTCTGTTTTTCCATCGGTTCACTGCGTCCTTGAAGCTCACGACCGGCTTGCTCGATCCATAGCCTATGGCGGTGATAATATTGGGAGCGATTCCCTGTCCGATAAGCATCGTGCGGAGCCTCTCCGCCCTGGAGATCGAAAGCGGCAGGACCTGGGTTTTCTCTTCGTCAAGAATACGTTTCTGAGTGTATCCCATTATCTTGCCGACGTTGTTCGCATGTCCTTCCACGATGATGTTGTAATCCACATACTTCTTGAGACTTTCGGCGAGCTTGCCGATCAGCAGATTGTTGCGCTCCACTACGTGGACATCAAGATCCAGGAAATCCGCCTGGTCTGCACGGAACACCAATGAGGGCAACTGGATGTTGATCGTATCCCCTGACTTCTGGGCTATTATCCCGATAATGATCGTTCCCTGCGCCGTTGTCATGCGATCCTGCCTATCGATGTAATTGAAGGTATAAGGATAGGTAGTTCCGGACTGAACCAGCTCGTCTTTATCAGACTTTCCATTCCAGACAATCTTTCCTGGAGGCACTCCCTCCCCTTTCCATGTCCGGAAGCTGCGCTTGGCGACAGAATAGGTCTTGGCCGAAGGATCCACAATGTATTCCTCGAACACTTCCAGTATCCAGCTCTTCACGCCGGCATCATCGGGAACATTGGTATCGAACAGCATCACATCATCCAAACCGTCATTGTCCGGGCTAAAAAACTCGGGAGAAGTCTTTACTACGGTCTTTTCTGGCGCTACTCCCGCTTTTACCAATTTCTCAGCGGCAAGCCTCGCCCGTTCGGCTATCACCGCCGCTTTGTATTCCTCGG
>CAZHFN010000029.1:0-25296 GCA_964531105.1 uncultured Treponema sp. | reverse complement strand
TATTGCTTCGTCTATCACGCCGCCGCCTAAAACCAGGCCATCCTCGGAATAAAGAACGAAGGACTGGCCGGGGGCGACCGCCCGCTGGGCGAGTTCGAACTGGACCTGTACGCCACAGTCCAGGCTGGCGCCGCAGCTTTCGTTGAGGCTGCCCTCAACCGAGGGTAGTTCTCGGGTTTCGGTGCCGCCTGCTTCAGCTGCGAAGAGGGTACAAGGTGCGGGCTTGTGGTTTTGGCGAATTTTCCCCAGGCCGACTATGCGGCTCCCCGCCATTGTGGAATCCTGGAAGCGGAAATCCCTGGAAATAAGGCCTGAGGAGAAGAGGCCGTTGTTAGGCCCGACGATGACGCGATTTTTCTTGGCATCTACACCCAGAACATAGAGAGGCTCGGGTCCGATGCTGATGCCCAGGCCACGGCGCTGGCCGATGGTGTAGAAGGGGAGGCCTCGGTGTTGGCCAAGCACCTTGCCCTTGGTGTCCACAATGTCACCGGGTTCAGGCTGGGCATTTTCAAAGAGGGGAGTGTAGTCGCCCCCGGCTACGAAATCCTGGCTTTCGGGTTTTTCGGCCACTTCCAATTCCAGGGCGAGGGCTCGTCTACGCACTTCGTCTTTGGTGAGTTCGCCTAGGGGAAAGAGGATGCGCTCCAAACGTGGGGATTCGAGGCCGTAGAGGAAGTAGCTCTGGTCCTTGCTTGTATCGGCGGCGGTTTTAAGAAAGGTGACGCCGTTGCGGCTTTCTTTGCGCACGTAGTGGCCGGTGGCGAAGTAGTCAAATTCCAGGCCCGCCTCATGGGCCTTGTCCACCAGGAATCCGAACTTGAGTTCCCTGTTGCAGATGATGCAGGGGTTGGGGGTGCGCCCTGCGTTGTATTCGGCCCTGAAGTACTCCAGAACTCTGGCTTCGTATTCCTCCGAGAGATCGATCACCTTATAGTCTATGCCCAGGCGGGCGGAGATGGCTTCGCAGGCGGCAATGTCTTCTTCCTCGCCGGGTCCGAAGCAGGCGTGCTTGAGGCCTTCCTGGATCTTGTAGGCGCCCTTCCAAATTTTCATGGTGAGGCCGATGACCTTATAGCCGGATTCGACTAAGAGGGCGGCGGCCAGGGCCGAGTCCACGCCGCCGGAGAGGCCGACGGCCACGGTTGTTGTTGTGCTCATATCGTCGGGGAGTATACTGGTAATCCTCTATGCTGTGCTAGATTGTGCCCTGGCCGCCGCATTGCGCAAAAGCAGCGCGTGATATAGTATTCGGCCTGTGTCGGTCATAGGTCCGGCGCTTGAAACGCCCTGTAGAATCCGGCTTTTAAACGTGAATTTAGTGCCGGCTTCCTTGGGGTAACAAGGAACACAATACCATGCAGGATGTCTTCATCGGGTTTACTTCGATCACATGGAAGATGCTGTTGATGTACGGTATCGGGGGCATACTTATCTGGCTCGCGGTAAAGAAAGAATACGAGCCCATGCTTCTGCTGCCCATCGGCTTTGGGGCAATTTTGGTGAACCTTCCACTGTCGGTGGTGTGGGAGCACGAAGGGGCTTCGGGCTTTTTGAAGATCCTCTACGATGGGGGCATTGCAAACGAACTCTTTCCCATCCTGATCTTTATCGCCGTAGGGGCTATGATCGACTTCGGCCCGCTGTTCAAGAATCCTATGATGATATTCTTCGGAGCGGCCGCTCAGCTGGGCATTTTCACCACTATGCTCCTGGCCACCCTTTTAGGTTTCGATCTCAAGACCGCGGCCAGCATCGGCATAATTGGGGCGGCGGACGGCCCCACGGCCATCTACGTGGCCAACAAGTTCGCCAGGGAGTACCTGGGACCTATATCGGTGGCGGCCTATTCCTACATGTCTTTGGTGCCCCTGATTCAGCCGCCGGTGATCCGCGCCCTCACCACCAAGAAGGAGCGGACGATCCACATGACCCTGCACGAGTCATCAGCGCCCAAGTGGCTCAAGATTCTCTTCCCCATCGTGGTGACCATGATCGCTGGATTTGTGTCGCCCATGTCGGTGCCTTTGGTGGGTTCGCTGATGTTCGGCAACCTGATCCGCGAGTCCGGGGTCCTGGAACGGCTTTCCCAGACGGCTCAGAACGAGCTGGCCTACCTGGTTACCCTGCTTCTGGGCATCACCATCGGATCGTCCATGACGGCCGACAAGTTTCTCAACTATCAGACCCTCCTCATTTTGGGCATGGGGCTTCTGGCCTTCGTGTTCGATACCGCCGGCGGCGTGCTTTTCGCCAAGCTGGTGAACCTGTTCCTGCCCAAGGACAGGAAGATCAACCCGATGATCGGCGCCTGCGGCATTTCGGCCTTCCCCATGTCGGCCCGGGTAATCCAGAAGATGGCCAACCAGGACGAAAAGGGGAATATCATTCTCATGCAGGCGATCAGCGCCAACGTATCCGGCCAGCTGGGATCGATTATTGCTGGCGGCATGATCCTCGCCCTCGTGCCCTTGCTTGTAGGCTAATAAAGGAGACCAGAGGTGAATTCAATCATCGAAAACTTAAAATATGCTTCTACCAGCGTTCAGGCCTTGGGCGTGAGCTTAGGCGGCCTCATCGGCGTTTTCGCCACCCTGGGGCTGTTTTTCGTCCTCATCTGGCTGGCCAACAAGGTGAGCACGGCTAAAAAAGGCTAATCAACAGCTCTTTACTTAGGCTTCCTTGACCGCCCGGGCCAGTTCCCGGCCGCGCTCGTAGAGAAGTTCGAGGGTGTCTTCGTCGGCGGCGCCCGCCCATTCTACGGCTTCCAGTGAGTTCCACTTGAGGGGCGCTATTTTATTCTCGTATTCCTTGCGGGCGCCGCCCACCCAGCCAAAGCTGCCGATGCGTAACACCTTCCTATACCAGACATGCTTGCGCTCGAAAATGTCCAACACATAAGCCATGGGAGGGAACATCTTATATTCGTAGGTGGGCATGGCGACGACCAGGCCTTCGCTCTTGTAGGCGTCGGAGAGCACCCAGGACGCATCCTCGTTGGGTACTCTGTGAATAGTGTAGGGGACCTCTTCTTCCTCGATACCCTCGATGACGGCCGCCAAGCCTTTTTCGGTATTACCGTACATGGAACCCCAGACTATAGCAATTTCCTTCTCCCGGGGACCTTCCAAATAGTTGGCATAGCGGAGGTAGCGCTCGATGATCTCTCCGGGATTCTGGCGCCAGACCATGCCGTGGCTGGGGGCGACCACCTGGATGTCCAGACCGGATACCTTGTCGATAGCCCGCTTAACGAAGAGGCCGAAGCTGGCCACGATGTTGGAATAATAGCGCAGGGATTCGGACTCGAAAAAGGCGTGTTCTTCGTCGCTAAACTGATCGTCGAAGACCCGGTCGCCCAGAGCGCCGAAGGAGCCGAAGGCATCGCAGGAAAAGAGCACGCCTCCGTCGGCTGCCCAGGTCATCATAGTCTCAGGCCAGTGAACGTTAGGTGCTTCAAAGAAGTCCAAGGCAAAGCCGTCGCCCAGCTCCAGCCTGTCCCCGGTCTTGACCACGCGCAGACCGTCTTCGATCTTGTAAAAGCTTCGCAGAAGGTCGATGCCCTTGGCGGTGGAGATTATTTCTGCATTGGGGTTAATGGCTCTGAATTCGTTGAGCCAGCCTGTGTGGTCGGGCTCGAGGTGATTGAGAATGAGGTAATCCACGTCGTCTAAGCCCAGGCCGATGGAGGCTAACTGGCCTGCCAATTCGCCGGGGGCTCCCACCCAATCGCGAACCAGGTCGATGAGGGCTACCTTTTCAGACTTTACTAGGTATGAATTAAGAGACACCCCGTAGGGTATGGGCCATATTCCCTCAAAAAGGTCGTCGGATTGAATATCTGCATGGAGTGCAAAGATCTTGTCGGTAATGGGGTGGATTTTCATAGCTGCTTCCTTTCTGGAGGATGATCGTGGAGCTCATGGCTTCCGCTCACCCTTTGATTAAATCATTCCTTTCATAAAAGGACAACTGGCGCCCCGCTATGGCCGCCTTGATACGCTTAGAACGCGCCGTTCACCCTCATTCCCAGGCTCAAGGAGGTAAGGTTTCCTCCGGCGATGTAGGAGTACTCCCCGTCCTCCGGTCCGAAGAAGAAGGTGGGGCTAAAGGCTAGGGAGAGATAGTCGTTGAGGCTGTAGGAGATGGTAGGTTTAGCGATGCCCGACAAATCCGAGAGGTTAGCCACGACGATGAGGGAGGCCGAGAGGTCATCGATGAATAGATCGCCCTTGGATAGATTTATCGCTCCATAATGGCGGCCGGAACCGTAGATCAGCGCCTTCAGGATTGTAGTGAAGGGAGAGGCATTGGGGCTGTCGGCGCCTCCGAGGCTATCTATCACTGTATTAGCCTGGTTGATGAGGGATTCTCTGTCGCTGTCTGTGTAGCCTTCGCCGTTGTAATAATACTGGCCTAAAAACCTCAGGTTGCTGTCGCTGTTCATATAGCTGAAACCGGCACTAGCGGAGAAATAATAGCTGTTTCTGTGATCGTCCACATCGGAAGTAGTTACGGCGGGGGTAATCTGGGTGACAAAGGTTTTGGCACTGCCCCGGGATACCATGGCTTCGCCGAAAATATCCAAGTCGCCCAGGGGTCCGGTGAGAGTGAGCATGGCCCGTTCGGCGGTATCGTAGCGATAGTAGGCTCCCAGGCCGAGTTCGTAGCCTCCCAGGAGGAATTCGGCCTTAGCCGCAAGGGCTGTGGTTTCATATTTAATGTCAGTGCTGTCTAAAATAGTATAAAAGTAAAAGTTATTTTGAGTGCCTAAAACGGGTAGATGGACTCTGAAGCTTACAGGACCCTCGCGTTGGGCTTCAGCATCCAGGATGTTAATGGCTCCTAGATTGATTACATCGGCGGGACTCCAAAAGTAGCCCACACCCCATTTTACCGTGCTCTTGCCAAAGCGAAAGAATACCGAATCGTTGAGGTTGAAATCGGAAAAGAGTTCGAAGATGCCAATATTGGGTACTTGTATCGCCGCTGCTGCCGGATCATCGGCTTGGGCTCTATAAGAAAAGGGCAGACCCGTCTTTACCGAACCGTAGGCTCTGAAGTCCTCGGTAGGGCGGGCATCGAAATAGAGCGTAGATGCTAAGGAAAGAGACAGATCCTTTGCTTCGGGTTCGAAAAAGTTTGTCCCTCCGGTCCATAGGTCTTCCCATGTGAAGGCGCTTTCCAGGGATCCGCTGAAGGTACCGCCTATTCTTGTCCCGTCACTGGTGAGCAGCGAGGCCAGGGGATCGGCATCCTGGGCTCCGCTTTCCTGATCCGAGGAAATTTCCTCTACCATTTCTTCCCCGAAAAGGGAGTCCATATCCAATTCATCCTGGATTTCCTGGGCGAAAAGGCTGCTCGTGGCGATTAGAACCACGAGAGCTATACCTATAAATCGTTTGGCTCGTATCATGCCGCAGCTCCTTTTATTGCCGTCGCCTAAAGGGCGCTAGCGGTTAACCTGCTCGAGAAATGCCTTGGTAAAGACCTTGTCCGGCAGCTTTTCAACGGTCTGCTCGGCCATGCTGATCTGGCTTTTCTCGCCCTTGTTGATTTCGTCCACTATAAGGATTTGGGAAGGTAGAAGCTTATTCTCCAGGGATACGTACTTGGGATAGAGGGTGGTGCGCATGAGCCTGCCGTTTACCGAATAGGCTTCTTCCTTGAGGAGCATGGTCCTGTCCTTGCGGATGTGGAGCTTCAAGAGTTCGTAGGGAACTTCGTTGTTCTTGGCCTTGAGTTCGAGAATCCACACTGGATATTGGCCCAGCTTGCCCTCTGCTATGCTCTGGATGCCGTAGTCGTCCTGGAGCGAAGAAGCGGTGAAGTCCGCGTTTTTAGCTTCGCTGTTCTGAAGGTTTTCTTTTATGGAGGAGTGGGAGAATTTCCGGCTGGTAGGATCGTAAAACCATACATTGTCCTCTTCACGCAGGTAGCCCTGGCCTTTGTTCACTTCAGGCAGCATTACGAGGATGCTGAATTGATTGCGCGAGTCGCGCCTGAATACCCTCACCTGGGATACGCTCTGTTTTTCACCCGGTTTTTCCGAGACGATGGTAAAGAGGGCGGAGTAGTCCTTGCCTGGAAAGTTACCCAGGTCGTCCAGTTCGGCCAATATTTTTTCTGCTTCCGGGATGCTCAATCCCTGGGCGCCAAGGGGTACGCCGAGGCAAAGGAAAGAAAGGGCTACGATTGCAAGCAGGAGCGTTCTACGCCTGGATTTTCTCTGTGTATTCACGGATGCTTTAGTCATTTAGCTGTCCTTAGGGCTACGGCGGGCTCCATCTTGGCAGCCGCCTTGGCCGGGAAGTAGGCCGCCAGAAGTGTAAGGGCGGCGATGATCGCTACATTGAAGACTGCCCTCAAGGGGGGCACGAAAAATGAGAGATGGCCGTTTTTCATGATCATGAAGGCAGGGGTGTTCATACCGAAGTCGATGAGCGAGAGCAGACTCATGGCGATGAGGGCGAGCACAATTCCGGCTATCGCTCCGCCCAGTGCCAGGAAGAGCGCCTCGTTGAGGAAGAGCGACCTTATTTCCTTGCGCTGGACGCCCACGGCGCGCATCGTACCAATTTCCTTGATGCGCTCGTACATGACCATTCTGAAGGTGTTGTTGATGCCGATCATGACGATAGCGAAGAGGACTAGCAGAATAACTAGGCTGGCTCCATCCAGGGCAACCACGATCTGCTTGGCTTGAGAGACGATGTCGTCGATAGTATAGACGCTGTAGCGGCTGCCTTCCCAGTTTTCGCTGCGTTGAGCGCGCATCATGGCTTGGAAGGGCGTTGCCGCTGAACCTTCTTCGTTGGCAGATCGCTCGAAGAGCTGTATGCCCATGCCCGCCATGGATGTGTAGAGCCTGGATGCGAAGCCTTCGGCTGCCTTGAGATCGCTCAGCATGAAGCCCAGGGCCATGTATTCTCCATTCTTGAGCCCGATGGCCTGGTTGATATACGCCAGATCTACGTACGACATAACAGAGCCGATGATGCTCGAGTCGACGCTTATGGCCGCCAGGGTAAAATCGGCGATGTTGTTCTGCCCTGTGAGAGTCTGGAAACTGGCGGTAATTCTGTCTCCGGGCAGGACATTGAGACGGGAGGCGATTTTTTCCGAGAGAATTATGGAATCGGGACGGAGCTGGTCCCAGGACCCCTGGCGCAGCACTAGCCGCTCTCGGAGAAAGAGATTGGTGGCCAGATCCAGGCCCGTGAGGTTCTGTCGTATGGTCTTGCCTTCAAAAAAAAGGGAGGCCGAGACTTCGCTAGTCTTGGTGGCAAACTCATAGCTGAGGCCTGAATCCCGAACAGCGGAGAAGATTATAGAATCGTCGCGAATTACGGAGAGACGCTTGCCTGAGGGGGTTTTTTCTGCTCCTTGGACAAAGACATGACCTGCCATGAGATAGGCGAAATTCTCTGATACGTTCTCGATAAAGGCGCCCGCGAATCCGTTTATGAGGGTTACGATCATTATGCCGAAGGCTATGGCGCCGCCTAAGAGAAAGCTGCGCTTTTTTTGCCGTGAAAGGTTTCGTAAGGCTATGCGGGGTATGATGTACTTCATTATATCGCTCCTATTCCTGCTGCATGGCCCTGACGGGTTGGATTTTCAGGGCTACCGATACGGGGTACAGATGGGCTAGGTAGCCTACCAGCAGCATGGCTACGAGGGCGCTTATAAAATTGAGGGGAGTGACAAAGGGTGAAAGGTAGGTGCCCCCGAAGAGAACTTCCAGGAAGGGATTGCCTGCTTTAATGCGAAGGGCTTTCAGAATCAGGGTTACTAAAGTGCCAAGCCCCGCGCCCAGAAAGGAGAATGTGCCTGCGAGCACCAGGGCTTCGGCGGCGAAAAGACGTCGGATAAAGCCCCGCCCCGCGCCTATGGCCCTCATGGTGCCTATTTCGCCGGTTCGCTCGATCACCGAGATGACGAAGGTGTTCATGATGATGATTATGGCCACGATGGAGAGGATGATGATGGCAATGGTGAAGACGATACGGATGACGTCCACCGACTGTCCATAAGGGCCTGCGGCAGCCAGCCAATCTCCTGCCTTTGCGGCGATTCCCTGCTCGGCGAAGCTTTTATTGAGGTTGGCTATGAGGGGAGCAGCGGCGGCTTCGCTGGTGGTGCGGGCTACGATGAATTGCCAGGCTCCGGTGTCGGCGGTGTTAGCAAGTTCACGAGCGCTGGTATCGGCCAGCTGGGTCTGGAGGGCTAGTTCGTTGAAGCCGCCGGAGGTGGGGGCATCTTCGAAGAGGTCCTCGCCGAAAAGGGCGTCGAAATCATCAGCGGCTAGCATTGCGGTTTGGGATTCATCGAGACTGATATCTTCATTGGCGCCCACGGTCATGCCTGTCATGACCCTGAGGGTGTTTATGTCTAAAAAAGCCATCTGCTCCGGAGTTGTGGATTCGCCCTTTTGCTTGTAGGTGCCTATAAGGGGAATTTCTCTAAGCTTCATGCCGCCGGAGGAAAAGCCTTGGACTATCAGTTTGTCGCCAACCTTGAGCTCCCGCTTCATCCAGCCGGACAGCTTTGTAAGCTGGGATTCGTTGATGACCAAGCCTGTCTGTCCCGGTTTGAGCGCCTCGCCAGAGGTAATTTCGGTGGAGTCGAAGACCTTCCAGTAATTCTGCGGGTCTATGCCGAAAAAGAAGAGAAAACGGGCCATGGCGGTTTCGCTGGACATTTCATCTTCTTCGGTCTCTTCTTCAGCACCTTGTGTCTCTGCGGTGAGGGTGCCCGAACCATCGTCCCGCATGGCAATGCCGAAGCCTGTAGCCAGGCTGGTAAAGCTCTCTACCTGGGGCGATGCTTTCAGCTGGGCCATAATAGTGTCGAATTGGGGTATTATGGGCGTAGCGGCCAGGCCGCCGGGGGAGCTGACGCCGAAGAGTGAAACATCGCCATCTTGGGATATGCCCGAGATGAATACATTGCCGGTGTAATTTTCGGTGAAGGAGCTTCGTATCCCCTGACGGGAGGCATCGATAAAGCCATTGCCCACTACCAGGATCATGGAGCCCAGGGCGAGGAGTATACCAATGATGAGGCTCTTGGAACGATGTTCGAAGAGGTTGCGGAAGGCTATGCGTAGAATTGCGGACATGGCCTACTCCCGGACCTGATCGGGGCTCCCCGCTCCGTTCATTCTTTTATTCTCCACGATAAGACCGTCCTTGAGTCTGATGATGTGGTCGGCTACCTCAACGATCTTGGCGTCGTGTGTGGAGAAGATGAAGGTGGTATTGAGTTCACGGTTGATTTTCTTCATGAGTTCGATAATCTGCTCGCCGGTACTGGAGTCCAGGTTGGCGGTGGGTTCGTCGGCTAGCACTATGCCCGGTTTAGTGACCAGGGCTCTGGCTATGGCGACGCGCTGGCGTTGACCGCCCGAGAGTTCGTTGGGTTTGTGGGTTCGCCAATCGCCTAAGCCCACTTCATCGATGAGCCAATCAATCCATTCCTTTTTTTCGGTCGCCGATACCTTGGTTTTGCCTAGGAGGAGGGGGAATTCTATATTTTCCCATACATTGAGCACGGGAATAAGATTGAAGCTCTGGAATATAAAGCCTAGAACTTCGTGGCGCAGTCGGGTGAGTTCCTGGTCCGAGAGTCCGGAAGTAGGCCTGTCTTCTATAAGGACTTCGCCCGCGCTAGGCTTGTCGATAAGTCCTATCATGTTGAGGATGGTGGACTTGCCCGAGCCTGAGGGGCCAGCGATGGAGATAAAGTCGCCTTTTTCGATGGAAAAGCTAACGCCCTTTACCGCATGTACTTCTACTTTACCCAGGGGGTAGGTTTTTTTTACATCCCGTACTTCGATGATAGACATGGTTACTCCTCAGCCTGGTTCCATTAGGCTTTTCTGGGCCTTGTAAAAGCGCCCGATTTGGCTTATGCGGCCTTCAGCCTGTTTTGGAACTGCGTTCGAGTATAAAAATAGCTAAGAAAAGGCGACGTGAGCAACTGAATTGGAGAAAAATGTGGAGAAAACGCAAAGATTGGCACTGGCTGCAAGCCCGTGGGGGATTACCGCGGGGCCTGCTGCCAGCTGCTGCTGCGTTCTATGCCAAGGCTTCCTTGATAACCAAGGCCAGGCGCTTTACACCTTCTTCGATTTGATCCAGAGATGAGTAGGAGAAGTTGATCCGCATGGAATTGTGCTCGGGATCGTCAAAATAGAAGGCCGAGCCGGAGACGTAGGCGACCTTTTTCTCGATGGCTTTGTACAGGAGTTCGTCGGCGTTGAGCGAGGAGGGCAGGGTGAGCCAGAGGAAAAGCCCGCCTTCGGGCTTGGTCCAGGAGAGGTCGGCTCGGGCAGGCATATAGCGATCCAGCTGCTCGAGCATGAAGCTGCGCTTTTTCTGGTACAGGGCTCTGGTTTTGCCTACCACTTCTTCCATCTTACCCGCGGCCATGTATTCGGCCAGCCAAAGCTGGGTAAAGGGGCTGGTGCAGAGGTCCATGGACTGCTTGGCGGTGACGAATTTATCGATGATATCGGGCCTGGCGAGCATCCAGCCTATGCGGGTGCCGGGTGCGAGTATCTTGGAGAAAGTTTTGAGGTTGATCACGTTGCCTTGGGCTGCGCCTTCGCAATCCAGCTGGTAGATGGAGGGTACGCTCTCGCCCATGAAGCGGATTTCCCGGTAGGGCGAGTCCTCGACAAGGATGAGGCCTTCCCTGTAGGAGAATTCCAGAAGGGCCTTGCGCTTTTCCAGGCTCCAACAGATGCCCGTGGGGTTCTGGAAGTCGGGGATTACATAAATGTATTTAATTTTTAATCCCTGGGCTTTGGCGGCGGCGTAGCGGCGCTCCAGTTCGACCATGTCGAAGCCGTCCTTCTCGGGACCGAAGGGTATGCCCAGGATATTGCCTCTATAGGCTTGGATGGACTGGATGGCGCCAAGGTAGGTGGGTCTGCCTGCGATAACCCAGTCGCCTGGATCGAGGAAGAGTTTGGGGAGCATATCGAGGGCTTGCTGGCTGGCTGAGGTGATCAGAAGGTTTTCCGGTTGGGCGATTACTCCGTGGCTTGCTTCGTAGCGCAGAAGGGCTTCGCGCAAGGCCATGTCGCCTTCGGTGGTGCCATATTGGAGGGCTCTTGCTGCGTGCTTCTCGAAGACGCGCTCCGCGGCGGCTCGAAGTTCTTCTACCGGGAAGGTTTCGGGTGCAGGAAGGCCGCCGCCGAAGGAAATTATGTCGGGCCGCTGGGTGAGCTTGAGGATTTCCCTGATTTGGGATTTCTTCATGTTTTGGGTGTTCATCGAGTATTTTGGGGTGATCGCTGCCATTACTGCCTCCAGGGCTCTGTGATCTTTTTATTGGAAATGAATATTTATACTACTCTGGCCGAAGCTTGGGGTAAAGTGGGCGGCGGCCCCTGGCCGTGGCGGCGGGCTGCGGCTGTAGGGCAGCGCCGCCGCTGGTCAGAGCTGGTCTTCTGGCATGCGGGTTGCCGCAGGGGCGGCGCTGCTGGCAGAAGACCCCCGGGCGGCGCTGCCGCAGGTGCGGCACTGCCTTTACCGCATTGCGCTTCGCCGCTGCTTTGGGGATAATGAAACGGAGGGTTCAGAATGCCGGCTGGTGTTCGGGTCCGATCACACAATAAATATTGTAGGTGCTGAAAATCAGCGCGAAAGGATATATACATGGCATTGAATTGCGGCATTGTCGGTTTGCCTACTGTGGGCAAGACTACTATTTTTACCGCTCTCACCAGGGTTAAGGCTGAGGTTTCCAACTATTCATCCGCCAAGAATCCCAACTTGGGCATCATTGCGGTGCCCGACAAGCGGCTGGATACGCTGACCGAGATGTTCAAGCCCAAGCGAAGAGTTCCTGCCACAATCCAGTTTACCGATATTGCAGGCCTGGCCTCCGCGGCGTCCAAAAAGGAAGGGGCTACCAATCAGCTGCTATCCCATATACGCGACTCAGCGGTGCTGATCCACGTGCTACGCTGTTTCGACGATCCAGATGTTCCCCATGTAGCCAATAAAATCAGCCCCGTGGACGACCTGGAAATGCTGCACCTGGAGCTGGCCTTGGCGGACCTGGAGACGGTGGACAAGCGGGCAGAAAAGCTGGCCAAGGAGCTGAAAGACCCTCAGCGCAAGAAGGAAGCGGAACAGGAACTGGCTGCCTATGCCAAAATAAGGCCGGCGCTTCAGGACGGCAGACCTGCCAGGTCGGTCCAGTTGGAAAAGGATGAGGCCGAGGCGGTAAAGCGCTCCTTCCTCATCACCATGAAGCGGGAAATCTATGTCTGCAATACCGATGAAGCCGGGGTTTCCCAGGGCAATGCTTATATCGAGGCTGTAAAGGCAAGGGCAGCCGAAGAGGGCACCGAAGCGGTGGTGATCTGTGGCAAGTTCGAGGCCGAACTGGGCGACCTGGAGACCGAAGAGGAAAAGCAGGAATTCCTGGCCGAGCTGGGCTTGAAGGAATCGGGGCTTTCCAATCTGATCAACGCGGCATACAGGCTTTTAGGCTTGCGTACTTTCTTTACCGCTGGCGAGGACGAATGCCGAGCCTGGACAATCAAGGTAGGGGACAAGGCGCCCCAGGCGGCCGGGGTCATACATACCGATTTTGAACGGGGTTTTATAAAGGCGGAGGTCTACCATTTCGAGGACCTGGCCACCTTGGGTTCGGAACATGCGGTAAAGGTCGCGGGCAAGTTGAGGCAGGAAGGTAAGGAATACGTGGTGCAAGACGGGGATGTGATATTCTTCAAGTTCAATGTATAGGAAATTACTATACAAATGTATGCCGCCTCTTGCCTCTTATTGCCTAACTGCGTATCCTTGGAGCTTGTATGGAAAAGTTAATCATCAAGGGCGCCAGGGAACATAATCTTAAAAACATCGATCTCGAACTCCCCAGGGACAAGCTTATTGTCATTTCTGGGCTTTCGGGTTCCGGAAAGAGTTCCCTGGCCTTCGATACAATTTTTGCCGAAGGGCAGCGGCGCTATGTGGAATCCCTCTCGGCCTACGCCCGCCAGTTTTTAGGCCGCATGGACAAGCCCGATGTGGATTACATCGAGGGGCTTTCTCCCGCAATTTCCATAGAGCAGAAGACCACACACAGGAATCCCAGATCCACTGTGGGCACGGTAACCGAAATATATGATTACTTCCGCCTTCTCTTCGCCAGGATAGGAACTCCCCATTGTCCTTCCTGCGGCAGGGTGATCAAGGAACAGAGTGTCGATCAGATTCTGGAAGCGATTCTCTCTTGGCCTTCGGGTTCCAAGCTGCAGATTCTCGCACCGGTGGTGCGGGCTATGAAAGGTGAGCATAAAAAGTGGCTGGAGGACGCCCATAAGCAGGGTTTTGTCCGGGCAAGAGTAGATGGGGAAATGCGAAGTCTGGAAGAGCCCATCCAGCTGGAAAAGCAGAAAAAGCACAGTATAGAAATTGTCGTTGACCGCATTAAGTTGGGGCCTGATTCCCGGCGAAGAATCGCCGAAGCCGTAGAGGCCTCCCTCCATATCTCAGAGGGCTCGGTTATCGTGATCCGGGAGAACGACAAGGGCAGTTCAGAGGAATTCTTCAGCCAGAAAGGGGCTTGTCCCGATTGCGGCATTTCCCTGCCCGAGATGGAGCCCAGGCTTTTTTCTTTCAACGCGCCCCAGGGTGCCTGCCCTGCCTGCACTGGGCTGGGTATAACCCAGGAGTTCGATCCCGACTTGATTATCCCTGATAAGAGCCTTTCGTTTGACGAGGGAGGCTGCATTCCCTATAACCCAGCTTCGGCATGGAACCGTTCCCGTTTCGAAGCATTGGCTGATCATTATAAATTCAAGCTGGACACTCCTTTCGAGGCTTTAAAGCCCGAGATAATGCAAGCCATCCTCTATGGCAGTCAGGATCCAATAAAAATTGTCTACGAGAATAGGGAAAAAACCGGACATTTCGAGTACCAGAGTCGTTTCCCCGGCATTCTCACCGACCTGAAGCGCCGCTACAACGAAACCACCAGCCCTGGGGTTAAGGAATGGCTGGAAAGCTTTATGACAGAGCGCCACTGCGAAGCCTGTAAGGGCAAAAGGCTGAGACCAGAAGCCTTGGCGGTGACGGTAGGTGGGGTGAGCATCCACGATATTTCGAGGCTGTCGGTGGAGGAGTCGCTCAAGTTTTTCTCTTCCCTTGCCCTGACGGATGTGGAAAAACAGATTTCCAAGCAGATTGTCAAGGAAATAAAGGCTCGCCTGAGTTTCATGAAAAACGTGGGATTAGACTACTTGAGCCTAGAGCGAAAGGCGGCCACGCTTTCGGGAGGCGAGGCCCAGCGCATACGTCTGGCCACCCAGATAGGCAGTTCTTTGGTGGGCGTGCTCTATATTCTCGACGAGCCTTCCATCGGGCTGCACCAACGTGACAATCAGCGGCTCATAGAAACCCTCACCTATCTGCGCGATCTGGGCAATACCCTCATCGTGGTGGAGCATGACGAGCAGACCCTGCGTACCGCCGATTACATTGTCGATCTCGGGCCTGGGGCGGGGGAGCACGGGGGCAAGATCGTTGCCCAGGGCAGCCCCGAAGAGGTTATGAAATCCTCCAAGAGCCTTACTGGCCAGTACTTGGCGGGCAAGCTGAGGATCGATGTGCCGGCGGTTCGTAGAGAGGGCAACGGCAAGGCTATTCTGCTCAAGGGAGCCAGGGAGCACAACCTCAAGGGCGTGGACCTTCGCCTGCCCCTGGGGCTTTTCATCTGCGTTACGGGGGTTTCGGGCTCGGGCAAGAGCACGATGCTCACAGACTTGCTCTATCCGGCCATTTCCAACCGCATCATGCGGTCCTCCCTTAACGAGGGGGACTACGATTCCATTGAGGGACTGGAGCACATAGACAAGATTATCAATATTGACCAAAGCCCGATCGGGAGGACGCCGCGATCCAACCCCGCCACCTACGTGGGGCTTTTTACCGGAATCCGGGACCTCTTCGCGAGCATACCGGAATCCAAGGCCAGGGGCTGGAAGGCTGGAAGATTCAGCTTCAATGTTAAGGGCGGCAGATGCGAAAACTGCCAGGGCGACGGCACCATCAAGATAGAGATGAACTTTCTTCCCGATGTCTACATAACCTGCGACGTCTGTAATGGCAAGCGCTTCAACGCCGATACCCTGGACATCCGCTACAAGGGTAAGAACATCGCCGATGTCCTGGATATGACCATCGAGGAGGCTGCATCGTTCTTCGGTCATATTCCCCATATAGCCCATAAGCTGGAAACACTGCTCTCTGTGGGCTTGGGCTACGTGAAGGTAGGGCAGTCTGCCCTGACTCTCTCGGGCGGCGAGGCCCAGCGGGTCAAGCTGGCCTTCGAGCTTTCGCGCCGGGCCACAGGCAGAACCCTCTACTTTATGGACGAACCCACCACAGGGCTTCATTTTGCCGACGTAAAACAGCTTATGGAGGTGATCCAGCGGCTGGTGGATACGGGCAACACGGTGGTGATGATTGAGCACAATCTGGACGTGATAAAGCAGGCTGACTGGATTATTGACATGGGGCCCGAGGGCGGCACCAGGGGCGGCACTATCGTTGCCCAGGGCAGGCCTGAGGATGTGGTGAAAGTGAAAGCTTCCTATACCGGGCGCTACCTCAAGGACTACCTGCGCAGCCATTTATAGGCTTGGTGGCCAGGCACTCAGAATCCTTGTACGCGGGCTCATCTGTGCAGGCTCAAGGCATTTTCGGCTACCGCCTGTTGTTGCGCCCTTCATCGGCGCTGGTGTAGTATCCATTCTACGATGTTCCGCAGAATCCTGGCATTACTTCTACTCATCCTGGCAATCTGCGCGCTTGGAGCGCAGGAAGTTCAGGAAGCCAAGGATGCCCAGGAAACCCAAGAAGTACAGCCAGCCGTGCAATCCATAGAAGTGCCAGGTCAGTCTTTTTTAGACACCATGTCCGAAATAGAGCGATCTACCCTTGCCTTCGACATTGCGGTGAGCAATTTCTACGAACTCAAGGCTATGGCGGCCAAGTATGGACTTCCGGTTGCCACTACCAGCCAAGAATTGCGAACCGCACTCTACGCTTTTTTTAATCTCACAGCTCCAGGATCCCCATCGCCACCATCGAGCGTGGTTATAGAAAGCGCATCCAGGATTGAGTATTTCAACCTGGAGGACAGTCCTGACCGTTTTGTGCGACTCTATGGGCCTATCACCATGACCCTCCGCAGCGAAGACGGCTTTGCCCATAGAATCAAAGCCGACGAAATTGTCTTTGACGAAGCGCGAAACATCGTGGAAGCCAGGGGCAATGTGGAGTATCTAAGGGAAGGCGAGGGCAGAACCGACGAGTTCTTTGGTTCCTCGCTCCTTGTAGATCTGGACTCCTATTCGGGAATGTTTATGGATGGATCTTACGACCTGGATCCGAGTCAGCAAGTACAGCGGACTCTATCGCTCTACTTTCGAAAACTGAATAGAAGGGGCTCCGATTTAAGCGTTTTCGAGGATGCCATAATAAGCGCCTGCGACGAAGAGCGCCCTCATTACCATGTGAGAGCGAAAAAGGTTTGGATATTTGAAAACGGCGACTGGGCTATCGCCAATGGAACCCTCTATGTGGGGGTAGTGCCACTCCTGTGGTTACCATTTTTTTACTACCCCAGCGATGAGCTCTTCTTTCACCCTGTGCTGGGGTATAGAAGCAGAGAGGGGGCCTTCGTCCAAACTACCTCCTATATCATGGGTGAACGGACTGCGTCGAGTGCGGGCACGGGGCTTATGTCCTTGCTCAGCACAACCTCATCTGGAGGCAAGGGAGAGCGCTGGGGGGTATTTATCCGTAGAATTACCAGGGATAACCCTGAATCGGGCAGCCCGGGTGAAGGGCAGACAGATGCTGCGGCCCCGGGCGTGCTCAAGCTGCTGGCTGACGTCTACTCATCCCTGGGGCTCTACCTGGGCGTTCAGGGGAGTTTTCCTAAGCTGGGATTAGGTGGCCTGGACTTCAGCCTGGGTCTGGGCTTAAGCCGATCCCTCTTTCTTCAATCCAATGGATTTTATTCACCCTTTGATTATTCCAATGACTATGATTCGGCCTGGAACTATTCCAACTTTTTGGGACTCCGATTGCCCTTCCGGTACGGTATGGATCTTACCTATGCCTCCAGCCAGTCGGCAGGGCCGGTAAAAACCTCCTTCAAGGTGACGCTTCCTCTTTTTTCTGATCCCTATTTTGAAAAAGACTTCTATCAGCGCAAGGAATCTTCGGCGCTTTTTTCAATTCTCGAAACGAATAAAACCGCTGTTTCGGTGCGAAGTTCGATGAACCAAAACATAACGACAAGCCTATCCTGGCGTTTGCCCCAGGGTAAGACCGCAAGCATTGTGGAAAGTGTAGATGTGAGCAGGTTGACCGCCCAGATGAACTGGAAATCCAAGGCCCAGTCCACCAGCGGCTTGGATGCGAAATCGAGACGCTTGCTCTTCGCCACACCCTCCAGGGATTTCTTCTACCCCGACAGCTTGAAGATTCTGGATACCGCTCTCAACGCCTCAGGCACCCTGGCCAGCTTCGACACCAAGGCCGAGAGCGCTGAAACTACAAGCGGAGAATCAAGCAGGAACTATTCCAGGCTCAACGGTAAACTGGGCTGGACAGCATCCGGCTCGGCAGGCCTGGAGGATAAGTTTCGCGCTTCTGCATGGAGCTACCCCGAGGATGTGGATGCCAGTCTTTCCTATCGGCTTCTGGGCTGGAAGGCCAGCGGACGTCTCTCATCGTCCTTGGCGTGGGCCCAGGGGCTTTTTGCCCTGGAAACAGGCCTGGGTATAAACTCACAGGATCAGTACCGCCTATATCTTTTCGATGAGCGCAGCGCGCCGGTCACCGTGCACCCCTACAGGCTTTCGGACTACGCGTACAGCGCCACCGCGCTGGATGGTAGCGGCAGCTTAAGCCTTTCGCCTTTCCCAAAGGATTCGGTTTTCTCCTCTTCAACCCTGCGCTACCAGGCTGGCGGAACCCTGTTTAGAAGGGCATTCTCGGGCATTTCTGGTGCGGGCACCGACGCAAGCCCCTTGTATTCCAGCACCTGGATTTCCTGGAACAGAAGCAGTTTTTCTACCCATTCCCTCACGGCTACATTTGCGCTTAATCCTCCGAGCACGGACGAGACAGGCCTCTTGAAAGGTGTACGGCACAGCCTGAGTTTTCAAGCATCCCTTCCACCCTTGCTGGAGAAGTATTCGAGCAATTATTCCTTAAGCGGCAGATATCTGGGCGCAAGTATCACCGGCTCGATCGCCAGAGCTGCCGAAGGAGTCGATCTGCTTCCCTCGGCCTTAAGCGCCCAGTTCAGCCTTGGCGCCGCTCCCTATCCTGTATTCAAATCGACCTTTTCCTGGGATTTCCTGACCTCCCAGCCCTTGTCGAGCATAAATTCTCTGGAATACCAATGGGCTAAAACAAGCTTTACCGTAAAAAAATCCAAAGGATACACGTTTAACGAAGGCTCCTGGATTTTGGACGGCACCGAAAGTTTTAGACCCTATGAATTTTCTCTTTCAATGGCGCCTTCCTTCTCGCTCAGCACTACGCGTGATAATGTCGAGAATGACGATGCCAAGAGCGCCGAGGCCGTGGCTGCAGCGGCTATAAGGCCTGATCTCATGCTGGATCTTAAACCCAGTCTAAGTTACATACAGAATGCCATTCGCTTTACCGAGTCTATTATCACTGCGGGATTGGATCTATCCATCCAGGGTGGCAAGGGAACCTCTCTCCTTTTCTCGGGCAGATCTACGAACAAATCGGCCTGGCGGTATTGGCCCGGGTTCTTTGAGGTGACCGAAAATTTCGACCCTTCGGACTATGCCAGGAATCCCTTCATCGATGTGCTGGATTCTTTCTCCATCTGGGACAACCAGGCACTTCGCCGGACTTTGTTTAAATTGCAGAGCCTCAGCCTCAGCCTCGCCCAGGATCTCCACGACTGGACTGTATCGGCCGGTTTGGCCATGAGTCCTGTCCTGATTACTCCAGATTCGGGTCGCCCCTATTATCAATTGGAATTCTCCTTCAATTTTCTTGTCTCGTGGAAGGATTTACCGGAGCTGAAGAGTTCGGTTACCTACAACGATGGAAGTTTCCAGCGCTAGTACTTTTAGTGTCGAAGGTTTGTAGAGTAGGGGGATAATATACAAAGCAGGAACCGAGCGTTATACTTATATCTATCATTCACGTGCGGCAATAATGGCTCGCACGCTGATTCATCGAGAAAAGGATTGAGATCCTTTTCCCGCTGCAAGGAGCACAGTTGGACGCAGAGAGTATAGTGCTGGAAGATACCGGGCTGCTGGCCGAGTTATGCGGACCCAATGATTATAACCTTTCCATCATCGCGGATCTTCTCGGTTCCAGGGTCTTGAGCCGCGGAAACGAGATAATGCTCGAGAGCAACGATCAGGAAACACGGCTTTTATTCTCCAGACTAATCGAAGCCCTCATGGAGTCCATCGAGGGAGGAATGCCCGCCACGCCCGATCTCATAATAGCCCTTCATGCAGAACTGACTCCCCTTGGATCCCGGGTTGAAAGAGTTGGGGGCGAGAAGAATTCCTGTGAGGATTTCTTTGACTCCTGTGTTCAGATTCCCGGAAGCAGCCAAACCTTATATCCGAGAAGTAAAGGGCAGGGTCTTTATCTCAAAGGCATGGCTCTGTACGATCTTTCGTTCGCTATTGGTCCTGCCGGTACGGGTAAAACCTATCTGGCTATGGCCTGGGCGCTTAAAGAGCTGTTGAGCAAGAATAAGCGAAAACTGATTCTAACCAGACCTATCGTTGAGGCCGGCGAAAGCCTGGGCTTTCTGCCTGGAGATCTTGTCCAGAAAATAAATCCATACCTGCGTCCGCTCTACGATGCGATGGAGATGCTGATTCCCTACGAATCCATCCGCAGACTCGAGGAGACCAGGGCAATCGAAGTAGCGCCTCTTGCCTACATGAGGGGCAGAAGCCTCAACAACTGCGTGGTAATATTGGACGAGGCGCAGAACACAACCAAGGAGCAGATGAAAATGTTCCTGACCCGCTTGGGCGAAAATACAAAGGCCATTGTTACCGGCGATATAACGCAGATCGACCTGCCCAGAAAATCGGAATCGGGCCTTGTGCATGCGCTTCAGGTTTTAGCGGATATCGAGGGGATATTAATAAGCCGGCTGGATGCCCGGGATGTAGTACGCAGCCAGTTGGTAAGGAAGATCATAGAAGCATATGAAAACGAATGAATCGAAGGTCCGCAAGCTGTGGCTTTTTATATCCACAAGTCTTAAGCGGAACCGGGTTTTCGCCCTCCATCTGGGCATTTGCCTAGGCCTTGCTGCCTTGCTCCTGCTTTTCTTTGGCCCCGGCACGGTTGCCGTGAGAAGAGACTATTCGGGGCTTGCCCCAGGCGTCATAGCCGACCGCGACATCATGGCCGGAAGAGAAGTGATGTATGTGGACGAGGAAGCCACTTCCCTGCGCAGGGATGCGGAAGAACGCCTTGTCCTACCGGTGTTTCAATTTGATTCTGGCATATCCAAGCGTGCTCTGGACAACTATAAGGCCTTTGCCGAAAATTTCCGTGCACTGAGCACTCAAGATATAGCCCAGGAAACGGCCATCCTTATGCTTTTGAGTAAATTCCCTGGCACGGTATCGGAAGAGCTGCTCTTCGACCTGGCCAAGTCCTCCCTAAAATCTCAAGCCTTGGTCTATGCCGAGGATATTTTGGTCATTGTCTTGGACGATGGTATTTTTTCCCTGCCCACCGAAGGGCTTTTTCGCTACAACCAGGATTATTTCGAGCTCAAGCGGCTTATAAACAATAAGGCAGAGATTGAACAGCGGAAAATCGCGTCCATGGTAACCAAATCGGATCTACCGGAAATCATTCGGCAGGAAGCCGAAGGCCGCCATTTAGCCAGGCCGCTTTCTTCGCTTGTGGAGAATCTTGTGCTGGGGTTTGCCGTTGAAAACGCCTTTTTCGACGAGGCGGGGTCTTTAAGCCGCATCAAGCGGGTGAGTGCGAAAGTAGAGCCGGTTATGAGGGCTGTAGGCAAGAATGAGCTACTCATACGCAAGGGAGAAATCGTCACTGACGAAAGCTACGCAAAGCTGGAAGCGGTACGATCGGCGGTATCCCGGTCTGATATTGGACTTTCCTTGCGCAGCCTTGGACTTCTGCTGGCGGCGGCAGCCCTGGGTTTTTTCCTTCTGCGCCGTCAGGAAAATAGCCTGCCTGTCAATATTCCGAGCATGATCACCGGATTGTACTCAGCCCTGGTTTTTTATGCAGTGGTACTCCTGGCCAGCAGGGCTGGGCAAAACCAGAACTCCCTGGAAGGAGCTTATTTCGTACCCATCGCCCTCTTTGCGGGCATTACGGCAGCCCTTTCGGGCCAGCGCTACGCGCTTTCCTTTACCGTCGTCCTGGCCATGCTCACCGCATCGGCGGCCAATCTCAATCCCTACTGGATGGTATTCGTGATTCTGGCGGGCTTTTTCGCTGCGATGACCATTTCCATTGCCAAGACCAGGCTGGATCTTGTGCTCGCCTGTGTACTCCAGGCCGCAGTTCAGTTTTTTCTGAGTCTCATACTTCTCCTTCAGCAAGGCCTGAGGCTTCAGCAGCTCGCGGGGCTTTCCGGCTATATGGCCATGAATGGATTCATAAGCGGAGCCTTGATACTGGCCATTCTGCCAGTATTGGAACAGTCCCTCAATCTTCCTACTCGATTCAGGCTGCTAGAGCTTTCGGACGTGAATGCCCCAGCCCTCAAGGAATTGCTCACCCAGGCGCCGGGCACCTATGCCCATTCCATGAACGTAGCCCATCTGGCCGAAGCCGCGGCGGAAGATGTGGGCGCCAACCCCCTCTTGGCACGAGTAGGCGCCTACTACCACGATCTTGGGAAGATAGAGCAGCCCGAGTATTTTGTGGAAAACCAAAGGGGTTCCAACAAGCACGACGATATAAATCCAAGGCTTTCCGCCACGGTAATACGCAGCCACGTCAAACTGGGTACGGAAAAGGCCAAGGAACTAAAGCTGCCCAAGGAAGTAGTGGATATAGTCGCCCAGCACCATGGCAACTCGGTAATAGCCTGGTTTTACGACAAGGCCAAGAAAGAAGACGAAAACATAAGGCCTGAAGATTTTTCCTATCCCGGATCGCCTCCCATCAACAAGGAAGCGGGCATAGTAATGCTGGCAGATTCGGTGGAAGCCTCCAGCAGGACTATAAAAAACCCCTCCATTCCCAGGCTGGATGCCCATATCCGGCAAATGATCATGGACAAGGTGCAGAACGGCCAGCTGGACAACTGCGAACTTACCCTGAAGGACTTGGAGGTTATTCGCCATTCCTTTGTCCGCATCATGGCGGGGCAATTTCACTCCCGAATAGAGTACCCCAATCAGAAGGACGAGAAGGAGAAGGAGCAGTGAACGAGGTAAGCCTCGAATGGAGAGATATCGCTGAACCCTCCTGGCTCGGAAAGGCCGAAGCCTTTGCTCTGAAGGTTTTGAATACCCTCTCACTTGAAAATTGGAGCCTCTCGGTGCTTTTCTGCGGCGATGAGTTTATCCAGAACCTAAACAGAGACTACAGGAACAAGGACGAAGCTACCGATGTGCTCTCCTTCCCTATGGGCGAGAGTGTGGAAGAGAATGGTGTCAGAAAGTTTATTGCCGGCGATATTGTCATATCACTTCCCGCGCTTTACAGGAATGCAGTCGAGTTCCAGGTGGACGCCGACGAAGAGCTGAAGCGACTATTGATCCATGGTGTCCTGCACCTGGCCGGCAGAGACCACGAGAATAATGATACATCCCAGCCCATGCTCGTAGAGCAGGAAGCTGTTCTGGAGACACACAAGGGAGAACTGATACTGTGAGTCCTTTTCTTAAACTGTTTGGAAAACAAAAGGATGAGTCGGAAAAGGCGGGAGAGCCTGAAACTCTGGAACGCAGCCAGATGATCGAGGGAATCGAGCAGCTCTCTGAGACGACGGTTAAGGAAGTGATGGTGCCTAGAACCGATACGGTCTTTCTACCGGCCGACGCCAGCAGGGAAGAGGCATTACAGACTTTGATCGCATCGGGGCATTCCAGGATTCCGGTCTACCGGGAAACGATGGACGATGTGATGGGAGTCCTCTATGCCAAGGACGTGCTGGCAGCAATGATTGGAGGACAGGATATTGCGATCGCCAAGCTGGCGCGCAAACCATTTTTCGTACCCGAGACAAAGCGAATCGATAGTTTGCTGAGAGAATTCAAGCGCAGAAGGGTGCACATCGCCGTGGTATTGGATGAATACGGAGCTACCTCGGGCATAGTGTGCATGGAAGATATCATCGAGGAAATCGTCGGGGAAATCCAGGACGAGTACGACAATGAGGCCGAGGATATAGTGCAGACTGGACCTAGAATCTGGCGATGTAATGCCAGGGTGCACATGGACGAAGTGGCATCTAAGCTAGAATTAAATCTTCCTGTGGAAGAATTCGACAGCCTCGCAGGCTTTGTGTTCGACCTTTTCGGGCGAATCCCTGAGGAAAAAGAAAGCATCGAAACCGAGCAAGCGGTCTTTACCGTCATGGAAATGGATGCCCACAGAATGCTCAGCGTCCAGATTGAAAAGAAGCCTGAAACACCGATAGAAGACGCGGACTGAAGGCCAGCCGGCAGGGGTAGTGGCATAGTTCTTTTCTATTTCTAAAATTAAAACGCCGTTTCAATATTCAATAATGCTTGCCGGATTCTGGAAGTGGGTATAGAATAAAAACAGTCGATTCAGCTTTCGCATAATCGTACTACCTCTCTATTAACCTTCAAGGAGGGTTGAATGAATTCCTACATCAAGCAGGTGCTCGATGATCTGAGAGCTCGCAATCCATGGGAAAGCGAGTTTCTCCAGGCCGCCGAGGAAGTGCTCGAGTCCATCGCTCCGGTAATCGAAGCAGAGCCTAAATACAAGGCTCAGAAGATACTGGAGCGGATAGTCGAACCGGAGCGCACGATAATCTTCCGTGTGCCCTGGATGGACGACAAAGGCGAGTACCATGTGCACCGAGGCTACAGGGTTCAGTTCAATTCGGCAATCGGTCCCTACAAGGGCGGTGTCCGTTTCCATCCCAAGGTCACGCTGTCCACCCTCAAGTTCCTCGGGTTTGAGCAGACCTTCAAGAACAGTCTTACCGGCCTGCCCATGGGCGGTGGCAAGGGCGGATCGGACTTCGATCCGAACGGCAAGAGCGACAACGAGATCATGCGTTTCTGCCAGAGCTTCGTCAACGAACTGTATCGCCATGTAGGCGCGGATATCGATGTTCCCGCCGGCGATATCGGCGTGGGCGGGCGAGAAGTGGGGTACATGTTCGGCCAGTACAAACGCCTGGCCAACGAGTTCACCGGGGTTTTTACCGGCAAAGGGCTCACCTTCGGCGGCTCGCTTGTGCGGCCAGAGGCCACAGGCTTCGGCGCAATCTACTTCGCCAACGAAATGCTCAAGGCTAAAAACCAGAGTCTCCAAGGTAAAACAATCGCGGTGTCGGGCTTTGGCAACGTAGCCTGGGGCGCCTGCATGAAGGGCAGTCAGTTGGGAGCCAAGGTGGTGACCATCTCCGGTCCCGACGGCTATGTCTACGATCCCGATGGCATTGGAACCCAGGAAAAATGGGACTATCTCAACGAGATGCTGGTAATTGATAGGAACAAGGTCGAAACCTACGTGCGCAAGTATCCTAAGGCTCAGTTCTTTCCGGGCAAGAAACCCTGGATGCAGAAAGTGGACATCGCCATGCCCTGCGCAATCCAGAACGAGCTCAACGGCGAGGATGCCAAGCTTCTGATCGCCAATGGCGTTTCCACCGTGGTGGAAGTCAGCAACATGGGCTGCACCCCTGAAGCCTGGAAGCTCTTTATAGAAAAGGGCATTCCCTTTGCGCCGGGCAAGGCGGCCAATGCCGGCGGCGTGGCCACTAGCGGACTGGAGATGAGCCAGAACTCCATGCGTCTGGCCTGGAACGCAGAAGAGGTGGACCAGAAATTGCACGCCATCATGATCAACATCCATAAAGCCTGCATGGAGACCGCAGTCCGTTACGGCTTTGAAGGCAATTACGTGGTGGGCGCCAATATCGCGGGCTTTAAGAAAGTGGCCGACGCCATGATCGCCCAGGGCTTAGTGTAAGTAAGGGACTTATAAGACGGCTTTTCGAGTGCCGGGGCCGGCCGCGCGATGCGCGGCC
>CAZHFN010000028.1:9509-25443 GCA_964531105.1 uncultured Treponema sp. | reverse complement strand
TGTTGAAGATCCCTCGCCCTAAAAGCTTTACTGCCTTTTTTTGAGCGCTCGATGAAGGTACCAAAGTCAGTGCATCCGTGTCAAGCGAGTTTTTCAATATTTTAAAGATTTTGCAAATTTTACTGTTTTTTTGAAATGTTTACCGTATAAATGCAGATAGTCCTAGGATTTGTCACTTTTTAGTGCAGAAGTAAGCTTTCTGTACTGGACCAAATAGTCTATAAAAGAAAGCACCGAGAGAGTGGCGGCGGCCACAAAAGCGACTATCACCAGGATACTCAAAGGATTCTGGAGAGAGTCTGCAAGGGAAAGCCTTCGCAGACTGGAGTAAAGAAGGGCTAATAGGCCAGCAACCATGTAGAGTCCGGCCTTGAGCTTGCCTCCTGGACGAGCGCCCATGGCAATGCCCCGCCCCGAGAGCATCATTCTAAGGAAGAGAATGCTGAATTCCCTGTACAGGATAATAAGAAAAATCCAGAGCGGCATGATGCCGTCGAAGGCAAAGCAGATAAAATAGGTAACTCTGGCCAGCACATCGGCGAAGGGATCGAAAAGCTTGCCAAAATCGCTGACCTGGTTGGATGAGCGGGCTATTTGACCGTCCACGAGGTCGCTTAGCTCGATTACCGCAAAGAGCACCCATAAAAGAATAACGGTAGAAAGGGATCCGAGCAGAGGATAGCGGTAGAGAAGGAAAAATGCTGGAGCGAGGAATACTCTGCTCAGGGTGACCTTGTCGGCGGCGCTCATTAGGCTCAGAGTAGAGATTTGACAGCCCCAATGTCAAGGTTGTAGTATGGCTCGGGCCCCACCGGCGTGCGGCAGTCTGCGCGAAGTTTGGAGTTGAGAATCGGAGACAGGATAATGGACGAAACCGGCATCAAGATGCATCTCCGAGGAAGCATTCGCAGGACAACCCTGGCATATTTTCTGCTCCAGTGCCTTATTTTCGCCGCCTTTGCCCTGGGGGCTGGCTTTCTGAAAAGGTTTTGGATGCCCTTTGTCCTCACAAGCCTGGGGCTTCACGGACTTCTGTACTTTCTTATGCTTGTATTTTTGCTGGATTTTCGCAAAGAAGCCACCGGGGATCTTGTTGGCTCCATGAATCTTGCCAACAGAATCACGCTTCTAAGGGTTAGCACCCTGCCTACCCTTCTATACCTCGTCATCGCTGCGAAGAGTTATAAAATCCGCTATCCCCTTTTAGTCCTTGTGGTGTTCATATTCGCCACCGATTTTCTGGATGGTTATGTGTCTAGGAAGGGCAATGAGGTAACTAAGGTAGGCAGGATGATGGACTCGGCCAGCGACTACAGTCTGTTGATTGTCCTGAGCGTTGTTTTTTATTATTATAAAATTATACCAGAATGGTTCCTGATGCTCGTGCTTCTGCGACTTGGAATACAGATGCTCCTGATGGCCGTTCTTATCGCAGTCAAGAAGAGAATAGAACCTACATCCACCCTTATGGGCAAGGTTGCCGTAGCATCTATCATGGTGGTCTACAGCGTCGAGGTTCTCACTCTCATCGTGAATTGGGTACCCGAGCTTGTTACCAGCGGCCTTGAATGGATAGCCGCAGCGATTGTAGTGGCCAGTATCGGAGACAAGATTTTTACCTTTGCGCGCGGCATGGGCTGCGCGGGTTTTTCCGGGAGGATTTCACATGGCAATGATCAAAAGCGCCCTTGAGTTAGCACTTGAGAGGACAAAGGATTTAAAAGTAGATGAGGCAGCCCTAGAGGCTTCCAACATAAAGATGGAGGCTAGGCGGGCGGCGGGCAAGTATCTTGAGGACTTAGGTCAATTTGATCTGGCCAAGGCTGTGAAAGATTTGGGCGCCTCGATGGAGTTGTTCCGGAAGACAGCATTCGAAGTTTTGATTGCCCAAATCCAGCTTCCTTCCAGCTATTTCGATCCCGACAAGCTTGCATTGCTCGGTTCAGGACTCGGCATTTTAAGTTCGCTAGCCCCCTACCCTGCGAAAAATGGGGGAAAAGATGCTCAGAAAAAAGTGGAAGACATGGTCAAGCAGATCACGTCCTTCATGGAGAAATACCTGGAGGAATTGAAGCGTGTAGACCAGGCCATACGGACTCAGTGGGCTCCCAAGCTGAGGGACAAGGAGCGCCAGATGGCCGCAAGGATGGGGCGCGAGGTAAGGATGGATCCCATGTCGGATCCAGAATTCTCCGCCTTCTATAAGCAAAATGTAGAATCCCTGCGGGATCAGTATTCCGAAGCCTTGGAACGAGCTAGGGCAGCCCTTTTCGAGTTAGCCCTTCTCGGCGAAACTACTGACGACTCAGCATCACATAAATAAGAGCAAGATCGGATTTCCTCACACCCGTTACCCTGGAGGCTTGCCCTAGGGTGAGGGGTCGTACTATCTCCAGCTTTTCAATGGATTCCTTGGATAGCCCAGGCACTGCGCTGTAGTCGAAGTCGGAAGGTATTCTGAGCCGATCGGAGCGATCGAGTCTTGTAGCCAGGCGCGCTTCTTTTTCCAGGTAGCCCTTGTAGCGGGATTCCAGGAGTGCTGTCTGCACCCAGGATTCGGGGTAGGTGGCTGGAGTTTCTGCTGGTGCTGGCGGAGGGGGCGCCCCCTCGGCGAGTTGGGTGATTTTTTCAGTGGAGAGTTCGGGCAAGAGTTGGGTTAGGAAGGCAGCGGCCGAGGGGGCGCCATCCATCAAGGCGCCCAATTTGGGATCCCTAAGCGCCAGTTCCATGGACTCGCCCAGGTGGGGTGCCAGGCAGTCGAAGCGCTGGATATCGGCAGCGAAAACCCGCCTGGCGGAGAGAAGCTGGGTAATTTCTTCAATTCCTCTTTTCCGTGCTTCAAATTTTTCAATTCTCTCCTGAGTAGCCAGGCCGAGGGCTATGGCCATGGGCGTAAGGCGAAGGTCCGCCGAGTCCTGGCGCAGGGCGAGCCTGCGCTCGGCCCTGCTGGTGAACATCCGATATGGCTCTTTTGGTGAGAGCGTGACAAGATCATCGATAAGAACGCCTATGTAGGCCTCGTCTCTGCCCAAGATGATGGGTTCTTCCTTGTCTAGGCTTCTTCGCGCGTTGATGCCTGCCATAATGCCCTGGGCCGCAGCCTCCTCGTAACCCGAAGTACCATTAGTCTGCCCGGCCACAAATAGCCCTGACATGATCTTGGATTCCAAAGAGGCATAAAGGGCAGAAGCTTCCAAATAGTCATACTCCACCGCATAGGCAGGCCGTACGATTTTTGCCTTTTCAAAACCCGGAAGACTACGGTAAAAGGCAAGTTGCACATCCTCGGGCAAGGAACTGGATAGACCGTTCAGGTAGACCTCATTCGTATATTCTCCCTCAGGTTCGGCGAAAACCTGGTGCCGGGTGCGATCGGGGAACCGTACTACCTTGTCTTCGATGGAGGGACAGTAGCGTGGCCCCTTGCCCACTATCTGGCCGGAGAAGAGGGGAGAGCGATCGAGGCCGCCTTTAATGAGCTCATGAGTGTTTTCATTTGTCCAAAGGACATGGCAGGGAAGGTTAGGCCGATAGTGATCCTCTTCAATAAAGGAAAAGAAAATTGGTTTTGCTTCCCCATGCTGTATTTCCAATTTGGAAAAGTCGATGCTGGAGGCTGCAATGCGCGCAGGGGTTCCGGTCTTCATTCTCCCCACAGGAAAGCCCCGGGTACGCAAAGCGCTTCCTAGTCCCAGCGCAGCCGGCTCCCCCAGCCTGCCCCCCGAACCCCTCCAGTCGCCTATAAAAAGCCGGGCTTCCATAAAGGTACCTGTGGTAAGCACTACAACCTTAGTACCAATCGTTGCCCCTCGTTCGGTGAGTACCGCTTCCACCCTGGATCCATCCTCGGATGGGATAATATCCACCACCGTATCCATGAGGATAGAGAGCCCTGCCTGTGACTCCAGGCTTTTACGCGCAAGCTCGGCATAGAGAAACTTGTCAGCCTGGGCACGGGGCGCCTGCACGGCTGCCCCCCTAGACTGGTTGAGCATGCGAAGCTGAATAGCCGACGCATCGGTGAGGATGCCCATTTGGCCGCCCAAGGCATCGATTTCCCGTACGAGATTTCCCTTAGCCAACCCTCCTATTGCGGGATTGCAGGACATTCTTCCAATTGTGTCGGGATTCTGGGTAATTAGGAGGCAGTTCGTACCCAAGCGGGCCAAAGCGAGGGCAGCCTCAATGCCAGCATGTCCCCCACCAATGACAATGGCTTCAAAATCACCCATGCTTCCTCATTTGCCCAGGCAAAAGGCACCAAAAATGCGATCGAATACTTCCTCAGAGGAAATTTCACCGCTTATTTGGCCTAGATAATCCGCCGCCTCGCGTATATCCAAGGCTACGGTATCCAGTGGAGCGGCGGCGGCCAGATTTGCGCTGGCGCAAACTATGGCGGCCAGACATTTGTCGATGAGTTCCTTCTGGCGCTCGCTGGCCAGGCGGAGAGATTCCTTCGCTGTGCCTGATGTGCTTCCCGCTTGCGCGTCCAAAGCCTGGATCAACGCAGACTCAAGGGCGGGCAGACCGTTCCCTTTTTTAGCGCTCAAACCCAACCAGCCTGGAGGCGGTGGGAGACAGTCAGGTAGATCCATCTTATTCCAGAGCTTAAGCGCGGCGGGATAGCGCTCCAGATACGTATAATCCTCGTCGGAGAGATCTTTGCGCCCGTCTGCCATGTAGAGGAGGAGGTCAGCCCTGGCACTAAGTTCGAGGCTACGCCTAACCCCTTCTGCTTCGATATCCCCCAGGGCATGGCGAAGCCCTGCGGTGTCCACAAGGCGGAGGGCGTACCCACCCACTTCGACCCACACCTCCAGGTAATCCCTGGTAGTACCCGGCTCGGGGCTCACGATAGCCCTTTCTTCCCTGAGAATGAGGTTGAAGAGGCTGGACTTGCCCGAATTAGGTCTACCTGCCACAACCACGAGGGCGCCGTCCTGCCTAAGCTTGCCGGCTATATAACTGGAAGATAGTTTTTCGAGCCTGGCTCGACAGGTATTAAGCCGTGGTAAAAAACCCAAGTCGACGCCCAGGCTTTCGCCTTCTACCTCATCGGCGGGATAATCTAAACGCGCTTCGACCTCGGCAAGTAGGTCTAAAAGTTCGTTTCTGAGTTCCCGGATTTCCATGGAGAGGGCTCCGCCCAATCGACGCAGGGCATCTTCTCGGGCTGCTTCACAGGCTGCCCCTGAGAGTTCATTGATGGCTTCGGCTCTTACCAAATCTGTCTTACCATGAAGAAAAGCCCTGAAGCTGAATTCTCCAGGGAGGGCTTGGGCAAAGCCAGCTGCCTTCAAGGCTGCAATAAGCCTGGCGATCACGGCTGAAGAGCCGTGACAGTAGAATTCTACGGAATCTTCACCGGTAAAAGAGCGGGGGTTGCGGAAAACCGCGGCTAAGACCTCGTCGATGCGCTCGCCTGAGGCAGGGTCTATAAACCAGCCGTGAACGAGACTATGGCCTTCTGCTGAAGCCAGGGCGCCCGCAGGTTCTAAACAGGGCGAGCATAATTCTATGGCGCCCTGGCCAGAGGTTCGCAGTACTGCCAGGGCCGAGCGGCCGGGCGGGGTGGCGAGGGCAACGATAGGCTGCCCTGTATCCATATAGGTTCTTGCCATGGAGAATTAGAACGATAGCGGGAAAGGGCAGGGAGTATCAAGGCCGGGCGGGGGCACCCCGCCCGGCCGCAGCCTCACATAGTCTTCCAGTAACGGTAGAAGCGGCGCTCCACTTCATCCAGGCTCAGCAAGGGATAATATTTGCAGCCTTGGGGACTTGCGAACATAAAGCCGTCCTTCAGATGCTTGTAGGAGATTCGATCTACCGGACAGTCCAGGGAGAGACCCTTCACATGTTTTCCAGGTGTCGCTCTCACTTCTTCTATGGCATTTCTGAGCCTGGCCGGATGAATGCCTGGCACGTAACAGCGGATAAGGGGGTTTTCTTCATATTCCTCAAGAAATTCGTCGGTGGAGAATTCCAGCTCGGAGAAAAAGAGCTTGGGAGCGCCCTTGGTATTGTTAGGATCGGTGATATAACGGCCGAAGTCCCTAAAATCATACCGCGTCAGGACAATAAACTTGACTGGATTGATTTCCAGCATGATGCGGAATTCCTGTTTATCCTTGTCGGGATCGTATTCGGCGCTTTCCAGTTCCATAAAATCGCCCACGGAATTGCCCAGATGAAGTTTTCCAAGTGCGGCGAAGTCGATGTTCTCCAAGGTCCTATAGCTTTTTACGAACTTCGTGGCCTTAGGTCTGCCATCCTCATGGGGAATAAGTTCGGAATATGCTTTATCGATGTCGAAATACTCGTTTCTAAAGCTAGGATCCACTTCGACAAATATGAGTCTTCCCTCGAAATAACGGGTGGAGCCCTGTACATAATGACGGAGAAACTGCTCGGGGCCGAGTTGTGATGCTATCAGGGAATGGTTGGGATGCAGGATCAGGTAGAGATGTCGTTCGCTACTCATTGTTACCTCCAAGTAGAGCGAAGAAGCGGGGCGATTACCAGGGCAATAATAGCCATGAGCTTAATAAGGATATTTAAAGAGGGGCCGGCTGTATCCTTGAATGGATCTCCTACCGTATCGCCGACTACTGCTGCCCTGTGGGCGGCTGAGCCCTTGCCCTCTGTTTTTCTGGATTCTATGAACTTCTTGGCATTGTCCCAGGCTCCACCGGAGTTGGACATGAAAATAGCCAGAAGTACGCCTGTTACCGTAGAACCTGCCAGGAGGCCGGCCAGAAGGCCGGGACCTCCCAGGAAGCCCGCCGCCACGGGAGCGAGGATGGCCAGGACGCCTGGCACTATCATACTTTTCAAGGCTGATTTGGTGGAAATATCCACGCAGCGTCTGTAGTCGGGAACTTCTGTGCCTTTAAGGATTCCAGGCGATGCCCGGAATTGCCTGCGCACTTCCTCAATCATGACAAAGGCTGCCGAGCCGATGGAGTCCATGGCCATGGCGGAGAACAGGAAGGGTATCATGCCTCCTATGAAGATACCAATAAGCACTGGAGGATTAGTTATAGTGATGAGGGAGGCATCAATGCCGGCCGCCTCCACAAAGGCGACAAAGAGGGTGAGCGCGGTGAGGGCCGCCGAGCCTATCGCAAAGCCCTTTCCTATAGCCGCCGTGGTGTTCCCCACCGCGTCGAGGGAATCGGTGATTTCCCTGGTTTCAGGGGGTAGCTCAGCCATGACGGCCAGGCCGCCCGCATTGTCAGCGATGGGACCGTAGGCGTCCACAGAGAGCTGGATGCCCAGGGTGAGGAGCATGCCGAGGCCCGCAATACCAATACCGTAAATTCCTGCCAGCGCATAGCTGCCGGCAATGGCTGCCCCGATTATGAGGATGGGCGGCAGTGTGGACATCATGCCCACGCCGAGGCCTGATATTATGGTGGTGGCGGATCCGGTACTGCACGCATTGACTATTCGCCGTACTGGCGGGGTGTCGGTGCCGGTAAAAAACTCGGTAATCATGCCGATGAGGGTACCCGCCGCAAGGCCGGTTACTGCAGAGAAGGCCACGCCAAGCCAGTCGAAGGCGTTGCCGTCGGCGCCGCCGAAGCGGGAGTTGCCCAAAACGAATAACGCGCTAGGGAATATTAATGCCACCGCCAGCCCGGCGGCGCCGAAGGAGCCGGCATTAAGGGCTTTTTGAGGAGAAGAACCTGGTTTCATTCGGACGAACAGGGTTCCCACCAGAGAAGCCAGCACGCCGATAGCTGCCGCGAAGAGTGGGAAAAAAGCCAAACGTATGCGCATATCAGCAGTGGCAGCGGCTCCGATACCCAATACCGCACAGCCAATGAGCGAACCCGCGTAGGATTCAAAAAGATCGGCGCCCATACCAGCCACATCACCAACGTTGTCGCCAACGTTGTCGGCGATGACAGCAGGATTCCGATGATCGTCCTCCGGTATGCCCGCCTCCACCTTGCCTACGAGGTCGGCACCCACGTCGGCAGCCTTGGTGTAGATTCCTCCGCCCACTCTGGCGAAAAGGGCGATAGTGGAAGCGCCCAAGGAAAATCCTGAAAGAACGGGGAATGCGGCCATAGCAAGGGACTGAGTATCGGTTCCAGCTAATAGGCTCATGACGGTCAGGACGGTTGCGATACCCAGAAGGGCAAGTCCTACAACCGTCATACCCATGACCGAGCCGCCAGTGAAGGCCACGGAAAGCGCCGGACCAATACCCCTGGTGGCAGCCTGGGCAGTACGGGCATTAGCCTTGGTGGCCACCGACATACCAAACCAACCAGCGAGGCCTGAACAGAGTGCGCCTACGGCGAAGGCGGCGGACTGAAGCCGCAGGAATCCCTTGTTAAATATGGCCAAGAGAAGGATGATCACCGGCACGATGATGGCTATGACCAAGTATTCCCTGGTCAGAAAAGCCCTAGCACCTTCGGCGATATAGCTGGATATTTTAACGAGGGTTGGGGATTCAACCTGCATCGATGCGATCGATCGGGCTTTCCCCATCGAGTATATAAGAGCCAGGAAAGATGCCACAAAAGCGGCGCCGATACATAATTCGAGCCCCATAGTGCCTCCCGCGGAGTTGAAAAATATAAAGGGACCCCTCGAGTATACGGTGGCTTTTCAAGCTTCGCAAGCAAAATTTCCACATTGTGGCACAACTGCTTTGTGCTCAGGGCTACTTTCAGAGCGATTATCGTATAAATACATAGCCTCCACTACAAATGCATATTTATGCACTGGTACCTGGTTGACAGTTTTCTTCTTTTATATTCATATAACTCTATTCCATTGTGGGAGGAGCCCATGAGGTCCTTATTTCCATCCTGCCCAACAATAATCCTCCTTTCCCGAGACGGAATCCGACTCTGCTTTCCTCTTCGTGTCCGTACCTGAGGCGTCGACCGCCAAATCCCACAATCACCAGTACATTATCAGGTCTTGGCGTATGCCTAAGGCCGCAATTCCCCGGCAGGACCGGTTTGTCGACCTTTCAGGCAGTTCTGTCGTTCCAGGAGGAATACTATGATCGATATAGGCATTCTCGGAGCCTCGGGTTATGCAGGCGCTGAAATCGTGCGCCTTTTGCTGACCCATCCACTGGAAAAGCGCCTTCATCTTTCTTCGGTGAGTTTCGAAGGCAAAAAACTGGAAGCGGTGTATCCCGCCTTCACGGCCGCGCGGGAAGCCCTGGTATTAGAATCGGCGGATGCGGTAATAGATGCCTCCCAGGTGGTTTTTTCCTGTTTGCCCCATGGCCATGCCGAGGCTGCAGCCAAGCGCTGCCTGGAGAAGAAAGGCCTATTTATAGATATATCGGCGGACTTCCGTTTTGGCGAAGACCAAGAGAGCTTTACCACCTGGTACGGCAAGTCCTACGGAGATCCCTCCCTCTATGCTCAGGCTGTATACGGGCTTCCAGAACTCAACCGTACCGCGATTAAAAAAGCCCGGCTCATCGCCAACCCCGGATGCTACCCCACCTCGGCCGAGTTAGGCCTTCTCCCTGCCCTTTCCAAGGGCATAGCCGAGACCGACAGCATCATTATAGATTCGGCATCGGGGGTGACAGGCGCGGGGAGAGAGCCCAGCCAGAGCACCCATTATCCCGAATGTACCGATTCCATAGCGCCCTACAAGGTAGGTGCGCATAGGCACCAGCCGGAGATAGACCGCTATCTCTCCATCATGGCCGGCAAACCAGTATCATCGGTGTTTACGCCCCATCTGGCGCCCATGAACAGGGGAATCGTGAGCACAATCTATTTCAGGCTGACAAAACCCATGGAAGCGAAGGATCTGTACGAACTGTACAGTTCCTTTTACAAGAATGAGTTCTTTGTCCGCGTACTGCCTCTGGGATCCACTGCCTCCAGCAGGAACGTGCGGTTATCCAATTTCTGTGACATATCGCTTCATCTTTCCTCTAACGGAAAGACTGGAATTATTATTTCAACGATCGACAATATGGTAAAGGGCGCGGCCGGCCAGGCTGTGCAGAACATGAACCTAGCCCTCGGTCTCGAAGAGACCGAGGGCCTCACCATGCAGCCCCCGGCGTTCTAGGCCGGGAGCGTAAATCCTGGGGCGCCGAAACGAAGCGCCACAAGGGAGGAAGAGAATGGTACAAATACGTGGAGGAGTAACCGCGCCCAAGGGTTTTACGGCCTCGGGCATCCATGTAGGAATAAGGAAGAACAGGGAGAAAAAAGATCTCGCCCTGGTCTGGTCGGAAAAACCCTGCAGTGCTGCAGCAGCCTATACCACCAACCAGGTGAAAGGCCAGCCTTTAATCGTCACGAGGGAACATCTGGCCGATGGAAAAGCGCAGGCGATAATTGTCAATGCGGGCAATGCCAATACCTGCACGGGTGATGCTGGCATAGCTGCCGCCCGGCGAATGGCTGCTCTAGTATCCCAGCGGATGGGTATCCTGGCCACCGACGTAGTGGTCGCTTCCACGGGAGTGATAGGGCAGCAGTTAGATGTGAGCATTATCGAAGCCGGCATGGATCAGTTGGTTGCAGGGCTTTCCCGTACCGGCAACATAGATGCCCGGGAAGCGATAATGACCACGGATACGGTAAAGAAGGAAGTGGCCGTGCAGTTCGATCTGGATGGCAGCACGGTGACAATCGGAGCCATGGCCAAGGGATCGGGCATGATACATCCCAACATGGCTACGATGCTCTCCTTTATCACCACCGACTGTGCCATAAGTTCCGCCATGTTGCAGAAAGCGCTCTCGGCCTCGGTGGACAAAACCTATAACCGGGTGAGCGTAGATGGCGACACATCCACCAATGACATGGTTGTCATTCTAGCCAATGGTTTGGCGGGCAACGCGCCCATCGAATCCGAGGGTTCCGGTTTCAAGGTCTTCTACGAAGCCCTGACCTGGCTGAATACCCAGCTGGCCCGCATGATCGCCAAGGATGGTGAAGGTGCCACAAAGCTTATCGAATGCATTGTGGAAGGGGCTTCCGACGAGGCCAAAGCCGTGGAGCTGGCCAAGGGTGTGATTTGTTCCAGCCTGGTGAAGACAGCCATATTCGGTGCCGATGCCAATTGGGGAAGAATTCTCTGCGCCCTGGGCTACACCAGAAAAGACTTCGATCCTGCCAAGGTGGACGTGGCCTTCGAAAGCGCTTCTGGCTATATAGAGGTGTGCAAGAATGGCGCACCCCTTCCCTTCAATGAGGAAAAGGCAAAGAAAATCCTCAGTTACCAGGAAGTGACGATCTATGTGACCTTGAATGAAGGCGAAGCCCAGGCCACAGCCTGGGGCTGCGACCTTACCTACGAATACGTAAGGATCAACGGCGATTACCGCACCTGATTGCAGCGACTTGTGCCTTATCGCCCTTATTAAGGAGAGAAAAATATGATAGCCGAGAATTTAAGAGCCGACATTCTTGTCCAGGCTATGCCCTATATTAAAAAGTTTTCCGGCAAGATACTGGTGGTAAAATACGGCGGCGCAGCCATGATCAACGAAGGAGTACGCGCAGCGGTGCTCCAGGACCTCATTCTCATGCAGCAGGTGGGCATCAAGCCCGTCCTGGTGCACGGAGGGGGACCAGAAATCGATCGCATGCTCAAGAAACTGGGCAAGGAAAGAGTTTTCGTGGATGGACTCCGCTATACCGACGACGAGACAATCGAAGTAGTGCAGATGGTTCTGGCGGGAAAGGTTAACAAAGACCTGGTAGCCCATATCCAGCGCCAGGGAGGTCAAGCCTTGGGGATATGCGGGGGTGACGGCGGGCTTTTCAAGGCTAATCGCCTGCAGAAGGACGGCAAGGATCTGGGCATGGTGGGTGAAATTGCAGTAATTCAACCCGAGGTTGTACTGAACGCCATCAACGCCGGCTTTATTCCCGTAGTTTCAACCATAGCCCTGCGCCAGGATGACGAGTCAGGGTATTACAACATCAACGCAGACACCGCGGCCGCACAGCTGGCTGGAGCGCTGGGAGCCGAAAAACTCATTCTTCTCACCGATGTTCCCGGCATATTGAAGGATATGGCCGATGTGGCTACCCTCATATCGGAAATTAGCCGCGATGACGTCCCTGCCCTCATCAAGCAGGGGATAGTCTCGGGCGGCATGATTCCCAAGGTGGAATGCTGCGTTCTGGCCCTCAAGCTTGGAGTGATCAGCACCCATATTCTCGATGGCCGCTCGCCGCACTCTCTTTTAATAGAGATCTTCAGCGATAGGGGCAAGGGGACAATGATTCTATGAACGACAAATTCATGAACACCTATAAAAGGACGGGGCTTATTCTTGAGAGGGGCAAGGGCGCCACGCTCTGGGATAAAAGCGGAACTAAATATGTAGATTTCACGGCTGGCATCGGCGTGAATTCCTTGGGACACGGACATTCAGCCCTTATTAAGGCCATCGCCGAACAGTCTGCCAAGCTTATCCACGTATCCAATTATTTTATGACCGATATTTCCATGCTACTGACGGAAGAACTCTGCCGTATCACGGGCTTCGAAACAGGGTTTTTCTGTAACTCCGGAGCTGAGGCCAATGAAGGCCTGGTTAAGATAGCCAGGAAATATGGCTCGGACAGAGATCCCGAAAAGAATAAAGTAGTAACCCTTAAAGGCTCATTCCATGGCAGAACAATCACCATGGTCACTGCCACGGGACAGGATAAATTCCACAAGTTTTTCGGCCCCTTCACCCCAGGCTTCGAGTATGTTCAGCCCAACGATATCCAGGCGCTAGATAAGGCTTTGGACGAAAAAACCTGCGCTTTTCTCTTCGAGCCCATACAAGGAGAAGGGGGAGTAGTGCCCCTGGATGCCAAGTACCTGCAGCAAGCCCAAAAACTCTGCAAGGAGCGGGATATCCTCTTCGCCGCCGACGAGGTGCAGACTGGGGTTGGCCGCACAGGCGCTTTCCTGGCTTGCGAAAAGCTCGGTGTGGATCCCGATATGGTGGCTTTGGCTAAGGGTTTGGCCGGCGGAGTACCTATTGGAGCCATTCTGGCCAAGGGAGCCTGTGCTCAGACTTTGCAGCCCGGAGACCACGGAACCACCTTCGGTGGAAACCCCCTGGCGGCGGCAGCAGCCCGGGTAGTTCTCGGGGAGCTGCAATCACCTGGTTTCCTGGCCCAGGTGGAGCGCAAGGGCAACAAGATTCAGGCTAGCGTACGCTCCTGGAATCTACCTATTGTAAAGCAGGTGCGGGGCATGGGTCTTATGATAGGAATCGCGGTGAGCAATCCTCCCGGAGACGTGGTTAAAGCCTGTAGGGAAAGAGGCCTTCTCGTCCTCACCGCAGGGGAAGATACTGTACGCCTTCTGCCCCCACTTGTGATCAGTGATGGGGAGATCGATACTGGCCTTGCGGCTCTCAAAGCCGCCATGGAATCCCTCAAGTCTTGATTGCCACAGAAAAGTTCGGATTGCCGTGACTGCAACAATAGTGGGGTAGAAGAATGGTCGAAGTGTATCGCAAACGACGAGAAAAAATTGCTGAAGAACTCCGGCTTAGGGGAATCGCTGCAGCACGTTTCGAAGACTTCGAAGGCATGCGAAGTCCCTCTCTCCGCTATCTCTGCGGCCATCCCGGCGATGCATTTCTGGTAGTCGATGCCCAGGGGAATAGCGTGCTTGTGGCCTGGGACAGAATCATGGCCGAGCGCATGGCCTCGGTGGATCGGATATTTTCATATACCGATTTCGGGCGCAAATCAGAAACAGCCATGCACAAGGTTCTGAAAGAACTGGAAATTCCCCAGGGATCGAAAGTAGAACTTCCTTCTGCTACCTCCTACCCCTCCTTCGTCGATCATGTGGCCGCTTTGGACGAGTGGGATCTGGTCTGCGACAAGTCGGGGATAGACGCAAAAGTTCTTTCCATGCGGGCGGTTAAAGATTCGGGCGAGTTGGAAGTGTACCAGCGGCTCTCCGCCCTCACCAACCGGCTTGTTGATGAAATTGAAGAGGGGGTACGGCAGGGCAGCCTTGCGGCCGAACTGGATGTCGCCCTCTTTATCGAGCGGGAGGCCCGCCGCGCGGGCGCCGAAGGCACGGGTTTCGACACCATCGCGGCAGGCCCCGGACGCAGCTTCGGCATTCACGCCTTCCCCAGCTATGGCGCGGGACCTTTTGGCACACGAGGCTTTTCCATCCTCGATTTCGGCATAGTACTCGAAGGCTATACCAGCGATGTCACCATGAGTTTTGTCCGTGGCCCCCTGGCACCCCGGCAGGAGCGCATGCTCGAGCTTGTGAGAGAGGCTTATATAAAAGCAGTGGCCGCCTGCGGTCCTGGTGTAGCGGCCCGGCAGCCAGCCCTCGTAGCTGACCAGGTTTTCGCCCAGGCAGGCTTTTCTATGCCCCACTCCTTAGGCCATGGAATCGGTCTCGAGGCCCACGAAGCCCCTGGGGTTAACCTACGGGATGGAAACGATGCGGTCCTTGAGCCAGGCACTATCATAACCATAGAACCGGGGCTCTATGATCCTGAGCTGGGCGGCATCAGATGGGAGAACGACGTCCTTATTACCGAAGATGGAGCCAAAGTTCTTACTGAATCCAGGATTGTTGAACTCTGAACGAAACGACGAGGGGTTCTAAGAAAAAGCGCAGGCTGATGCCGGAAGCCACCGATACACCAAGGCTCAGGATGAAGCCTTTTTTTCCTTCTTAGCAGCAGCCCTTTCCTTTTTCGCCTTTGCCTTCGCTTCTTTTTCCGATACCTCCCCTTCAGGATTCGCAAAAGCCAGAAGGGTCTCCGCAGCATAGCTTCTTATGCTGGCATCGACAGCCAGATCCAGAGCCAAATCGCGCAAGGTTTTTACCTCTATGTTCTTATCACCATCAGCCGCCTTGGAAAGCGCAGCCCCCAAAAGTGTGGTCGTTTCCCTGACCGAACGCTCTATGCCATGCCGGAATCGTCCATAAAGCTCCTCAACTTCGGAAGCGGTACCGACCTTGCCCACAAGCGAACCCATATCCTGGACCGAGAGCACCCTTTTCAATGTAAAGACCGTCAAAAGCAAGGCAATATGTTCCTTGCTATACTTTTTCCCCTCTGTACGAGGAACTATTTTCGACTTTGCATAATTGTTTATCATGGATGGCGTTATTAATTTTTCACTACCTGCCATCATAAAAAGCTCGAGTGCTCGTTCCATATAAGTAACCACTTGATCCATATACAAACCGATATCAGGCAGCTGTGCCCATTCAGCCGGGGCCTTCCGGGAAAGCATGGAGAAATAGCTTTCTATGGTTTCGCTTTTGATAGTTTCCATGAAAGAAAGCTAGCATATGGTTATCAATACCACAACATATGGCTTAATAATTATTGACGTATTAATTACTATGTTATATTATAACCATTACCATGTTTTATAATATTGCATAACATATGGCATAATATCGGAGGCCTATACAATGATCCCACGCAATATTTACCTTTTCGGCGATTCGGTAGCCCGGGGCATTATCCTTAGCGATGAAGGGAGCTATATGCCCATATCGGAAAGCTTTGCCTCCCTGGCCGCCCAGAAACTCGGCATTAATGTAATCAACAAGGCCAGGTTCGGCTGCACTATTACAAAAGGCCTTAGCATTCTCCAGCGCTTCATGTCGGGGGAGAGGGCTCCTGTACCTGCCGTGGGCAAAGAAAAGGGAGTAGCCATCCTGGAATTCGGCGGCAACGATTGCGATTTTCTCTGGGATGAAGTTGCGGCACAACCTGAAGCCGCCCATATACCCCTTACGCCACTGGATACCTTTTACCGCGTGTATGGCGAGATGATAGACGCCCTGCGCGCCAAGGGGCTTAAAGCCGCCGTCATGAGCCTGCCTCCCCTGGTGGCCGAGCGCTACCTGGCATGGATTACACGGAACGGTCTGGATCGTGAAGCCATTCTCCGCTGGCTGGGCGGGGTGGAGA
>CAZHFN010000028.1:0-9409 GCA_964531105.1 uncultured Treponema sp. | reverse complement strand
ACACGGAACGGTCTGGATCGTGAAGCCATTCTCCGCTGGCTGGGCGGGGTGGAGAAAATTTTTACCTGGCACGAGAGCTATGACAAGATTGTAAGGAAGATTGCCGCTGAAAAGGATTGTGAGCTTCTGGATATACGAAAGGACTTTCTGGCGCTCAGGGATTACCGGGAGTACATGTGCAATGATGGGATTCACCCCAACAGGGCCGGGCACAGGCTCATGGAAACATCCCTGGAACGATACGCCGCTCTAAGCTAGGCGCCACGCCAGCACTTTGCCTGCGCACATCGGCACTGCCCCGTCTATTTCGCCCGGTACTGTCCAGGCTTCACGAAGGAGGCGCAGCTTGCCCCGCGAGGTTGGCAGGCCGTAGAAAGCGGCGCCATTGACGGCGACAAATGGCCGCAACACTTCAAGAGCCCCTTCCGACTCAAAGAGACCCGCCAGGGCTGGAATAACTGTAGGTGATGAATATACGCCCCCTGGGGCATGGGCGCTTTCTTTAGCCATCCGGCCATGGGGAGCCGAATCGCTTCCAAAGAAAAACTTAGGCGATCCAGAAAAAACCGCATTCCTAAGCGCTTTCCGGTCCGCAGCCGACTTGATCAACGGTTTGCAGAAAAGGTGGGGATTGAGGCTGCCACCTAGCATGTCGTCGATCGTGAATAAAAGATGGTGAGCGGTAATCGTGGCGGCCAGTCGCTCGGGGCCGGCAGCAACAAAATCCACCGCTTCCTTGGTGGAGAGATGCTCGAGCACAATGCGAAGCTTAGGCCAGCGGGTAAGGATTCTTTCCAGCGTGGCAAGAAAGGCTCCCTCGCGTTTCAGCGAAGGTACATCGGGATCCTCCCCATGAATTGAAAGCACAACCCCCAAAGATTCCATGGCGGAGAGGGCCTCTGAAACCAATTCGGGGTTCGAAGGGCCATCGGCTGCATTGGTTGTAGTCCCGGCCGGATAATACTTTCCCGCCACGGCTCCAGCCTTGGCACAAGCTTCCACCATCCCAGCATTCATTCCCGCCAGAAGCTTGAAGCTCATGAGGGGGGTAAAATCCGAAGACTCAGGCAGGCAGGCAATAATTTTCTCGCGATAGTCAATCAACGAGGCTGCGTCGGCAATGGGCGGGAGGGTGTTAGGCATAACAAGGGCTCTGCCGCACCAGGCAGCCTGGCTCCTAACATAATATTGTAGGGCACCGCCCTGCCTGAGGTGGACATGGAAATCATCGGGTTTGGGTAGAATAAGTTCTTCTGCCATGCTCTGCTCCCCCTGCATACAAGCACTATAGTCGCTTTAGTCCGACGGAAGAAGAGCCTTGCACAGACTGCCGAAATCGGTTGACCAAAGCCTGTTTTAGGTCCTACAGTGGAACCATGTACAAGTATATTGTCGAGGGCGGCCACCCGGTAAAGGGTAAGGTTTCAGCCTCGGGTAATAAGAACTCGGCCCTCCCTTGCCTGGCGGCGACGGTGCTCGCAAGAGAGCCGGTAATCTTAAAAAACATCCCCGAAATAGAAGATGTGTCGGTGATGATCGAGGTCCTGGTTCATCTCGGCGCCCAGGTGGAGAGACTAGGCCCACACGAGTGGAGCATAGACCCCCGGAGCATCGAACGGCAGGATGTCCCCGCCGAGCAATCCAGGAAGGTACGGGCTTCCCTGCTTTTTGCCGGTCCTCTCTTAGCCCGCTTTGGACAGGCAATTCTCCCACCTCCCGGCGGCGACACGATAGGAAGACGGCGCATCGATACCCATCTTCTGGCGCTCCAGGAACTGGGGGCCAGAATAACCATAGAAGGAGTTCTGCGCTTTTCAGCGCCTAAGCTCAAGGCAGCCCCCATATTCCTGGACGAGGCTTCGGTAACAGGCACGGAGAACGCGATAATGGCCGCAGTACTGGCCGAAGGCAAGACGGTCTTGCGAAACGCCGCATCCGAGCCCCACGTACAGGATCTCTGCCTCATGCTCAACGCCATGGGCGCCAAGATCAGCGGTGTCGGATCCAATGTGCTTCATATCGAAGGCGTAAGCGAACTCGGCGGCTGCGAGTACAGCATCGGTCCTGATTTTATGGAAATCGGCTCCTTTATCGGCCTGGCAGCGGTAACCAGGGGTGAAATAACAATCGAGGGAGTGAATCCCGAGGACTTGCATCCACTTAAGGTGGGCTTTGGCCGGTTGGGGATTTCATGGGAAGTGAAAGGCAAAAATCTCTATGTGTCCAGCAATCAGGCCATGAAAGTGCAGGCCGACCTGGGTGGACAGATTCCCAAGATCGACGACGCGCCCTGGCCCGGCTTCCCGCCCGACCTCACCTCGATAATGACCGTAGTGGCGACTCAGACCGAGGGCACTGTCCTCATCCATGAAAAGATGTTCGAATCCCGAATGTTTTTCGTGGACAAACTTATTGGAATGGGAGCCCGCATCGTGCTCTGCGATCCGCACCGCGCAGTGGTCTCAGGACCCGCCAGGCTGTCGGGGGCCCTCCTAGTCTCGCCCGACGTCAGGGCTGGCATGGCCATGGTAATAGCAGCGCTCTGCGCCGATGGCCAGAGCACGATCCAGAACGTCTATCAGATTGAAAGGGGCTATGAAAGAATCAGCGACAGGCTAAAAGCCCTGGGTGCCTACATCGAGCGTCAGGAATACTGCTAAAGGCCATCCCGCCACAGGTATCCCTGTCCCCTCACCGAGCTGATCCGGGCGGCCAGTCCCGGATCCAGACAGGATAGCCTGGCCTTGATGCGGCTCATCATCATATGTGCAGCTTTTTTGGAAAAATCAGGCATTGCCGAGTCTCGAGATTCGGCAATTTGTCTGGAAAGCCTAAGCCCTCCCGCCTGGCCTAAGACTGAGAAAGAAACTACCTTGCCTGGATGGGTGAGCAAAAGCCGTACTATCGCAGCTTGTCCGGGGGTAAGTTCCACAGTACCGTTCTTAACCAGAGTCTCGGATCCAGAAAACTCATCAGCTCGATGTAGGGGAACTAGGCTGCAGCCCCAGAGATAGTAGGATCTCCTATCTCCCCGTAGCTCTAGCCTCCAATAACGGAAAAGCCGGGCTTCCAGTTCTCCCAGCGACCAGTTTTCAGGCATAAAATCGAAGGCGCCGGCTTCCAGACAGGGCACGACGTCTTCGATAGGCCCATAGACAATTGTTATCAGCGCTGCAGGCAGGACAACTCCAGTCAAATACATGGCAGTAGGCATGATGCAGACCTGATACGCCTTGGCAAAAATTACTGCAGAAGACGGAAGTTCTTCCAGGGTATCGATATGCAAAAAGGTGCTCAACCCTGGTTTGGAGATCCAGCCTGGGCGGGAAGAATAAAAAGGCCCTCCTCCTGAGAGGAGGAGAGCCTTGATCGGTAAGGTATTCATCAGTCAGGGCCTTTCTGCCAAGCCCTGCTCGAATCAGGAAGGCTTGGCTTCGCCGCCCGATGCCGAAGCACCGCCGGCATCCTGGGTGATCATCTTGCGCTTCAGATCCTCCAGAAGAGCATCCGCGGCTGATGGCGACGATTCGAGGGCAGCGAACTGCTTGTCTAGGCTGGCACCAGAGGACACGTCTTCCAGTTCTTTCTGCGCCTCGGCCCTGGCCTCTATCTCATCTATTTTCTTGGCCATGCGATCGAAGGTATCGAAGGCACTCTTGTTGCCCTGAAGCGAGGACATGGTCTTGTTGATCTTCTCCTGGGCTTCAGCTCTTTTAGCCCTGGCGATAAGAATATTTTTTTTGCGGGAAGCTTCCTCTATCTTAGTTTGCAAGCCCCGCAGTGATTCCTTGAGCTTTTCCACCGACTCTTTCTGTGCTTGCCATTGGGTGCCCAACTGACCGACATAGCTCTCATGTTCCTGCTTTCGCATGAGGGCTTCCTTAGCCAGATCATCCCGGCCAGCCCTGACCGCGAGCATTGCCTTTTTCTCCCACTCCTCGGCCTTAGCCCGGTTTTCTCCAACTTCACGCTCAAGCCGTTTCTCATCGGCGATGGCCATGGCTACGGCCTTCTTGGAGTCGATGAGCTGTTCGTTCATGTCGACGATCATCTGATTGAGCATTTTTTCAGGATTCTCGGCCTTGGAGATCAGATCATTCACGTTGGACGATATAACGCTCTTAAGCCTATCGAAGATACCCATGTATCAGCCCTCCTTCTTGGCCAGGAATTTCGAAAGCAGGGGGTAGTGCTGACTCAGGGCGAAGGCCATGGACTCCACCGAAGCCCTGAATTCATTCTTATCCATAGTGTCGTATTCCAGGGTATCCAGCGCTACGATTTCATTTCCATCGAGGGCGTAGGCACCATGAAGAAAATCATTTCCATTCAGCTTGAGCAGGGTGCCGAAGAGCTCTTCCTTGCCCTTCTCGGGAACGGGCATCACATCAGCCCTTATGATAACGATGGGATCCACATGACTCACCACCATCTTGGGCAGGCCCTTCTCCTCATCCTCCACAAGCCAGGCTCCTTTCGAAACCTCCTGGTACGATATGCCCAGGTCGATGAGAAAACTTTCAACCTTAGATAAACCTTCCATACCATCTCCTCCTCAGGATAATGCAGGCTTAGGATGGGATCAAAACCTCAACGGTTTTTAACCCAGCTCCAGAGAGCCGTCGGCCAGAACAGTGAGCACAGCCTGACAGGCGCGACAACGGCTTCGCCCAGGCCCATGAATGGCCAGCGGGGCAGAACAGGCTGGGCAGGGAGCCGAACGGGGAAATATGTCGCGTTTCATCATCAGAATATACTCAATGGCATGGCGCCGATCCAGGGAATGGGAGAAATAATCCCCGAATCCCAGGCTTTCCAGAAACCTCATGAGTCGTGGTCGCATACCCACTAAAACCAGATCGCCAGATCGCTCGCGCAAGCGTTTTTGGAGGGCCACCAAAAGCCCCACTCCCGCGGGAGCCAGGTCTTCCACAAGTCCAAAATCAAAGAGGAGCGTGGATATTTCGTCCCCCAATGCCTTGGTGATCGCAACATTTAAATCAACAACTTTTTCGGCGCCCAGGCTGCCAGCCGGCCGGCAGCACAAGCCCTGGGGTAGTTCAGCCAAGGTTTCAAATTCCAGGGCTGAGCTGGACAGAGCTTGTCCGGAGCCTGGAGTAGCCGAGGCTCGGGCGATTAGGCGGGAAGACATGGGGCAATCCTATCGCCGGGCACCGGGATTGTCAAACCCGCAAGGAGAAAAGCCCGAATCAAAGGAAACAACGGCTCCCGAGCTTGGGCAAGGATCCCTGTCGAGAAGGTCGAGGGCAAGGCTTGCCAGTTCGGAAGGCTGAATCAGCCTGCCATCGGGCGAAGCGGCAATGAGAGAATTTTTCTGGGCTGGAGAAAGGTATTCTGTCTCCACAAAACCTGGACAGACTACTACTGCAGCCACGTTGTGCGCCGCACCTTCCATGGCCAGGGATTTGGCAACTACTCCCAGTCCTGTTTTAGCAGCCGCATAGGCGGCATTGGATTTGTAGCCATGGATGCTGTCAGTACGAGTGCCGCCTAAAAACAGGATACGCCCGAATCCTTGCGAACACATGGAAGAAAAAAGGGAGGAAGCCAGGGCACCAGGCAGGGCTAAATCCAAAAGCGCGGTTTTCTCCCAATCGCAGGCATCATGGCCGATAAAAGGTTTCTGTATGAAGGGACCGAAGGCGCAAATGAGTATTTCGATAGGCTGGTTGCGAGCGCTGTCTTTCGCCTTTTCAAGGATGGCTTTTACAAGGGCCTCGAGCCTTCGGGGTTGTTCCAAATCCAGGCTGAAGCCCTCGGCCTCGCCGCCTGATTTTCGGATTTCTCCCACCAGGGCTTGCACCTTGGCGCTGTTGCGGCCGTGAATGATCGACAGGGCCCCTCTGGCGGCGAGGCCGAGCGAGATGGCCCTTCCTATACCTCCGCTGCCGCCCAGCACAAGAGCCCTGTGACGCTGAAACACCGAACCGCCCCTTTCAGGGCACATCTGCTCAACGATCTTCCGGTCTTGCTCCCCTGTATCCATGGCATTACTATATGTCGCCGGCCCCCAGAGGGACAAGGTAAAAGAGCGATAGCAAACAGGGATTTGAATGGAGAAAGTGAAGCAAACGAGCATGCAAGGCTCAGCAATAGTCCTTTGCCGCGTCAAGGAGTCGGGGAATCTCGGTTCCCTCTGCCGAGCCATGAAAACCATGGGCATGGAGCGCCTTATTCTGGCCAATTGCCCTGAATATGACGAAGTACTTGTCAAAACCATGGCTGTCCACGCCTTCGATGTGTACGAAACCGCCATTCGTTATGCCAGCCTGGAAGAAGCCTTGAGAGAATTCAGCCTCTCAGCCGGCTTCTCCAGACGCTCTGGATCGCGACGCAAGGGTGAATCTATCAGCGTAAGGAATTTTACCCGAACCCTGGCAGGACTCGAGAATACAGTTGCTGCATTTAAATTCCGTAATGAACCTGTTGCACTCGTGTTCGGCAATGAAAGAGATGGCCTTTCGGACGAAGAACTGGCGTGTTGCAGCCTGGCAGTTCATATTCCCTCTTCCGATGCGTTTCCATCCCTGAATGTAGCCCAGGCAGTACAAGTGGCCTGCTACGAAATTTTCATAAGCCAGGCCGAAGCGAATGCCAGGATTCTCACCAGCGATGAAAACCCGGTAAAAGCCTGCGAACGCATCGAAGTGGATAGGCACATTGAGCCAGTACTCGAAGCCTTTGCGGCAAAGGGCGCCTTCAGATTAAGTGATCGAGATTACATGCGCAATTTCCTGAGGGATCTATGCGAAAGAGCAGGAGCCAGCTCTGTAGAACTCGAATATCTCGCACAATCCTATCGTAAGGCATTGGCTCTTGGATCTAAGCCGGATAAGAACTGAAAGTCCCTGCAAATATAAATACTATATCGTCAGGACCCAACACTCCTCTTTGCGAGTAGGCACAGGCACGGTAGATGACCGATTTAAGCTCTCTCACATTGCCCGGCCAAGGGTAGGACATGAGCTTTTCAATGGCAGAATCCGACAGTTCGCATAAACCTTCAGAGGCCCTGCTGCAGAAGTCCAGGGCTAGATCCCTGATATCCTCAGGCCTCTCCCGCAAGGCAGGAATTATTATGGGCAGAACGGCAATCCTATAGAAGAGATCCTTTCTGAATAAGCCCTTTTCGATCCCCATCCACAGATCTTCGCCAGTAGCACAGATGAGCCTGAACTCTGATTTTTCCAGCCTTTCCCCACCTAATCGCCAATACTCACCTATTTCCAGGGCGCGCAGCAGCTTGGGCTGAACACTTAAGGCCATACTTCCAATTTCGTCCAGAAAGAGACTGCCACCAGAAGCCCTGGCCAGGGCACCACGACGGCATTGGGCATCCGTATAGGCGCCTTTCTCAACACCGAATAGCTCACTCTCCACTAAATTTTCAGGCAAGGCTGCGCAATTGAGGGCGACAAGATCCCTTTCGCTCCGGGACGAAAGTACATGTACTGACTGAGCCACCAATTCCTTACCAGTCCCCGTTTCCCCAAGTATAAGAACGGGTAGATTCCGAGTGGCGAAGCTAGCTGCCAAGGCTTTTACCTCGGCCATAGCCTTGCTTCTGCCTACGAAATGCGGCAAACGAAGCTCTGCGGCGGATCTTTTTTGGACAGCCAGGACTATGCGGTCTTTAAGGGCTCCATACTCACCAGGGCCAAGAAGACAGCCTTCATCGGTATTGATATGAATCTCGCCTCGATCTTTGCAGTTAAGCGGTAGATTGCCAAGAATGAAGAGAGGGAAGCCCCTTGGTGCTTCAAAACGGGCAAAGAAGCTGGCGATTCCATTTCCGCCATCGGTTGGCAGTCCAATAATCAGCGCGCAGATCGAGCTGTCTTGAGCCTGGGCTCTCAGCTCTCCAAGGGTGGAAGCCATTCGAAGTTCAAAAAATGCCTCCAACTCAGCAAGTATTCTCTGGATGCGCACCCTGTCCATGTCCCAATAGGCTATGGCTCTCATAGCGCCAATATTCCGCTGTCCGGGAAAATACTGGAAGCCCAATCCTATCGAAAAGCTGTAGACATTTGTCTATTTTCGATGAATTCCTGCCAAAGTTTCGATTATCCGGGCTTCGTAGAAATAAATGCCGGAGTTCGTAAAGCGCATATTCCGAGGAATCCACAACTCTCCGCCCCGTAGCATCGATCCTGCAAGAATAAGATCTGGCGAGGCTTTTTGCAGAGCCTTCAGCACCAGTGCCTCACTGCCTTCGCAATCCCCGGTACTTCGGCCTACTATGCGGAGAGAAGGGAAAGTAGCTTTTACATTGATCTCCGCCCTGGCCAGGGATGCCTTTTTACCACCCAAAAGAAAAAGTGAACCCTTACGCTCCTCCAGTGAGGATAGAAGTGCAGACAGGACTGCTAGGGGCTTATATGCCGCTGCGAAGTCTTCAAGTTCCTCTGGTGGGCCAAAAAAACTTAAAAAATCCTTTCGCCGCTGAGCTATTTTCACTTTTCGCAAGTTCAAGCCTTCTCCCGAGGCAGTTCTGGCTTTCGCCATTTCAGCTATCTTGGCAGATAAGGTCCGGGATTTGCTGAGCACCAGGTCAGCACTTCGTATCATGGAGGCATATTCACCCGATCCTCGGGCTGCCAGGAAACTGGGACTGTTCAGAAAACAAATTTGATGATTGGCGTCATCATCCCATGCATAGGCCAGGGCCGAGATCTGCTGTCGCGACGGGAGGTCCAGCCTGATACCTGCTAACTCGACTCCCTTCAGTTCGATAGTGTCCATAATTTACGTTCCAAAAGCAGTGTCTTTACCGCGGCGATCGCGAAGAGCGCAGCGGTTTCTGTCCTCAGTATCGAACCAGGGATATGAAAACCCTTGAATGACATCTCGGTGAAAGCATCGGTTTCCTGAGGCGTAAAGCCGCCCTCGGGGCCAATGAGCAACACAACCGATCCTTCAAATCCCATACAATATTCATGAAGACTTTTTCCGGCTATGTCCAATTCGTGAAACATCAGATAGAGGGAATTCTCGGGGGGAAAACCTTCGGCGCTAAGGAGAGACTCAAGCTCTTCCGTCGATGTGGTGGGACAAAGCTTCGTTCTCACCAGGGACCCTGACTGCTGAAGGGCTTCCTTGAGTATTCTCTGCCTTCTAGAGTCGCCTCCGGAAGAGCCTTCCCTGCCTAGTTCTCGGACTACCGAGTTTTTAGTTTGCAGGGGCACTACGAGTTCCACCCCAGTTTCGACAGCTTGGCGGAGTATCAAATCCATTTTGGGTCCCTTGGGAAGACCCTGCACCAAGGCTATCCTGGGCAGTTCCTGGGGAGGCATTTGTACGTCGGGAGTGTCCCGCGCCGCCTGGCCAGGGGCGGCCTCGCTCTCGCCCTTATACCCAGGACCGGCGGCAACTGCCCCGGCGGGCTCCA
>CAZHFN010000027.1:0-26929 GCA_964531105.1 uncultured Treponema sp. | reverse complement strand
GTCCCGCCTGCGGCGGCGAAGGTTCTGTCATCGACAAGCCCTGCCACGACTGCTCGGGCAGCGGCATCACCAAGAAAAAACAGAAGATTAAGGTTACTATTCCAGCTGGGGTGGAAGACGGCAAACGAGTCACCATCCCCGGCCAGGGCGATGTAGGTCCCAACGCCGGCGCCCCCGGCGATCTCTACGTCTTTATCCATGTGCGATCCCACGAATACTTTGAACGCCACGAGCAGGATCTCTACTGCGCGGTACGCATCGACATGAGCACGGCGGCCCTAGGTGGCGAAGTGGTCATTGGCACGCTAGACGGCAAGAAGATCAAGCTCGCTGTCCCTGCAGGTACCCAGCACGGCAAGCTCCTCCGCATCCGGGAAGAAGGGGTGCCCAGTTCCAGCGGCCGTAAGGGCGACCTCTACATAAAAATCCTTGTCCAGGTTCCCGCCCGCATTTCCCGCCGCGGCAAAGAACTTCTGGAAGAATATCGCCGTCTCGAAGGTGAAACCACCGAGCCCCAGACAGTCAAGCTTGCGGACGTGGCCAATACATAAACTTTGAGCCAATTCTAAAAGCTTTTTTAACTGATAAAATTGGCTCATTACTTCGAAACTATTTTAATATTTAAGTTATTTTATTTAAGTATTTTATAATTGCTACCATTCTATTAAGGCATAATCGAACTCACCGAATACCCCGCCTCGGTTACGGCGGCGCGCAGTGCCTGATCGTTCAGGTTATCGCCGTCCACCATAGCGCTGCGTTCCAACAGATCCACCTTCGCTGACTTCACTCCAGGAACATCCTCTAAAGCCGACTGCACATGCATGACGCAATGGCCGCAGGACATGCCTTCAATCTTCAATAATTTTCTCATCGATATCTCCTTTTTATAAGCCGGACGCTAAGACCCTCTAAGAATAGTATAAAACATTCGAAGCCAAACGTAAAAATAATATCCTACGTGAGGGTGCGCTGCAGGACATACAAACTACCTGTGATTCACACTTTGAAACGCTTCAAGCGCAGGGCATTGGTCAGAACCGAAACCGAACTCATGGACATGGCGGCGGCGGCAAGGACCGGCGACAACAGGGGTCCGCCGAAGGCGTACAATAGGCCTGCCGCCACGGGGATGCCCAGGACATTATAGCCGAAGGCCCAAAAGAGGTTCTGCCTAATGTTCCGCATGACCTTGCGAGACAGCTCCAGGGCGGAGGCAACTCCATTGAGGTCGCCCCGCATGAGCACGATATCGGCACTCTCCATGGCCACGTCGGTGCCGGTACCTATGGCTATGCCCACGTCGGCCCTGGCCAGGGCTGGAGCATCATTGATCCCGTCGCCAACCATGGCCACCTTGTGCCCACGGGACTGCAGTCTGGCTACTTCCTCGGCCTTGTCGCTGGGCAAGACCTCGGCCAGAACCCTGTCTATGCGCACCTGCCGGGCGATCGCCTCTGCAGTGGGTCTCGCATCTCCAGTGATCATGACAGTCTGTATGCCCATGGCTTGAAGCTTAGCGATTGCGGCAGCGCTCTGAGGCTTTACTACATCGGCTACGGCGATTATTCCGAGAGGCTGTCCTTCGTAGGCGGCGTACATGGGGGTCTTGCCCTCAGCGGCCCTGGTTTTAGCCTGGGAGGCGAGGACTGTAGTGTCGATGCCGGATTCGGTCATCAGACGGGCATTGCCGAGGAGGAAAGTCCTGCCTTCTATGAGGGCTTCGATGCCCCGGCCGGGCTTGGCCTGGAAGGAGGCAACTTCGGGAAGGTTGAGGCCCCTTACCGCCGCCGCGGCTACTATGGCCTCGCCCAAGGGGTGCTCCGACGCCTTCTCCGCGGCGGCGGCCAACCCAAGCAGCCTCTCCTCTTCCACGCCATCTGAGGGCAAAATGTCGGTGAGCACGGGCCTGCCCTCGGTGATCGTCCCCGTCTTGTCGAAGACCACCGTCTGGATAGAGCCCGCCGTCTCCAGCGCCTCGCCGGACTTGATCAGAATGCCCAACTCGGCGCCCTTGCCCGTGCCCACCATTATTGCCGTAGGTGTTGCCAAACCCAATGCACAGGGGCAAGCTATCGTAAGCACTGCGACAAATATTGTGAGGGCGAACACCGCCGTATGCCCCGCAATGAGCCATGCCACAGCGGCCAGAACGGCGATGCCGAAGACTACAGGTACGAAAACGCCGGAGATCAGATCCGCCATCCTGGCTATGGGCGCCTTCGAGCCCTGGGCATCCTCCACCAGCTTGATGATCCGCGCCAGCGCCGTGTCCGCGCCCACCTTCTCGGCCCTGAATGTTAGAGCCCCGTTCTTGTTGATGGTCCCCCCAGCCACATGGTCGCCTGTGCCCTTGTCCACCGGGATCGACTCTCCGGTGAGCATGGACTCGTCCACGGCGCTGGCGCCCGCAACAACCACCCCGTCCACCGGGATGCGCTCTCCAGGTCGCACCAGAATCAAGTCTCCCGGCTCCACTTCGCTTATGGGCAGTTCGATTTCCTTGTCGTGGTGGATCACCGTCGCCGTTTTAGGCTGAAGCCCCATCAATTTTTTGATCGATTCTGAAGTCCTGCCCTTGCTCCGTTCCTCCAACGCCTTGCCCAGGAGGATCAGGGTGATGATGACGCCGGCAGTCTCGAAATAGAGTTCCATCGCCGCACTGTCATCGCCGGATAGAATCCTGTACACCGAATAAAGGCTGTAGAGTATGGCCGCGCTGGTCCCCATGGCGATCAGGCTGTCCATGTTGGGTGCGCCGTGAAGCAGGGCTCTCGTGCCTACGCTGTAGAACCTTCTGCCAGCAAGTATGGAAGGAATCACCAAGGCGATCTGGACTAGGGCGAAACGCAGGGGGAAATGCTCTGGGTGGAGCCAGGAGGGCAGGGGAAGCCCCACCATGTGTCCCATGGCGATATAAAAAAGAGGAATCGAAAAGGCAGCCGAAATAATGAACCGCCGCCACATCAGGCGAAGCCTTCGCTCCTTTTCCTCCCGGTGGGTATCCGTCCTAGAACTTGAATCCTCTTCCAACGCCAGGGGCTCGTAGCCAGCTTTTTTGATCGCTCCCTTGATCTCGGAAATCCGCACTCCCGCCGGATCATAGCTCACGGTAGCCTTTTCGGTGGCGAGATTTACCGTCGCGATCTTTATTCCAGGCAGTTTCTTGAGCGAACGCTCCACCGCGGCCGAGCAGGATGCGCAGGTCATCCCTCCCACGGGAATGGCGATCTGCCGCAGCTCGCTTAAGCTCGTATCGGAAGTCTTTATATTTTCAGCATCCATTGCCTTACCTCACTGTTAGTCGGGGGAGCCCACGTAGCGGTCCAACACCATTGCGATCTCCTCCACCTTTTCCTTGCCCTGGCCTTTCTCGATGGCTTCCTTCACGCAGGTATCGATATGCTGGCGCAGCACGAGGAGGTTAGCCTTCTTCAACATCGCCGCTGTCGCGAGAATTTGCTTGGACACATCGATGCAGTAGCGGTCTTCCTCTATCATACGAATCGCTGCTTCTGCCTGTCCTCTGGCGTTTTTCAGCAGAGCGAGGGCTTTCTGGCTTTCGGCGGAGCAATGGTCCATGGTACTCTCCCGGGTTCTGGATTTTTCAATGCCCACCCCTGGTGGGGAGGGTATACTAATAGAATACTTACTTTCCTATATTTGAGCAAGTCGCAGTGAAGGAGCCAATGCGGATAGTCCAACCCGCTCGCGCTTTTAACTAATTGTTTCCCTTATTGTTTATTAACTGAAAATACTGATTTGGAGTAAAAATCAACGGCTTCTTCATTTTTATTGCGGTAAAGTCTTTATCGCCCGTAAGCAGGATATCCGCATCAGACAGTATTGCTGAAGCCAAAACAGGGATATCGCTTATGTCTCGCATGCTTGGGTAGTCTTGTATATTTATGTTAGCCGGAGTCTCAAATCGTTCATATTCCAAGTTCTTGAAAAAAGTTTTCAAAGACGTGATCTTTTCTGGAAATTTTCTTGTGAACACAGTATCGCATTCTCGGATTGAATAGCTAGAAATGATGATCGTATGTGTTTTTAAAAGATAGAATAAGACTTTTGCTACCTCTCCAGCAGGGAAGAGTGCTGCAGAGAGAATAATATTAGAATCGATAAATACTCTCACTAATTTTCTCTGTCTTGAGATCGGATTTTTTTAATATAGGTGACAACATCCTCTTCCGAAGAAAAGCCTGCTACTTGCGCTTCCCCAACCATTTCATTCTGGAAGTTGCTCAATGCTGCCAGCGATGCGTTTTGGAAAATAATTCTTCCGTCTTCTTCGATAAAAAAAACCTTGTCTCCTTCTTTGAGCTTTAGTTTTTTTCTTATCTCGATGGGAATTGTAATCTGACCTTTCGATGTAAGTCTTGCAAGTTCCATATTAATCTCCTTACTTTCCTTACAAAGATACTTTCCCCGGCAGATTACGTCAACGCTTCTTCTTAAACTACTCACTCCATAACAGTTTTTACTTCCGCTTTTTAATTTGAAAAATCAACTCCCTGTGTTTTTTTTCTTACTTCATGCAATCTGAATCGGACTATCTTCCGCAACAGATCTTCGGGCAAGGGTGTATCATAAGGAAACTGCACCGCCCCCTTGGAATACTTGTAGCCTCCTAGCTCCACCTCGTAGGCCGTAATCCCGCTGGGGCTTGGGTAGAAACCTAAGTGCTTGGCCTGGGCAGCGAAGTGGACCAGGTTTTCGTTCAAGAAAAAGGTGGGCATGCCATAGGAGATTTTTTCGGTCGCATCAGGCGCTTCGGATTTTATAAGGGCGTATATCTCTTCCAGCCTCGCCCTTTTTATTCCCTCGAAACCCTGGATATATGCCTCGATTGGGGATAAATCGTTTGCTTTTATCATAGCCTCAAATTTCTTTTCTTTTACCATCAACCTACCCGTCCTGTGGTTTCTCTTTACCGCGTGTAATTAAAAAATTTATGTTTCCAACGTAATTATAAGCCTATCATAGAGTAAAGGGATCGTAAACGAAGAAATTAGCCGATCTTTGCCTAGTATGGCGCTACTTGAGTCCTTGACAAATTGTTAGTTAGCATTTACTAACTAATACGGTAATCACTATGAATACAACTGAACGACAGAAAGACATACTCAAGGCAGCCTTTGCCCTCATCGCCGAACAGGGAATACAGGAGCTCACCATAAAGAATCTCGCAAAGGCAGTGGGCGTGAGCGAGCCTGCCCTGTACAGGCATTTTGATTCCAAGGCTTCTATTCTCTCCGCCATAGTCGACGAGATTATTTCTATACGCAACGAAGCCTGGCAGCACACACTTCTTGACAACAAGCCCGCCCAGGAATGTCTGAGCAGTTTTTTCCTCCGCCAGGCCCAGTCCTTCGAATCCCTGCCGTCGCTGGTGATTATTCTGTATCCCGATATGCTTTTCAGGCAGGATCTTGAGCTTTTGGGGCGAATCCGCCGGATGATCAAAGAGACAGGGGACGGAATTAAAACGATGCTCGACAAAGGCATCGCCGAAGGCAGTTTTAAAAAGGACCTGGATACCACCGCGGTATCGATAATGCTGATTGGAGGATTCCGAATCCTTGTATCCGAGTGGCAGTTGAATAGGGACCATATTAAAAAGTTATCCTTAGTAAATAATACACAGGAATATATTCATTCTGTTCTACGCTTGATTTCGGCAGCTTAGGTTTGTAGTTCGAAGACAATTAAATTCGTTTATTTGTTTTCATAAAGTTAGTTAAAATTAGCTAACTAAAAATATCTCTATGCAGGAGCGCCCAGTGCACCGTTTTTTTGCCCTGATTACTAGAAAGCCTTTAACTGCAGTGGTGGCAGTACTGGCAATAACTGTGCTAGCGGGAATATCGGTGGTTTCTTCGTTTCACATGGAAACCAACCTGGACGAATACATGCCTAAAACGCATCCGGCCTTTGTGTACAGCGAAGAAGCCAACCAGCGATTCATGATCACCGACGCAATTCTCCTCGCGGTGGAGCATCCGGAATCGGTATTCAACCCGGGTACGCTCGGCAAATTGATAGAGATAGAAACGGCGCTCCATGAAATTGAGGGCCTTTCTAATTCCAGGATTCAATCGATTCATACCGGCGACAACATCCTCGGCACCGAAGACGGCCTGGATATTAGACGCTTTTATACCGCCGCGCCGCTTTCCCAAGAAGAAGCCGAGGCGATAGGCGCCACTGTCAGTAGCAACACAATGGTCGCAGGGCGCATGGTATCGAAGGATGGAAAAACCGCCTTGGTATCGGTTGAGCTGCCTGAAAGCGGATTTTCCAACGACCTGTATAACGAAATCATGCGAATAGCCGAGCAATTCTCGGGTCCAGAAAAGATCCATGTGGCTGGAAGGCCTATTGTAGAAGGCACCCTCGCGAAGCTCGGGCCTAAAGACATGAGCCGTACCGCTCCCCTGGTTATTCTTGTCATTACAATCGTACTGCTGATCGTGCTCAGGCAAGCGAGCCGAACCCTGATAACGCTCTTCGTAGTGCTAGCTAGTACCGTCTGGTCGTTTGGACTTATGACAGCCCTAGGTATTCCCCTTTATTCCGTCAGCATAATGATTCCTGTCATGCTTATCGCCAATGGAGTCGCGTATGCTATCCATGTTTACAATCAGGTGGATTTTTTCGTACGGGAAAGACCTTCGGCCAGCCGCAGGGAGATCGCCGAAGACGCCATCTTTGTCATAGGCAAGCCATCCTTGTTTGCCGCGCTCACGACCGTTGCGGGATTTCTTTCGCTGGTTACCTCGCAAGTGTATCCGGTAAAGTATTTCGGCCTCTTCACTGCCTTCGGCGTCGCGGTATCGTGGTTTTTAACAATGATTTTAGTGCCGTCGGGCATACTTTTGCTTGGAAACGGCAAAACGCCTATCACCAAGACTACAGAAAAAAAAGAGCCTAAAACGCTTTTGGGGGCTCGCTTCGCCGATGCCATCAGTGCCCATAGAGTCATTGTTTATGCTGTGACCGGCGTGGTCATGGTAACTTCGCTCTGGGGGCTTTCCCGGGTATGGATAAATACCAGCTTCTTGGAAAATTTCGAAAAATCCAGCGCCATTGTACAGACCGACGCCTTTGTCAATAAAAATTTCGGCGGGACCTCTTCGGTAAATATTATTCTCGATTCCGATGAGTACGACGCCTTCAAGCAGCCCGAGGTGCTCCAGCTTATGGATAGGCTGCAGAGCTCGATTATGCGGCGCGATAATGTGGGCGACAGCCTTTCCCTAACCACCTATTTAAAGCGTATGCACTTTGCCATGAACGCCGAAGACCCTGCTTTTGATAAAATTCCTGAGTCTTCGGATATGGTTGCCCAGTATCTTCTTCTGTACGAAATGTCGGGGGATCCTGACAACCTGTGGAAGGTGGTGGATAGCGATTTTAAAGGCGCTAATATGGTCGTTCAGCTGAAAAGCGACGATAGCCGCACTATCCAGGGTGTCATAGAAGAAGCCGAAAGTTTTTCCAGCGACTTTGCGGAAATGGGAATTTCTATTAATTTCGCGGGGTCTGGGTACAAGAGTTTGGTCTTTTCCGATCTTATTCTCAAAGGGCAGATATCCAGCCTCGGTTTATCGGTTCTAATCGTATTCGTGCTCGTTTCGTTCATGCTTCGCAGCGCAATTCTAGGCGGCATCGCGACAATTCCGGTCCTGATAACAATACTGATAAATTTTGGTCTCATGGGTGTTTTAAATATTCCCCTTACTATTTCCACCGCATTGATTTCCAGCATCGCGGTCGGAATCGGTGTCGATTACGCGATTCATTTTATAAGTCATTATCGTACTCGCTTGCGCACAAAGGGCGATGAGACCGAAGCTGCCCGTTTTTCCATGAGTCACACGGGCAGGGCCGTGCTGCAGAATGCGATTATCGTAATCTCCGGATTTATGGTCATGGTGTTCTCGGTGTTCCCTCCTAATCGCCAAATCGGATTATTGGTATCGCTCAATATGCTGTCGGCCTTTATTGCCACGGTAAGCATTATGTTCCTCGTGTTGAGGAAATCATCATCATTGCTCAAGGATAGAATATGAGAAAGAGAATCACACTTCGTTTCGCACTTTTTGCCGTAGCATGTATCGTCATGCTGAGCTCTGTGAGCGCGCAGAATACTCAAAAAGCGCACAACGCTTCTGCCGCAAATTCAGCCCAAGAAATAATGCTCAATGTCTATAACAGGCCGCAGCCAAAGGATATGTCCGCGCTGCTCACCATGACGCTCATCGATTCAAAAGGCCGCGAACGGACTCGTTCTCTGAAACAGCTTTCGGCAGATTATGGAAGTACTGAAAAAAAGATCATGCAATTTCAATCGCCCGCGGACGTGAGGGGTACTTCGTTCATGAACTGGAGCTATGCCGAAACAGGGAAAAGCGATGATCAGTGGATATACTTGCCGGCGCTCAAGCGGGTTAAACGAATAAGCTCCGACGGAAGAGGGGATTCGTTCATGGGTTCCGATTTCAGCTACGATGATCTTGCAGAACGACATCCGAACGAAGACAGCCACACAATACTCGGCAGCGAGACTGTAAACGGAGAAGAATGCTGGGTCATCGAGAGCGTTCCTAAGGATAAAGCCTATAGTTATTCCCGGGTTGTAAGCTGGGTTTCAAAAAATAAATTGCTGGGATTCCGCAGGGATTTCTACGACAAGGGCGGAAAGCTGTTGAAGACGCTTAGCATTCATAAAGCGGAAGAGATCAGCGGTTTTATTATGATCACCCATACAGAAATGCATAATGTGCAGAAAAATCATAGGACGACCATGGAATTCACATCCATGGAGCTCGATGAGGGAATTCAGGAATCGAGCTTTACCGAACGCAGCATGATGAAGGCACTATAAATGAAAAAGACATTAAAACGCGGCATTGTGATACTATTTTTGCTCTTTGTCCTCATCCGGCTTTCAGCCGACAACGTATCCTTCAATGGTTACGGAAGGAGCAAGGCGGGGTCGTTAATTTCTGATTGGTCCCTCTTCATGCAGGAGAACACCCTCGATACCCGTTTCAGCTGGGAGACGGATGCAACCCTACTGTACGCTAATGTGATTCTCGATACTGATCTGGATCAGGGTTTTGATAGTGCGCTCAGGGAATTATACTTGCAGTATTATGGCGATTTTTTCGATGTTAGAATCGGCAAGCAGCAGATAATCTGGGGAAAGAGCGACGCGGTTTTTATAACCGACCTAGTCTCTCCAAAAGATCTTTCACGATTCCTGGTTCCTGATTTTGAGGAATTGAGACTGGCGGTGACGGGCGTGCGCGCAACGCTTTATTCAGGAAATCATCAGCTGGAAGTTGTGTGGCTTCCGTTGTTTACGCCGACTGTTCAACCTTCTCCTGATTCGATCTGGGCGCCGACATTACCCTATCCCATCAAGCCGACTTTTTTAGCCTCTATTACTCCTGATTTTAGTCTCGCCAATGGAGAATATTTTGCGCGCTATGGCTGGCTCGGTTCCAGCGTGGATTTTTCGCTGATGGGCGGTTGGTTTTGGAACGATACTCCGAGTTTTTCAGTGGTAAGCAAAACAATGACCCCGGGATCGGGGCTCACGGCTCTGAGCATCCAGGGCGAGTATTACCGGACAGCCGCAGCTGGCTACGGGGTATCTGCAACTCTGGGCCCTCTTGTGCTTAAATCGGAGGGCGCATTCTATTTTGACAAGCGTTACCAAGGCGATATCACGATCTACCCCAAGGGATATACCGAAAAAAATGCGCTCCACTACCTGGTTGGGACCGACTTCTCTATTTTAGGAACTACCCTGGGTTTTCAATTTATTCAGGAAATCATCCTTGATCATGAAACAGCCTTGGTGGATGAAGCATTTACCAATACGGCGACAGTGCTTTTAGCCCGCACTTTTGCCCGCGAGACGATCAGGGTTGAAGCCCTCACGTATCTTGGTTTTACTGCGCCTGATGCCCTCGTTAAGCCGCAAGTCACCTGGAAGATAGCCGACGGTATGGAACTGGCGGCGGGGGGCTGGTTTTTCTTAGGTACCAGCGGCGCCTTCGGGCAGTACGCTGATAACAATAGCATCTTCGCGTCGGCAAAAATTTATTTTTAGTGAAATAAGGCCATCACAAGAGGCGAAAGACTTTAGTAAGTGGCTCAAACCTTAAGGAGAATCAGGCATGCAGAAAGCATCCAAAAGAACCCATACCCTTCGCATTATTTTTGAGCTAGCCTTTCTCGCGTTATTCGGATTTTTATTCTTCCGCGGCTCCATTCAGCTCTGGCTGGTTGTCTTTGCGGCGGGAGCCCTGCTATCCCTTGTTTTCGGACGGATCTACTGCGGCTGGATATGCCCGATGAACACTCTCTTCAGACCCATCACCTGGCTCAGGAAAAAGTTGAATATAAAACCCTTTAAAACCCCGGCTTTTATGAATCACCCGGCGGTTCGCATTGTTTTTGTATTTTTATTTTTCGGTACAATGTTGATCACTAAACGAATGGAAATGGAGTTGCCAGCGCCAGCAATTATAACAGGCCTTTCCCTACTCGTGGTGCTCGTTTTCGAGGAAGCGCTTTGGCATAATTCTGTCTGCCCTTACGGCACAATCTTCAGTCTTACTTCGCGGCCTGCAAAAAAGGGCATGGTGATCGATGAGGCTACCTGCATTTCCTGCGGGAAATGCCAGAAGGTATGCCCTTCCAATGCTATCGACACCCAGGACACAAAGAAGCGCCGGATACGAAAGCCCGATTGCCTGGTCTGCCAGTCCTGTGCCGAGGTTTGTTCTGTCGGGGCTATTAAATACAGATAGAAAAGGGCTAAACGCCGGCCTGTGTTGTATCTTATCACTGAGCAAGAATGCCGCAGGTACTGGGCTTTCTAGGTCCCGACATCATACCACGACAAGACCAGAGGCTAGGAGTTCCGTCATGACCAAAGCCGGCATGCTGAGCTTAGCTTCGAGTTCCTTATAGGGCATGCCCGAGAGGGATAGTTCGGGGGACGAAAGGAGCGTGGCGACATTTGTGACCACAGTTGCTGACGGCAGATCGATCGAGCAGCGTTCACCCCGGTACACCCAGACGAGGCTGGCGATAGAACTGTTAACCGCCTTCGCAATCGGTTGGCCAGCGATCCAATACGCCTGCCCTCTCGGTGAAGGGATCTCGTTATCGAGCGCATCCTCAGCCTTAGCGATGAGGGATTCTACGAGGCCGGCTGTAATTGAAGCTCTGGGCGTACCGCGGCCAAACCAGGCCGAAGCCGGTTTCTCTAATTCGGTGCCCTCCATCCAGGCGGATAGGGCGGCTGAAAGAGGGGCATCAAAGCGCTCGAAAGCCTTCTCCCCCTCAAAGGAAAGATCGTTGTTGGCAAAGCTCCATTCCCTGTCCTGGGGCTTGAGTTCGGGGCGTTTACCATCCCTCCATTCTTTGTACATGCGCGAATGCCGCGTAAGGACAAAGCGGTGCCAGAAGGCCGAATCGACGAGGCCCGAGGCGAAAAGCTGGCGGCAGAATTCAGCCGAGTCGACGATGTCGGCAACTTTCTGCCCAGGGAAACCATAGATGAGGTAGGCATGCACAAGGAGACCTGCTCTCCGCATCGCCACGAGGGTGCGGACGAGGCTGGCGAGGTCGAAGCCCTTGTCTGTCATCGCGAGGCCTCTTTCGGTGGCTATTTCTATTCCCCCGGAAACCGCGACAAGGCCAGAAGCGGCGAGGAACTCGCATCGATCTTGGGTCCAGGATGCGTCAAAGCGGACATTTCCCCAAAACGAGAATGGCCTTGAACCTTTCGCAGCCCGCTCGCGATTGGCGCGGGCGAAGGCGAGAAGGGAAGCCATAGGCATGGCTTCGTCCACAAAGTGTATGCCGTAGAGCGCGGTCCGATCGCTTGCAGAATCTGCCGCGGCGAGGAGGCCTTCGATTTTTGTCGGCGCAAAATCCGCCACGTATTCGAGCTCGGTATCGCAGAACGAGCATCGGCGCCAGTAGCAGCCATGAGCGAGGCTGTATTTCAGCCAGGGCGTGTCCGACCAAAGCCGATGCATGGGGTTTTCCGAGTCCACAATCCGCAGATAAGCGTCGAAGTCGGCGCTCCGGTAATCGGGGAACACTTCCTTGATCGCATTCCGCTCTAACGCTTCGAAGTTTTTTTCTTCCGCACAGCCTGCAATGATGCGGCCAGGCCCTTCTTGGAGGTGAGTCGAATCGCCCTTGGGGAACCCTGCCACCACGAGAGCCCCATCGTCTCGACGGAACATCGTTCTGTAGAGTTCGGACGCCATCGCCTGCGCCTTCGCAGGCGCCCTTACACGCTCAATGATGGAGGCGAGGCTTCCATAGCCTGCGTCGAATGAAAGGTAATCGCAGAAGTCAAAGATGCCGGCGTCGCGAAGGCCGCGCAGTTCGGTGGAGATATAGCCGCCGCCGAAGACAATGCGCGGCCTGCTATCCTCGCCAAAAGCCGTGCGTACGGCCTGGGCGCAGGCGAGGGCACCGAGAAGGCAACCAGGGAAGGGTATTGTAATGAGGACAAGGTCGACAGGGACATCAGCCCTGCCATGGCTTGAAGCCTCGCTTGAATTCAGAGCCTCGTCCGCTGCAGTGGAGGCGATCCCCGCTTTTTGCGCCGACCAGAACTCATTCAGCATAGGTAGATAGAATTCGTTCATAAGCCAAGAAGAGTCGAGGGCCGAGCGAAGCTCGCCGAAGTCGGCACGGCTCGAAGCTAAGCGTTCGGCGTAGCGTACAGTTCCGAAAGCGGAATCGAGGGTGTAGGAGATGAAGTCGCCCAAATCGTTCAGGATTTGTGTCGCCAGCGATCTAGCCTCGTCAGGGCCAATCCGCCCATCTCTCTCGACAAGGAAGGCTTCCGTACGGGCGCCCTGCGGAAGCTCCACTGCCGAGGCCAGCCTGTGAGCCATGGCTGGATCCCGACCTGAGAGAAAATCCATGATGCCTTCAATCCACTGGATATAGAGGGGCTCATAGGACAAGTAGCGGTCGATCTGAATCCCCGCTGTATCAGCCTCAGCAGCAGTATCAGTGCGGGCAGTCCCGACGCCCTTCTTCAAAGTTTCACGGGCATCGTAGAATACTTTTGTAAGCCCCTGTCTAGAGAAAATTCTTCTATAAAGCCCTATGGAATGATCGAAGGCTTCGGCATGCCAACCCCTGTCGCGCAGAAATGACTCGAGGTTATACACAGCCGGGTAGGGGGCGTTTAGCTGAGTGAATGGGGGCTGAATTAAAATCGCTTTCATCTAATTCCCTTTAGAAAAGAGGGCTTCATAGCTTTCCTGATATCTAGATAATAATCGTTCCGTAAAACCGTAGCACTATGCCCAAGACGAGCAAGGTTGCAATCTCTCCCCATTCGATCGCGGCGCCCAGGCTGTCGCCGGTAAAGCCGTCGATGGCTCGCCTGTACGCGCCGCCCACCATAAAGGCGGTAAGCAAGGTGCTGGCAATGGCGGCGGTAAGCGTGATGAGTAAAAGCGGCCAACTTTTCGTAAACAAGCAAAACGCGGCAAGGGGCAGAAGGCCGATGAGCGAGCCCTCGATTATGCGCCGCAGCGAAAAGCCCTTCATGAGGACCCCCAAGCCGTCAGGTCGGGCTGGTTTTAGCCTCCATGCTACCAAGGCTGCCGCGGTACGCCCTGCCACAGGAGCAGCCAGCAGGCCTCCAGCTAGTGCGGAAAAAAGCAGGCCTTGTTCGGCCAACAGTGCAAAAGAGCCTGCGCGAAGCGCCAAAGCTAGAAGTCCGCAGAAAAAACCGTAGCTTCCGATCCTGGGGTCTTTTAAAATTTCCAGCCGCCGCTCTTTAGTAGCCGCGGGCAGTAAGGCGTCGGCCGAATCGATAAGCCCGTCGAAGTGAAAAAGGTTAAATAAAATATACTGCAGCGCGATGGAAGTGATGACAGCGAGTCCCAGGTGGCGGGTTAACGCCATTCCAACGGCAAAGCCTCCTATCGCGGCCAGCGATACAAGGGGCGATACTGCGGGAATCCAGAAATCGGCACGGCTGAAGTCAATTTTAAAGCTACGTTTGATGGGTATCCTGGATAATAGGCTGAACACGGTTAAAAAACGGGCAAATCCAGAGGCTTTTTTCATGCAAAAGCCTCCTTAAGGGTTTTATATGAAGCCAAACTCTCCTCGAGGCTGAAGGTTTCCAACACGATGCGCCAGTCCGAAGTCACGGCTGATTTCGCAAGCTCAGGCAGCCAAAAATCTTCGGAACCTAAGGCAAAATGATCTTTCCCGCCCTTGGCCGAATGAAGATGTATTTCCCGAATGGATTGCGCCCGCTCTTGTATCCATGCAGCAGGGGGGCATAGATTTCGCACTAGGCAGCCCGTGTCGGCGCAGATCTGCGAGTCGGGTAGCAGTTCCATTGCCCGCTTGAAAGGAATTTCTCCCGTGTATTCCATGGCGAACCTGTCCTTTCCATAGGCGCTGCGCAAACGATCTACCAGCCTCGCCCAGTCTTCCGGCGAACTACCGCCTTTCCCTTCTTCCCAGGGGTGAAACACGTAGAGCTGGACAAAGGAATTGGTGAGCGCGATAAGCTCTTCGGTCTCAGGCGCAATTATTTCAGGCAAGTGGAGGCTGAAAGAAAATCGACGTTTCAAGCGCGGGATGCCTTCGATTTCGGTTGAAAATTCGGCACTGATTTTAGCATCCCAGGTGAAGAATAAAAGCTCTATGCCCTGTACCCAGGAATATGGCTTTAATGCCAGGCAGTTCTGCAGCCATGTGCCAGGCTGCTGCCAGGAGGGAAGGCATAGTTTCACTGAGCCTTAGCCCCCGAGCGTGGAAGGCTAGTATTTATTTGTACTTCAGAATCGCCCAACGCTTTACTATATGTCGAGTCGCCCAATGCAGAATTTAAAGAGCCTTTGACTGCTAAAGGCTGACCCGCAACCATGAGTATTACCCTGTCGCAAGAGGCCGCGATGCGCGCGTTAAGCCTGCCGAGCGCGTCACCGTAACGCCTGGATAAAGGGTCAGCAGGAATGAAGCCCATGCCTATTTCGTTGGTGACAATAATAATATTCTGGGGAAGCTTCGCGATGAATAAATTCACAGCCTCATCCAACGACAATTCCCTGCCGTAATGGAACATGTTATTGAGCCAAAGTGGAAGGCAATCGAGTATCATGTTCTCCGTGAGTGAATCAACAATTTCAAGGGGCTCTTCTATCGTAGTAAATCGTTCAGCCCTTTCTTCTCTGTGCTTCGCGATGCGCGCCTTCATCTCGTCATCGAAGGCCTCGGCGGTGGCAAGAAAATACCGGGGCTCAGAAAATTCTTCGGCCAGCCGCAGCGCGAAATTCGACTTGCCCGATTTAACGCCCCCGGTGATTAATGTGCGCATTGATATTCCGCCCCCATGGGGAAACCTTCCTCACACCTATGTCGCCGCGGCCCTTGCATATTCAAAGTTGCCTCGATGGGGCAAAGCGCAGAGCCGACCAATCTTCGTCTATCGCCACATTCCTGTTGGGCGAAAACCCCATGGGTTCCATGAGCTTCCAAAGTATGTCGCGGTTGATATCCGATGAATACTTAGGCGATGTCTTTTTAGGAAAGGCTACCCAGAACACAGTGCTCGGGCTCACTCGAGACTTAAGAGGAGGAATCTTGGCGATAACCTCAGCCTCCGACGCGGTAAAGACAAGAATAAAGGCGGCCTTTTTCTCAGAGCCTTCCACTGGAAGCTCCTCCATAACCTCAGTTTCGGATTTCCATGTGGCTAGAATCGCTTTGAATTCCTTAGGCGCACCGAGAACCACTAAAGGCCCGAGCTTGTAATTCATCTTCTTCAATAAGGCATTCATCGTATAATCCTTTTCAGGGCTTGAGCTTCTAAGCCCATTACCGATAACAAGCTTAGACTCGGTATGCTTCGGTGCCCCGTACCGCCAGAATCTCACCAAAGTACACCCGATGGTAATCGCTCTTGGGGTAGTGCTCCTCGATGCTCGAATCGAGAAAGTGCTTAGGATCGATGTCTTGCCAGTAAATCTTTTTGCACTCCACTACAAGCTCAGCTTCCTGGAAAGAGGGGGCCGAAACCAGCTTCGAAGCAGCGGGATGAAGCCCTGCGGCGGCGATCTTGTCCCCATCCCTCCCGGATTTGGATCCTAAAAGATTCAGCGCCGGCTTCAATGCCCCGGGCAGTACGCTCAGCGTGAATCCTTCGCTCTTCTCCAGAAGCTCGTAAGTATAGCGGGAAGGCCTGACTACCACCTGGAAGAACAGCTTGTTCCATATCTGACCCACCGAACCCCAGGAAATTGTCATGGCATTGTAGGGTTTCGGTTTGAGAGCCTCCACTGTTGAACCGGGTTTGAAATCTCCTGCTGCCAACAAGAGCCAGCGATTCTTGATGATCATCGGGTCGAATTTGAATCGGTCGAGAGGTATATTGTATAATTCCATAGTGCTAGGGTAACCCGAGGCCGGAGCCTGGGTCAACGTTGGACCGAAGTATTGAATCCTTTCGTATGGTAAGGTACCCAATATTGAAACTTAGATTGATTTCTTCATTACGGCTTTTGTGAGGTATAATAATGGAGTCCTGGTTACTAACAATATACGCGAGTTCGGCAGGATACCTGGCCTGAAGCTGGAGAACTGGACTGAAGAGCATTAAAAAGGGGAGGGAGCATGCAGGAAAAAGCTAACGGACAATTTTACGCCCCCAAGGGCAAGGCGGCACCGGTATGCGCCAAGGGCCAATTCAAGATAGGCGTCATCGGGATGGATCATGGTCATATATATGGCATGTGTAACGGACTTTCCGAGGCGGGCGCCGAAATAGGGCCGGTGTGGGATCCGGATCCAGCCAAGGTCCAGGGCTTTCTCAAGGCTTTTCCCGGCGCCCGAGCGGCTTCATCCGAAGCTGAAGTGCTGGAATCGAAAGATCTGCAGATGATCGCCGGCGCTCCTGTCCCCTGTGATCGGGGAGCCCTGGGCTTGAAGGCCATGGCTCATGGCAAGGACTATTTCTGCGACAAGCCGCCGCTCACCACACTTGAGGATGTGGCCGCCTGCCGAAAAGCTGTGGCGAAGACCGGGCGCAAGTTCGCCGTCTATTATAGTGAACGACTCCACGTGGAAGCCGCCGTCTATGCCGAAAAGCTTGTCTCCGAGGGCGCCATAGGCAAGGTCATTCAGATCATCGGTACGGGACCCCATAGAATCAGCCTTCCCACAAGGCCGGAGTGGTTTTTCGACAGGAAAAAGTACGGCGGCATCCTGGTGGACTTGGGTTGTCACCATATCGAGCAGATTCTCTTTTTCGCCGGAGCGAAGAATGCCCGCATTACCTCGTCCAGGGTGACCAGCTACAAATACACCCAATATCCTAATTTCGAAGACTTCGGCGACGCTTCCTTTGTTACCGACAACGGAGTCTCGGCTTACATGACCGTCCACTGGTTCACCCCCGACGGCTTAGGCGCCTGGGGCGACGGCCGCACCTTCATCCAGGGCACCGAGGGCTACTTGGAGCTGCGTAAGTATATCGATGTGGCCGCCGATCCCGAGGGCGACCATGTAATTTTGGTGAATAACGAGGGCGAGTACCACTACAAGGTGGCGGGCACTGTCGGCTTCCCCTTCTTCGGCCGCCTGGTACGGGACAGTCTGGACAGGACCGAAACCTCCATGAGCCAGGAAGTGGTATTCAACGTAATAGAGTTGGCGATTAAGGCCCAGCAACAGGCCTGGGCTCAGAACTAAGGATCCTGATACTCCGGTGGAGTAGGTGATCGGCCGGTAGGCGGCAAAAATACCTTTCCTTGACACAGGGAAGGATGGAACGTACAAAGGAAGGCAATGAAATACTCGGTCTGCAATGAACTTTTTGGCGAGCTGCCCCTGGCCCAGGCCTGCGCTATCGTCCGCCAGGCCGGCTTCGACGGGGTGGAATTCGCGCCGTATACGGTCTTCGGCGATCTCTCATCCGGCGCAATCCGTAAGGGAGTTGCCGAAGTTAAGCAGGTGCTAGAGGGTGAGGGCCTGGCCTATGCGGGCTTTCACTGGCTCATGGCCAAGCCCGACGGCCTGCATTTCGCAGCCCTTGACCCAGCGATACGCACCAAGTCCCTAGATCATTTAAAGCGTCTGATCGAGGCATCGGGCAGGCTGGGAGGGGGCAACCTCATCCTGGGTTCGCCCAGGCAGCGGAGCAGCTTCCTGGGGCGCAGTACCCAGGAAGCTCTCAGGTATTTGGAAGAAGGACTGGCTTCGGTGGCCGATACGCTCTCGGACTGCTCCTCCTTTCTTCTGATCGAGCAGCTATCCACCGACCAAACCGATGTGGTCACTACCTTCGAGGAAGCCGCCGCCATGGTGGACCGCATCGCGGCGCCTTCGGTTTCCAGCATGTTCGATTTCCACAATTCGGCTCAGCTGCCCCAGAAATGGGACGAGCTTATTGCGCGCTATGCTTCTTATATTCGCCATGTACACCTCAACGAGGTGGACGGAAAGGCGCCAGGCACAGGGTCCTCGGACTATAAGCCGGCCTGGAGGTCGCTACGAGAGATTGGCTACGCCGGCTGGGGCAGTATCGAAATATTTGAAGTACCCTCAGATCCTAAATCGATGTTGGAAAACTCGCGGGCTCTCTTCAGACGCCTGGACGGGGAAGAAAAATAATCTCAGGAGGAAAGCATGAACTTTGGAATAGTGGGCACTGGACTTATCGCTGAATTCCACGCCAAGGCTTTGAAGGAGATTCCGGGTGCCAAGATTGTAGCCTGTCTGGACAAGGTGCCCGAGCGAGCCCAGGCCTTTGCCAAGGCTCATGGCTGCGCCGCCTATGACAATCTGGACGCATTTTTGGCGCACAAGGGCCTCGAAACGGTAAACGTCTGCACCCCTTCGGGGCTGCACCTGGACGCCGCCGGGCCGGCAGCGGCCGCGGGCAAGCACCTGGTCATCGAAAAGCCTCTGGAGACCACCCGGGAACGCTGCGCCGCCATCGTCGAAGCCTGCCGGTCCGGCGGCGTCACGCTGGCCGGCATCTTCCCCTCGCGATTCCACGGCTCCGCCTCGGCTATAAAGGCCGCGGTAAATGCCGGACGTTTCGGCAAGCTCACCATGGGCTCTGCCTATGTCAAATGGTGGAGGGACCAGGAATACTACAGCAAGGGCGGCTGGAAGGGCACCAAAGCCCTGGACGGTGGCGGGGCGCTGATCAACCAATCGATCCACGCCGTGGATCTGCTCCTATGGTTCATGGGCGATGCCGACGAGGTCTGCGCATGGACAGGGACTATCGGCCATCAAGGCATAGAGGTGGAGGACAACGCTGTCGCCTCTATTCGCTTCAAGAATGGAGCGCTGGGGGTGATTCAAGGCTCTACTGCTGTCTGGCCGGGCTTTCTCAAGCGAGTGGAAGTCTCTGGGCTTACCGGCTCCGCGATCATGGAAGAAGAAAACCTGCTTTTCTGGAAGTTCAAGGATGAAAGCCCTGCGGATCAGGAGATACGGCAGCTTTATGCCAGCGCTACCTCATCGGGGGGCGGGGCTTCCGACCCTGCGGCTATCGGCTATCACGGGCACAAGCTCCAGCTTATGGACTTTATCGACGCGGTGGAGAAGGGCAGAAAACCCTTGGTGGATGGAGTCGAGGCGGCCAAGGCGGTGTGCCTCATAGAGGCAATCTATCAGAGCGCTGAGTCGGGCAAGCCGGTAAAGGTGAAATGTCTGTGATCTACTTAAGCGGATTTGCCGACGAAGCGGCCGACGACATTGTCGGTCAAATTGAGGTTATCAAGGCTCTGGGCTGGAAGGATATAGAGCTGCGGAGTGTGGACGGCATCAACGCCCACGATCTGCCTGACAAGGATTTCGATGCTGTGCACCGTGCCTTGGACAAGGCTGGTATTGAGGTGAACTGCCTGGGCTCCACTATCGCCAACTGGGGCAAGAAGGTGGACGAAGACAAGGCCGCCGCCATGGTCACCGTCGAGCGGGCGATTGCCCGCATGAAGGTCATGGGAACAAAGATGATCCGCATCATGAGCTATGCCATTGATATGGACGAGCAAGGCCGCCCCATGGCCGATCAGCGCTTTTCAGAGCGGGTGTCCAGGCTGAATGAGATCTGTGGGCGCTTTGCGGCCGAAGGCATTACCCCGGTTCATGAGAACTGCCTCAACTACGGCGGCATGAGCTGGGGTCATACGCTGGAACTCCTGGACGCGGTGCCCACCCTCCGTCTTGTCTTCGATACGGGCAACCCCAGCCTCACTCCCGATTTTTCCAAAACCCATCCCTATCCCAACCAGGATGCCTGGGAAGCCTGGCAGAAACTTAAATCCAAGGTAGTCCACCTTCACGTAAAGGACGGCTGGCGTAATCCCGAGACTGGTGAAGAAACCTACGTTTACCCAGGCGAGGGTCCTTCTCGAGTCGCAGACATACTGGCCGACTGTCTAGCTTCGGACTACTCAGGCTGGCTCACTATCGAGCCGCACATGGCCGTAGTTTTCCACGATGCATCGGTGCATTCCCCCGCGGAGCGACGAAAAGCGGTCTTTATCGAATACGGACGCCGGGTCGAGGCGATGCTCGAAGATCTAGGCGCCAAGGTTGCCGACGGGGTGGCCGCCACCTGCTGGGCAAATGGAGGTAAGGCATGAGCATGCAAAAAGCATCGGTACTGCTTGTTCACAACGGAATGCTTGTCACAGCGGGTAAAAAATACCCTGGCGGGGGCGTCTTCACGAAAGACGGCCGCATCCTTAAAGTATTCAAGAACTCTGACGAGGTTGCGCGATTTAAGAAGGCACTGAAATCGAATGATATCGGCCAACGCGATGAACTTCGCGTAATCGACGCAAACGGCGATTATATCGCACCAGGCTTTGTGGACATTCACTGTCACGGCGGCGGGGGCTACGATTTCATGGATGGCAGTCCTGAGTCCATCGTAGGCGCGGGCAAAATGCATCTCTCCCACGGCACTACCTGCCTCTTCCCCACCACCCTGGCCAGCACCACCGAATCCTTAGACCGGGCGATCCGCACCTTCCAGGAAGCCAAGCGCATGGACGAAGGCCTCCCTGATTTCCCCGGCCTCCATCTGGAAGGTCCTTACTTTTCCATGGCCCAGCGGGGCGCCCAGGACCCCAAGCACATTCGCAATCCTGATCCCGCCGAATACAGGCCCTTTTTCAAATATGCCAAAGACATAGCCCGCTGGACCCTGGCACCCGAGCTTCCCGGAGCCCTGGAGATGGCCAGGGAACTCAAGGCTCACGGCATTTTGCCCGCCATAGGCCATAGCGACGCCACCTATGAGCAGGTGCTGGAAGGATGGAAGAACGGCTTTGCCCTGGTGACGCACCTTTACTCAGGCATGTCGATCGTGCATCGCATCAAGGGCTGGAGGCACGCGGGCGTGGTAGAGAGCGCCTATCTCATCGACGATATGGCGGTGGAAGTCATCGCCGACGGTTGCCACCTGCCTGAAAGCCTCTTGCGCCTTATCTGCAAAATCAAGAAACCCGAAAAAATCTGCCTGGTCACTGACGCGATGCGCGCCGCAGGGCTTCCCGAAGGCGAGTACCTTTTAGGAGGCAAGGAGGACGGTCAGAAGGCAATCGTTCATGACGGCGTAGCTTGGACCGCCGATGCCAGCGCCTTCGCCGGCAGCGTGGCCACCGCAGAGCGCCTAGTACGCACTATGGTTAGGCTGGCCGGAGTTCCGGTTGAAAAAGCCCTGCAGATGGCCAGTTTCTCGCCTGCTAGGGTGATGGGCGTCTTTGACAGAAAGGGTTCCTTCGCGGCGGGCAAGGATGCGGACATTGTCTGCCTCGATGAAGACTTCAACGTTAAAGCTGTCGTTGCCAGGGGGAGGGTGGAGTCATGCAGGTATCGATAAAGAACGAAGCGGAGCTGGAAGAATTCATGTCCCGCCCCTCGTCCCGGCTCGTGGACTATGTATCGAGATTGGATGGCGACATCGCCATCGTAGGAGCCGCGGGCAAGATAGGCGTAACCCTGGCCATGATGGCTTCCCGGGCGGTCAAGGCTTCTGGGAAAGACCGGAAGGTCTATGCGGTTTCACGCTTTTCGGATTCCTCTGCCAAGGTGCGCGTCGAAAAAGAGGGCGTAAAGGCGGTTCCCTGCGACCTTTTAGATCAGGATGCGGTCGCAAAACTGCCTGAAGCGACCAACGTGCTTTTCCTGGCTGGCCGAAAGTTCGGCACTCAGGGAGCTCAGGATCTCACCTGGGCTACCAATACTTTAGCGCCGGCATACGTTGCGCGACGCTATTCCAAGAGCAGAATAGTCGCTTATTCAACAGGATGCGTCTACGATTTTAAAAACGCAGTCTCAGGCGGCTCGGTGGAACGCGATCCGCCGGAAGCCACGGGCGAATATGCCCAGTCTACCTTAGGTCGGGAGCGAGTTTTCGAGTACTATTCTAGGGCCTTCGGCACCAAGATTTGCCAATTCAGGCTCAACTACGCCATCGACCTGCGCTATGGGGTTCTGCGCGATATCGCCGACAAGGTCTATGTAGGCCTCCCCGTGGACCTCTCCTCGCCTAGCTACAATTGTATTTGGCAGGGCGATGTGCTGGAGCGCACGATCCTGTCCTTGGCCTTATGCGACTCGCCTCCCGCCGTGCTGAACGTGAGCGGCCCAGAAACAGCGTCCGTTCGCTGGACAGCGGAGGAGTTCGCCATTCGATTCGGCAAACCCGCCATTTTCAAAGGTGAAGAAAGACCTGAAGCGAGGACCTATCTCAACAACGCGGCCGAATCGTTCAAGCACTTCGGCTACCCCTCGGTGAGTCTTCTGGAGATGATCGACATGACAGCGGCATGGATAGCCGCAGGTGGCTCATCCCTGGGCAAGCCTACTCATTTTGAAGTGACCGACGGAAAATATTAAGACAAAAAAAGGAAGGATCAGATGACCATAGCCCAGCTGCCCGAATTCGTACGCAAGCGCATAAAAGAAGGAACAGTAATCCCCGCCATGCCTTTGGCGCTCAACGCCGAACGTAAATTCGACGAACGGCGGCAGCGGGCATTAGTGAGATACTATATCGATGCGGGCGCCGGCGGCATAGCCGTGGGTGTCCACTCCACCCAATTTGAAATTCGTGATCCTGAAATCAATCTTTTCGAAAAAGTCCTCTCCACTGTCTCGAAAATGATTGACGAGCACGCAACCGAGCGTTCACAGCCCATGATTAAAATAGGCGGCATCTGCGGCCGCACAACGCAGGCCGTAGCCGAGGCTAAGTTCCTCGTTAGTCAGGGTTATCATGCCGGTCTCATGAGCATGGCCGCCTTCAATGGAGACCCTTCGCTCAAGGAAAATTCCATCGAAGCCATGATCGATCACTGTCGCGCCGTAGCAGAGGTCATACCCCTCGTGGGCTTTTACCTCCAGCCCGACGTGGGCGGACGCGTACTGCCCTACGAATTCTGGAAGTCCTTCGCCCAGATAGATAACGTTCTGGCTATCAAGATGGCCCCCTTCAACCGCTATCGAACCCTCGATGTTGTGCGGGCCGTCTGCGACGCCGGTAAAGAAAATACGATTGCCCTCTACACCGGCAATGACGACCACATCGTCCTCGACCTGCTCACGGAATACCGCATCGTGAGTCCCAACGGCGTTGAAAAACGGATTCGCATTGTCGGCGGCCTTTTAGGCCAATGGTGCCTCTGGACCAAGAAAGCCGTGGAGCTCCATACTGCGTTGCGCGGCTACTCCAAAAGCGGCAAGGACATCCCCCAATCCCTTTTAACCTACGCCGAAGAACTCACCGACGCCAACGCCGCGGTATTCGACGGAGCTAACCGCTTTGCCGGTGTCATACCCGGCATTCACGAAGTCCTTCGGCGCCAGGGTCTTTTGGAAGGCATCTGGTGCCTCAATCCCAAGGAAGTCCTCTCCCCCGGCCAGGCCGAAGAAATAGACCGGGTATGCCGCTCCTATCCCTTCCTCACCGACGACGCCTTTGTTAAGGAAAATTTGGAGGGCTGGCTAGTATAAAATACCATCAATCTTTTTTTAATGAGGCTTTAGCATACCGTTTTGCGAGCACTTCAAAATCGGTGTCTGAAAACACCCAGCCTCGCCCATATTTTTTCCCGATTTTATACCTATGGGCATAAACCCTGGCGGTCGAGGGAGTGATACCCACTTTTTTAGAAAACGCTTTTATGTCATATACCGCTTCTACAGGTTTTTCTCCATAGACATTACCCGTTTTGCCAATAGAAAAAAATGCAGCTTTAACCTTAGGAGGAGGCACTGGCATACCTTCAAGCTTGAGTCCTTCTATATGAAACTCAATCGTTTCACGCATTGCGCGTTGAACATCGATTATTGATGCACCTGTCGCAACGCAGCCAGGAAGATCCGGTGCGTAGGCGGAATACCCTGTTGATGTTTCTTCGATTATAATTAAATAATCCATCCTCACTCCTTTAGTCCGGCTTGTTTTAGGATGCTGTTTAGAGTACCCCTGTCGATTTCGTCGGAAAGTTTTCCAGAAATAGTCACAAGACCTGATTTTTTCGGGTGCTTGAATTGCCTATGACTCCCCTTTGTTCTGCAAAGAAGCCAGCCATTGTTTTGGATCCGACGAATTATTTCTCGTACCTTCACAGCAATAATGTAACGATAGCGTTACAGTCCGTCAAGGTCTCTACCGAAAATGATGACTCCTATTTGCGAAACGTACGCATCTTTAAGGTAGCTTTTGCAAAACCCGTCTGACTTTTGTAAAAGCCTCAATTAGGTAATTAAAAACAACCTTTTCTATATCCTTTACATTGACGTGGTGGGGGTCCCAGGAACAGACTGTAAAATCGCCATCATTCTGCAAAAAGGATAGAAGATGATTTTACTGTGCTTTATATTTATAGTGTCGTCGTTTTCAGGTTGCACCTCCGCTACGGCTGTGGCAAAGGATACGCAAGACCTAAAGATCATACATGGCTCGCTGGAAGTCGGATACAACAAAGTGCCCTTTACCCAATTCAAAACACCTATGAGCACTGTCGAGTCACGGGAGGGCAGGCTCCTGGTCCAGCCCTTCGAAATCGATCTGGAATTAACAGACCAGGCCCAAAAATCGTTGAGGGAGCGGAATGAGACAATCGTATTGGCCTTTATTTTTACGGAGACTGGAAGACTCCGAAAACCGAAAACAACAAGCAGTACTTTTCCGACGGTTACGGTTTTGTGATCCGAAAAGAAGTACCTGTGCAAAAGCTTTATAGAATAGACGACCTGGAGATACCCCAGGATTTCTACGAACCCCTTCCTGATAAAGATGTTTCAATCGTTCTCAATATCATAAGCGGAAGAAAATCTTCTGAAAATAATCTCTTGAACTGCGATATTCTCGTTGGGCGATTTTCCGAGCTCGTGGGCAGGCGATTCTACCTGAAGGGGGATCTGATCCGCCCGCCCGAGGCACGCTAAGTATAATCCATACCGCCCGGGGCACACTGAGTATTATTTATTCCGCCCGGGGCACGCTAGGCGCAATTTACAGTTTTTTCAGCCCCACCAGTTCGTACTGCCTGCTGCCCAGGCCTATCTTTTCGGCATGTTCCAGACAGCTGCGCCATTCGGAGTTGGGCGTCGTGTTGATAAAGTGGTCGTGTTGATCGGCGAAGTCCTTGTTCCTCAAATTATCGCCCAGCACAGAACCGGGAAGAGGTGTGGCTTTAAGGCAGGCATCGGCACAGGCTTGGTCTAGGGCCAGAGGATCAAAAGACGCGAACATGCCCAGATTGGGAAGTATTGGAGTGTCGTTCTCTCCGTGGCAATCGCAGTAGGGGGATACGTCCACGACTAAGGAAATATGGAAGGACGGACGGCCATCCACCACTGCCTTGGTGTACTCGGCCATGCGGCGATTGAGCACTTCGATGGCGGCATCCTCGTTGAATACTATAGCATCGTAATTGCAGGATCCCAGGCAGCGGCCGCAGCCCACGCAGTTTTTCAAGTTTACATTCATTTTCTTTGTAACTGGATCGAACTCCAAGGCATTGTTGGCGCACTCCCGCAGGCATCGAAGGCAGCCTCGGCACTTGGCGCTCTTTATCCGCGCCTGGCCTCCGGAGTGCTGTTCGGTCTTGCCAGCCCTGGAACCGCAGCCCATGCCAATGTTCTTGATAGTGCCGCCGAAGCCCGTCATCTCGTGGCCCTTGAAGTGGGTGAGGCTGATGAAAATGTCTGCGTCCATTATGGCCCGGCCTATTCGCGCTTCCTTGACGTACTCTCCGCCGATAACGGGGACACCGATGTCGTCGGTACCCTTGAGTCCGTCGCCGATAATGATGGGGCAGCCGACACTCAAGGGGGAGAAGCCGTTCTCCCAGGCGCATTCCAGATGCTCAAGCGCGTTTTTCCGCTTGCCCGGATACATTGTGTTGCAGTCGGTCAGGAAAGGCTTGCCGCCTAGTTCCTTGACCACATCGACGACCGCCTTTGCATAGTTGGGTCGTAGATAGCTTATATTGCCCAGCTCGCCAAAGTGCATTTTTATGGCGACAAACTTGCCATCGAAATCGATATGCCCAATTCCCGCTTTCCTGATCAGCTTTTTAAGCTTGGCGGGGAGCCCGTCGCCAAAGGCTTCGGTGCGAAAATCCGTAAAATAAACCTTGGACTTGTCCATAACTCACTCCTGATGTCTGTGGCATAAGCATAGAGAAACATTCATTAATCTTAATATGGCTTAAGGTTAAAGCATGCGCTATACTAGGTCAAGACCTTCCGGAAGCTGGGTCTTAAAGCATTACTCGGACATAAATACCTTGAATTGCACACTGCAGATTACTATAGAATCTAGCGAAATAGCCCAAGTTTTAAATAATCGATATATAAAAAGGCG
>CAZHFN010000026.1:25846-27918 GCA_964531105.1 uncultured Treponema sp. | reverse complement strand
TAAACATCATACAATTTAACGATCAGCCATTGACCCCGGTTAGGCCTGCATGTAGCATGAGTCTAGCCTGAAAGTGCCGTGCGCAAGCCCGGCAGTAATTCCGAAGGAGAAAAGAATGCCGGTACACAATTGGGATAAACTGGAGAGAGTAGCCTTGAATCCTGTCATTACGGGCAAGGTTGTGCAGACAGAAAAAGCCATGGTTGCCCGGATTACCTGTCCCGTAGGACCGGTGAACATGCACACCCACGATTTCGATCAGATCACCAACATGCTCAGGGGAAAGATGCGCTGGGTAATCGAGGGAGAAGGGGAGTATGTCGTAGGTCCCGGAGATGTCATGCTTATGAAGGCGGGGCTGGCTCACGGGGGAGAAGTGCTGGAAGAGGCGGAGTACTTGGATGTGTTTGTGCCGCCCAGGCAGGATTTTTCCTGGTACAAGCAGAAGCTGTAATCAGTTCCTTGAAGCTTGTTGGGAATTAAAAAGGGCTGCCCGAAACTCCGGGCGGCCCTTTTAATTATAGTTTTGGTACTATATTAAATTCTTTTATTTAAGCAGTTTAGCTTCACTTACAGCATTCTTGCCCGCTTCCATGCCAAAGACAAGGGGAGGAGCATTGCCGGTGCCGCCTGCCATGCCCAGGCCGCCCCACAGGCTTGTGCCCTGGGCTTCGCCCGCGGCGTAGAGGCCGGGAATCCACTGGCCATTTTTGTCGAGAACGCGCATGCCGATATCGGTGCGTATGCCACCCTGTGTCATGAAGATGGTGCCGCGGTTGAGGATCCCATAGTAGGGACCTTTGGTGAATCCAATAGCTGGCTTTTTCCCGAAACGATCCGCCTTGCCGGCTTTGTAGTCGCCGTTGACGGCCGCGACTTCTCGCTTGACCTGGTCGGCAGGCAGGCCGAAGGCTTTGCAGAGATCTTCAATCGTGTCTGCCTTTTTGACTGCATAACCATTTTCCTCGAGGCGCTTTTCAAAGTTGCCGATGGGGAAGCGTTTGTTGAAATCCACCATACCCTGGTCGAATATGATGAAGTTCTCCAGGTCGGGCTGCTCGTTGAGCGCCATTTCCCTGGGATCCTCATCGCCGTCATCTTCATTGATAAAACGCTCGCCCTGCTGGTTTACCCAGATTTCGCCCTTCCAACCGTCGGCGGCACCGGAGGTGAGGTCGCCAAAGCCTATTGCATACTGGCCGGGAGCCTTGGGCATGCCACCGAAGTAGGCGCAGATATAATCCATATTGACCAAGTCGGCGCCAATCGCGGCCGCCATGCGGTGTCCGTCGCCGGTGGCGAAGGGCAGTGTGACGGTCATCACTTCGGAATATTTAGGCGAGTACTGCTTGATCATTTCCCTGTTGCTGCCGTAGCCGCCGGTCGCGAGAATTACCGCCTTGGCTCTCAGGACTTCGGTTCCCTGATCGGATACTACCAGGACTCCCTTAACCCGACCATTTTCCACCACTAAGGATTCGACCTTGGTATTCAGGCGAACCGTGAGCTGGGCCTTGAAGGGACCCATTTTCGCATAGAGGAAGTCGGTATACATGCTCGATTTATTGGGACTAGGAACATAGGTTCGGGCGATGCTGTAGGCACTGTGCACGGGGTCGATGAAGGGACCGCGTTTTGTGTCGACCTGGAATCCGCCTTTTACGAACCACTCCCACACTGCGGTGGCCTTTTCGACAAAGGTGCGGAGAATGTTCTGGTCGGCTTTGTTGTGGCCAATTCGGTTGAGGTCCTGGATAAAGAGTTCGTTGGAATCCTCGATACCCCTTTCTTTCTGCATGGTTGTGCCCGCTGCAGGAAAGGTGCCGGTAGCGATGGCCGTGGAACCGCCCAATACGGGATTCTTCTCAACCCAGAGTACCTTTGCGCCATTTTCCAGAGCCGAATAGGTTGCGGCATGGCCACCCAAGCCCGATCCGACTACGATTATGTCGGCGTCGTAGCCCTGGGCGAAGCAGGGGGCTAAGGCAAGAAGGCCTGCGAAAACCATGAGAAAAAGCCGTTTTACTGTCATGAGCAACTCCTGAGTAAAGAAAAATATATAGATATAAAAA
>CAZHFN010000026.1:21165-25746 GCA_964531105.1 uncultured Treponema sp. | reverse complement strand
TCTCCCTTGTAAGGGCTATCCCTGAGGAGCATGCCAAATTCGACCACGGCGCTGGCAAAGCGGAAATCCTCGTCGTTCTCCTCCAGGGGCTTGGCGAGTAGGGCGGCTTGTAACCGAGACTCCAGTAGCTTGCTCTCCTCCTGGCCATTGCCAGGCTCTTTGTAGCGAAGCCTGAACACCGCGAGATCGTCGGAAGGAATCAGGTTGGTATTCTGGAATACCAGGGGATCGGGGTTAACTGTGCCAGTGGGCGCTGCCTGGGGAGGCACCAATTCGTAAAAGGCAGTGACTGTCTGTCCTGATCCCATTTCTCCGGCATCTTTGGTGTCGTCATTGAAATCCTCCCGGGCTAACATGCGGTTTTCATACCCAATGAGCCGGTACTCTCGAACGGCCGCGGGGTTGAACTCAATCTGGATTTTTACGTCCTTCGCGACTGCAAATAGATTGCCCCAGATTTCCTTGCCCAGAACCTTGTTGCCTTCCATAAGGGAATCGATATAGGCGTAGTTGCCATTGCCTTTGTCGGCCAGGGTTTCCATGCGACTATCCTTATAATTGCCTTCGCCGAAACCCAGGACGGTGAGATAAATGTTGTCTTTGCGCTTTTCTTCGATTAGGCGTTCGAGTTCGCTGGTGGAGCTCACGCCTATGTTAAAGTCACCATCGGTGCAAAGGATTACCCTGTTGTTGCCTCCGGATATAAAATTTTCTTTGGCGATGCGGTAGGCGAGCTGGATTCCCTCTCCACCCGCGGTGGAGCCGCCGGCCTCCAGTGACTCGAAAGCGCTTAGGATTTTTTCCTTTTTGCTGCCGGGTGTAGAGCCAAGCACGAGGCCGGCGCTGCCGGCGTAAGCGACGATGGATATTCTATCCTGAGGCCGCAGTTGGTCCACCATGATGCGCATGCTGCGCTTGAGGAGGGGCAGCTTGTTGTCGTCGTACATGGAGCCGGAGCTGTCAATGAGGAATATCAAATTGGAGGCTGGGAGATCGGCGGTGGGAATTTTCTTGGCCGAGAGGGCTACGCGGAGCAGCAGGTGTTCACTGTTCCAGGGCGCGGGGCTGATGGAGAAGTGTGTATTTACAGGATGTTCGGTTGCCGCGGGGGGATAGTCATAATTGAAGTAATTGAGCATTTCCTCAATTCGGACCGCATCCTTGGGGGGCATTTCATAGTTCTCCATGAGGTAGCGGCGCAGGTTGGAGTAGCTGGCTGTGTCTACATCGATGGAGAATGTCGAAACAGGATCGTCCAAAGCCTTGAGAAAGGGATTGTCGACAATACGGTCGTATTCTTCGGTGTTGAAATTGGGGGAAAACTGACCAGGGTAGCTGGGAGGGGGATCGGGGATGAATCCCCCAGCTTTGGAAGAACCGACAAAAGCCATGCCCGGATTAGCTTCGATCGCCATGCTGTACATTGTTCCGGGGAGTCCTGTCGCCGGGGATGTGGGCTGTACGGGATTCATCGTTCTATCTTTACTGGCACAACCTGCAAGCACAGTCAGGATAATAAGGCAGAGAGCGATGATCCAGTGGAAGCTAAGCTGTAACTTGATGTTGGAAGAGCGTTTCGAGGATCGCTGATCAAGCATGATCGAGCCTCCTTAAGGTATGCGATTCTTCAATGAAGTGAATACTATCGCATATTCTACAAAGCCACTAAGGAGACCGGGGGTTACGGCGAAAACCAGGAATCAGAAGCTTCACCTACCACTGACAAACAAAAAGGGGCTGGTCGTGAACCAGCCCCTTATCGTGAGTATCTAGAGTAATCCCGGATCAACCTATGGGTAGAACCTTAACTATTTTAAGGAAGTAGGTGTTTGCAGTGGCTTTCTTGTCCTTGTTCTGTTCAACCAGTTTTTTCTGGAGTTCCGGGTCGCTGACATATTCGGCGATAATCCTGGCTCCAGTGTAGGACATTTTCTGATCGCCCTTGGGAGGGGTGTAGCCGGTGGCGGTTAACACTATAAGCTTGCGTTCCTTCATATTAATGCCGGTCTGGTTGGCTGCGAGTCCGAAATAGAGGTGCTGCCTGTCTGCGGTTACTCCGGGAATTACCACGGCTGCGTTGGGGCTGCCGTCGGCATTGACCGTGGCAATGGATACCGAGAGTTGATAGCTCTCCAAGGCCTTCCATAGATCTTCACCGCTGATGGATGTCTTGGTGTAGTAATTGGTGGTAGAAGCCTTGGAGATAGAGTCGATGCTCTGGGCGCCGATACTTGCAATAACGAGTCCTAGTGCGAGCAGGGTGATGAGGATTTTCTTCATCAGGTACCTTCCTTAATTCATGAGTGAACTTTCCATGAGTATTAGCTGGAATTATGTATACTGTCAATATAAATAGCGGCTTGCCGATGATTGACAGGGGATAGTGCTTTCAAGACTATAGAGCATTGCCCGCCGCGGCGCGAAATTTTGGAGGCATCATGCAGTACGCATATCCCAGAGGCTACACATCGCTTCTCGGTGTCAAGGAAACAGAAAGGGCTATCAAGGAGATCAAAGACTTCTTCCAGCTTAGCCTGGCCACTGAGCTGAATCTGACCAGGGTTACCGCTCCGCTCTTCGTCCTATCGGGCTTAGGTATTAACGACGATCTCAACGGCATCGAAAAAGCAGTTTCGTTTTCTGTTAAGGCAATGGACGGAGCCCGGGCGGAGATTGTCCATTCTTTGGCCAAATGGAAGCGCTTGGCGCTGGCCGAGTATGGATTCAAGCCTGGTTTTGGTCTCTATACCGACATGAACGCCATTAGGGCCGATGAGGATTTGGATGCCATTCACTCGCTCTATGTGGATCAGTGGGACTGGGAGCGGGTAATAGATGTTTCGGACAGGAACCTTGACTTTCTAAAGGCCATAGTGAGAAAGATCTATTCCTCCTTCAAGCGCCTGGAGTTCAGGATGCACGATTTGTACTCGGGACTGCCCCTGGAGCTGCCCGAGGATATTAGTTTCGTGCACGCCGAGGATGCCCTTGCGCGGTATCCGAACTTGAGCGCCAAAGAAAGGGAAAATGCCCTAGCAGAAGAATACGGCGCATATTTCCTCATAGGCATAGGGGGAGACTTGGCGGATGCCAAACCCCACGATGGACGAGCAGCCGACTACGACGATTGGAGTAGCCCCACCACCGAAGGGCATAAGGGCTTGAACGGCGATATTATCGTGTGGAACAGCGTGCTGAGGCAGGCTTTCGAACTATCATCCATGGGAATTCGCGTAGATTCCAAAGCGCTGGAGCTGCAGTTGGCGCTTCGGGGCCAGGAATCGCGAAAGAGCTTGTATTTCCACAAAAAGCTTCTGGAAGGCAGCCTGCCGCTCTGTATTGGCGGCGGCATAGGTCAGTCTAGGCTCTGCATGTATATGCTGCGAAAGGCCCATATTGGCGAGATACAGGTAGGACTCTGGCCTGAAAAGATGCGCGAAGAGTGCAAACAGGCGGGGATCAACCTATTATAGTGCAGGCTGCCTATAACTTAGGCTGCCGGCTTGTTTTTCCGTATTCTCTGATAGCTCTCTCGAATCCAGGCAGAGCGCCTCGCAGTACCGAATCTTCTACGCAATAGGCGATTCTAAAATAGCCGGGGCAGCCGAAATTTTTCCCTGACACGACGAGGATGTTCTCCCTTTTCAACAGATCCAGGAAATTCTCATCCCCTCCTGGAATTTTTGGAAAGAGGTAGAAAGCTCCCTCGGGCATATTGAATTCATACCCAGCCTTGCGCAGTCCTTCGGCCAGGATATCTCTTTTCTTTTTATACTCCGAAATATCCACACAGGCTTGCCGGGATGGGTCCTTTAGTTCGCGCTCCAAGAGCGCGGCGATTGTCTTTTGCATAAGGCTAGGAGCGTTTACGAATCCCAGGATTCTGTTAGCCAGGCTCAGGGCGGGGAGTAGGAGCTCGAGATCATCGGCAGCTGGGTTCACGGCTACATAGCCTATCCGCTCGCCAGGCAGGGAGAGGTCCTTGGAGTAGGAGGTAACCAGGATGGAATGGCTATATGAGGCGAGGGGCGAGGGCACTTCGCAATTATCGTATACGAGTTTGCGATAGGGCTCGTCGGACACAAGATAAATTATATGGCCTAATTCAGTGCTTTTTCTTTTAAGAACCTCGGCCAGGCGGCGTAAGGATTCGGAAGAATAGATCTTGCCCGAAGGGTTGTTGGGTGTGTTGACCAGGATTATTTTAGTCTTTGCACCCATGGCGGCTTCCAGCGCCTCCACATCCAGGCTGAAATCCGGCGCTGATGGTACTACCTTGAGTTTGCCTCCATGGTTATCAGCGATAGACCCGTATTCCACAAAATAAGGTGAAGAGACGAGTACTTCATCATCGGGTTCCAGCAGTGCTTTAAAAACGATATTGAGGCCTCCGGCGGCTCCGCAAGTAACCACTACATGCGAGGCTTCCAGGGCTATTCCCTGTTCAACCGAAAGATGGGCTGCTATAGCCGCCCGGGCTGAGGGGAGGCCGGCATTAGGCATATAGGAGTGAAGGTCCGGATCATCGGCTGCGACGACAGCCGCCAGGGTTTCCTTAAAGAGGGCAGGAGGGGGCAGGTT
>CAZHFN010000026.1:17164-21065 GCA_964531105.1 uncultured Treponema sp. | reverse complement strand
GCGGCGGCCAAGGCAATTGTAGCTTCTTTGGGAATAGCCCCCTGGGCCGACATCATGCCAAATACTATAGGAAAGGCGAGGCCCACATAGCCATAGCCTACGCCGGTTACCAAGCCGGCGGCCAAGGGAATAAGCGCTGTGGCAACCACGGGAGGGAATCCGCTTCGTTCCATTTCCACCGCCGCTTCCTGGGCAACACCAGCAGCTCCTAGAAGGGCTGAAAAAATCCTTATCCCTATAAGCACCATAATGAGCCGATACGTTGATATCTGGATGCTTCCTTTAAAAACCGAAAAGCCCTGTTTTCCTAAGCCCACATAGAGACAGCCCGTGCCAAGGCCAAGGAGTATTGTCGCATAACGCCCTATAAGAGACTTGATGGCGAAAGGAATTTCCAGGGATGGAGAAATCAAACCCCAAAGTAAAGCCAGGATTCCATAGCCTCCTAAAGCTATGGCCAAGGGGGCTATGCCTGCGAGAAAGGATTCTCGCTTTTCTCCTGCCTGTATGGTTTTTTCCTGTCGTATGCTCCCCCAGGATTTCTTGGGCAATAGGAAGATCAAACCCAAGGTGAAGAGGATAGGGGCCGAATAAAAATGAATGCTTAATAATTTGACGGCCGAGATGTCTGCCAGGGAGAGGGTCATTACAAATGCGGGAAAAAGGGGCCAGGAAAGCTCTACTATATGCCTGAAATAAAAATTTGCCGCCGATAGGCTCTCCGGGCTTATATCTTTTTCAGAAGCCATAGACTCCACCAAGGGAGCCGACAGAATAGCTCCACCAGGAACCGGAAGGGTACCGATGAGCATGGGTGCCAAGGCGACGGCAATACGTCTGGAAGGGGCTACCGCGATAATGGAACGGGCAAACCTATCCATTGCGCCAGCCTTTTTCATGCCAGAGGAAAATATCATTATCAGACACATCAGGCAGACTAAAAGAATAGTATCGGCGCTGAAAATGTCTTTAAGAATTGTCTGCGCTACAGTAGAAAGGCTTAGCCCCCGCCAGAAGGCTATCGCCAAGCCGCCTAAAATGGCCGCAAAGCCAAGCTGCATTTTCCGAGATGTAAGAAATACAACCAGAACAAAAATAATTAAAATTTGTAGGATGGCTGGAATCTGAATAGCAGTCTCTCCCTTCGCGGTGCGCGCTAAGTATTTGCTGCCCGCTGCACTAAAGCTTAAAGCTGCGGCGTATTTAAAAAGGCTTATAGCCTTTCACATTCAAGTTTCTTCAGTCTACAATTATGCGTAACTCGGGGAATTCTTTTTCGAAAGCCTCCCGGGTACGGCGCTGCAGGCCTTCACCGGTGACCACATCCACGGCGGCACAGGCCGGGCACATTCCCCGGGGAAAGCCCTGAGCCAGGCTGATCTCGATGCTCGAAAGTTTTTCGCTGTAGCGAATGTTAGAAACCAGTCCAAGATCCGCTATAGGCAGTTCAGACTGAGGCTCGATAATCTTGGCAAGGGCTGCATCTATACGCTTCTGAATCAAAGGATCCATATACCACAGCCTCCTATTGCTTAAAGTATTCTGGACATACCGAAAGGAAGTGTTGCAGATTGTTTTCAATCTCTCCCTTCTTGGGCTTCAGGTAGAGGAAGAAGGTTTTATTGTCGTCGAAGCAGCAGAAATGCGCCAGACTGTCCAATTCAGGCATGGTTTCAAAGGTGCGCTTTAAGGTAGGGAGAATACTTTCTTGCCGCCACATCAGGATAAATGTTTTATCGCCACGCTTGATCTCTTCTTTGCTCATGCTCCATTCGCCATCTATCTTGGCATGACTCAAGTGTCCTTTTTCTATAATATGACCTTCGCCAATCAGTTTTTTATCGGTGAAGAGATTCATGAAAAATCGGTCTCTATTTCCCACAAGATACGTGAAGGGAACATAGAGCAGGGAATGCCGCGGTATGAAGGTGTAGGAACCTTTGGCATTGCTCCAGGGATCGCGGAGCTTGTACTTGAAATGATAGCCGATAGCGCCGCCGATATTTATGTACTCGGTATCCTTAGGCTTTAAAAGCTTTTCTGCCTGTTGCGACATGTGGTGACCCAGCCAGCGATTTTTCTTCATGCCCAAAAAATACTGGGCAGAGCCGGCGATACCGAGGAGAAGCAGCGGAATAAGATAGCCTACGTTCATTTTTTTTCTTTCCTGGTTAAGAAGTGTGCGGCCAGGGCTTGTGCCCCGACAGCCATAAGGGTTTCTCGTGATGATATGCCATCCCGGGTAAAATTAAAATTGAATTGGGAATAACCGGCCAGCGATGGATGCTGGGCCCATACCATATCCGACATGCCTTTTTTATTAACGCATATCGCGGAGATTGGTATGTCCAGTTTGCCGAGTTCTTCTTGAATTCGCAGCGCCTCGTCCACCGAAAGCTGATCAGGATTGACGATAACACTGATAAAGCTTTCTTTGGCAAAGAGGTGCTCCAGTCCTCTCAGCCTGAGGTTCACATTCTTGAGTTGTCCGTAAACCTTGTCATCGTCTTTATCTACACAGCTGGCGGCTATGGGCGATTCGGGGTTGATTCGGGCTACGGTTTGGCGCTTGCTCAGTATTTTTTCCCGCAATTGGCTCAATTCCTTCACCCACAGGCCAGAGATGGTGGGCAAAGCAAGGAAACGCAGAGAGAGGGCGGTGGGTGGGGTATCGAATACTACTACGTCGTAAAGCGGCCCCAGTCGGCAATGGATATCTTCAATAGCCCAGAGTACCGCATATTCTTCCGTGCCGGGTGAGTACTTCATGATATTGAAAAAAGAATCCAGGTTAAAGGTTGTGTTGTAGGAGTAGTTGGCCTTCATCTGAGCGCGGCTTTCATCGAGGTACTTGGTAACCCAAAAGCCAAGATCCACCTCCAGGGCATCCAAGTCCGACTCTATGGATTTAGGCTCGCCCGAGAGTTTAGTCCCTAAAATATCACCGAGATTATGGGCAGGATCGAGGGATGCAATGAGCACTTTCTTTCCGGCTCTGGACAGGGAAAGTGCAAAAGCGCTGGAGAGTGTTGTCTTTCCTACTCCGCCCTTCCCTAGAAAAAAAGCTGTGTAATTCATGCTGTCTCCTTATCCCACTTCCATCATACCGGCCAGCACGCCAATGGGATCCTGAGCCAGGTCGGTACGGGCAATAAGGACTAACAATTCTTTTTCCATATATGGAAGAATTTCTATGGCGATAGGGGAGGGAATGGAGGGAAGGCCGGCAAAACCACCCAGTACGAGAAGGCTGAAAATATTTTCCATTTCCCGGACTTCAAACTCCAGCAGATCGGTCGCATTGTCGCGATTAACCTGCAACGCCACCCTGAGAGCTGACTTTATAAATTGCCCAATACTTCGAGGCATGCCATGCATCCTTGGATAGAAGACTCGCGGAGCATTCGCTGTTCCATCATTGTCATGACAGTATACTCTCGGCTTGCTCAATCGGACAAGCTTACAAACATAGTGCGCAGCCTATGTAAGGGCTTCGCCTCATCAGCCTTAATTATCACTAGGGGCAAAAAAAAGTATCACCAGGGGCTATAAAAAGGCTGCCCAGGTTATTCTCCCGGGCAGCCTTGCCACTTTTTTCTGCTGTAAGCCCGCCCCTGATGGGTAACAGGCTTACGGACAGGTATTAGGCTTTTGCCGTGACGTTCCGCTCTGCCCACTTCTTCCTGAAGCCAAAGAGCATCACGAAGCTGAGATAGAGCATGAAGAGGTTGATCAATCCAACAACAACGCCGGTGATGACGTTGGTGGTCTTGGCCATATCGATGAAGAATACGGGGATGATCACAATCTCGTACCAGACAAGGGCGGCGACTACCGTTACCCACAGCAGCAGGGCGGGCAATACGGTGGCTACCACAAACTTTACCTTGAGCTTCTGGTT
>CAZHFN010000026.1:14718-17064 GCA_964531105.1 uncultured Treponema sp. | reverse complement strand
ACCCAGACAGCGGCAAAGAGCCTCATGAAGCTTTCACCCAGGAATGGGATCTGCATGCTTACCATCTTGGCGAAGGAATTGACAAAACGACCCAGAGCCGGTGTGGATAGCACCTTGTCGCCCATGGCCAGGACACCCCATCCCGCGATTGAAATCACGACCAGGGTGGCCAGGAAACCTTCCACGAGCATGGCGCCGTAGCCAACGAAGAGACCGTCGGTTTCGGTCTTGAGTTGCTTGGATGAGGTTCCCGCGGAGACCAGGGAGTGGAAGCCCGAGAGGGCGCCACAGGCAATGATAAGCGGAACCGTTGGCCAGAACGGCGAAGGCTGGAGATTGCCCGCCGGTCCGATGAGCTTGGCGCTAAAGGATGTGAAGGCGGGAATGGCGTCCAGGGCTTTGAAACTGAACAGAGCTGCGATGCTTCCAACCAGGAGGCCGAAATAAAGGAAATAAGATGACAGATAGTCTCGAGGCTGGAGAAGGAGGTTAACCGGCAACGTGGATGCCAGAACGATGTAGACGAAGATGATGAGGAAATAGATATCCTTGGCCCACTTGACCGGGAGCATTTCGCCCAGCCAGAAGGCGAGAATAACTAAAGCAATACCGATGATCGTGCCCTTGCCCAGGCCGAGCTTGGACTTGTACATGAAGTAGCCCGCGATTACTGCGGCGACGCAGAAGAATACGAAGGAGAAGAAAACGCGTCCATCGGCGGCAAACTGACCGGCGACAATATCGCCGAAGGCAGCCACTACCAGGATGCAGAGGAAGAGGATGAACCAGCTGAAGGTTTTGCCTGCCTTCTTGCCGATTACGTCCTGGGCGACGAACTGCATGGAGCGTCCGTCGTAGCGGATGGATGCCACCAGGGACAGATAGTCGTGGATGGCGCCAAGGAAGATATTGCCGAACCAGATCCAGAGAAGTCCAGGCAGCCAGCCCCAGGCGACAGCCATGGCGGGACCGGTGATGGGACCGGCTCCGGCGATGGAGGCGAAGTGGTGGCCAAAAAGGACGTACTTGGAAGTTGGAACGTAATCGACGCCGTCTTCGAGCCTCTTGGACGGGGCTTCGGGCGCCTTTTTACTTTGTAGGACGTTATCGCGGATCTTCTTACCGTAGGTGAAGTAGAAGATCACATAGATCGCGATAGCGACCAATGCAATTAGAGTACTCATGCAGTCCTCCTGCAAATATGGATGTAGTAGAATACTCCTCCGATAAAGCGCTGTCAAATGAAATATGCTTGCAATCAGTTATTAAAACGAATAGGTATGTGTGGCTAAATGAAAGGCGGCATCTTGTGCTGACCTCCGGTTAGGCCGATACTAGAATGACAGAACGAAAGAAATGGATGTGCGCATGAGCGAAGTGACTGCTTTAGGTGGCGGGTACTACTGGGTTGGAAATTCGCAGCTTACCGAAGATCTCCTCTGCAATCCCTACCTCTTGGTGGAAGGCGACGAAGGAATTCTTTTCGATCCGGGCTCGGCCCTGGATGCCAAGGAAGTGATGGCAGCAGTGGCTACGGTTCTGCCTTTAGAAAAAATCCGCTACGTTGTACTGCACCACCAGGATCCAGACCTGGCTGCGGCCCTCCCTTATATGGAAGCTGCGGGCATGAAGTTCACTATCGTCACCCACTGGAGAACCTGGTCTCTTCTGCGTTTTTATGGGATTAATTCTCCGCCCTACCTCGTTGACGAGCATGGATATACTTTAAGTCTCGCCAGCGGCAGAACCCTTCAATTTATCCCTACCCCCTACCTTCATTTCCCCGGCGCCATCGCCACCTACGACAGGCAGACCAAGTTTCTGCTGTCCAGCGATCTTTTCGGCGCATTTTCGGAGCGCTGGTCGCTCTATGCCAATGAAGGCTACATGGAAGCCATGAAGCACTTCCATGAACACTACATGCCATCCAATGAGATTCTGCGACCCACGATGGAGCTTATTTCCTGCCTGGAATTGGAGGCAATCCTACCCCAGCACGGGTCTATCATAAAGGAGAATATTCCCAGCTACATCGAAACTTTAAAAAACCTGGAGTGCGGACTTGCGCTGGAATCGGGCCTGCGGGGTGAAAAAACTAAGCCCGATTACAAAGCCATGGGCGAGGAGGTGGCCAGGCTGAAGGAGCTGAACGAGCAGCTCCAGAAGACAGCTAGCCAGGTAAACGAAGCTCAAACGCGCGACTCCACAACAGGGCTCTACGATGAGACTTTCTTTAGGGAATTCATAGACGAACAGGCATCCCTGCGATTTTACGCCGAAGGCATTGAGGACGATGTGCTGGCCGTCTTCGGAATCGACGAGGGAATGGCCAGGATAGAATACCAG
>CAZHFN010000026.1:12622-14618 GCA_964531105.1 uncultured Treponema sp. | reverse complement strand
GTATGCACATCATCGGAGATAGGCAATGAATCCGAGGCAAGGGCCAAGATCCTCGTGGTGGACGACAACCAAGTGCACACCAGTGTCTTGAAAACTTTTCTCGAAAACAACGATTACAAGGTTTCCATTGCCCAAGACGGCGGTAAAGCCCTCACAATGGTGGCCGAAGAGGGCTTCGACCTCATAATATCCGAGCTCATGGTGCCCAAGGTGGACGGGTTCATGCTGAAAGATAGCCTGGCTGCCAAATCGGGCACCAAGGACATACCCTTCATACTGCTTTCCCACCGGAAAAACGAGAATTCCGTACAGCGCGCCTACGGGCAGGGAATTGATCATTATCTCCAAAAGCCTTACTTGTTAGGCGAACTCCTAGGAATTGTGCGCAACATGACCTCTGGCGGCGGGCTCTGATGAAGCTGGATGTCGAGTACATTCTTCTTGCCGCCGCTTTTTTAGTGTGGCTGGATATAATAATTATTCTAAGGGTTCTAGCTAATAAAACCAGTCTGGCTTTGGAAGAAGAGGGGCGTCAGAAGGGCTACGCAAATCTGGCCAGCGTCTTTGATGCGGAAAAATCCCAAAAAAAGAGAATAGCCAGAAGATTTTTCGACCTCTATCTCAAGCTGAGCCAGTCCACAGAGCTGCCTGGGGAAGAGCGACAAAAGCTATTGCAAAATCAGGAAATCCAGAAGGAGAGAAGCAAGCTGCTCCACTGGATGACAAGCCCGAGTACCTACAGGAGAAAGGACGCAGCCTTGGGGCTGGGCATTCTGGCTGATGATGACGCAAGGTTAAGTCTCGAAAAGGCCCTTGCGGAGGAAAAGGATCCTCCTACCAAACTAATCATAGCGAACGCACTTGCCGACATCGGAGACCCTCGATCTCTGCCTTTCCTTGCAGAAAGCCTGCTAGGGGCAAGGCGCTGGTACAGGGACAAGGTAAATATGCTCATTGCCTCCTTTGGGACGGAGGCGCTATCTCCCTTAAGAGCCTATCGTGAGCGCCAGGAAAGCGAGCTTGTGGAACTATTTGTGGATATGGGCAGCAGAATCCTGTGTGGGGACCTGAAAGAGTATTTAGCTGATTTACTGAGGAAGGCCTCCGAGACATTGGCTAATTTGCAGCGAGGGAATGGGGAAGCTCCTGCAGAGGGGCTGAAAACGACACAGCCGAGAGCTGATAAAGAGTTTGTCCTGGCTAATTATAAAAGAATACTCACCAAAGCCGCGGAGAATCTCGAGGCTATACACCCAGACATGCTGAACGATCCTGAATTTCTTGAAAATAAGGAAGACTTTATACGAAATGTTGCCATCCGCTCCCTGGGCAACGCTAACAGCCAGGACAATGTGGATGCGCTTCTTAAATATCTGGCCTATCCCTCATCCGGACCTGCAGCCCAGGCGGGCTTGGTGAAAATTCTGGGAGCCCACTCCCGCTTCATTCCCTCGGTAGTAAATGTATTTGAAACTACAAGCGATGAAGCCGTACAGCGACGCTTGGCCGAAGTCCTGGCAGGAAGAATGGAGTACTTCATCGTCAGGCTTACAGGATCGGGAGCCGTAGCCGCAGAGCGACTTTTACGTACTCTCCTGTCAATGGGGAAGTCTTCTGAAATCCTGGAATTCTTAAAACTCAACAGAGATGAGGGCGTGGAGGCTAAGCTGCTGGAAATTCTCTGCGAGGAGGCTGCCCGCAATCCCGCGGTAGAGACAGAATGCAGACGTTACCTGCCCGACAGGCTACTGGAACGATGCGGTCTTACACGCCTGGCTCCCCCAGAGATTCCCAAAGAAGAAAAAAAAGACTGGAAAATGATAAGGAGCCTCTATCTAATCCTGGTTGCCTCAATTCTTTTTTTCCCCCTCCTGTATTTGCTCCGCTACTGGGATGTGCTCTTGAGGGCGCCCTTCCTGGATCAACTTCAGACATTTGTCGTGGATTTCAATACCGATTTCGCCTGGTATTCCATAATCGTCAATCTCGGATACCT
>CAZHFN010000026.1:9464-12522 GCA_964531105.1 uncultured Treponema sp. | reverse complement strand
GTGGGCGAGGATATGGAACTGGTGGTGCGCATAGCCAGGCTTATGAGGGAGAAAAAGCAAAAATACCGCATTGGCTATGCCTACAATGCCAACTGCTGGACCGAAGTACCCGAAAGCCTCAAGATACTAAAACGGCAGCGGGATAGGTGGCACCGGGGTCTTATCGATATAATGTTCTTCCATAGAAAGCTGCTTTTCAATCCATCCTTCGGCACGATGGGTATGGTTGCCATGCCCTACTTCCTCATCTTCGAAATGATAGGACCTCTCTTCGAAATTCAGGGCTACCTCATGGTAGTCATCGCGGCCATCTTCGGCCTCATCAGCGCCAAGCTAGCCCTCCTTCTTTTTATTTCAACCATCCTCCTGGGGATTCTCATATCCATGAGCTCCATACTTATCGCGGAACGGCAGATCGCCTATTTCAGCTATAAGGATACCCTCAAGCTTCTGGGTTTAGCCTTTTTAGAAAACTTTGGACCCAGGCAGGTGTTTTCCATGTGGCGAGTACTGGGATATTTCAGCGCCCTGAAAAAGCCCAAAGGCTGGGGAGTCATGGAGCGCAAGGGCTTCGCCCAGGGGAAGAGCGCATGAAAGCGAAAACTGCAAAGCGGCGTTCGGCGCTGGGAATACTTTATTTTCTCATGATCGTAGTCACCGTGGCCTTTTCTTCAATATTCATATTACCTGGGTTGGTGTGGCGGCTCTTTCCCTTTAGGCAGCTGGAAGTATGGGCGGTGGACAAGACAGTGCCATATCCAGATTATCGGGAGCATGCGGGGCTCTTCTGGATTCTAAAAAACGAAAAGATCGCTAAATCGGGTTCCAAGCAGCTCTACGACGAAAAATCCGACTATTTCGGCTTTTATCCCTATGGAAAGGACGAGTGGAGGGGCATTCCATTACCCACCAGTGGCACAAGGCCCGACCTTATCTACATAACCGATACCTATGGCGTGTATAAAGATGACTACATGCAGCGAAGGCTCTCGGGTGAGTGGTCGCCTAAAATCTATGGAGGGCTTTCGGCCGAGGATATACGCACTATCCGCCAGAATTTAGGTGAGGGTAATACATTTATCGCCGAATTCAACACCGCGGCCTCCCCTACCAACCAAGTGGACAGGGATACCCTGGGCCGGCTTTTAGGAGTGGAGTGGACAGGATGGATAGGACGCTACTTTGTCGACCTTTCTGTGGGCAACGAGGTACCTACATGGGTGATTGAAAGCTATGAGGAGCAGCACAAGACCCCATGGAACTTTTTCGGCCGGGGTTATGTGATCTTTTCGGACAAGGATGAGATTGAGGTGCTCAGCCTGGGCAGGGATGTGGGCATGCAGGGTATGCGCTTTTCGTTCAAGGACGAATGGCAGGGCGAGTTCAAGCTGAAAAACCCGGTCTCCTACAGGTACTGGTTTGAGTGGACAAATCCCAAGCCGGGAACCGAAGTGGTCGCTGAGTTCGAATTCGATCTCACCGCCGAAGGCAAGGCTAAATTCGAAGCCCGGGGGCTGCCCTCCCGATTCCCCGCTGCGTATATAAGCAGGAATACTCAATATACGGGCTGGTATTTCGCCGGGGATTTTGCCGAAATCAACAAGCCTGCAGCCCCCTTTCGCATTAAGGGCATAAGCTGGGTTAAGCGAGTGCTGGCCGACGATTCGGTGGATAACAACGACTATTTCTTCTGGAAAGCCTACGTTCCTTTGATGCAGAAAATTCTGAAGGATTCGGTCAAAGCCAGGACTACCAAGGCTGAAACCCAGGGCGGCGTCCGACAGCCAGAGTTCAGGGTAAGGGCCTTTGGCAAGGGTTTCCAGATGAAGGACAAGGATGGCCTCTGGAAGGAATTCTTCGTGCGGGGCGTTAATATGGGTCTGGCGGAACCGGGCAAATACTTTACCCAGTTTCCCCAGGATCTGGACACCTACATGCGTTGGCTTGACGCCATTGCGGACATGAATGCCAATACGGTGCGCGTCTATACCCTGCCGCCGCCGGAACTGTACCGGGCCTTGTACCTGCACAACACACAAAAACCGGAAAAAACCCTTTATCTCCTCCAAGAGCTTTGGCCTGAAGAGCATCCGGCGAATGGCGATTATTTGGCCCGGGAATATAGGGAGAGTTATCTCAAGGAAATAGACTACGGCATCGACGCCATCTACGGCAGGGCCAATGTGCCTGAGCGCAAGGGTCGAGCGTGGGGAATCTACACCGTGGACGTTTCACCCTGGCTTTTAGGCTGGCTGGTGGGCCGTGAATTGGAAAGCGAAGAAGTTATAGCCACCGACGCTCGGAACAAAGGAGCCACATATTCGGGCCGCTTCGTGTCGGCTGGTGCCAAGGCCTCTCCCACCGAAGCCTGGCTGGCCGAGTCATTGGATGAAGTGGCCTCTATCGAAGCCGAGCGATATGGGAAACTCCACCCCGTGGCTATCGTAAGCTGGCCCACCCTGGACCCCAAGGAGCACGACTCGGAGTGGGACCCAGTAACAGGAAAGAAGAATAAGGGCAACGATAGGGCCAGCGTAGCCATAGACCACTTCGAAATTAGCGCAGAAATGAAGGCAGGCCTCTTTGGCGCCTACCATATTTATCCCAACTATCCTGATTTTATAAATAACGAGTTGGCGTACGGATCCTACAAGGACGAAAAGGGCCTTTTACGCTACGGTGGCTATCTTAAGGAATTCATGGAAAGCCACAAGCGCTATCCAGCCCTCGTGGCCGAGTTTGGCATGGCCAACGGAGCGGGCATCGCCCACTTCGCCCCCGACGGCCTTCACCATGGCGGTGTAGACGAGGCAACGGCCGGCGACGAGATACTGAGAATGCTCGCCGCAATAGAGCGGGAAGGCTATGCCGGTGGCGTGGTCTTCGAGTGGATGGACGAGTGGGTCAAGAAAACCTGGACCACCGAGATGCTCATGGTGCCTTACGACAGGCACGTGCTTTGGCACAATGTGGTGGACCCGGAGCAAAACTACGGCCTCATGGCCAACGAAGTGATTAAGCCCGAGACTCCAGGAGCCGTGGTATCGGGTAGCGGAGC
>CAZHFN010000026.1:0-9364 GCA_964531105.1 uncultured Treponema sp. | reverse complement strand
TCGTACAACGCGGCATCTTCGCGTTATGCGACACAAGTCTACAACGATGGGCGATTTGAGCGGATGAGCATGTTGGTGAATGGATCCGTTACTACAAAGGACGGCCGAAAAATCCCTGAAAAACGCTTCGATGCCTCGGCCCTGCCCAAGGGCGATTTCGACGAAGCGGGCGAGCTCTGGAATATCGAAGGCAATTTTATCAGGCTAAGGCTTCCCTGGACCCTTATCAACGTGAGCGATCCATCCTCAGGGATGGTGTTAAAAGACGATCGGACCGGTTACCTGGGTACCGACAGGGATACCCTGCGCATCACCAAGACGGACGGCTTTGTAATAGAAGCCTTGCTCTGGGACCCCCAAGCTTCCACTGTGCGAGGGAAGCTGGCGATGTTCAAGGAAAAGCCCTTTAGCTGGAAGGGATGGGAAGAGGCTCCGCCTTACCGGGAAAGATTCAAGAAAAGCTATTATATTCTGCAGTATGCCTGGGCAGAGGAAGCGGAAAAGGAAAAAATCTTTAAATCACTGCCTTGACCCCGGGAATGGCGGCCACGGCGGCGTAGAGCTTTTTCATGATCAGGGCGGAATCCACCCGAATGCGGGCGCCCATGCGCCCGTAGCGCCCCTCGGGCTTGGCGACGCCCTGGATGAGGCTACAGGGCACCTGCAGACTGAGAAAGAGCGCGCTTAGTTTTGACTCCAGATCGGCTGGAACTTCGGCTTTGAGATAGATTATCCTTAGATCGAACTGCACCGGATACTTGATTGATGCGCCACCGAAAGGTCCGGAACAGGATGGGGCTTGATCTTCCATAGCCTGCGAGTATGGGTAAAAAACGGCGTTTTGTCGAGGCGCCTGGATTGACAATGCTGAAAAAGCGGCGGCGGTGGTGTGCAAAGTAGGTGCGCACTTAAAAGTAACAATACAGAAAAGGGAGCAACACGATGACCGATCCTCGGATGGAAAAACTAGCAGACATTCTGGTCAATTATTCCGTAAAGCTGCGCAAAGGCGAAAAGTTACTGATACAAAACAACAACACCGAACCCGATTTCGTCAAAGCCCTGGTGCGGGCGGTTCATGGGGCCGGTGGACTGGCCTTTGTCGATCTCAAGGACAGGGCGATCGACCGGGAACTCTTCAGGGGCGGGCCCGAAGAACAGTTTGCCCTCCAGGCCCAATTCGAACTGGAGCGCATGAAGGCCATGGATGCCTATATAGGATTCACGAGCCTGCGCAACTCATTCGCCTGGAAGGATATCCCCTCAGACAAGATGGGACTCTACAACAAATATATTTGGGGGAAGGTCCATATCGAAGAGCGGGTGCCCAATACGAGATGGGTAGTGCTGCGTTTTCCCTCGGCCGCCATGGCCCAGAACGCCGGCATGAGCGAGGAAGCCTTCGAGGATTTCTATTTCGACGTCTGCACCATGGATTACGCTAAAATGTCCAAGGCCATGGATCCATTGGTAGAACTGATGCAGCGTACCGACAAAGTGAGAGTTCTGGGACCCGATACGGATCTGCGCTTTTCCATCAAGGGTATGCCGGCTATCAAGTGCGACGGCAGCATGAATATTCCCGACGGAGAAGTCTACACGGCGCCGCTGCGCGAGTCTGTGGAAGGGGTGGTGCATTACAACGCGCCCAGCGAAAAGGACGGCTTCAAGTTTGAAAACGTGCGCCTGGAGTTTAAGGGCGGCAAGATAGTCAGCGCTTCCGCCAACGACAGCACGCGGATAAACGGCATGCTGGACATAGACGAGGGCGCCCGCTACCTGGGCGAGTTCGCCATAGGCGTGAATCCCTTCATCACCCAGCCTCTGCTGGACACCCTTTTCGACGAAAAGATTCGGGGCTCCGTCCACATTACCCCCGGTAACTCCTACGACGACTGCTTCAACGGCAACCGCTCCAGCCTCCACTGGGATCTGGTCCTCATGCAGGATAAGGCATCGGGGGGAGGGGAAATTTGGTTTGACGACAGACTCGTGAGAAAAGACGGAATTTTCGTGGTGCCCGAGCTCGAAGGCCTCAATCCTGAGCATTTGCGCTGACATTTGCTCAGGCTGCGCCGCTGCAATGCCAGAACGCCACTAAGAGCGCGCCTGGGCGAGGGTTAAATCGTCTTTCTGCCCAGAATCTTCCCTTCCGAACTGACCACTACCAGATTTATGGGCAGAGGGCGCTCAGCCTTCTGCCGCGCCTCCTCTAAAAGTCTTGTAAGGCCACCGCAACAAGGCACTTCCATGATGGCTGCCTCGACGCTTTCGGCCTGGCTTATGAGGGCCGCGAGCTTGGAAACATAGATATCCCTTCCTGAATCGAGCTTGGGACAGGCTATGACAAGGCTTTTCCCATCGGCGAGCGTTTGGTGGAAATCGGACATAACAAAGGCGGTGCAGTCGGCGGCGACAAGCAGATGGGCGCCGGCGAACTGGGGAGCCCTGGGGTTGATCAGGTGAAGCTGGACTGGCCAGTTGTGGGGCTTGGGGCTATTGGGTTTGAGCGACGGTTTGTCGGTGGCAGGGCTTGGGTTCAGGCTAAAACCGGATACTGGAGCGGGTTGCGCCAGGGCAGGACTGGCAGTCGCCGGTGTGGAGCCGGATCGAGCCGCCATGTCGGCGAGGCTTCTGGAAAAAGCTGAACAGGGTTTTACAAACTTGGGCTGGGCGGGCTTGCGGAATTTTTCGTAGCCTGAGGGTACGGCGACGCCCAGACTGTCCAGCTTGGCTATAGCCTGTTCTATGTAAAGGTCCTGGCCAAAATGATCCAGATGCGCGAAATGGGCTTTGAGTACCTCGGAGCCTTGGGGAATAATTTTGTCCAGAACGGCTGCCTCGTCGTAGGAATCCGCATCCCTCTCGGTGACGCGGATGGCGCCGCGGGGGCAGTGGCCAATGCAGGCGCCCAGGCCGTCGCAGAGGCTTTCACCTACCAATCTGGCTTTGCCGTCTATCACTTTGAGTGCGCCTTCGGGGCAGCCTATTTCGCAGGCCCCGCAGCCATCGCAGAGATCCTGATTCACTTCTATGATTGTCCGCTTCGCCATTCAGCCCACCTCCGAAAATTTTGTCCGCGGATGGATTCTGCAGTACATGGGCCAACCTTGGGAAGAGGGGCAGGGCGTAAGGAGGCTGGTTAGTGCAGGGGTGGGTGTCAGGCCAAGGCAATTGTCAGGTTAAGGTGCGACGTTGAGGGCAAATAATGGGGCCGGCCGGGATAAATCCCGGCCGGCCCCTAAACCGCAGCATCACCGCTGCCTTGAACTCTACTTACGCAGCCTTCACGGGCACCAGCCTGGGGGCAGCTTCGGCCTTCTTGGGCAGGGTAATGCTGAGCAGGCCGTCGCGGAAGCTGGCCTCAATCTTTTCTACATCCACATTGTCCGGCAAATCGAAGGAGCGGGAGAACTGGAACTCCTTGCGCTCCCTGCGCAGCCAGCGGTTCTTGGCGCTCTTCTCTTCCTTGGTCTCTTTCTTGGCGGTGGAGAGATAGAGAATGCCGTCCTTGAGCTCGAGCTGGACATCCTTTTCGGAAAGTCCGGGCAGCTCGGCCTCAATGAGGTAGCGGTTATCCTCTTCACTAATGTCCACCGCAGGGGTCCTAAAACCGCTGTAGATAAGCTCGTCGTTGGAGAAGAAGCGATCGATCAGATCAAATGGGTTGTTAGCGTAAAGGGTCAGGTTGTTCATACAGTACCTCCAAAAAGGTTTAGGTTATTATTTCGCCGGAAGGCTTGTGCCTCACGGGCTGCCGTTCCGTGCGGGACCCCTTTCGGGCGTCCACTTATATATAAGCAATAGGCGTGCCAAATGTTTGACAGGATAACAGGATTTTACTGGATTAACAAGAAAATCATTATAATATAATGATTAAAAAAATTATAAATAATTTATAGCTAGAGATTGAGGGCTGGATTTAATGAATTTCGGGGATTGGGAGTATGGAAAAAATGAGCTTAGGAACAGAAGAATTAAAAACCTGCGGCAAGAGCGGGTGAAATTCACTCAGGTGTATCAAAAATAGCCTTTTGAATGTGTTAAAAAGAAACACTAACAGAGTTGAGGCTAAATTTATCGCCGTTCAGCCTGCAATTCGTCTATGCAGGCCAGGAATTCTTTCAACAGAGCCCCGTTCAGGGCCTCTACCGCCGTCTTGCCGGTCTTGCCTTCGAGCCCCAGCTCGCCAAGAGTCTCGGCAATAATCAATGGCTTGCCGACAATCACGATTCCTTCCTTGGGGCGAAGATTCTTCCTATTAGAGATATTGCCGCCCTTGAGCCGAGAGATTAGATCGTAATAATTCTGAGCGGTTTCTATATAGAGTTCCAGAGGATCCTCGGGCTTGAGCCGATCCAGGTCGAGATAGTAGGCCAGGTCTACCAGTTCCATGTGCCGGGAAGCGTACCAGGCCTCGCCCGCCAGCCTGTCGGCCATGCTCCGATGAAGGGCTGAGGTGGGGCGCGATGCTGCCGTTTCGGCCAGGTCGGTCCTGAAAATTCTGTCCCAGCCCGTCTGGCGGATCCTGTAGACCCGCCGTATTTCATCACCCTCGGGTTTGAGGTGAAAGCAGTGCTCGGCGGTTGTGAGCGCGGCCTGGCGCAGGTTGGATAATCTTTGGGCGTTGGAAAGCCCCGGCGCCTCAGGCAGCTCGGCGCCGTAGAAATGCCGATACTGATGTTCGGCCGATGCCAGCACGGCCTCGCCCAGGCGCTTTAACCGCTCGAACCGGCTCGTCCAGGTCTCAGCCTGGGCGAGGCCGCAGTCCCCCTCCATAGCCGCGATGAGCGCATCCAAGGATTTCTCTGTCGCCTTGGGCCAGCGATGATGAATCGAAATGGGCAGAAGAACTACATCCTCGCTCCGCCCTTCTCTGTGCAAATCTTCGGCGCACCAGAGGCAGATCCTTGCCGCCCCCGATTCCAGCCTAGGCGCCTCCTCGCTGGAATAGGAAACCTGCCCCTCCGGCGCCAGGGCAATGGGATACTGCCCGTCCTTCATGAGGCCGCGGATGCGCTTGATGCTCAGACTGTCGAACTTGCTATGGTACACCGGCAGGGCTCCAACCCGGGGCAAAAGCCAGCGCTCGAAGGCTCCCGCCCAGAGCGGCACCTCGTAGCCGTGCACGAAATGGGCGTGGGGTTTCTGCCCAAGCCCGATCCCCCTAGCCTTGGCCTCCTTGGTGATAAGCCGGCCAATCACATAGGCCATAAGTTGGGCCTCATCGCCATAGGGATGACGGAACGCGATGAGAAGCCTCGTCTTGCCTTGGAAAAAATTGGCATAGACCTGCGCCAGACGCTCCCCATGGATCAGCCTCACCCTGGAAAATCCCAGAGCCGCCTTCATGTAGAGGGGCGATATCAGACGGAAAAAAGCCACCACCGGCGGCCTAACCTTATTCTGCGCGAGCTGAACCGGAGCCTTAGCCTCGGCGATGGGTTGTACGTACATTTTTACAAAGTGTAATGGGAAAGGGGAAAGGGCGCAAGGAAATAAAAGTACGTGTCAGAATAATGTGTTAAATCCCAGTTACTATGGGCGATAGTAGCATATCTCTATGCTAGTGTTGTCTCACAGGACTGAAGTTCATAGCCTTGAGTCGGGCTTCGATTATATCATTGGAGGACATCTCCAGCGCCAAGAGCTGTCGGCTGGAATCAGCCTGACGCATAAGCTCTCTGTCGTTCAAATCCGAAGCGGTCGCGTAGGCGATGCTGAGCCATGCGTAGGCAAGTACCGGATCTTTCGCTGTGCCTCGACCATACATATAGGAATAACCCAGCTCGTATTGAGCGTATGCATGGCCTTGTTCTGCGGCATCGAAAAAGTATTGGGCTGCTCGGCGGGAGTTTTGCGATATGCCTCTTCCTGATTCGAGGAGCGCCCCAAGGTAGTACTGCGAGTCCATATGGTCTTGTTCGGCCGACAAGATAAACCAATACACCGCCTCCGAGTCGTCTTGGTCGACTCCTTCGCCCCACAGGTAGGCGTAGCCAAGATCAAATTGAGCATTGGGATCTCCGGCTTCGGCAGAAGTTTTAATAGAATCCAGATTTTGAGAGTATCCCTGGAAGAGAAGAACCGCAGCAAAAAAAGCGATGGACATTCCGCGGATGTTTTTTGTCATATAGTCCCTCTCGTTAGCCATTTTAGACTGCTCTGCTAAGTATAAAATCAGTGTTGGGATTCTTCCATAGCATATTTCGATAATTGTAAGGCCAATTTATCAGATCGCATAGCGTGATACAGGTACTTCACCAGTTCGTGCAGGACCAGAATGATTCTGGGGGAAGTCCAACGTCATGTTTGATAGCTTCTATAAATGAATGATTTCCACATTGCCCCATTTACGTTTAAGATATTCAGCCACAAGTCGCCTATGGCAATGAGTTGGCTTATCCTCACTGCACAGAAGACAGCCACCATCTAGCATTTCTTTATCCATATTCTCTATATGTCGTGATTTCATGAGTTCGATAAATTTTTGTTCGTATTCCGACCACAGCCCTCCATTTTTTTTGAAGGCATCAAGAATTTCTTGCGTTGGAGCCAATTGTGGCATATGGGAGTAATCGATACCACAAATAGCTTTGGCAAAATATTTCAGGTCATCACGTTTTGCAAAGCCAGCAAGTTGTGAGACATTGTTGAGTCGTATATCTATTATAGCTTTTGTTCCTGATTTTTTTAATCTTTCAAAGAAATTCTCAGCGCTCGTCTTTGTAAATCCAATGGTATATAGCTTCATTATTTTTCTCCGTGAACAATTTTTTCATCCTGCATTAACCAAGCGCCGCTATTTTGTTCTTCCGCTACAAACGCAATACGCGAAGATTGTCGGTTATAGGCATCCTCGATGATTTCCTCATTTGTACGAAACATATCGTCCAGCTTCATGCCAAATGTATCAAGGAGACGTTTTGTAGTATCTTCGTATGCTTCAATTGTACCATCTGCCAAAATATGGGATATTTTGGAGCCTCGCTTTACAAGTTCCCGAGCGACAAGAATATTTCTATGGCATTCAATTGGGTCTTTTTCTGAGCACATTATTGCTACTCTGAACTTCAAAGCCCCCTCTTCTACTCTTTCCAAACCAGATTTAAATAAGCTGGTCTGAGCAAGTGAACTAAACTGCACTTTACCGTTTTGATAGCATGAAGGATCTTGACTTCTTGCTCCTAATTCATTCCCAAGAAAAACATAGAGAATCCCCTGTTGCTTCAGGCTAGCTTGCAACTGGTTTTTATTGTATTGCGGGTATAATTTGCTATATGGTGCTGACCGTACGTCTGCAACCACTTGTATCTTATTGAGATATAAGAGTTCAATGAATTTTTCAATTGAGTGATTGGAATGTCCAATAGTAAAAATTTCTCTATTCATTTTATCCTTTACACCGATGAGGTGTTATTATCGATGCCGCCAAGCGGAATGCATATCCGTTCCAAACTTCAGCAAGACTGATACATAGCAAAGCATCACTTATATTATAATGCTGTTCTGGTTTTGAAAGATAAATTTCTTCGATCTCCGGATCTGTCACTGATAGTTCATAATCAGAATCATGGTATCGAAATTTTGCACGGACACGTTTTCTGGATGGTCTTCCCTCGAATCCTGGTTCTGATAGAACATGCAGTTCAAGCTGACTTGGAACGATTAACTTGAGGGAGCTTTGTATAGAAAGCGTATGCAATTCTGGTATTTTATCGTTATAGCCATAAAGAGTATTTTCACCGCGAATCCAGAAATTTTGATCGTAGGAATCGACTAGGGATTGTATCTTTTTCCAATCAGCTCTTCCTCTTTGCATCCAGTAATAATCTTCATCAATTTGATGATTCTCTGTCTGATGAAAAAGTGGTTCATGGCATTTTAACGGGATATCAATGATGTCAAATATTTGTGCCCTCTTCCCGTTTTTATACCTTCGCTCTTCTTCAGAAATTTCCCTAGAAGGTCGACTGCTCACCGGCCTGATCCATAAACCCGGTTCTGAACCATCATATTCTTTCCCTGCGATGCAACGACCAGATGGAGGCTTTCTTGAGTTAGCAAGACAAATAATTGTCTTTGTATACATAGATCCCCCTTATACCCTAAACACCTTCATAACCTCGTCACCCAAGTGGTTGATCACTTTCACCGCGATGCGGCCGGTTTTGGGCTTGTCGAAGGGGCGGGAAGTGTCGCTGTGGAGGGTGGACCAGGCGTCTTGGTCGATTTCGGCCTTGAGGGTGGTTTTTAGGGAGCTGTAGGGGTCGTTGGCGCCGAGGAAGTAGGCTTGGCGGACGAAGAAGCTTTCTTCGTTGTAGTCGGAATCGACGAACCAGCAGGCGATGCCGTCGGCGCCGTGGGAGACTACTTCGCCTGTTTGGGGTTTAAAGACGTCGACGCCGTTCACTTTTACCTTGAGCTTGCCATCGGCCTCGTCGAGTAGGTCGATGTCGGGCTCGCCAAAGATGACGAAGAGGTTTCCTTTGCCGGTGTTTTTAAGATCGGCTGCCATATGGAGGTCGGCGTTCATGCGCGCCTTAAGGACGGGGATGCGCCCGAGTTTGTTGAATTCGGTGCTGTGAGCTTCGTAGTTAAAGGCGCAGGAGATGAGAACATCGAATCCGGCATCGCCGGCTTCGCGGGCCGCGGCGACGAGGTCGGCGCGTTGGACGGTGCCGAATTCGGGGCCGATGAAAATCGCCGCTCGCTTTTCCGAGACGCCTTCAGGATAGCGTCCTTCGGCGCATACCATATCGCCAGGCCAAGGATTGAGCGCGGTGAATACGATCTTATCCTCTCTATGGGCCTGCTGAACCCCGGCGATTTTCAGGTTTTCCAGGATCATCTGCGGGAAGGTCTGAGCGGCGCCGTAATCGGGACTTTTCTCATTCGAGATATCGATCAGGTCGCCATTTTCATCGACGCCGAGGGTGCGATGCGGGCTTAAGGATTCAACGGTGAAAGGTCCTGCCACGCGAACTCTTTTCTTGTCGGTATAGGGTTTATCGTAGAGATACTCGAATTCCGCCTTGGCTGCGATCGATGCGTCGATTTCCTTCTGCCGCGCTATTCTGGCTTCCCACCATTCGGCATGCAGACTTTTAACCGAATCCGGCCACGAGGCATCGGCTTCTCGTGGTATTTCCCAATCCTCCCAATTCTTCGCAATAGTTGCGTTGAGCGTTTTTCGGAGTGGTTCTAACGTTGCCTGCCACTTATCCCAGATGACGTCAATTTCAACGTTGTTCGCAATCGATTTTAATGTGATATGAGGTACCCGCTCATAGACAAAGCCATGACGAATGTTTCCATGGGTGGCTTGAGAACGAGGCGCATCGCCGGTGATTTCGGCTTCCTT
>CAZHFN010000025.1:21165-30195 GCA_964531105.1 uncultured Treponema sp. | reverse complement strand
AGGAGCCCACGGCGATTTCATCGGTAACAAGGTTAAAGCCCAGGCCGAATCCTCTACCCGCCCAACCCAAACCGACTGATGCGCCAAGACCTAGACCGTTGCCGGTTATGAAATTACCGATATAGTTAACCATTTCAGAGGTGCTGGCTTGATCGTTCATGAGCTTTTGCACATTGGCGATATTTTCCTGGGTAGGTTTTACGTAGCCCCACATACCGATATCCGCCAGCGTGAGAGAACCTCGTTCATTCGCGAAGCCCGCGGGATTGCCGAAGAACGTGTCGTAGCCGGTACTGAAAACCCTGAAGGCGCCACCCATGCCCATAGCACGGGCGTTTTTGGGTTGCACGCTTCCAAGAGAGGTTTGTCCAAACGCGACGCCAGCCGCAAGAGCCGCAATCGCGATAATAAGCAGTATTCGTTTCATATTCCTACTCCTTAATTTATCTGATCATGCGCGATTTTCGCGACTCTCTCAGCTATCGCCGAAGAGTTCCGAAAGATCCAGGCCGCCGGCTTCCAAGAGCACCACGAGATCGGGATCGTCGAGGAGAGCTTCGAAGCCCCCTTCTTTCTCCAAATCGCTTACATCAATGTAGGTGCCGGGGTTAAAGCCTGCATTGTCCATATTCTCGAGGATAGCCCTGACCGAGGCCCCTAGTTTAGGCGTCTCCGGAAGCGGGGGATAGAGCGGTTTGACCGTATTCATTATCTTCACCAGAAGATGAATCTGGGCCAGGGTGCCTATATCCAGGTCGGCAGCCTTGAGTCCATTGGCTTTGATATTAGCCGCAAGCTTCGTGAAATAGGCTTTCAAACCAACCAACTGATCGATCATTTCCTCGATAGCTTCGAGCTGGGCTGTAGTAAACGCCTTAGCTTTACCCGTAATATCCGCTGGTAGAAGCATATCCAAGAATTTCTGGAGATCTTCCGGATCATCGATATCGAAGCCTTCGTCGGATAAAAGCGCGATGGCAGCCGGGGCATTCGCCACCACTTCATCGGCGCTCACCTCGTCCAGCTCGATTTGGATAGCCAGGGTTATGGCTGCCTGGGCGATAATGGGTTGGGTATCGGGGTTATCAAATACAGTTTGTAGCTTAGCCAGGGTTGCATCGCTCAATTCTGGATTGTCCTTGAGCATATCGAAGAAGGCTTGAGATAATTGGCCGGACAGAATGCCTGATTCGTCGATAAGAGTCGTAGCACCCTCTTCGGTGGCCTCTACATCTTGAATCTTGCTCGCGGTGACTTGGCCGAGGCCCGCTTCCTGGAACTTATTGGAAAACAGGGCGTCGCAGGAGCCCAGAAGAAGGGTCAGTACTATGGCACCTAATAGCGCCAACTTTTTCATGTGCTTCATGTATGCCTCCTTGGGGTATAGAAGCTATACGCTAAATTGTATACTTTGCAGCCCGAAAATCAAGGCTTACATCACATTTATCGGCGAATTGTCATTTAAAGCACAGAATATTCGGCGATTGCGTCGATGCCAGGCAGATCAGAGGCCTGCAGGGGAGGCTGGGCAGAATGGATTCCTTGTCCAGCGGTGGCGAGGATCCGGGCGCTGATCAGCGAGCCAGGAGCGGCGTGGAGGGGAAGACCCCGGACAAGCAGTTTGAGGTAGTTGGCGCTAGTGGCTTCCATGGTGCCTTCAAAAAGCGCCTCACCCTCTCGAAGGGCGCCGCTTCGTTCGAGCACTGCGTCTATCTCTGAGCCTAGGTGCCGGTTCACATACCGGTGTTTTCCGGCGCTGGCCAATTCTGCGAGGAGAGCTCCCCGCTGGCCGGCTAGGCGCTCAGGCACTTTAGGCCGCATTTCGAATGCCCTGGTGCCAGGTCTGGCCGAAAAGGGGAAGGCGTGAATCCAGGCCAAGTCGGCCTGCCTGCAAAAAGCCATGGTTTCATCAAACTCGGCGTCGGTTTCGCCGGGAAAACCGACGATTATATCGGCTGCGATAAAAGGATCGTTGCGGGCTTTTCTGAGGGCTGCGATAGCCTGGGTAGCGGTTTCTGCGTTGTAGGGCCTGGCCATGCGCCGCAAGACGCTGGTAGAGCCGGACTGTAAGGCCAGATGAACGTGGGGCTGGATTCTGGGGGATGCGAAGGCTTCCAGAAAGGCTTCGTCTATCCTGTCGGGTTCGTAGCTGGAAATACGAAATCGCAAACTTCGGGTTTCCTTTATAAGCCGGGAAAGAAGCTGTGGAAATCGCAGATCATCATCCCTGTACTGGGAAAGGTTTATGCCGGTGAGCACTATTTCGGCCACGCTCCGCGCTTCCAAGGCCTGGGCTCGGGCTACCGCTTGATCCGCAGCCAGGGATACCGAGGGTCCGCGGGCCAGGCAGACTCGGCAATAGGTACAGCGGTTGTCGCAGCCGTCCTGAATTTTTAAGGAAGGCCGTGAGTGAAAGGCGAAGGATGCGGGGTGGTAGGCAAAGCGGTCTGGGGCTGGAGGGGCAGCCCGGCGCGATGGAGGTGAGGGCTTAAGTGGGTCGGGGCGGTGCGCCGGGCTGCTAGCTGGCCGCCCCGCCGCATCGAGTTCGGCCTTCCACTGGGCGACAGCATCGTAGAGAGGGCCGTGGCCCTGCCAGTTGTCCTGAAGCCAGGCTGCCAAGGATAGCAACGATGCTTTCTCTTCTCCCGGCAGCACGATCACCCGGGGATCTATAAGGGCCAGGGCCTCTGGCTCCATCTGGGCATAGCAGCCTGTGGCCAGTACCACCGCCTGAGGGTTGAGGGCCAGGGCTTGGCGTAGTACTCGGCGAGCCTTTTGCTCCGCCTTGCTAGTTACCGTGCACGTGTTGACTACATAGAGATCGGCTTCTTCCTCGGCCTTTACCAGCCTGGCGCCAGTCTCTATGAAAGCATCGGCCACCGATTCGGTTTCCAGCTGGTTGAGCTTGCAGCCCAGGGTTTTAAACGCTACCCGGAGAAATCTCATCCCTGCATCCGTGCCTGTATGCGGTTTCGGCCTTCCACCGCATCCGCGAGGTTGGGATTCAATGCCAAGGCCTGTTCGTAGGCGGAAAGTGCCTGAAGATATCGTTTAGCGCTCTCCCTTGCCCATCCCATTCTTGTCCACCAGACGGGATTGGAAGGGTTATGCCTGAGGGCTGCCGAAAAAGCTATGTCTGCGTGCATGAATTTGGATAAACGAATAAAGATTTCTCCGCATAGAAAGTAGGAAAGCCCTGCCCGAGGACCTTCCGGATAACTGGCTATATATTCCTGGAGCATAGCGAGGGAGCGCTCGTTTTTACCTAGGTAATAGGCCGATTCGCCGATAGCCTGGGCCAGACGTGAGTCGTTTCTCAAGGCATAACCCCGCTCAGCCCAGGTTTCAGCTTCCTGGTAGCGGCGCAGGGCTACCAGGCTCCAGGCTAAGCCTACATAGGCATCGATATCGTCCTTTGCGTCCTGAATCCTTGCCATCGCCTTAAAGCGGGCTTCTTCAAACTTGCCGGATGAAACGAGTTTGAGAATTTCCGAGCCTGAAATGCTTGTACCCGGCACTATAGCCGGAGCCCTGGAATTCTGTGCGTTCACAAAAAGAGGAGAAATTCCCATAAGGATTGTCAGCATAATCAGGGCAATGAGAGGCTTGCGCACATGCTCAGCCATGGGTAGTAGGTTCCGTAATTGTCGCTGTACCAGAAAAATTTTCCTTGTCTTCTATAAAAATATCAGGGGCTTCCAACTCTGCATCGACTCTGGAGCCTGCAAGCACCTGGATGCTCTCCGAGGCTAGAGCTCTCCCCTTGAAGTAACCTCTGATGGTGATGCGCAGAGCCCTGATATCGGCCTCTACCAGGGATTCTTCGGCCAAGTAAAGGTCGTCGCCACAATTCAGGGTGCCAGATATCCTTCCTTTGATAAGAAGGGATTTGGGGGTTTCTATACTGCCTGAAAAGCGGATATCTCCTTCCAGGACTGTGTCTATTTCATCTTCATCGATAACGCTTTTCTGCACCCGGGACATAGGCCAATCATAGATGAGCCGGGCGCTTCGATACAAGCGCCCGATGCCTATGGGAGCACTTATTCCAGCTGGGAATAGAGGGCTTCGAAGACCTCGGCCAGGCGAGAGGGAGTTAGGGCTTCGGCGCGAATTCCCCCTTCAATACCCAGTCTTTCCAGGACAGTGTCGAGTTTTGGCGGCAGCGTCTTATCCAGGGCGGCGATGTTGTTTCGAAGTGTTTTGCGTCGGGAAGAAAAGGCCGCCCTAACAAAGCGGGAGAAGCCTTTTCTATCCTGAGCGGCGATGGGATCGGGCCTGGGCGTGAGGACGACAACCGAACTTGTAACTCTGGGCTGCGGCCAGAATGCTGCGGCTCCTATATCATAGAGGATTTTAGTGTTGCATACCGATGCACAGAGCACAGAGAAGGCCGAGTAGTCCTTGCTGCCGGGAACAGCGGCAATTCTCCTGGCTGCCTCTTTTTGCACGGTAAATACCATTCTGGGCGGGGAGTGCATATTTTCCAGCAAATCCGCGATTATTCCCAAGGCGGCATTGTAGGGGAGATTGCCGAAAATTAGGTCGGGCTTGTTGACAGTATCGAAGGCGCCGCGCCAGGTTTTTAAGAAGTCCCCTTCCACAATGTGAAATAGAGGATTGTCGCCGAAGAATCGCTTCAATACCCTTATAAATCCATGGTCAATCTCAAAGGCGAGCACCTGTTGTTTATGTTCCAGCAATAGGTTGGTGATGGATCCAATCCCAGGCCCAATTTCCCAGACAAGCGCCTCAGGCAGAAGACCCATGGCTGTATAGAGTTTTTCCCTGGCCTGTCGATCCACAAGAAAATTTTGCCCAAAGCGTTTGGACATGGCGAGGCCTTCGGCTTCCAGAAAAGTTTTAATTGAGCTCGGCGAGTCATAGGCTATGGTCATGGCCTTCCTGATTGCATTCTCGTTTGGGTTTCCCGCGGTTTTGTGGTTTCATAGCCGGTTTTTTCCCGGGCCAGACAACACTTGCCGCATATTCAATGTGAGGGTAAGCATACACGAATAGGCTCAAGATCGCAATTGCGGCCAATACCGGCAGGGCTTTTGTTCCCTCTCCAGGCCGGAGTGTCGGCAGCCGGCTGCCCATCTCCATCACTATCAGCAAAAGCTTCTGCAGGAATTCGTGTAGCAATGCAAAAAACCCATCCAAAAAGGGCGCTACGCTTCCGACGATAACTGCGCCCAGTATAAGCCACATAAGTACCAGCACCAGAGGCCCCGCTAAAACCGAAGCTGCTATTCCCCCCAAGGCCAGATAACCGAAATTGGGCAAGCTTATGAACGCAGTTGCGCAGAGCGCCGCCAGGGATGCAGCTAATGGTTTAGCCAGAATTACAGGTAGCCGCCACAGGAAATTCTCCCAACGGGCAGATAAAAGAAAAAGCCCCAGCATAGCCCCATAGGAAAGGCTAAACGAAAGGCTCCGCGCATCGGGAGGGGAGATCCCCAGAGCGATGCAGAATGCGATACCGAGTATGGCAATCCCTTCCTGGGGTCTGTCCAGCCAACCTGTCGCTGCTCCCAGGAGACTCATGAGCGCTGCCCTTAAAAGGGAGGGACCTGCTCCGGCCAGCCAAGTAAAAAGGATGGCTATTACAGGCACTGCCGCCTTGGCTATATCATTGCGCCTCAGCACTTTTGTGAAAAAAAGACTGACTAAAGCGCAGAGAATGGAAAGGTGCTGGCCGGAGAGGGCAAGGATATGGGCACAGCCAGCGGTCCTAAAAAGCGCGGGTATTTCAGGATCCAGCTCATCACGTATGCCTAGAATCAAGGCTTGGGCAAGTGGAAAAGCCTTTCCCGATACTCTCTCCAATCTTTGGGATAGGTAGCGGACTGCCCTGCTCCTCACTTCAAAAATTCTCGATGAAAAGCCTGCAGGCACCATGTCCTTTGCGCCAGCGTAGAAAAGAGCTTGAGAGGCATCGATCGAGGATACCTTCAGTGCCGAAATCTTCATGCCCTTGGAGTATGTCTGTCTGCCCTGCCCCACCAGTTGGGCTCGTGCACAGTTTTTGGGCCATTCCAGCCTGGCCTTCCATCCTGGCCCTGTGAGTTCAATGCTCGAAAGCCTTAGCAGCATAATTGTATTGCCCGAAGCGCTTACCCTGCTATCGCTCAGCAATACCCCCGAGAATGCGGTTGTCTCGAAACGGGTGCTTTCTGCAGGGGCTGCCGTGGCGGATTCGGCCAAAGCCGCCCCCGAGCCCAGTGCTAAGCCCAGGGCTAATGCGAGACCCGCCCTCAGTAGCCAGCGCCGGTGTACCAAAAACGCCTCTACTCCTATGGTAAATCCCGCGAGAGTAAAGGCCGCCAGCATAATGCGGCAAGCCCATCGCTGTGACGAAGAATCCGAACCTATACCGGTTGAATTACATGGATAAAACGCGATAAGAGCGCCCAGGGCAACCCACAATGCAGCCGCCTTACGGGATAATCCAAAATCAATCCGCATCAGGCCATCGCGAAAAAACGCTTTCCAATTCATGGTCATCAGCATTTAGACGCTCGAATCGATAGAAGCCGATTCAGTCCGCTTACCAAAGCAGACTGACAGGATGGGTGCTTTACTGTAAAATCAGGCTAATGGAAGGTGAAAATCCCCAGAGCGGAAAATCGAAGGCTCTATTGCTCCTCTTCGCCGCATACATAGTCGTATGGATAGACCTCTTTCTGCCCCAGTTACCAATCCAGGCCTTTTCACCCTTATGGTTCATAGTCTCGGCGGGCAAAAACTCCCTGCGAATAATTCTTGTGTATTTTCTGATGAAAAAGCTGGGCATGAACATCAAAGGTCCTACGCTGCCCAAACTCAATGAGCTCACCGATACCCTCATCGTAGCCAGTTCGGCGGGGGTTCTCGCCTTGGGCATCGCAGGTTTCGCCTATCTCGTCGGCGCGTCCAATCCTTTGCTCGCCTCCCTCCCCTTCCCGGAGACAAGCTTATTTCTCTACATAGCCATGCTGCTTTCCAGCATCGCTATCGGCTATTCCGAAGAACTTTTTTTCCGCTTTTTTGCGGTACAAGCCCTGGAAAGAGCCGGACTTATGCCTCTTATTGCCCTGCTTTTATCTGCCTTGCTTTTTGGACTCTCCCATAGCGCTCAAGGGCTTTTCGGTATGGCTGTATCCACTATTCTCGCCCTGCTTTTTTCCTTCTTCAGGTTCCGGGGCAAGAGCCTCCACGCACTGGCCCTTGGTCATGCACTTTACGATTTTGTTATCCTAGCTGCCTTGGCCTGAACTCGTACAAAGTCAAACCGCAAAAATTCATTTGTATACTATTCAAAAGGGCATGCAATGGCCATTGTCTGCAACAATCAAGCGAAGCTGCATTTCTGTCGATAATTGTATGATGAAACCATCCCAGAAGGCATTAAGCGATCTTTCTAGATCCCTTGACGAGGCCGGCAATGCGCCAACACAAGCCAGGGCATCGCTGAATAAAGCCGATATCGACCACTTTCTCGGCTTTTTACCCTTGAGCCTCAGGGACGAAATTGGCCTCGCTTTTGAGGAAAAACGTAAAACGGACCCGGAGCGAGCTAAGCTTTGGCTTATTGCAACGGCCAGTATCTTTTTAAAAGAATACGATGGCAGTCCTCTGGCTCATGATGATTGGGAGGAACTGCGGGACATGGTCGCAGAATTCTCCGGTGAGCTCGACATGGATCTTATCACCTACGTGATGGGGCTTGTGGTAGAAAACGGAGCGCTTTAGGGATGTCGGAATGGTTTGAAGACGAAGATTTTTGGATTACCTACGCTCCTCTTATGTTCGATGAAGTTCGATGGGCGGAAATAAAAACCTCGGTCGATTCAATTTTGGAACTAGCCCCAATAGAACCGGGCTCTCCTGTACTCGATGTCTGCTGCGGCGTGGGCAGGCACACTAGCGAATTCGCCCGACGCGGATATAAGGTCACTGGGGTCGACATAACCCAAGCATATCTGGATGCGGCCAAGGAAACCTCTGTAGGCACCCCTCTCCAACCCGAATTAATCCATCAGGATGCACGAAAATTCGTTAGGCCGAAGGCCTTCAGTCTCTGCCTAAACCTTTTCACCAGCTTTGGATACTTCAATGATCCCGATGACGATATTCTCATGCTGCACAACTGTGCAAAAAACCTTATGCCTGGAGGCTGGTTCATACTGGACACCTTGGGTAAAGAGGTTGAAGCCAGGGATTTTATTCCCTTCGAGGAGTTTGAACGGGAAGGATGGAAGGTCAGGACGGAATACGAAGTAATGAACGATTGGGAAGGGCTTCGCAACCGCTGGATACTTCGGGATGGGGAAACGGTAGTGGATAGATCCTTTGTATTGCGTATGTATTCCGCTTTCGAGATGAAGTCCGTCTTGCGCAAGGCGGGCTTTACAAAAATTGATATTTTCGGAGGTCTGGACGGCAGGCCCTACGACCAGAACGCGCTAAGTTTAGTGGCACGGGCAACAGTATAGTCAGGCGATAACAGGGGCAAAGCCGAGATGCGGATTTACGCGACGAACGAATATAAAAAGCAAAAAGACTATCTTTGGAAAAGGCTTATCCTAGGCCTGATTTGGCTTGCCATGCTCGCTGCATCGCCCTCCTTTTTAGGTGCCCAGGAACTTGAGCAAACAATAGAAAAGCCAGAAGCGGCAGTAGATGTCGATCCCGAGGTTTTAGTTGAGACTGCTCCAGCGGTACTAGTTGATACGCTGAAGGAGCCAGCACAGATTACAGCGCCTGAACCAAAGGTGTTTGTGCAGGAGCTTTCTCAGGGACTCTACCTCCCCCCCGGAAGAGAATCTATGGGCGCCGAGTCTTGGTACTATGAAGCCAAGCGTTTAGAGCAACCCTCAGAAAGTGTAAACATCCCCGAGGAAATGCAGCAGCACCTGGATGCTATGTATTCTCTGGCCTTTCATTTTGGAGAAAAAACAGCCGCCATCGAGGCAGGCAGGACACTCCTTCAACGGTCGATTACCCGATCCACCTATGAAGGTTCCAGGGCACTAGCCCTGCAGTGGT
>CAZHFN010000025.1:0-21065 GCA_964531105.1 uncultured Treponema sp. | reverse complement strand
CGGTCGATTACCCGATCCACCTATGAAGGTTCCAGGGCACTAGCCCTGCAGTGGTTGGATTACTTCGGCCCAGACTGGGATGTGTATCGAATTCTCATAAATCGTGCCCTGGAGTCGCTGGACTACCCTCAGGTTCTTGAGGCCGTGGCCGATATGAAGCGTTTGCTGCCCACTACTTCCAAGGCAAGGGCGGCCGAACTCAACTTTTATGAATTCTCTGCCCGGGCAGGATTGGGTGAAAGGGAGTGGATTCCCGCAGCCCTTGTATATCTCGATATAGCCACGCTGGATAGCTGGGGGGCAAAGTTGCTGCGCCTGGCCGCGGCTGATGCAACGCTGGAGCCGGAAACTCGGGATCTCTGCCTGATGAGGGCCGATTTTCAGGCCAAGGAGTACGGGCAGGCGGCGGCTCACGCACTGGCCGCGGCCAGGCGCCTCCACGACAGCGACATAAAACGGTTTCTAGTCTCCGAAGCCGGAAGAGCCTTTGTGCTCTCCGGCATGAAGACCGAAGGGATCGACTTTTTCCTGACCTATTTTAACTTGGCAGTCCAGCCCTCTGAGACAATTCCAAATACTTCCAACGATTCCCCGAATATTGAAGTGTCAGCTGGAACAAGCCCAATCGACCTGCCCGAGGCGGTGTTAAATTCGCTCGAGACTTCGGGATCGCCCGAAAATCTCTGGGTCGCGGCCTACTACCTGGCCCGGCTTTGGCAAACCAACGAGAAGGAAAGAGAGGCGGCCATTCTCTTTCTAGGCCTCACCGACAGCGCCCCATCATCCGGCGATGCCGATGGCGCGCTCTGGTACTGGCTCGATATCACCATGCGCAGGATAGCCCAGCAAGATGCCGAAGAACTGGGGGCACACAGATCGCTGGAGTTTGGTGCCCTTGTTGAGATTTCAAGGCGCTGGCGCAATGCCACGAGCTTTGATGACATCATCGATGCTTTCGCGCGGCGGCTTTTAAGGGAAAAAACTTGGAGCGACGTCTATTCCCTTTTTATCCTCCTGGATGAAAAGCTCTCGGCCTCGATGCGGACGAGACTGATGTATTTAAGCGCACGATTGCTAGAAGAAGGCATGGCCATCACAGGCTCTAGCCGAGACGAAGCTCTGGCAATAGCCAACCGGCAATACGAATCGATCCTGGCCAATAATGATGCCGAGGAATACTACAGGACCATGTCCGCCTGGCGGCTGGGCCAAGAACCACCCTTTTTAACTTCGATTCCCGTGCTGCATGATAGAATTCAAAGCTTTGAAATTGAAAATATAGAATTCAATCCATCGGAAGATTTAGCTAAAGCCAGTCCGGGATTTCAAGCCGCGCTTCCCCTTATCCGCAATTACCTGAATTATGAGTTGGATGAAATGGCTTCGGCAGTGGCGCTCCGCTATTTAGGCAGCCTGGATAGCTCACTGCTGGCGAGCCTGGCATTCGAGTTCTCGGCCGAAGGCCAACATAACGCCGCGCTTCGTTTGGCCAGGGATGCGATCTATCGTGGGGCAGGTCAACGTTTCCCGGAGCTCTATGGTCTTGTTTATCCAAAAGCATGGAACGATATCGTTGCCGGAGGCGCCGCAATTCCCGGCATCCCTGAAGCCCTGGCCTATGGCATCATACGATCCGAGAGCGTCTTCGATCCCAAGGCTGTATCCTATGCCGGAGCCGTTGGATTGGCCCAACTCATGCCCGCCACTGCAGCCGAAACAGCCCGAGGCCTTAAAATGGGGTCCTATTCTCTTACCGATCCCAAGGATAACGTTACTATCGGGATGACATACTATTCTTATATGATGTCGAGATTTGGCAATAAACCCATGCGCGCCATGTTTGCCTATAATGCAGGTCCCGGACGCATGACCACCTGGAACAAGGAATCGGGGGAGTTGCCCGATGACATACTCCTGGAGTCTTTACACCTAGCCCAACCCAGGCAGTACGCAAAAAATATCATACAAGCCAGCCTTGCCTATGGCAGGATCCACTACAACATCCCAGCCCTGGATATGCTCGACTACCTAGTTAACGCTCAAGCACTCCAACCCAAGGTGCCGGAAGAACAGATCCCAACCCCTGCCGCCATTCCTCCTGACACTTCTTCTGACGTACCAAGCTTCGCCGAGCCCGAACTCCCGCTGCGAGGATACACAATGTAGTGTGGGTAGTGAGGATCAAAGCATCGATGTCTTGTTTCTTCCGCTAGCCTTAGCTTTGTACAAAGCCGTGTCGGCCGCTATGAGCAGATCCTTGAGTGTGTCGTTGCCCGGCTTGAGGCAGGCGACACCGAAACTTGAAGTGATGCGAATTTCCTTTCCCTCATAGTGCAAGCGCAACCCATCTATAGATTTCCTGGTTCTTTCAGCCGCTTCAAAAGCCTGATCCAGGGAAGCCCCGGGGAGAATCATTAAAAACTCTTCGCCGCCAAAACGTCCGACTTTGTTACTCTCGCCTGCCTGATGTCTGCAAATCGCCCCTACCGCTTCCAACACCTTATCGCCCGCTTCATGGCCATATACATCATTGACCAGCTTAAAATGATCCAGGTCGAGCATCACGAGTGAAAGGTTGGATCCCTCAGAGAGAGCTCGTTCGATCTCCATTTCCAGCACTTCGTTAAGATACCGCCTGTTGTGAAGCCCGGTGAGGACATCGTGGGTGGCCATGAATTCCAGCTTCCTCTGCAGTTCTTTCATCTCGGAAACATCGTGGAAATTGATCAACTTGCCCAGGTCTTTGCCGAACCTGTCTCTAAGCGGTGTGGCAGTGACATGGAATATGGGCGAATCCTTAGCACCCTGACCTTGATACTCCATCTCCCCAGAACCCGACTTTTCCAGGAATTGCTTGAGTTCTGGGGGACTATCCTTGAGTATACGAGCCTTGTCTGCCGTTTCTTTGCCGTGGAAATTGGGAAGGACCGAGGACATGCTGTGATTCATATCCATCAGCTGCCCTTGAGTATCCATTACCAACACGCCGTCTTGCATGCCTTCGAATATGAGATCCCGTGCCAGGGGACTTATGTCGAGAATTCCAATCCTGAGAAATCCTGCAACGAACAGCGCAATGCTCAATCCCATAGCGAAAGGAGAGAGATCGATGTTGTAGGGCAGAATGGCAAAGTTATATAAGATGCTGGTAGTCCAGGGCAAAATGGAACCAGCTATGTAAATGATAGCCTGGATTCTCGGAAACGGATTCCCCCTCACCAGTGCCACCACAAATACTGCGAGGCTAATTGTAAGGTAGAGGCTCTGTACGGCGACAATCAAGTAAAGAAGCCAGGAACGATCGTATACAAAGGATGAAAAACCTATTCCTTCCATCAGCCGGGCATTGGGATGGAGGATGTTATGTCCGCCCAGGGTCTGGGAAGCAGCAAAACCGATCACAGGCACAAGGAATATGAGTCCCACTGTCCAGAGCTTCAACTTTCTCGCTCTTCCGGTGATATGAAGCGAGAAGAGAAGCCAAAACGGAAGTATGAATTGAATACCCAGATGCTGAAACCGTACCCAGAAGAAAAGAGCGCTTTCAGAGAGTGAGTTAATCTCCAGCGCATACCCAAGGTTATAAATGGCGGCACAGATCGCGCTCAATGAAAGATATACCGCCGAAGCCCCGGCTGAAGACCTTTTTCTCCAGGCAAGAATGCAGAGAAATAGAATAGTTATGCAAAAACAGAAGAGGAGAGATGTAGCCACGAGGCGGGCATCAATCATGGAACCCCATTGTTGACCGCTGGTAGAGCTTTGTCAACGTAGTCATAGTCCGGGCTTTTTAAACGAGGCGCGCTTAAGCCTGTCGTTTATAGCTTTACCAAGCCCCTCATCGGGGACCTGTTCGGCGTAAATCGCGCGAAAGCCTTCGGTATCGAGATCGTATAGAATTGCAAAGAGCCGGGATGCGGCCTCCACCATGTTGCCTGTTTCGGAAAGCACAACAGTCCTAGGCAGAATCTTGTCTGAAGGCATGGAATTTTTGCTTTCGGCATTGAAAAGAATACATGCGCACTCTTCAGGCTTATCAATAGTATCAATAATTGAGGAAAGCTTTTTTTTGGACAAAAGATGAAGTCGTGCATGGGGGGCGTAATGGCTGGGCAGCTGTCCCGGACTTGCGATAGTCTCCGGCTGCGAGCCCTGTGGAACTATTACCTCGCCAATTATTTCCATTATTCGCTCTAAAGGCAGGCCGCCGGGCCTCAGAAGCCGGGGAAGCGGACCAGTCATATCCAGTACGGTCGACTCTACCCCCACCTTGCAGGGACCTCCATCCACGATAAAATCCACCCTATCGCCTAAGCCATGGATGACATGGGCAGCGGTAGTTGGGGAGATATATCCGAAGGGATTCGCGCTGGGAGCTGCAACCGCAGTGCCTGAATATTCTATTATCTTCTGCGCCAGAGCTTGGGAGGGAAAGCGGATCGCCACTGTATCGAGGCCAGAGGTGACGATGCCGGGGACCTCAGGGCGTTTGGGCAGCACTAGAGTCAAGGGACCAGGCCAGAGCGTTTCAGCCAGTAGTCTGGCTTTGGCCGAAAACTCCGCAGCCAGACTCTCCACCTGCTCTAATGCCGCAATATGCACAATAAGTGGATCGAAAGAAGGTCTGCGCTTGGCCAGAAAGACCCTTGCTACGGCCTCGGGGTTAAAAGCATCGGCGCCCAAACCATAGACGGTCTCAGTGGGTATGACCACCAGCTTGCCCGCCGCTATAGCCTGACCTGCGCGCCTTAAGCTTGCATCACTCGAATCCAATAGTTCCATCGGGCAGATGGTAGCGATTCCAGGCTTGTGTGACAATACAGGAACTCCTGGCAGTCGCTTAAGAGCTTCCCGCCATCATACTCCATTCCACCTCGGCGGAAGCCTTTTTTAGGTACGAAGCCAAGAGCTCACAGGATGCTTCCAAATCGCCTCCCTCTGGTCCGCTGGGTGCGTAAATAAAGGCTAATGCCCGAGAAGCCCCGGGGAATAGTTTAGTGGCCATGGAATCCCGTACCGGATTGGCGGTGGGTACCCAATCACCCTCTGCCTTGCGACAGACACAGAGCAAGTCCTTCAGATCGATGCTCTGCCCTCCCGGGTTGAAGATATAGCTTTCTCCTTCGGCTCCCCGGCGAATCAGGAGGTTTTCTCCTGCCTTATCCAGGTCGATAATGCTTATCGGATATGCTGAAACTAGGCTCACAAGGTTTATGGAATCCACAAAATAATTGACTTTGGGAAAATCGTCTTCCAGTAAAGCTTGAAAGAGGTACTCGCTGGAAGGTTTGGCTCTGCCTGCCGGCTTATAGCTGCCATAGCGCAGCAGGGAGCGCAGGGCAGCTTTTCGCTCGGGCGAGACTAGAGCCTCGCCCTTTAATCGGGCTACCTCAAGTGCTTCGATGTAGGGCTTGAGACTCGGTGATACAGCAGAGGCGGGTTGGTCGCCGGCAACATTCTCCGCATAGTTCTCCCAGCCATAGCTCCAATTCAAGCCCTTGGCCTGAACGAGTCCAAGACGCAGATTTTCCAGACCAAAATCTTGGGCGATTGTTATATCGAGCTTCAGTATATGCCTCCTTTCATATGTTTTACCGCTTTGCAAAAGTGGATTTTATATACTACTCTATCCTTCAGGAGGAACTCCACCGTGCTCAGATTTCTCAAGCAGCCTATGATGAGAAGGGTCCTCTACTCCCTCATCCCCCTTTATCTCTACGGGCTGTGGATGTATGGCTACAGACTCCTGCTGGCCGCCGTCGTGGCCTTTGTGTGCGGGGTTGGTACCGAGTGGCTTTTCGAACGGAAAAAATCTGGGAAGGTAAGCGAGGCTGTCCTCGTTACCTGCGCCCTCTACGCCCTCGCATTCCCGCCCAAGACACCCCTGTGGATAATCGGCGTGGGAATCATATTCGCCGTCGGCTTGGGCAAGGGCGTTTATGGAGGCTTCGGCCGCAATATTTTCAACCCCGCAATAACCGGCAGAGCCTTTGTGTACATATCCTTTGCCGTTGTCCTCTCCGCCTCCTACACAAGTTTTGGGGCCTTTGGCAGCACTGCTGCGGACGTGGTCGCGTCGGCTACTCCTTTAGGGCTGATGCGCGCCGGCCAAGAGGTTAAGCTCAGTTCCCTGCTATTCGGCCTCCGCTCAGGCGCTATGGGCGAAGGCATGGTGCTCCTGGTGGCCGCGGCGGCGATTTACCTCATCGCCACAAAGACCGCCAGCTGGCGCATTATGCTCGGCTCTGTGGCCGCCGCCGCGGCCCTCAACGCAGCCCTCTATTTCGGCGGCGTTACAAGCGCCCTTCCCATGGAAAGCCTCTTGGCCGGCTCCTTCCTCTTCGTCACTGTCTTCATGGCCACCGATCCGGTCTCAGCCCCCAAAAAACCTAATGCCCACTTCGTCTATGGAGCCCTCATAGGCGCCACTGTCGTGATTATTCGAAGCTTCGCAGCCTTCCCCGAGGGCACCAGCTTCGCCATTCTCTTCGGCAACACCTTCGCCATCCTCATCGACATGGCCTTCGATACCAACAAAAAACCCGCGGCCAAGGCGGCGGGAGGCGCGAAATGAAGCTGAAAAAAGAATCCCTGGGCTATGTGGTCGTTTTTACCTTTATAGTCTGCGTGGCCTTTGTGCTTTTGCTTTCGGTGGCCAACCAGGTCACCCTGCCCCAGGTCAAAGCCAACCAGAACTATGCCTCCCATTACGCAGTCCTGGCAGCCTTCGGACTTGCGGATTCCTCCACAGCTAAAAATGAAGTTGAGGAACTCTATACATCCAAGGTGCAGGAACTACCCATCGGGCAGGCTGCCCCCGCCGATGCCGCGAAAACCGGCGCGGCTTCCGCGGCATCGGCGGCCTACAGCGCCGACATCGAGGGTATTTCCTATTTGGCCGTACGCATCACCAATCCCGGCCTCTGGGGTCCCATCACCGCCATACTGGCCGCCGATCCTAGGGCCGAGCGTATTTTAGGCTTTGAAATCCTCGAGCAGCAAGAAACCCCAGGCTTAGGCGGCCGAATAGGGGAATCCTGGTTTACCCAACAGTTTAAGGGCGAAAAAGTCAGCCCCGAAGGCAGAGTAAGCGTCACACAGGGCTCGGGCAAGGGCGATCCTGACCGCGAAAACTCCAAGGTCGACGCCGTCACCGGCGCCAGCCGCACTTCGGACTTCGTCCAAACCCTAGTCTCCAAAGCCCTCGCTGCGGTTAAAGAAATCGGAGGCAGCCTATGAGCCCCACTAAGAGTCCCGCCCGGAAAGTCTTCAATGAAGGACTTTGGTCGAACAACCCCATCTTCGTCCAAGTACTCGGTATATGCTCGACCCTAGCGGTTACCAACAACCTCAGCAACACTCTGGTAATGGTTCTGGGCGTCACCTTCGCCACCGCCATGGGCTCCTTCACCCTCTCGCTTCTGAAGGACCTGATCCCCCGTAAAGTGCGCATGATAGTCCAGGTCCTGGTGCTTTCCTTCTACGTTATAATCGTAGACATCCTGCTCAAGGCTTATCAGCCCGCCATATCCAAGCAGTTAGGACCCTATGTAGGCCTAATCATTACCAACTGCATACTCATGGGCAGGGCCGAAGCCTTTGCCGCAGCCAATAAGCCAGGACTTTCTTTCATGGATGGCATCGCTAACGGCCTGGGCTATGGCTGGGTACTGATAAGCATAGCCCTCGTACGTGAGCTATTAGGCTTCGGCACCCTCCTCGGGCTCAAGATCTTCGGGGAAGGCTTTACCCCCTGGACCATCATGGTTATGGCTCCCAGCGCATTTTTCTTGGTAGCGATGGCGCTCTGGGCGGCTAATATCATCAAAGCGAAGGCTGAAGCGGCTGCCAAGGCGCCCAAGCCTTCGGTTCCTGGCTCAGGTGCACCATCAGGTGCCGCCCCTAGCCCGGCTCCAGCCAAGCAGTGAGGAGATCAGCATGAACGCACCCGATGTAGGCATCCTTCCCCTCTTCCTGGCCAGCATACTCACCAGTAACATTCTACTCTCCAACTTTCTGGGCACCTGTTCCTTTATTTCGATTTCCAAGGATTTTAAAAGCTCAATGGGCTTAGGCCTTGCAGTAACCATGGTAATCGGTATTTGCTCGGCTATCTGCTGGGCGGTGCTCAATTTCCTCATCCGCCCCTTGGGAATCGAGTATCTCTCATTCATTATTTTCATCATCGTCATAGCGGGCGTAGTGCAGATGCTGGAGATGATCATCGACCGCTTTTCCCCAGCCCTTTATATGGCCTTGGGCATCTTCCTTCCCCTGATTACGGTCAACTGCGCAGTTCTGGGTGTCATCCTCTTTCTCCAGATCCGCAACTACAACTTCATCCAGTCCGTAGTCTTCGGCTTCGGCTCGGGCGCCGGCTGGTGGCTGGCCATAATGCTTCTGGCGGCCATACGGACCAAACTGGACAAGAACAATGCGGTTCCCGCGGGGCTCAAAGGCACTGGAATAACCCTCATCACCATTGGCTTCATGGCCATGGCGTTCATCGGCTTCTCCGGCATGATAGCCGTACAGTGACAAGGAGCGCCCAATGAGCCAAATATTGGTAGGTCCTCTCGCGGTAGCGGGCGTCTCCACAATCCTCGCATTTATAATTGCCCTTCTGGACAAGTTCCTCAACAACTATGGCGACTTGGACGTAAGCATCAATGGTGGCAAGAAAAAACTCACCGTCAAAGGCGGTTCACCCCTCCTAGGCACATTAGCCGCTGAAGGCATCTTCGTGCCCTCGGCCTGCGGAGGCAGAGGCTCCTGCGGTGCCTGTAAGTGCAAGGTGCTCACCGACGTGGGTCCCCACCTGCCCACCGAGATGCCCTACATGATACCCAAGGAAATCGAGGAGAATATTCGCTTGGCCTGTCAAATCAAGGTCAGGCAGAACCTGGAAATCGAACTGCCTGAAGAACTGTTCTCGATCAAGAAATTCAAGGCCAAGGTCGAAAGCCTAAAGGATCTTACTTACGATATAAAAGAGCTTTACCTCGCCTTGGAAGATCAGGAGATCGAATTCAAGGCTGGCCAGTATGTCCAGCTGGTGGTGCCTGCTTACGGCGATATTGCCGAAAGCACCCAGCGGGCTTACTCCATGTCCTCCAGACCCAGCGATAAAAAACATGTCGAATTATTGATCCGACTCGTTCCCGGCGGCATCGCCACCACATGGGTGCACAAACATCTCAAACAGGGCGATACAGTAGAAGTGATTGGCCCCTTCGGCGAATTCCAAATCCACGACACCCCCGCAACCATGATCTGCGTAGCCGGCGGCTCGGGCATGGCTCCCTTGAAGAGCATGATCCACCACATGCATGAAACCGGCGAATTTCCAGAAAAAGAAATCTGGTATTTCTTCGGAGCCAGAACCCAAAAAGACATGTTCTATCTGGGTGAACTAGGCAAACTCGCCTCATCCTGGCCTCGTTTCCACTTCGTGCCCGCCCTCTCCGAACAACCGACGCCGGAGGAAGGCTGGCAAGGTGAAGTTGGCCTAATCACCGACGTTCTCGACCGCTATCTGCAAGGCAAGATCGACAAAACCAAGGGCTTCGAAGGTTATCTCTGCGGTTCCCCCGGCATGATCAACGCTTGTATAAACGTGATGAAAAAGAACGCCATGCCCGAGGAAAAAATCTACTTCGACAAGTTCGCCTAAGGGAGTGAGTCATGAAAGTAAGACCATCGGATAAAGAAGCTTTTTCCAGAATGGGTCCGGGAATCCTCACCGCCCAAGGCTTTCTGGGTATAGATATACGACCTCCTGAGGAAATCATTTTCGAGGACGAAGCCGCCTTTGCTCGCCTTGGCCTGGATTTCGATCAGGTTGCGCAGGAACTCACCAAGCTGGCAGAAGAAGGCGCTAAAGGCTTGGGTGAACCCATAAAAGCAGGTAAGCTCCTCATCCAATCCGGTGATGCCAGGGGCATGCTGCCCTGCCCTTGGAATGATGGCCTTTTCCATAAAACTGCAGTGAGTCTCCGCCCCACCGACCTTCCACCCGAAGCCTGTGTCGAAGGCGAAGACATGCTGATTTACTCCGAACTCTCCATCCACCTTCTCAAGGTTCATCATTTCTGCCAGGGCTTCGGCTCGCCCTTCAGGCTCGAGCCAGAACTCATAGCCGAGTTTCTCCGAAAATGAAAACTGTAAGGGCTGCATCGCATAACGCGATAAAAACGATTTCTCTTATCGTTTTTATCGCGTTATGCGGCACATCAGCTTTTGGAGACTTTCTCTTTTTCAAAACAAGAAATCCTCACAACGACGTCGCAAAAATTCTAGAAAGACGCCTGGATGATGAAGAAAAAGCCTTGGTGGACATTGCGATGGCCTTCTATGCTATAAAATTCGGCTACACGAAAGATGGTACTCCATTAAAAGATGCTCATAAGAAGATGAGCGAGGAAGAATACAATAACGCCGTATCTCAAGCCGCCAAGTTGTGCGACAACGATGCTGCCAAGGGTTTTTATAAAATGGGTAAGGCCGGAGAAAAACTTTTAAAGGCCATAATCCAGACAATAGAAGACGCCGCCAAGGCCACTGGAGACTGGATCGAAAAAAAGTCGGAAGAATTCGACAAAAAGAAGTAAGCGCGATGGAATTCGATCCCAGGCTTCTGGCCGATCTGAAGGACAGGGATTATTCAAAAACAGGACTCATGGCCTTAGAAGGACGAATCGTAATCGAAAAAGCCCTTGAGTGCGGAGTCGAAATTGTCGGTCTTTTACGCTCTCCAGAGAGTGGAATCCATTGGCTTGATGCGTATACGGGAAAATTTCCGGTCATCACAATGGAACATGCAGAACTATGCGCGTTAGCAGGCTTTAAGTTCCATCACGGCGCACTGGCCTTGGCACAGCGCCCTGCTTTAAAACAAGTCGCAGAGCTGAAGCCAGTCCCTGAGCAGTCAAATACTTCTGAAGCCTGGCTTTGTCTCTGGAACGTCACCGATCCATCCAATGTGGGAGCCCTCATCCGATCCGCTGCAGGGCTGGGCGCCGCAGGCGTTCTACTCGGCGAGGGATGCGCCGACCCTTATTACCGCAAAGCCCTGCGCGCCTCCATGGGCAATGCCTTCAGCCTACCTCTTTACACCTGCGATGAATCGGCATTACAGGCCTTGGCAGCCCAGGGCTTTGACCTTGTGGCAGCAACACTCTCGGCCCGCGCTCTTCCCCTCTCTATTGCGGCATTAAAGCGGGAAGACCTTGCTACAGAAACGCTAAATCACCCCCTCATACTCATCCTTGGCAACGAGGGCTTTGGCCTGCCCGCTCAAATCACCAGCCTCTGCTCGCAGGAAGTCTACATTCCCATGAGCGGCAACGTGGATTCGCTCAACGTGGTTGTGGCGGGGGGAATCTGCATGTACGCGCTTATGCGTCGGTAACAATCACCGCAATCATCCTGAGGGGAGCCGCACCCGTCGCCTCAATGCTGTGGGTAGCCCCTCCATTGGTTATCACGATATCTCCGGGCTTTACGTTGACCGGCGTTCCATTGTCATCCACGAGAGCGCTGCCCTCGAGAATGATGTAGTATTCAGTCTCCGCCACATGAGGATGCTGTCCAATGCTCGAGCCAGGCGGAATGGTGATCTCCGACAGGAGCCGCAGATGCTTTTGAGGCTGCGCACCATCGAGGAGAGTGATCGAAACCTCCCCCTTTCCTTCTCGCATCCTGGTTTTGACCTCTGCCTTCAAGCTGGAACGTTCGATTACCATATAGAGCTCCTTTGTTTAATCCTACTCGCTGATCTATTTTACGGCAACCAGCCTTTCATCTATGGTCCATTGGGACACTGCGATGTAGAATAGTTCATGCGGCATAGACAAGACGGTCCGGATAATCATCACGGCTCCAAACGGCAGGCTTCGAAAACCGGACGAAATCGAAGCATCGATTTTATTTTCGAAGACAAGGACATCATCGTCGCAGAAAAGCCCGAAGGGCTTTCGGTCATCGCGCCAGAAGGGTCGAGGAGTAAAAGCCTTTACGATTTTGTGACAGTCCATATCCAACGCACAAACCCCAAGGGAAGAGCCGCTGTCGTGCATCGCCTCGACCGAGATACCTCGGGGGTAATGGTATTTGCAAAACACGCCGTAGCCAAAAAACGCCTTATGGATAATTGGAACGATTTGGTGAAGGAGCGTGGCTACACCGCGGTGGTCGAAGGAAGAATGAAGGGCGATAGTGGTGTCTTCGACAGCTGGCTTGTGGAAAACCGTGGTGGCACAATGTATTCAACCAAGCCGGGATCCCCTGGCGCATTGAGGGCGATAACTCGCTGGAAACTACTAAAGGCTGGAGCGCGCTATTCTTTGGTCGAGCTTATCCTGGAAACGGGGCGAAAACATCAGATCCGTGTCCATCTCGCCGAAGCAGGGCACCCTGTCGCAGGAGATACCCGTTACGGCGCACGAAGCGATCCCCTAGGCCGGCTCTGCCTCCATGCCCATCTTTTAGCCCTTGAACATCCCTTCAGCAAACAGGAATACAGCTTCGAATGCCCGCCCCCTGAATCATTTCTCGGCTTAGCCCTGTACTCTCTCGACCATTCTCCAGCAGGGGTTTTGCCAATCCCCAAAAAACCTGGCAGGGAAAGATGAAAATAACAGGCGATCATTTTATAGACGATTTTGGACGTTATCTGATTCTGCGCGGTGTTAACGTAGGAGGGGACAGCAAGTTTCCCACGATGCCCGACGGCCGAACTCACGTAAAAGAAGGTTTCTACCAAGGCAAAGCCGTATCCTTCGTAGGCCGCCCCTTCCCCCTGGAAGAAGCCGATGAGCATTTTGCCCGCCTTGCCTCCTGGGGGCAGCGTTTTCTTCGCTTCCTGGTTACCTGGGAGGCCGTCGAGCACGAAGGACCTGGCGTCTACGACAACGCGTACCTCGATTACCTCGAGGGTATTGCGGACAGTGCCGCCCGGCATGGTATTTCTCTCTTCATTGATCCCCACCAGGATGTATGGAGCCGCTGGACCGGCGGCGACGGCGCTCCACTATGGACTCTCGAAGCATTAGGCTTCGAGCCGCGCAATTTCCAAGCCTCCGGCGCCGCCCTCCTCCACCAGGAGATTGGTTTGGCCTATCCCCGCATGGAGTGGTTCTCCAACCATTATCGTCTGGCCTGCGCCACAATGTTCAGCCTTTTTTTCGCAGGAGATTATCTTGCCCCCGGAATCCAAATCGATGGCAGCAGTATCCAGGAATTCCTCCAGGCACACTACATCGCCGCCATGGGCCAGGTTGTGAGCCGCCTTGCTGCCTATCCCAACGTCGTGGGCATAGATACCCTCAATGAACCCGGCAAGGGCTTTATCGGCATCCAGAATATCCAGGCCGCACGCAAGCCCTATACTTTACCCGGCCTCGCGCCCAGCCCCTGGGAAACCATGCAGGCAGGCGAAGGCTTTCCAGTGGAAGTCAATCACATTGGTTTAAAAGGCCTGGGACTGGGCGTTGTGCGCCGGGAGTTGATGGGCAAACCTGGTGTACGAGCCTGGAGAGATAATGAAATCTGCATCTGGCGACGCGCTGGCGTATGGGATATCAGTCAGGGCAAACCAAAACTAAAAAACCCCAATCATTTCGCGATGGGCGACTTCAGCGAAGCCTTCCTCAAACCCTTTATCCAGCGTTTTTCCAGGGAAATCCGTGGCGAGGCAGTAAAAGACGCAGCTGTTAAAGTTTCTAGTAACGCCACAGCTAAAACCAGCACTGCGGATGGGCAACGTGATTTCATTATTTTTATCGAAGGCCCAGCCCACGGCGAGACCATGCCCGCATTCAAAAAGGGTGAACTTCTCGACAGCGTCAATGCGGCCCATTGGTACGACGCGCTCACCCTTACCTTTAAGCGTTGGACAGGATTTTTAGCCTTCGATACCGAACAAAACAAGGTTATTATCGGCCCCAAGGCAGTACGCCGCTACTTTCGTGAAGCTATGGAACGCATTCTCCGGCACTCCCGTAAAGACATGGGTGGAATTCCCAGCCTATTAGGCGAGTTCGGCCTGCCCTTCGATCTCAACGGGCGCCGCTCCTTCACCCACAGGGATTACCGCATCCAGGAGAAGGCCTTAGCCGCCTATTACGATGCCCTGGATACAAGTCTCATGAACGCGACCATCTGGAATTACAGCGCAAGCAACACGTACGAGTATGGAGACAGCTGGAATGGTGAGGATCTCTCAATATTTTGCCTGGATGAGAAGAATCGCCCCGCGGTAGCAAGTCGAAAAGCTGACCCAACCGATCAGCTCAGTCTAACCAGCGCGACAGGTAATTTCGACGCAGGCGGCAGAGCCTTGCGCGGCTTTGTCCGCCCCTATGCCATGGCCACCGCAGGCAGGCCGCTCCAGATGTCTTTCAACAGGATACGAGGAGAGTTCAGATACCGCTTTAAAGCGGATTTATCTATTAAAGCGCCCACGGAAATTTTCGTTCCGCCCATCCAGTTTCCCGAAGGATTCTATATAACAACGAATGGTTGCCGCCAGGTACCGCCTGAGCAACTCATCCCCATGCCCGGCGCCGAGTCCGTGCTCCTCCTCGTTCCGGAACCCGACGCCACGCTCTGCGAAATTTTAATCAAACGCCGCGATTAACGCGCATATGTCGGTAGCGAGACGATGTGGATCGTTACCCCTATTCCCACGACGAGCAGCAGAAGGTGAATCCACCAAAGCTTCGCCGGCACAGCGAAGAGAGAAGAAGAAACGAGGCCCAGCCATAGCACGACCAGTGCCCTTCCCTTCACCTTTTTTGTAAGCCCTTCTCCCTCCCGGTAGCGCCGTAACTGCTCGCCGAAGAGCCGGTTCGTCGTGATCCAGCGGTAAAGCCGCTTGGAGCTGCGCAGATAGCAGGCCGCGGCCAGAAGCAGAAAGGGCGTGGTCGGGAGTATCGGAACGATAGTCCCGACTAGGCCCAATCCTACACAGACAGTCCCGCCCGCCATGAGAAGTACAGAATTAATGCCGCGGCTCTGCCGGACGGGACCATCGTCGTTCATTTCACTGCCCAAGCTCGCTCAAAGAAATCCCAAGGGCCTTGGCTACACCCTTGCCGTATTCCGGATCGGCCTTCATGCAGTTGCCGATATGTCGAACTTTTATTTCCTTGGGTGCATCACCCATAGCCCTGGCAGTATTGCCAAACAGCGCCTCTTTCTGCTCAGGTTTCATCATTCTGAAAAGAATCCCAGGCTGACTGTAGTAATCGTCGTCGTCCGCCCTGAAATTCCAGTGGTCTGCAGCGCCTTCCAAGGCCAGGGACGGCTCGGCGAATTCGGGCTGTTCCTTCCATTCTCCATAGCTGTTGGGTTCATAGCCCAGGGTCGATCCATAATTGCCGTCTACTCGCATCTGACCGTCTCTGTGGTAGGCATGGTATGGACAACGGGGTGCGTTGACCGGAATCTGGTGATGATTGACTCCCAGGCGGTAGCGCTGGGCATCTCCGTAGGAGAAAAGCCTGCCCTGGAGCATCTTGTCGGGGGAGAATCCCAGACCCGGCACAATATTGGCCGGATTGAAGGCCGCTTGCTCCACATCCTGGAAATAATTCTCAGGATTTCTATTCAATTCCAGAACCCCCACCTCGTGCAGGGGATACTCTCCCTTGGGCCAAACCTTGGTGAGGTCGAAGGGGTTGAATGGGAACTTCGCCGCGTCTTTTTCAGGGATAACCTGGATGCTCATGGTCCAGCGTGGGTACTCTCCCCGCTCTATAGCATCGTAGAGATCCCGCTGATGACTTTCCCTGCACTTGCCGATCACAACCTCGGCCTCGGCATCGGTCATGTTCTTGATGCCCTGTTGAGTTTTAAGATGGTATTTTACCCAGAAGCGCTCGCCCTTGGCGTTGATCATGGAAAAGGTGTGACTGCCATAGCCATTCATGTGGCGGTAGGAGAAGGGTATGCCCCTGTCGCTCATGGTGATAGTCACCTGATGCAGGGCTTCGGGCAGATTGGTCCAGAAGTCCCAGTTGTTCTTGGCGCTCCTAAGGTTTGTCCTGGGATCGCGCTTGACCGCATGGTTCAGGTCGGGGAATTTTTTAGGATCCCGTAAAAAGAAAACCGGCGTGTTGTTGCCCACCAGATCCCAGTTGCCCTCTTCGGTGTAGAACTTAATCGCGAAACCCCTGATATCCCGTTCGGCGTCCGCGGCACCCCGCTCGCCGGCTACGGTGGAGAAACGCACGAAGACATCGGTCTTCTTGCCTACCTGGGAAAAGAGTTTTGCTTTCGTGAACTTGCTGATATCGTGAGTAACCGTGAAATTACCGAATGCCCCCGATCCCTTGGCATGCATGCGCCTCTCGGGGATTACTTCTCTGTCGAAGTGAGCCAGCTTTTCCAGGTACCAGACGTCCTGAAGAAGCGCCGGTCCCCGCGGGCCGGCCGTCATGATGTTCTGGTTGTCCACTACCGGGGCTCCCGCCACTGTGGTCAGTTTCTTCTTTTTTTCCATACTTCCTCTCTCCTTTTTCCCGCGATCATTGGCGAATTATTGCCTTCCCTCTCGGGAGGCTTTGCGCAGGCATTTTTCACAAATCCCCCGTACCTCGACTCGACTGTCCGATATCTGCCCGAAGGTTTTAACTTCCTCAGGCATCGCCAGGGCGTCCAATACGGGGCTTTCGAAATCGCGTATCATACCGCACCGGGAACATACGAAATGGTGATGCATCTTCAAGTTGGCATCGAAGCGAGTGCCGCCATGACGAGACCCGATTGTGGATAAAAGCCCCAAATCCTCCAACAACCATAACGTCCTGTACACTGTGTCCAGGGACACTGTCGGCATGATGGCGTGTAGTGTCTCGAAGATCCGCTCCGCGTCGGGGTGCTCCAGGCTTTTAGCCACAGCCTTGAAGATTTCAAGCCGCTGTGGAGTCAGCTTTACGCCTTCTTCCTTCGCCCTGGCTTTAAAGGATTCCAGTCGCCTTTCCAGTTCTTCTGCACTCACGTTCATAGTTAATCCTAATTAAGAATTATTACTATTTAGTAGTATTATATGCATGTATTGAATTGTCAAGAAAATATTTGCTAAATGCAATATTTTTAAGATATTGTTTTAATTATGAATTTTTGCTGGTTCCCTACCCAAAGACACTAGTCAATTTTGACAAGGACTTTTACCCCTATTTCTCAGCTTTGGAGAAGGGTCATTACGAACATCTAAAAAAGTAGATGGGATTTCTGGAAGAGCACTACATGACCCAGAACTCCATGTTCAGGTTTTAAGCTCCAACAAGAGGTCCAAAAAAGGCCGTAGGAACAATCCCTCCGGTCTCGCTCACTTATTTTTCTAGATAAAACATTCTCTGTACACTTACAAAATTATTTATTTTTTATGCACCGCCATTTTAAACTTGGGCATGAATGGGTGGAAACCTCTATCTCCATAGTTTTGTGCATCTCCATCACCAATTGGAATAGGATCATAAGTGGGACCAAGATCCATAACATTATTTGTAAACGTTATACCTGATGGCGGCGTTGCAGGCTGATCCTCCTTATAATTCATGCAGTTACTGATATCCACATCCAGCAGCAACACTGTATCTACCTTAAGCGTGAATTCCTCCATGGTAGCATCCAGCCCACCAGTCGCATCCCCTGATTCGATCGTAATCAAAATGCTTGGGTCATCGTAATCACCCGAATCTCCCCAGAACGCATCATTTGCGAAAAGATCGAGGATATTATCCGGCCCAGCACCCCCTGCCGGATGTGATGTCGTTTTTGAATTGATAAAGAAACTTGTATGCGAAGTATCCACTTCCCTGCGGAGCCAGAACCAGCTCGTATCGGTTGGATCGGCTGCCACAGGCTTTTCCACAACAAAATCCCGTTTCCAGAATGGGCTAATTGTATTGAAATATTGCCTGAAGGTGTAATCAGTTGGCGATGCAGCAGTAACGTATGGATCAGAGGAGTCGGTAACACAGATTGTTGCTGGAACATGGAAAGCGGCAGGATACTTCATTTCCATATACAGGAAGCGGATTTTATAGCCTACATACTTTCCTCGGGGTAATCGGGCACCGTCAAAAAAACCTATGAGGGTTCCTGGTTTTTCTTTAGAAAAATCGACTATCAGCGGATCGCTGTCGGTTTTCTCCGTTACCTTGACTTCAGTTCCGTCATCCTTGATCAGAGCGAAATAGGTAACAGCCATTTTATACTCGGAGGGTGTGAGATTGACATCCGTTTCGCCCTTGCTCTGTGGCACTGCCTTGTTATCAGGTGTAAGAATCCTCGCCTGAATATCCACATTCGCATCCCCGGACAAAAATAAATCGCAGGATACAAATAGTGTGGCAAGCAGAAAAAGAATAGCGCAAAGGCTCAAAACCTTGGAGTTTGATTTCATGATTCATTCCTCCTGGCGTCGCTGCAGTAGGATAGTTCCGACCTTAGTATTCTAGTCTTGGCTTCGTGCACTGTAAAGAAAAATTATTTAGAATATGAACCATTTTGAAAAAGTCTGTTAACTTTTTATATTGGCTTTGTAGTTTCGTCCATTTTTGATCGCCGATGCCCGGGTGGCATTAAGCACTGCCAGAAGGGCTACACCCACATCCGCTATTACCGCCTCCCACATAGAAGCTACGCCTGCGGCGCCCAATGCCATAAAACCCAGCTTGACAGCTAAGGCAAAGACGATATTTTGCAACACTATGCGTCGTGTGGATTGAGCGATCCGTATAGCGGCGGGCAATCGGGTGAGATCGTCATCCATTATCACAATATCGGAAGCCTCTATGGCAGCATCAGAACCCAAGCCCCCCATGGCGATTCCCAGATCCGCGCCGGCCAATACGGGGGCATCGTTCATTCCGTCGCCCACAAAGGCCACCTTAGATCCCTTAGGTGCCATAGCTTTAAAAGATTCTACCTTAGCAAGCTTGTCTTCAGGCAGCAAACCGGCCCAGAATCCATCCAGTCCTGCTTCGGATGCAATCTTTTCTGCTGTTTCCCTCCTGTCCCCTGAAAGCATAAGAACTCGCTTTATTCCTAAGCTTTTTAAATCGGCGACAACATCCGCAGCCCCTTCTTTCAGCGTATCAGATGCCGCGATATAACCGGCATACCAGCCATCCACAGCCACATATACGGCGGTATTCTTGGATAAGGCAGGCAACGCGCTTATACCCTTACGCTCTAGGAGCGTCAGATTACCTGCTACAACTCTTCTGCCTCCTACGATGGCCGACACTCCCATGCCCCTTTCTTCCACGAGGCTATCGACTTCTTGATGCTCTGGGAGAACATCTTCTTGAGCCTTTGCGGCCTTTTGTATCGCCAGGGCGAGGGGATGGGAAGAATAGCGTTCCACCGCTGCTGCAAGGCTTAAAAGTTCAGATTTTTCAAACCCCTGCACAGGCGATATTTCGCTCAGTTCAAATTTGCCCTCGGTGAGCGTCCCTGTTTTATCAAACACCACAGTGTTTAATTTCAGGAGCGCATCTAAAGCACTCGCTCCCTTTACCAGCACCTTATTATGGGAGGCAGCGCCGACACCGCCAAAATAACCCAAGGGGATAGAGATCACCAGAGCGCAGGGGCAGGAAATAACTAGCAAAATCAAAGCCCTGTGCAACCACTCCGAAAACTGGGCTCCCGGTAGTAACAAAGGAGGTACGAAGGCTAAAATCGCCGCCGCGCCTACAACAGCTGGAGTATATATCGCAGCGAACTTCGTTATGAATTTTTCAGTCGGAGCCTTTCGCTCGGCAGCATCCTGAACAAGGGCCAGAATCCTGGCCACCGAGGATTTCCCGAAAGGAGCGCTTACCCGCACTCGGAACAACCCGGATTGGCTCACAAACCCAGCTTTTAGTTCAGTGCCGGGAGCCCCTTCCAAGGGCAGGGATTCACCCGTCAGGGATGAGGTATCCAGAAACCCCGAGCCCTCAACGATGATGCCATCCAAGGGAACACGCTCACCAGGCCTTACCTCCACAATTTCACCCACGGTTACCTCTTCCGGTGCAACTAGAGCTTCCCTTTCGCTGCCTGTAGTCGTATCAGTCCGAAAAACACGAGCGAATTCAGGTCTCAAGTCCATGAGCCGCGAAATCGAACGCCGCGAACGACGCACCGCCCTGTCCTGAAACCATTCCCCTATGGAATAGAACAACATTACAGCTACGGCTTCGTGGGGCTCTCCAATCGCAAATGCCCCAAGGGAAGCGATAGCCATCAAGAATAGCTCGTTGAAAAGCCTGCCTTTCACTAGATCGCGGAACGCGCCACGCAATACCGGGTAGCCGACGATGATATACGCCGCCATTAACGGAATGAGCTCTATTGGCGCTTCGCCAAGGTTTTTCATCCAGGGTGTCAACGCAATAGTCAGAATAAGAATCACTCCTGAAAGAGACATTCTCAGTATAGCTGATCTCTCATCTTTATCATGTTCATGGAAAGCTTTCTGGGTTTTAGCCGGTGCGCAGGAGGCACAAGTTGGGCATTCATCACAGGCTACTGAGTTTGGGAGGTGTTCAACAAAGGTTTCATTCTTCATAGGCCGATTCCTTATAGTTTCTCGATGTAGTGGTTCTGGGCTGTCTTTAAAAGCTCAGATACATGTTCGTCGGCTAGGGCATAGAACACTTGTTTTCCATCCCTGCGCCATCTCACAAGATTGAGGCTGCGCAAAAACCGCAGATGATGGGAAACGGCCGGCAGACTGCTATCGAGCAAATAAGCCAGATCGCACACACAGAGTTCTTCTTGGGCGAGAAGATGGAGGATTTTTATTCTAGTCTCATCGGCCATGGCCTTGAACAACTCTGAAAGGCCAGCCACGTCCAACATCGACTCTTTCAGTGCAACAGCCTTTTCCTTGCAAGAAATGCTGAACTCACTGCATACATCCTCATTCATGATAGTCTCCATTTCATTTTCAATTAAACGATTAAGCAATCATTTAATTGAAATATAATCTAGACCCCTTTTTATTGTCAAGAAGTCGCAATAAAGGGAAAAATATGCGTCGTTCAAAAAAAAGAAGAATAAAT
>CAZHFN010000024.1:27767-31173 GCA_964531105.1 uncultured Treponema sp. | reverse complement strand
GGGTAAGGGATTCTCTCAGCCCAGATATCGGCATACATCATGTCGGGATGGATAGGTGAGAAGGAATGATGGCAGAGTAGGCGGGTAAAGTAGGCGGTGGGTCTGTTCAGTGTTACCACCAGTGTGCGATCCGATTCCGCGACAATACCCACACTGGCGCTGTCGTGGCTGCTGCCAACGCGATAATCCCTTGCTCCTGCGATGACATCGAAAAATGCGGCGTACTGGGCATCCAGCTTGAGAAGCCTGATCCAGGCATCTTTGAAGTGCTGGGCTACGAGAGGTTTTCCATCCGACCAGGCCGCATCCTTTCTGATCGTGAAGGTATAAACCAAGCCATCCTTGGATTTTTTCCAGGACTCGGCGGCTGCGGGCACTGGTTCCAGGCCGGCGGCATCGTAGGCAAAGAGCCCTTCGTAGAGGGCGGTGAATATTTGAGCCTCGGTGGAGTAGATGGATTTGTGGGGGTCGAATTCCGGGGCTACATCGTTGAAGAGGGTCACAAATTCGTCGGGGAACTCCTGAGCAGCGAAACCAGGGAGGATGACAGCCGCCAGAAGAATAAGGACGATGAATAGTTTGCTTTTCATTACCCCAAAGTATGCGATAAAATGGGGCTCAAGGCAACAGCATGGGAAAAAACAAGGAATTTGCCAGGGAAATCCTGGTTATAGGTGTGCTCTCCAGAGACGAATCTTTGGAGAAACCTCTGGCTTCAGCCCTCGCGGAGCTTTATGGAGCACCCAGGACATCGACGCCTCGAGAGCTCTTCCAATGGACCGACTACTATACCCCTGAGATGGGCAAACCCCTCTGGCGCTACTACATCGAATTCGAAAACCTGGTGGACCCCTCCAGCCTGGCGGATATTAAACTAGCAACAAACAGCCTGGAAGAGCGCTTTGCCCTTGCAGGACACAGGCAAGTTAACCTGGATCCGGGACTTCTAGCCCCAGGGCGCTTCGTGTTAGCCACTACCAAGGATAGGGCTCACCGCCTGGCGCTCAAGGACGGCATCTATGCCGAACTAACCCTGATCTACGAAAAGAAAGCCTTTCACGCCCTGCCCTGGACCTATCCTGACTGGGCATCGGGGCCCGTGCGCCTTCTTTTAGCAGGATGGCGCCCGCGCATTTTCTCCTCTCAGAATTGAAGCAATCGCTTGTTTCGAAAGCGCCTCCAATCGAGGAGGCGTCTTCGTGGCAAGGCTTGGACATTCAGCTACAACCGTTCAATTTTCAACAAGACTCTTTCATCCTGGTTTCATCCCACTCCTGGCGCTATTTCTAGCAGGAACTCTGTGCATATCCTGCGGTCTTGATTTTCTCTTCGCTCAGGACATTATTCTCCAAGCTCCGGACCGGCCTAATGTCTGGCAAAGGCTTGGAGGTCTGGAATTCGATGTTGAGTGGAGGGACGCCTCCGGAACAGAACAGCATGCAATGCTGAAAGAAGGGGAGAGCATCCAGCTAAGGCTTGTGCGGGGAGAGTCTCAAGCAATTCTGCTGTTGCCCCGGTACTCTCAAGCCCAGCTGATGCCTGCCGGGTTTATCTATCCCGGGGATCTTCAGGGCGCCCAATCATTCCAAGCCTGGACAGATCCTGCCGTTGCCAAGGCTAACTATGGTTCTGGCTATGAGGCGATGGTGGCACAGGCCTTGGAAAAGGCGGGCTATGTGCCTTGGCATTGGCCAGTGGAAAGATTGGCCGATGCAAGTCTTGCCAAGGGCATCGATCCCTGGGTCTTGACCCCTTCGAGAGCTGCAAGCCTGCTTATACAGGGTAGCTTCAGGCTTACTGCCTTCCCCAAACCTAAAACCCCATTCGAATTGCCCATTCCTGGTCCCTGGTATCCCGAAAGCCCTTTTTGTCAAATAACGGAAGCTGCTGGCGATGGAAAAGCTCCCTGCGCGCAGCTTGCGGAGGGAGTGCATAATTTCTTTTCTGAGAGCCGAAGTCTGGTTATCAAGATAGAGTCAGGAAAGCTGCTGTCCCAGGAAATTACGCGAAGCGCAAAAGCGATGGAATCTCCCTGAGGTTCTTCACGCCATGCTCACGCATCCAGTTCTCAATGCCTGCGAGTATTTCAACGGGAGCCCGGGGATTGGAGAAGAGGGCTGTGCCCACCTGAATCGCCGCTGCTCCTGCAAGAAGATATTCTAGGGCATCTTCGGCACATTCGATGCCGCCTAAGCCTATCACCGGAATGTGGACAGCCCGGGCGGCTTTCCAGACGCAGGCTACGCCTATAGGCCTAATTGCAGGTCCGGATAAGCCCCCAATTCCCCGCGCGATTAGCGGTTTGCAGGCTTTCACGTCGATGGCCATGCCTACTACGGTGTTGATGCAGGAGACGGCGTCGGCACCCCCCGCCTCTGCAGCCTTGGCTATGTCGGCGATATCGGTGACATTGGGGCTCAGTTTTACAACCACCACGCGGTTGGTTCTATCCCTGATGTTTTTGGTTATCCGCTCCACTACTGAATACTCGGTGCCGAAGGACATTCCTCCCTTCTCCACATTGGGACAGGAGAGATTGAGTTCGTAGCCCTCCACCATGCTTGTCCTGGTGCCCGCGGCGCCACTGCACACAGGGCCGGCCCTTTCCTCGATGCCTTCCACGATAGCCAGGTACTCAGATTCGGCTTCACCCACCACGTTGACGAATACAGGGCAGGGAAGGCCAGCCAGGTAGGGCAGCTTTTCGTCCAGGAAAACCTTGAGCCCGGGATTGGCCAGACCTATGGAATTTATCAAGCCACGGGGTGTTTCCACCAGGCGGGGAGGTTTGTTGCCCGCCTTGGGCTCGATGCTCACCGCCTTGGTGTAGAGGGCTCCCAGAGACTGCAAATCCACGAGCTGGCTGTATTCCTGCCCGTAGCCGAAGGTGCCCGAGGCTACGCCCACTGGATTGGGCAGGACGACATTGCCAATCTGCACCGAAAGATCGGGATTCCTTTTCAGGCCTTCCACTGGATGACTCCTTGGGAGAACACAGGCCCATCGGCGCAGGCCCGAAGGTATCCACCCGCCTTGGCGGGCAGGACACAGCCCTGACAAGCCCCAACACCACAGGCCATCCACTGCTCCGCAGAAAGGTGGGCTGGCAAAGCCCTTTCCAGGGCCAGCTCATCCAGGGCAGAGAGCATGGGGGATGGTCCGCAGGCATAGAGGCGGAGCGAAGGGGCGCTGGCGGGCTGGGGACTGCCCGATTCTTCCAAATGATCAATATCTTTTTTAAGCGCTTCCACGACGGTGCCTGAAAAACCCCTGCTTCCGTCGTCGGTGGCTATGATAGCCTTATCCAGGCAAGCCTGAAGGGTGGAGAGGCCTTGGCGCAATCTGCTGTGTGTATCCGGCAGCGAATCCAGGGCAAGAGAGAAAGACGGCAGCAAAGAAGCCGATC
>CAZHFN010000024.1:0-27667 GCA_964531105.1 uncultured Treponema sp. | reverse complement strand
TCCAGGGCAAGAGAGAAAGACGGCAGCAAAGAAGCCGATCTAAACCCTAAATATAGTTTTAGAAAATTAGACTGGCGCTTTAAGCCCGGTTCGCTCTGAATGGCGAGGGGACTACATTTTTTTTCCAGAGTTGCGGCAAGGAATAACAGCGGACCTATCCCTATGCCACCTCCTGCCAGGCAGGCCTTCTCGCCCGGAGCAGGCAAGGGGAAGGAATTGCCCAAAGGGCCAATTACATCCAGTTTACTACCCTCGCCAGAGGCCGCCAGAGCTTGAGTGGCACTGCCCCTGATTTGGTATATGGCATAGGCAACACCCTCTGCATAGAGGGCGAAGGCCAAGGGGCGTCGTAAAAGACCGGCATCACCAGCTGAAAGGCCCTTGGGATTGAAGGTAAAGAACTGGCCAGGCTGAGGCGGTTCCAGATCGCCGGGCCAGGCAAAGCCTAGGACCTTCCATGACTGGGTAATACCCTGGTTCAGCACCAAGGGGGCTTTGAATAGTCGCATGCTCCGGCCTCCTAAAGCTCCGAGAGCTTGTGCTCTATCTCCTGGAGTTTTTCCGAGAGTCTCTCAATCGTCCGCTCGAGGCGTTCCTTTTCACGCAGAAGGCGCTCGGCGGGATCCACCGACTCGTCGGGGGATTTGAGCATGCCCCTCACGGTGCCCGGGCTGGCGCCTAAAGAAAGGGCTTCCACAGCCTTGCTGCGCTCCTCCAGGTCCCGTATACCCGCAACAAAACGCAGGTTGTCCCATCCCATGGCGGGGTCCAGGTTGGCCTGACTGGCGGCTACTGCCGCCGAGGCAGTTGTTCTGGGCAAGCCCAGCACCCGTTCGATGTAATCTTCAAAGCGGGCCTTATGGAGCCTGCAGAGATCGGCTGCCTTGGCCAGGAGCCTGCCCAGCTCCAGCATGGCCTCGCCATTTACCCGCAGGCACTTGTCCTTGATCATTTTAGACAGCTCTACAAACTCGTCCTGGCTTTCAAAGATATTATTATAGAGTCCTGCTTCTTCGGCCTTCTGCACTAAGGCATGGAAAATAGACCAAAACTCCTGGGTGTGGGGGCGGCTCTGCTGAATACCCCCCTTGCGTACATGATGAAGATGGTGAGCGTACTCGTGGAGAGCCGTATAGATGAGCTGGTTATCAGTCTCGAAATTATGGTTATGCAGGACAATTTCAGCGGTATCGGGCTTGTAGAGTCCATTTACCTTTTTGTTGGCCTTGCCAGAAAAAACAAGGCTGAAGGGAGTTGAACACTCCTCGACTTGAAGAAGCAGCGATTTGACTTGATCCTGATTCATGCAACACCCCAGGCTGCCATAAGCCCAGCTTTTATTGGGGAAGCCAGATGCTTAGTGCTCGACAGCCTGGAGGCATAGTACGGTGAACTGCGGCGAAGGGCAATTAGTTTCTCGAAATTAGTTCCTCGAAGCTTTTACCTGGAAAGAGCTTTGTCGATTTCCGGCTTGTTAAAACCGATGATTATGCGTCCGTTGATATCGATCACGGGCACGCCCATCTGGCCTGACTTGCGCACCATTTCTTCGGCCTTGCGCTGATCGGAGGCCACATTGTGTTCGGTAAAGGGAACTCCCTTGGTCTTGAAATAATCCTTGGCAATCCTGCAGTAGGCACAACTGGGGGTTGAATAAAGGGTTACGGACATCTGATTCCTCCTATAGCAATAGGTCTTCTTAGGTTCAACTTAATATTAGAAAAATACTATATAAGTTTTTCTCCGTCAATATCCCAAAGCCAAAGGGGTATAAGGATTGAAGCGAGGGTTTGGGCTATCGGCGTACTAGACCAGTGAGGTTTTTAAAGTATGCGGTAATCATCCTCTTTTCAGCCGGAATTATCTTGGTTGCAGAATCACAGACCCAAGCCGAGTCTCCGGATTTCAATATCGATGCGAGCCTTGAAAAGGCGGCAGCAACTGCGACTTTTACATACAAATCGGGGCTTGGAATCGGGATAGAATCCGCTCTGCACTTCGATCGCCAAGACCAGGTGCTGCGCTTGCCATACGTGCGAATCCAGGGATGGGAAACGGAACTATTTGTAGGCAGAGGAAGCCCTGGGCAAGGCAGGGCGCTCAGGTTGAATCCCGCGCGCATGGGCATAGAAGAGCCTTCTTCTCCCTGGGAAGCGCGCTCAGGCTCTGTGACAGTGCCTTTGCTAGCAGGCATAAAAATAGGGGGAGTGCAATGCCAGAGCCTTTGGAATAGCGAAGAAGTCCTCGATCTTGCCAGACTTGGACATGGTATTGTGGTACCTGAACTTGTCTTTAGGGCTGCCGCCATAGAGGCCTCAGGGTCTAGTCCGGGCATCAATTGGTCTGGGGGATTGGGGGCGGCTAAAGATGCTGGACGGGATTCCCAGGAAGGCTGGAGGGCGGGCAACAGTTACGAGCCCGGAACGGAGCTTTTAAGCCTTGGGGGAAGCGCCAGTTTCGAGGCTGGACCGATTTTTGCAAGCCTTTGGCTTGCCGCCAGCGCCGGCAGTCTTGTCTATCCGAGTGCAGCGGGGGCTTTGGACGCAGGTCTTTCTTGGACTAATGCCCAAGTCGGCGATACCGAGGAGGTTCTGAAGGAGAGATTAACCTTGTCCTTCAAGGTCAGTGCCTATGGATGCAGCAGTCATTTTAGAACCTACCTCGCCGAAAAACCCGATTTGGATTTTTCGATAAAGGCAGACACAGCGGTCGGCTTCCGTGGATTTAGGCTGTGGTCGGGTTTTTCGGCACTCTCTCCCCTCGAGTCTAAAGGAGCCTTCGGGCTAAGAAAAATCAGGGAAAATGGCATTGAAAGCCTCCTTTGGCGATGGAGAACAGAGCGCTTACAGGGCGTATTGGGTTTAGGAATAGGGCAGGCCAGCCTGAGCGCCCGGGGACGCGCCGGTCAGAAGGGGCTGGACAAGCTCGAGTTGCTTTTAGGCTATGCAAGCCAAGCATCAAGGACGCATCCCCTCGCGTTCAGAACCGCTTTAAAAGCAATTTTTTCCGCAATCCCAGAAAGCCAAGATGCAAATTCGGATGAAGAATCCTTTGCCACCGAATTAGGAGACGCGCTCTCCATTGAGTATGAAGATGAAGAAAATGCTTCGCTCCAGGGAAGCCTCTGGCTTTCGCGCCTCAGGCTGGATACGAACCTCACATGGAATAGGCGCAAAGCTTCTGTTGCACAATCTGTAAAGCGCGCGACTGCCAAAGGTCTGGCTTCGGCGGCGCTTGAGCTTGTCTTCAATGATGAAGGCCTGGACTTCAGGGTCCATGCAAAAATCTTGCAGCGCATTCCCTTGGGTATGGGAGGCAGCTTGGAACTGCGTCTGTCCACGCCCTCTGAGGGTTATCAGGTGGATCAAATGCCCGAGGAATGGCCTGAAGTCGGGATTAGCGTGAGCATATTCTGACCTCGCTTTGCGAAAACAGGAAAAAATGCTATTGTTGAATCAGAATATTAGAGCGAGGTAATGCCATGCGCCGTGCCCTGATCGTCGTAGACCTGCAGAACGACTTCTGCCCGAAAGGAGCCCTGGCCGTGCCCGGCGGCGACGAGGTGGTGGATCCAGCCAATGAACTTTTAGCCGAAATCCCCCTCTCGGTACTCACTCAGGACTGGCACCCCGAGGGGCATGTGTCCTTCGCATCTAGCTATGAGCGCCAGCCCTTCGACGTGGACGACAGCGTAGATCCACCCCGGGTGCTCTGGCCCGACCACTGCGTGGCCGGCAGCAAGGGCGCCGACTTTCATCCTGCGCTTAGGACCGAGCGTGCAAAACTGATCATCCGCAAAGGTTTCAGCCTCAACCTGGACAGCTATTCGGCCTTTTTTGAGAACGACGGACTGACCCCAACAGGCCTGGCAGGCTGGCTTTCAACCCTGGGCGTGGCTTCGGTGGTGGTAATAGGCTTGGCCACCGACTATTGCGTAAAGGCTACAGCCCTGGATGCCAGGAAGCTCGGCCTGGAAGTGAGCATTGTCGCCGACGCTGTACGGGCGGTGAATGCTAAAACCGGGGATGGTGAGGCGGCTCTGAAAGCTATGGAATCCGCGGGCTGCAAAATATTAAAGCTGAAAGAGATACTCGCATGAATAAAATCATCAACAATGCTCTATTTACAGACTTTTACGAGCTCACTATGGCTCAGGGCTACTGGAAACGAGGAGTAAACGACCATACGGTGGTCTTCGACTACTTTTTCCGCAGGCAGCCCTTCGGCGGAGGCTACGCGGTCTTCGCTGGTCTGGGCACGCTTCTGGACGCCCTAACCCGATTCAGGTTCTGCGCCGACGACCTGGAGTACCTGGACAGCCTCAAACTCTTCGATAAGGGCTTTCTGGAATACCTGGAATCGTTCAAATTTAAGGGCAACATCCTGGCAGCCAGGGAAGGGGAAATTGTCTTTCCCCAGGAACCTCTTTTGAGGGTGGAAGCCGATCTGGTGCAGGCCCAGATAGTGGAAGGCCTGGTGCTCAACACGCTCAATTTCCAAAGCCTCATCGCCACCAAGTCGGCCAGGGTATGGCGGGCATCGGATAAGGGCAAGATAATGGAGTTTGGCCTTCGGCGCGCCCAGGGCGCGGATGGTGCCATGTCGGCCTCCAGGGCGGCTTTTATAGGTGGAGCCTTCGGCACATCCAACAGCCTGGCGGGCAAGGCCTTCGGCATACCTGTCCTGGGCACCATGGCCCATTCCTGGGTAATGTCCTTCCCCACCGAACTGGAATCCTTCAAGGCCTACGCCGATATTTACCCAAAAGGCGCGGTCTTCCTCATCGATACCTACAACACCCTGGAATCGGGGATCAACAACGCCATAAAGGTGGGCAGAGAACTAGCCAAAAAGGGTCACAACTTCGGTGTTCGCCTGGATTCAGGCGACATGGACTACCTTACTCGCAAAGTGCGCGAAAAGCTGGACGAGGCGGGATTTCCCAAGGCGACAATCGTCGTATCCAACGAATTGGACGAGACGATCATAGAGCATCTGGTGGCATCCAAGGCTCCCATCGATACGTGGGGTGTGGGCACCAAGCTGGTCACCGGAGGAGAGGAATCGGCTTTTACCGGCGTCTACAAACTGGCAGCCATGATGGGCGAGGGCATCGAAAAAGCGGTGATGAAGGTCTCCGACAACCCCGACAAGTCCACAAACCCCGGGCGGAAGCGGGTATACAGGCTCTTTGACGGAGCATCCATGGCCAGGCTGGACATAATGACCCTGGATGACGAAGTCCCCCAGGCGGGAGAAGAACTTATAGCCCACCACCCCGCGGGAGATTACCGCCGCCTGACTATAAAACCCGCCAAGGTAGAGCCGTTACTCCGGGAAGTGATGAGGGAAGGGGAGAAGGTAAAAGGACTGCCAAGCTTGATCGAAAGCCAGCGCTACATGGCGAGCCGCCTGGAAAACTTCGACGGAACCTACCTGCGGCTCCTCAACCCCCATATCTACAAGGTTTCGGTTACCGAGAAACTCAAGGAACTGAAGCTGGGGCTGATAAAGAAGTACTTGCGCTCACATTGAGCGGCGGTGTAAGCATTGGGGCTGTAAGTAGCTGCGCTGGCGCGGGGCAGAGGGTGGCGCGCCGGCATGGGTCGTAGGGTGGCGAGCCGGCGCTGATTCGCAACTAAGAAATCCTTATTTCCTCCGCTCCAGGGTCTTAATGAAGGGAGTCGAGCCGGCGCCGGCCTTGCGCTCCAGGGCTTCTATGAGGGCTTCGGGGCTCTCGCCCACGCAGAGGTCCGCCAGGATCTGGGCGTTGACAAAGCCTTCGTCACGCATGGTCTGGAGAAAACTCAAGAGCTTGTCGTAGAATCCGCAGCAATTCAATAAACCCACCGGCTTGTTGTGGTAGCCGATATAGCGCCAGGTCCAGACTTCGAAGAGCTCCTCCATGGTGCCGATGCCGCCGGGCAGGGCGATGAAGGCATCGGATTTTTCCTGCATGAGAGCCTTGCGCTGGTGCATGTCTTCCACAACCAGAAGTTCCGAAAGCTCCAGATGATCCACCATGCCGTTGAGCTTCTTAGGAATTATACCCAAGACCTTGCCTTTAGCGTTCATGGCAGCCTCGGCCATGATGCCCATGGTGCCCACGTTGCCGCCGCCGTAGACCAGGGTGTAGCCTTTTTCCGCCAGAAGCCCGCCCATAGCGGCAGCTGCTTCCCCGTATCGGGGTGAAGAACCTTCTGCCGAGCCGCAGAAGACGCATATCGACCTGATGGGTGAGCCGGTGCGCATCAGAGCGGCCTCCCATCGGGGCTGTATTTGTCTGCGCCACTACCTGAAGCCAGGCTGCCGCTTCGCCCGAGTCTGCCCAGGGCTGTTTCCACCAGAGTCGCCATGAGCTCACCATAGCTTAGGCCATGCAGGCTCCAGGAAGCCTCGGGCAGGAAGCTGTGCGGTCCCAGGCCCGGCATTACATTGATCTCAAGTACATAGGCGCTTGAAGCGTCGGACCTGATGTCCACCCGGGAGTAGTCACTGGCTCCCACTGCCTTGAAGCAGCTCCAGGCCAGAGCGTTCAACTCTCTGGCAAGCTTTTCGTTCTTAACTGTTACTACCTTCTCTAAATCCTTAACTGCCGTGTCGTGGCTCAAGATGGGCACTGCCACGTCCATGGACGCGTAATCGATTTCCACCGGGGTGAAGAAGGGTTTTTCCGCTTCGATGACACCCACGCTGAATTCCCTCATGCCCTCGCCGCCGATGTATTTTTCTACCAAGGCAGGCTGTTTAAATTCATTCTGGATCTTGGCCACCTCGCGGGACAGCGCCGGGCCGTCATGGACTATAGAATCGTCGCCAATGCCCAGATGGCCCCCTTCTAAGCTGGGCTTTACCATGAGGGGAAATCCGATTAGCTCGGCTTGAGCGAGAATAGAAGCCTCTGAATCGCCGGGGGAGGCCAGAAAATCGTCGGGAGTAGGTACCCCTGCCTGCCTGAGCGTACGCTTAGTCCCAGCCTTGTCCAGCCCCAGCTTGACCACCTCGGCCCTGGAGCCCAGGTGATTGAAGCCCCAGCCATCCAAGAGCCCTGGCAGGAAGCTGTGCTTGGCCTTTTCGTCCAGATACTCGGCGATATTGAAGACAAAGAGTTTTTCTTTGGATCCGAGCCCATCCAGAAACAGCTTGAGCTCCGAAGGATCCTTTGTCTCGATGGACGAAAGCTTCCAGCGGGCCGAGAGCTCCCTTTCTATGCGTTCGTAGGTCTCTGGGCTTCGCCAAGGTTTATCGGTATATGACTTGATCAAGGCAATGTGCATGGGCGACTCCTAGACTTCATAGTATACAAAGGAGCTAAGAGGGTACAGCAGTTATGGAAAAATATTATCTTTCGTGCAAAGCAAATTCTCTAGCCCTCCTGGTTCGGCTATACTGATGCCCATGGAAGCCCTGATCTTCATTGGATTGCTTGTAACCTGCGCTTTGCTGGGCTTGCCCATGCTCTACGCCGTGGTGGCTGGTCTGGTGGTGTTTTTCGTCTTCGGACTGAGGCGGGGGATTCCGGCTGGAAAGCTTGTCGGCGTGATGATTCCCGGATTTAGAAGATCGCTCATCGTCGTTGTCGTGATTCTCATGGTTGGGGTGATGAGCGCGGCCTGGCGGGCTTCGGGGCTCATGGCCCTTCTGGTGGTGGGTGGTTTATCCCTCATCTACGCGCCGCTCTTTTTGCTTTTTACCTTTTTATTGAGCGCCGGGTTCGCATTCATCATAGGCTCTTCGCTGGGGGCTGCCAGCGTGATGGGGATTCTTCTGTACACACTGGGGAATGCCGGCAATGTCGCGACGCTACCTATGGTGGGGGCTATTCTTTCGGGAATCTATTTCGGCGACCGGGCTTCTTTTCTTTCATCCAGCGCCTTGCTCGTATCATCGCTCTGTCAGGTGAACCACAAGCGGCATCTGCGCAAAATGCAGCGTAGCGCCGTTATTCCATTCATCGCCTCTGCCATACTTTACGCGATTCTCTGTCTTTTCTTTCCCTTCAATGCGAGCCGCGCCAGAGAGATTCTGGCCTTGAGGGAATTCTTCGAACTGGGGAATCCTCTGCTGTGGCTACCCCTTGTCTTTGTGCTGCTTCCTGCCTTTACGCGACTCACCCTGCCATATTCCATAGCGATGAGCACGGTAACTGCCTTCGCGCTCACTCTTGCCGTGCAGGGCATAGATGCCGGAACAGCGTTGCGCGATCTGTTGTTCGGATATTCGAGGCAGATCGATCACCCGCAATTAAAGCTACTCTATGGGGGAGGTCTTTTCTCCATGGTAAAGCCAATGCTCGTGGTGTTTTTTTCAGGCGCTCTTCCACCGCTTCTACATGAATTGGGCACCCTAGCGCCCTATCAGGACAGGTTAGGCCGAATGGCGGTGAAGGTAAATCCTTTTGCGGCAGCTTTTGTGAGCGGCATCTTAACCTGTGCCATCGGCTGCTCACAGACTCTCGCTGTATTTCTTCAAGTTCCCCTGCTCGAGAAGGTATACCCAGAGCAGGGCAAGGAAGAAAAGGCACTGGCCATAAGCAATTCCGCCATTCTCTTGTCGGCCCTCGTGCCCTGGAACATCGCGATGGCCGCCCCCCTGGCGATTATCGGGGCTTCACCACTGGGTGGGGTATTTGCATTCTACCTGTACCTTACTCCCATCATTGCCTTGCTAGGGGAGGGGAGGCGGCTTGGGAGAAGGGCGCAGCAGGCGCTTTAAGGTTTAGGACAGGATACCAGGCTTTAACCCCAGGATTTACAGGACTTTTCCGTCGATATCCTCGGCGAAGCGGATGCCTAGGCGAATCAAGGCTTCGACAGCGGCGGGGTCTACGGCGTCGACTGTGTCCGCCGGGGTGTGGTAGGCGTTTGCCCGGGATTCGTTGCTCCAGCTCATGGCTACGAGGCTGGCCGCCCTGGCGCCCGCGGCCTGAAGCTCGGCGGCGTCCGTGCCGCCGGTGAGGAAGGCCAGGGGCGCCTTCGGCGCCATAATCCCCTCGTCGGCCGCCAGGGCGGCGAGCCGGGAGGCGGCAGCAGCGTCCAACTTCACAAAGTCGTTCAGGTCAGACGTGAGAATGCGCAGATCACCGGCATCGTAGATGCAGTCCATGTTGTAGCCGTAAGTGGGCAGAGCGGCGAATTCGGCCTTGCGTCCTTTGGCGAAAGCCCGGGCGCCGCGGAGCCCCGCTTCTTCGGCATCGAGGCTGGCAAATACAAGGCGGGTACGCTTGAGCCCATTGCCCTCCTCGCGGCGCTCGGCGAATTCCTTGAAAACCTCCAACGCGATGGCGGTGGCCGCCATGTTGTCGCCGGCACCAGGGGTTCCCTTGTCGGAGGCAAAATTCCAAAGCGGCAGAACCAAGGGCAGAGCGGCTAAAAAGACCAAGCCCGCCAACAAGCGCAGCAGGTCAAAGCCAAAGAGGGGAGTCCTGAGCGCCCAGCCCGATATCGCGGCCACTATTAGAGAAACTAGCCAGAGCGCGACCACGCTTCCGATGCCGCCGTAGACCTTGCGTGAATAGAGCTCGGGGCGGTTCACGTAAAAATTGAATATCCGCGCCGAGTCGTGATGCCCAGATAGGATGAGCTGAGCCTCGACCTTGGCCACGGGCTCGAGCACGGCCACCACGTTCCGCCCCTCGACCTTGGGAAAGAAGGGATCCAGGACCTCACGGTAGAGAAAGAATCCGAATACCAGAATAAAAATACCCAAGGTGCTAAGAATCGCCGAAGCCAAGGGAAGTACCACCATGCCGGCAGCCGCGACAATGTAGAAGATGACTAAAACTTTGATAAAGCCCAAGAACGCGCCGGGGTGCACGGCGAAACGCTCGATCCCGGCCTTGTCGGCAAAAGGCTTGGCCTCGTCCAGAATGCTCTCGGCGGCGCGGCCGCAAGCCTCGGATCCTGTCAGCCTCGGCCCGAAGGCATCAACAATTCTTCTTGTAAAATCAAGTGCCGCCTCTGCTCGCTTTGTGTACATATTCCATCCTTTAAACCTAAACCAGGCTATTCGCCCAATTAAGTTAATGTGAGCCGCTCTCTATGTCGCCGCTCAGTGCGCAACGCGCAGATTTTATGCGTTATGGCGTTTTCACGCTCATAAAAGGCTGGAGAGCCGTTGTACGGCCAATGAGACCGCTGCCACCGCGAACCAGCAGAAGAGACCGAGGAGGATGGGACGCCATCCGCCTGAAATCAGCTCCTTGATGTTCGTCCTCACACCGATGGCGGCCATCGCCGCCACGATCAAAAATTTCCCGAAGCCAACGAGGGAGCGGGGAAGCTCAGGCGGAAGGGGAACGAAGGACTTGACTAGCGCCGCCGCGAGGAAAAACAGCACGAACCAAGGAAAGATGCGCACGAAGTCCAACCTCCCACCCGCCGCCGGAACAGTATCCGCAGTCGCGTTTGCATCGCTAGCGCCTGTTTTTCGGACCTTGAGAGTCCGTGCGGTCGCCAAGACCAAGGTGACAGGAATGATGAGGAGGGTGCGAGTCAATTTTACGATCGTCGCGAGGGCGAGGGCGGTCTGGTTTCCCGCGAGGTCGCTCCATGCCGAAGCCGCGGCTACCACCGACGAGGTATCGTTGATCGCCGTACCCGCCCAGAGCCCGAAGCCCTCGTCGCTCAAACCGAGGAGGTGCCCTGCAGCCGGGAAAAGAAATACCGCGACAATGTTGAAGAGAAAGATAGTCGAAATGGCCTGCGCGATGTCGCGCTCCTTAGCACCGATCACCGGGGCTGTGGCAGCTATTGCCGAGCCGCCGCAGATGCAGGTGCCCACACCGATCAGGATCGCTTGATTTTCGGGCACACGCAAAAGGCGCCACAGCGCAGCCATCGTGCCGAAGGCCGCCAGCACAGTGCAGAGCAACACCGCGAGCGACCTCGAGCCGACGATCAGGACACGGCCTATCTCCATCTCGAAGCCCAGCAGGATGATCGCGTACTGCAGGATCTTTTTGCCCGCGAAAGCGAGTCCGGCCGCTGCCCCGGCGGGACGGTAAAATTGTCCCACGACCACGCCCAGGACCAGGGCGAAGACCGCGGCGCCGACGACGGGCAGGAGCCATCCCGCCCACCAGGCCGCCACGGCGATCGTCACCGCCATGGCGAGACCGGGCATAATCGAAGCTATGTTATTGTTTCCGTTCGCAGAGTGTTTCATGGCAAGGCCATTCTATTCGAAAAAGAAAGTAATTTCAAAACCTAACCGGCAATTCGGTCGCCATATTGCTTCTCTATTCGTAGTACGCGCAGGGTATTCCACTTTCTGCCGTCCATCAAAGCCTTGACCTCGGGATAGACCTTGCCGGGCTGGCTATATGCGCTGACATACCCGTTGCGGCGCAAGCCCGCGGTAACGAGAGCAAGGGCATCGCCCATCCTCGGATCGTATGCAACCTTCTCGCTCTGGAAATAGTCCAAGCAGCGCAGGATATCGTATTTCCATCGGACGGGAAAGCAGAATTTCAGAAACTCATCCTTGATGACTTCGCCGGTGGTGGATATTTTATAGAGTTCATGCTTGAGGATGAATTCGAAACCCGAGGCGCTGGCGACCTCGATTTCGCGAGTTCTGTAGGGATCGCCTAACGCGAGAAACCGCGAGAGTCCCTCGAGCACGGCTATCGTCGTATGCAGGGAGCTCTTTCGAGCGCCGTGATGGTATTCGCAGTTCCAGCCACCGTCTCCCATCTGAACGGCGAGGAGAAAGTCGATAACGCTGCGCACCCTGGCATCATTTATGCAGAAATAACAGAAGATATTGAGGATCATGCCATTGATGCAGACATCGGAGTACTCGACAGTGCGGGCATAGTTGATACCGCCATCCTTGCCTGCTGGAAAATCCAGTAGCAGCGAAGCCGATGCTCGGCTTTCCGCGTTATCGGGATCGATCCCCAATTGGACTAATTCGAAGAGGACATAATGGGTGCAGGTCCATTTGGGGTTGTAGACGCCATTGCCCCAGTGCCCGTCGCTTCTTCGCCTCTCCAGCAAGGCCCGACCCAAGCCATCCTCCGCGATGCACGCTCGCAACCCTCGTAATCTCGATTCGTCAGCTTGCAGCAAGTCCCGATGTATTTGATAGGCGAGGGAAGGATCGGCGTCCTGGAGGAGCCAGGAATATTCGGTGTGGAAATGCCGGGTATCGGAGGAATCGGATGCCATAGGTGTAGGATAGCGCCGATCCAGCCCGAAGCATAGGGAGAAGTTTGGGGTCCTACACGCGAAATGTCGTAGCTGCTGACTCACGGATTAAGACTGGACAGCATTGGGCGGACCTATCGCGAACGGGCAGTAGCCACCGGCGTACGGATTCAGTACCTTTGCTCAACACAAACCTTTCGTCGCAAGGAGCGTCCATGTCAGGTAAGCGCCTGCAAAAAGCTTCATCATTCGCCATTATCGCGATCGCCGCCTTCCTCGCGGCATCGGTTCTCGCGGGATGCTCAACCACTGCTCTGGCGGGCAAGCCAGGGGCCACGGTTCATCCTCGAGCGATCGCGGCCATCTCGAGCGACGCTGACGTCAAAGTTGAGCTAGGCCGCTGGGCGGTCTTCAGCCCGCTTGCCGGCAATCCTTCGGCGGGATTCATCTTCTATCCGGGCGGGAACGTCGACTGGCGCGCCTACGCCCCCGCGGCGCGTGAAATCGCCCGCGCCGGATTCCTCGTTGTCATCGCACCCATGCCTCTGAATCTCGCCGTTTTCGACGCGAACTCTGCCGATGACATTATCGCAGCCTTCCCGAAGGTAGACACCTGGGCCGTCGGCGGACATTCTCTCGGCGGAGTCATGGCCGCCCGCTATGCACGTAAACATGAGGGAAAGGTAGCGGGTCTCATTTTATGGGCTTCGTACCCCGCCAAATCCGACGATCTCTCGAAGTCCCCGCTCCGAGTGGCCTCGATCAGCGGTGGCCTGGACGGACTCTCCACCCCCGCGAAGATCGAGGCCTCGCGTGCCCTCCTGCCACCATCTACGGTCTGGACCCTCATCGAGGGCGGCAATCACGCGCAGTTCGGCTGGTACGGGCCGCAGAAGGGCGACTATGTGGCGACCATATCCCCCGAAGCGCAGCAGGACGCCATCGTCTCGGCAAGTGTCGCCTTGCTTCGTAGCCTCGAAGTGAAACCCTAATGACAGCGCCTGCATTCTCTTAGTAATAGGGGACAGGATAAAGACAGGATCGGATAGGATGAGTCATCTTTCGCAAGCCATGAAAAGCCGGCAATGATGGTTCATGAATGAATGCTAAGTATGGAACTCATGCTTTTAGTATAAGCTTTTCCTAAAGGGTTTTCTTCTTTTAGCATTTAGACTTGCTTTATCTTGTTAAGCAACTGTGTTGAAACTTGAATTCGGCAGGGAAGCGGTCGCTGTTTCTTTTTACCTGCTCATTGAGTCGTTTTGTTTCAACTCCGTACAATTCAGCAAGATCTTCATCAATCATGACCTGTCTGCTATGTCGAGTATAGATTCGGTTTTGGATGCCGACAGCTGTAATTTCGCTATTTTCACTCATACTCATGAATGACCAGCTTTAATAAATCCATTCAAAGGTCGCAAATTGCGACCTTAAAGCTAGATATCTTGAGGTCATTGATTTTCACTTCAAGTTACCCAGATTATAAACTGCATAAAGTTAGCCTATTGCATCAATGTTATGGAGATATTTACTAAATATCCCAACGCCAGATGCGGATACTCATCGCAACGCCTATACTGAAGCGTTTGAAAGCAGCTCCTCGATCCCCTCTTGCCAAAGCCCGAAAGTGACCTATACTTCGAAGGTAATACATTACCACATCGTGATTTTTAGAGGACCGATTCCGGTAGGGACATGCGCAATTCCTGCGCGTTGCTGCGCTTCAGTCAGTAGCAGCCATGAGTCTGCAACCTGCTTTCCTGCATCAGCCTTCAGCATGCCATCCGGCTTCCTCCTCGAGGAGCGCAGGATGAAAAGGCTAAGCATCATTTTCGTAGTTCTCGTGCTGCTCGCGATGGATGCTGTGGGGCAGACCGGGATTCCTCTCACAACCGCCGGGGAAGCGATGAAGGTCCGGTCTAAAGTGCCGGGCTTTTTATACACAAATCCGCCGCCCCTAGTCATAGAAGGATGGGAGAAAGCCCGTCTAGGCACAGTCGCGTATAGCGGAACCATAAAGACCGACATTTATTGGCCTCCTGAGTCTTCTGAGGCCCCACTTCCTGTCATCCTCATCGTATTTTCCTATAATTCAAGCCAATTCATCCAGGAAAACGGGAAATCATTCAGAGAGATAGAGCCAATGACCATCTGGTTTGCACAACTAGCCAATAAGGGCTTCGCTGTTATCTGTCCGGATATCGAGAATGTCGGGAAGGACATGAGCTCCATCATGACCTGGATTCAAAAGAATGGGGCGAAGCTCGGACTCGATCCTCTGCGAATGGGGTTTCTGTCATTTTCAGCCAACGTAAAAACGGTACCCTACTTACTCACCTTGCCGGAGGCTACAAACCTCAAGGCGATCGCCCTCTATTACCCTGAGCTCGTCCCCGCTTCTTGGGAAGTGCCCAAAAACGTCGCGCTCCATATTATAAAGACCGGCAAAGACGCGGCGACGCGCAACGTCAGAATCGACCTTTTGGCCAAAAAATTCAAAGAGGCGGGCAATTACGCCGAGGTGATTACCTACGAAAACGGAATCCACGCCTTCGACCTGAAAGACCAAAGCCCTGAAGCCGCCGCGATCATGATGACGACACTGGAGTTCTTCACAAAGTACTTGTGATTATTGGCTGAATTTTATTTTTATCTTTATGTTTGTCGTCGTAAAATTGCAGGTTTTTCGTCGAACGAATGCAAGTCAAACTTTGTACGATTGCAAGAATAGTGCCGTCCAAGTTCAAGTTTTTGGCTGACAAATTGCATGTTTACAAACGTTTGCCAGAGGATTTATTGTTACTGACTCCAGCCGCTCCATTGTCCTCTACACTTTCGCTCGCTGGGACATCACTATGGCCGCTTATTTTAAATTAAAGAAAGAATTATGGAATGAAGAGGATTATTCCTAATTTGACATCCTCGTTCTAAAGAACTTCTCCGTATCTTTATCGACGAAATATACATAGCAACCTTTTAAAGCACGGCTCAGAAGAACTCTATATGTATTCTTTACAAGTTTGATGAAAGCTTCAGGATCCTTTTCTCGTTTTACAGTTGAATCAGCAGAATTGGCGGGATGGCCTTCCCATGCATAGTTGTCGAAGCTATACATCAGGTCTTTTCCAAAAATCACGCCGACATAATCAAACTCAAATCCTTGAATGGTATAGATACTGCCTATCTGATCAACAGCCCTAGGATCGAATGGCCATAGTGAGGCTGGAGGAACATCCGGAGCGAGTGCTGTTGAGCCTTCTTTTCCTTCCCAGGTCATGGCAAAATCGTCAATGATAACATCCTTGACGAGGCTCCCATCAGGATTTGGATTACTCCACTTCCAGCAAAAGCCTGCGACCATTCGAGCAGAATTAGGCTCTAACCGGTTTTTTTCAGCTATTACTCGATATAGTTCATGGGGCGAGTCGATAATTTTAAACTCAAACGATGAATTCCTTGAATCCCAAATCTTCTCGGCAGTTTTGGAGATCCCTAGAGTATTATTGATCCATTGAACAAAAAGATCTGAACCCTGGCACCTGAATTGAATATCCAGCTGATACTCATGGATTTTATACCCTTTTTGAATGGCTGCTTCTCTAATTAGCTGGCTTGAACCAACCTCGCCAGGCCTAACATTTTGCCTGTCATCAATAAAGAAAACTGGCAACTTCGCTGCTTGCAGCAGTTCATCGATCTGAGGAATGGAAGAGCGTTTGGTCTTTGGAGTAAATCTATTATTGCTGTTGGTTCTGATTCGATGCGATTCATCTGCGACTAGTATATCAATTTGATCAGGACTTGCCTGCATGTAACTATTGAAGTACTTGAATTGCTGCGCAACTGCATTTCCTACTGTTTTTCTTAAGGTTGCGGTAAAAGCCTTGGAGCCTGTCGCGTAATGTACGTTATAGCCTTGAGCTGATAAATCCGCCAATAGATTAATAGCGATTACTGATTTTCCTGTACCCGGACCTCCCTTAATAATAACAGCAGATTTTTGCTTCTCGTTTAGACCGCTCTTTACTGTCGTGATTACTTTGTCATATGCAACAAGTTGCTCATCGAGAAGAGTATAGTTTTTATGCTCCTTGATGACCTTCGAGACATTCATTAAAAATTTTCTGCTTGGGGCTTGCTTGCTTTCGCGAACTCGATCTAGCACCTTCATCCCCTCTCCGCCATTGAGTCTTCTTTCCAGAAAGCATCCAATCTGTGAGAAGTCTTCAGCGCAGAATATAGGGCATTGGTTCACATAGTCGATAAACTGAGGTAATAATAGGGGATCATTTGGAAGCTTCATGTAATTGTGAAGGTATGCGCATGCTGAAAGACTTACCGGATCGCTTTCATAGAAAACTGAGTGGTTGTTTTCTAGATATAATTTATAATTGCCTACTTGGACCGATGGATGCAATACTTCTCTATTCCCTCCACCAGTCCACGTTACAACCTTATCGCTATATCCAGCATTGCATTTTTCCCATTGTTTCAATTCAATTATGACTGCATTACCTTGTCTTTTCTCATCATTCCCGCAGATCATGCAATCCAATCGGCGTGAGGTTAAAGGCAATTGATATTCCAGTACAATGCCGTGATCGTGGAATCCAGTTTCTAGGAAGACATCTTTTATGCATTTTAACGAATTGGTCCATGATGCTTTTTCTGATATTGGCGGGTTATAGCCAAAATAATTGAAAAAAGCTTCGGCTAGAGCATTCGAAATCATATTATGAGTTGCCTCTTTAATGAACTGATCGATATGACCGGAATAAAGCTCCATTTTTAATACTCCGTATATTTCTTGCTGGATCCTTTAGCTTGATGAATTGGGTATTTATCTTCATTTTTCTGCATTTTTTCTTCAAAAGTTTTGACGATATCAATATCTAGATCATGGCTTAGCAGAAGCACCCAATAAAGAACATCAGATAATTCCTCTGCAATAGAATTTTTATTCTTTTCCAAGTAAAGTGATGATTCCTCATTCGTTTTCCATTGAAAATGTTCCATTACCTCAACAGCTTCGAGTACAAGCGACAAAGCCATGTCTTTAGGGTTGTGAAAACGTTTCCAATCACGTTCATCGCGGAATTTGGTTATTCTTTCTGTTAAGGAATCTAATTGACCAGTTTCAGTATTTTTCATCTTGATTTAAAATTATAGTACGGTGAATGCAATAACAAGTCCAGAAAGAACGTTAAATAGAATATTCTAATACTCTGTGAATCGCCCCGGGTTTTTAGCCAGTCCCCATGTACTCCCAATGTTACCCCACAAGATGCCCCACAAGTCACCCAAGAAATCAGATGCTAGTTCTCTTCGAGATGGTCTCCGCGACATCGTCGAATACGGGCGCAATACCGGATTGGCAATTAAGCTGGCAGAATATCGGCATCTCATACCCAAATACGTAAAGGATTACGTGACTCTTAACGCGTATATAGCATAGTCCGGGTTTTAATCCCGTCGAATTCGACGGGATTAAAATTGTCGCTAATAGAAGATTGACTGATTTACAATATTGTATTACAAAATGTAATACATAGAGGATGGACAGATGACAACAGTTAGACTACCCGAGGCTTTAGAAAAAAAACTCGATTCAGCCTCCAAAGCAAACAAGCGCACTAAGTCCGACGTGATCAAGGAGGCGCTCGAGCGCTATTTCGACCGCGAGGAAGCAGAGAAGGACTCCTACGAGCTTGGGAAAGAGTATTTTGGCCAATACGGCAGCGGGGATGGAACCTTGTCGACAAGCTACAAGGCGCGGATGAAGGAAAAGCTCGATGCGAAACGCGATACTCGTTGACGCTGGTCCGATTATCGCGCTCTTCGATAGAGACGATAACTACCATCAAAAGATCGTCGATTTCATAAAGGACAAGGGGTTCAAATTCGTCACGACCACCGCGGTTATCACCGAAGTCTCGCATATGCTGGACTTTGATCTTCGAGTTCAGCTGCATTTCTTCGAATGGGTGATGAGGGAAGGGGTCATTCTCCATCCAATAGAGCAAGACGATATGGCAAGGATCGTGGAGCTGACACAGAAATATTCCGACAGACCCATGGATTTCGCTGAAGCCACTCTTGTCGTTGCGGCCGAAAAGCGAGGAATACGGCAGATACTGAGCATCGATTCGGATTTCGACGTATATCGATTTCCCGGCAAGGTAATGATCGAAAACTTATTCAAAGAGTAGGAAATGCTGGGGGATACACATCCTTTGGAGAGGGAAATATGCAGAGTTCATGATCGCTTTTAGTATTATCCTAAAGACCAATGAAAGAAAATCGTATGGTATACTGAACCCATCCGCGATTAGGTTATTATCGCAACAGCACGGAGGCACGCATGAACTACGATTCCAAAAAGGTTGACCTGGCGTTTAAGAGCGGCAGGGTTTTGACCGTGAACGATAGGGATGAGGTTGTCCAAGCTTTGGCGGTAAAGGGCGAGAGGATTGTGTTTACCGGGAGCAATGCTGAGCTGGATAGAATCATCGATCCGGATACCCGGGTGATCGACCTTAAGGGCCGGACGCTTATGCCGGGCTTTATCGATGCGCACTTCCATCCCATTCTTTCGGGACTGCTGGACAAGGGGCCGGATGCGGCGATGATCAATACATTCTTTGCGAACTGCAAGAGTCTAGCCGAGATGCTGGACTTGCTGCGGGCTGCTGTGGCGCTGAAAAAGCCGGGACAGTGGGTCTCCATGATGGGCTACGAGCCCTTGCTGCTGCCCGAGGCCCGGCATCCAACGATCGAGGAACTAGACGCGATCGCGCCCGATAACCCTGTGCACTGCATGCATGGGGGCGGGCATATCTGCATGTACAACTCCAAGGCGCTGGAGTATCTGGGGGTTTCCAAGTCCGAGGATGCGGCCAAGTACCCCAAGGACGAGGTGGAGGTGGTGGACGGGAAGCTGACCGGCATGGTCAGGGGGCACACGCACTTCTGGCTCTGGGGGCAGGTGGAGTACACCGAGGAGCAGCAGGCTGCCGCAGCCATGAAGTCTCACGATTTCGCCCTGCAGAACGGCATAACCTCGATCCACGACCCGGGGGAATGCGGGAAGACTTCGTATCACATCATGCAGAAACTCTGCAGGCAGGGGGTCTTCAAGATTCGCTCCTACATGATGCTCCACAGCATTTTCGGCAAGCCCTTTTCCAAGGCTGAGAATGCCCATTTCCTGAGCCTCGGACTGATCACCGGCCTGGGGGACGAGCATTTCCGCGTCGGCACCTGCAAGTTCATGATCGACGGAGGCTCGGGCGGGCCTTCCTGTGCCACCAGGGAGCCCTACGATCACGATCCTGATCTGCCAAGGGAGCGGGGCTGGGAGCGGGAAGAGGTGGCCGAGTACCTCGAGGAAATCAACAACGCCGAATGCCAGGCTACCGCCCACGCGATTGGTGACTTGGCGGTGGAGTTTATGGTGGAGGGCTACGAAAAGGCCTTTGCCAAGAATCCTCGTCCCGATCTCCGCCACCGAATCGAGCACTGCACCATAGCTGATCAGGACCTGATCGACCGGATGGCGCGGCTCGGCGTGACGCCCGTGGTCAATCCCGGCATGCTCACCACCATCGGTGCCAACTACGCCCTTTTCTACGGCAAACGGATGAAGTACCTCATTGCCCTGCGCAGCATGATCGACGCCGGCATTAAGCCCTGCATCGCCAGCGACTATCCTTCAGGTCCGGTGGGCATAGCCCTGCTGGACGGCGCGGTAAACCGCTTCAACCGGGCGAAAAACCTCCAGCTCGACCAGACCCAGTGCATCAGCCTGATGGAGGCCGTCCGCTGCGCCACCATCAACGGCGCCCACGCCTCCTTCGAGGAAGGCATCAAGGGCAGCCTCGAACCTGGCAAGCTCGCCGACATGATCATTCTATCCAAGGATATAACTTCGCTGCCCGCTAAGCGGCTCAACGAGGTTAAGGTGGACATGACGATGATCGGGGGGAGGGTGGAGTTCGAGAGGGCCTGAGGGCGGAGAGATAGGTAGTACCGCTTATAATACCTTTTGAAGGTCTTCCTCGGCGTATTGCATATGAAGTGCCATCTGTTTTCCGGCGGCCGCAGGGTCGTGCTTGTATAGAGCTCTATAAATTTCTTTATGAAGCATGTTTGCTCGTTCTATTCCTCCATTCGCCAAGGTCATTTTAATTGATTCGGCTATGAGCGGGGTGACGGAAGAAAGCATGATTTCGAAGACTATGCTTTTCGTGGATTTTAATATGATATCGTGAAACTCAGCGTCTTTAGCGACGTAATAGTCAAGATCCCTTCCTTGAAGTGCCATCAGGGCAACATTCTCTTCTAACTTATGTAGTTCTGATTCGGTTATCTTCTCGGCCGCCACCTGTGCGATGACACATTCCAATCCTGAGCGGGCTTTAGCGAGGTCCACCAGGTTCTCTTGAGTCCTTTTCATCACAAGGTTCATGACTGTTTTTATAGGGGATGCGGAGGGGGAAATGACTACCGGTCGTTTGCCTTGCTGTATCTGGATCAGTCCTTGTGCCTCAGCAACGCATAATGCTTCTCGCAAGCTAAATCGACTTACTCCAAATTCTTTGGCCATATCCTTTTCAGAAGGTAATTTAGTACCAGGAGGCCAATGGCCTTCTATGACGCTGTTTTGAATAGCCGAGAGTATCTGTCCAATTTTATCCGTAGATTCAATTTTCTGAAAGATTTTTGTTGACGGCATGATTTTTCAATGGTATTCTGTGTTCGCAAATTTGTCAACTTATTATGATATGTTTATAATAGTAAGATATTATAATAAGTTAAAAATTGAGGTTTCAGATGAAGAAAATCCTGGCTGTCGATATTGGAACTCAATCGCTAAAGGCTTCCATCTACAACGATTCCTTGGAGTGTTTAGAACGACATAAGGTCCAATATAGTCCAAATACTTTTTCCGGTAATCGTGTCGAAATGGATGCCGAAATCTACTGGCGCGCTTTTGTTACTTGCTGTCAACAGATTGAAAACAAAGACCTGTCAGGTCTCGTATTTTCCTCGCTCTGTCCCTCGCTTTTATTGATGGACTCCAAAGGGCTTCCTCTAACACCGGTAATCCTTCACTTGGATCGACGAAGTAAAGAAGAATCAGACTGGATAGTAAATACAATCGGAGGCGAGACGTTCAGAAACATTACCGGAAACTTGCCGATTCCGGGAGGAATATCCGTAACGAGCATGTTATGGATAAAAAATCACTTAGGCGGCACAATACCCAAGGAGGCGGTCTTTGGTCATGTTGAAACATTTTTTATAAAGCGGCTGACCGGAGAATTTTACATTGATCCATCGAATGCCTCGTTCACTGGTTTATATGAAACACTTGCGTACTCGGATTGGAGTACCGAACTACTCGAGAAAATCGGGATTGAGAGGAATAACCTACCAGATGTATTAGATTCTCTTTCTGTAGCTGGACCTCTTCTCTCATCTGTCGCAAAAGAAACTGGGTTGTCGGTTGGTTTGCCTGTAGTCATTGGCGCGAATGATACTACTTGCGCGACAGCAGGCGCGGGGATCAGAGAGCCGGGCATGCTGCTCAACACCTCGGGTACTGTGGAAATTCTGGTTTTATGCACTGATAAACCTATAGTCGGGCCTAATCATCTTATCAGAACTCATGCGTACAGAAATCGATGGCTCGTTATGCGTACTCTCGGCGCTGGTGGTGCATCTATAGAGTGGTTTAGGAATAATTTTTGCAAAGATCTATCGTATAATGAATTTTATTCTGAGTATTTGCCAACTGTCTTATCGAAAAACAATAATCGCGCAGTTGAATTCGCTCCATATCTTACCGGCGACAGGCATAAGCTTGAACCTCTTAAGGCTTCATTTTCAAATGTCACCATCGATGCGTCCAGGGATGACTTTTTATATGCGTTAATCCGCAGCAACGTTAATTTTTTATTCTCCGTCTTGCCTGAATGGCAAAAGCAGACATTTGTAGGAAATAAAATTCTTCATGTCGGAGGAGGAGCCGGAGACGCCTATACAGATTTTAAAAGGAGTTTTTTAAAAAATTACTACATTGAACAAATCGGAGAGACTGCAGAGAAAGGCGCTGCGATTCTAGGATTTGAGGCCTTGGCTATCGATATACCTGAAATACTTAATGAAGGAGGAAAGAATTGAAGCTCATGAAATGGCTCGATGAACATTTCGAGCAGGCCATACTCGTAATGTTGTTAGCGATGATCGTACTTATCATGTTATTGCAAGTAATAATGAGGTATGTATTCAATAATTCGCTGTCTTGGCCCGAGGAATTGGCGCGAATATTGTTTGTCTGGTTTACGTTCATAGGGTTGAGCTACTCCACGGCTAAAAGAATACATGTAAGAATCGACTTGCTCGTGAATGTCTTTCCCGCGGGTCTAAAAAATACAATTCTTTTTCTGGTCGATCTGTTGATGTTGTCCTTTTTTATAATTGTCGGCGTTAAAGGAATTTCTGCACTCAACAAGCTAGTTATTTCCGGTCAGGCGACAGCCGCGCTTGGCATCCCAATTCAGTACATCATGTCCGCTCTTGAAGTGGGAATTATCCTAAGCATAGCAAGATTGATCCAAAATATCGTGAAAGACCTTATTTCCTATAAAAACAAGCATTCGATGTTACCGGAAAAAAATAGAGGGAACATATGATTTTGGGAATAATATTTGCGGTTTTTGCACTATTGCTGGCGTTTTGTGTTCCAATAGGCGGCACAATAGGAATAATCTCCCTACTAGCGCCCTACCTTGAACCTGGCCTGCCAATAAATGCCGAATTCATCTTTAGGCACATGGTCTCCGCGGTTGATTCCTTTCCGCTTATTGCCATTCCGCTCTTTATCCTGTCGGGACTGATAATGGCGGAAGGCGGTGTGTCGAAGCGGCTTTTTGACGTATTTGCATACGTCGTGGGAAAGCGAACGGCAGGCATGCCTGCTGCTGTGGTAATAACCTGTTTATTCTATGGTGCTATTTCTGGCTCTGCGCCAGCGACCACAGCGGCTGTTGGCGCAATGTGCATTCCTATACTTGTCGCCTTAGGATATGACAGAGTATTCGTCACCGCCCTTGTTGCGACATCAGGAGGATTGGGTGTCATAATACCGCCCAGCATCCCGTTCATCTTGTATGGCCTATCATCGGGAGAATCGGTTGGGGCGCTCTTTATTGCCGGAATTATTCCTGGACTTATCGTTGGATTTTTTTTGATTGGCTATGCCTTCATTTATTGCAAGAAAAATGGCGAAGATAAAGAAAAAATTGCCTTAAACTACAATACCCTTCGACAGAGGGGATTATGGCTTCTTCTAACAGACAGCTTTTGGGCAATTCTTGCGCCGATTATCATCCTCGGAGGAATTTATGGTGGTATCGTAACACCCACCGAGGCCGCCGATATCTCGGTAGTTTATTCCTTAATAATCAGTATCTATATTTACAAGACCTTGAAATGGAAAGATATCTTAAGGATTCTTTCAGGCGCTGTTAAAACTACCGTGCCGATTCTCTTTGTCGTAGCCACCGCGACTGTATTCGGCAGAACACTTACGCTTTTACAGGCGCCACAGCAAATTGCGCAAATCATGATTAATCTCAGCTCTAATAAAGTCGTATTGCTTTTAATGATAAATGTATTGCTTCTTTTTGTCGGGATGGTTATGGATACGACTCCCGCTATTCTGATACTGACACCTATCTTGTTGCCTGTAATTAAAAGCTTCGGAATTAACCCGATACACTTTGGCGTAATAATGGTAGTAAACCTCGCTATCGCCTTCGTTACTCCACCGGTAGGGCTCAATTTGTATGTAGCGCATGGAATGACGGGGATACCGATAATGCAGATTGCCAAGAAGGCTACACCGTTCATTATTTCATTTATAGTCGCCTTACTTCTTATCACATTTGTCCCAATTATTTCTTTAGCGTTGATTTAGGGGAAAATTAGAATTTGTTTATCAAAGAAAATACTTTGGCGTATGCCAAATGTAGAGAAAGATTTCAAAGGAGTGCTCTATGTTTCGAAGAAGAGTTCTTGCATCTGTCTTGATTGCACTATTTATCGGCATTGCCAGCCTGCAAGCGCAGCCGATAAGAATGATCTTTTCCCATGCCTCAGCGGAGGATACGCTAATCCACGCGTTGGCAGTTAATTTCAAAGAAGAAGTTGAGAAAAACTCAAAGGGCAAAATAGAAATACGAATTTATCCCAATAGCCAGATGGGCGGCGATAGAGAGAACTTCGAAGGCGTGCAGATGGGGAACATCACTTTCACTTGTCAGTCAACAGCCCCTCAAACCAATTTTGTCAAACCAGCAGGAATATTTGATTTGCCATTCTTATTCCCAAGCAAAGAAGTCGCGCGCAAAGTCCTTGATGGTCCTCTCTTTACCACGATTGCCAAGGAATACGAAAAGGTCAACGTCAAGCTTTTGGGTATAGCGGATCAGGATTTCAGGGAATTAACGCTTAATAAATCTGTTACCAAAGTATCTGATTTATCAGGCGTAAAAATCAGAACAATGGAAAATCCTAATCATATGGCAACATGGAAATCCCTGGGTGCCAATCCCACGCCGGTGCCCTTCAATGAAGTGTATATTGCCTTACAGCAGAAAATGGTGGAAGGACAGGAAAACCCATACGAATACATTGTCACTATGAAATTTTTCGAACAGCAGAAATACTTGATTCATACTAATCATATTTTCCAGACAATGGGATTCGTAATGAATAAGGCGACATACGATAAATTGAGCCCCGATCTCAAGACTATCATAGACACGGCAGCTAAAAATGCAGTCGCGTTTGAACGAAAGGGTATTGACGCAAAAAATTCCAGCTACCTGGAGACAATAAAGAAGTCGGGAATGCAAGTAATCGATCTCTCCCCGGCTGTTCTTGCGGAATTTCAGAAAAAGTCCGCGAGTGTTTATGACATGATCAGGAAAAACATCGGCAGTATTGTCGATGCAGCAGTCGATGCCGTGCAGGAAGCTCAGAAGTAATTTGAATCAATGAATAACTATATCCGCTACTAAAACTTAAGTGGCGGATATAGCGTAAACAACGAACAGTCTTGTTAAAGGGGATATACTATGAAGGCCTTGGTGCTTGAGGAATATAATAAATTCGTATTTAAAGATATCCCGGTTCCAAAAATCTCTAAGTCCGATGATGTACTGATAAAAGTAAAAGCCGCAAGCGTGTGCGGATCCGATGTCCATGGAATGAGCGGAGCGACTGGAAGACGGCTGCCGCCTATCACAATGGGACATGAAGCCTCGGGACAAATCGTTGAAATCGGCGGTGGAGTAAAAAAATTCTCTATTGGAGATCGCGTAGTCTTCAACTCGACTCTTTTTTGCGGGCACTGCGATTATTGCCAACATGGCATGGTAAATCTCTGTGACGAGAGAAAAGTATTCGGCGTGTCGTGTGAAGAGTATAAAATCGATGGGGCGTACGCTGAGTATATCGTAGTTCCGGAAAGAATCATCTACTCAATTCCCGATAACGTTAGCTATGAGCAAGCGGCGTTAATAGAGCCTTTCTCCGTTGGATTTCATGCTGTAAGAGTAGCACAGCTTGGATTAGCAGATGTTGTACTAGTCTATGGAGCGGGAACAATCGGCTCATTCATCATTCAAAGTCTTAGAATAAAGGGTGCAGGCAAAATAATAGCCGTTGATATCGATGAAGATAAGCTTGTTTTGGCAAAAGAAATGGGTGCGGATTACGTTATAAATTCAAAAGAGAAAGATGTAATAAGCGAAATTAAGAAAATTGCTCCAAATGGCTTGGATATTGTTTTTGATGTTGTCGGGAAAGCATCCGTAGCTCGACAAGGATTGGATTTGTTGAAAAAGGGCGGGACCATAGTAATGGTAGGGCTTATGGACAAAGAAATATCATTTCCCGTTCAAAGAATTACCTCATGGCAGCTCAGAATCCAGGGGACATATATTTCAAGCGATGAATATCCGGCTTGCATCGAACTAATATCGACCGGAAGAGTGAACTTGAACCCCTTTATAAAGCACTTTGTACCTCTTTCTGAAGCTCCCGCGTGGTTCGATCGTCTGCAAAAAGCCGAAAAAGGTTTACATAAAGTCATATTCAATCCGGAAAAATAAACTTAGGAGAATTAGTATGGAATCAGTATTTAATGAGTTTTTTTCGTTAAAAGGGAAGACCGCGGTAATCACCGGAGGTGGACGAGGAATCGGCAAGGGGCTTGGTACAATGCTGGCTAGAGCCGGTGCGGATATTGTCATCTGGGATATCAATCAAGAAAATGCCCACGCCGCGGCCAAGGAAATCGCCGAACTTACAGGCGTCAAAACATACTCATTCGTTTCCGATATAACAAAGAAAGAAGAAATCAAGGACGATGTCCAAAAGATAATCGCGATGTGTAAGCATGTCGATATCCTCATCAATAACGCGGGCATTCAGGTACGAAAGCCGGCTTTGGATATCAGCATCCAGGAATGGGATAGCGTGATCGCTACGCACGTAAGCGCGACCTTCTTTATTACGCAGGCTTTTGTTCCGCATTTCATTGAAAATGGCGGAGGAAAAGTAATTAATTTGGGTTCCTTAAATTGTTTCATGGCGGTGCCGAACATTACCCCGTATACGGCGGCTAAAATGGGAATTTTGGGCCTTACGCGTTCGATGTGCGTTGAATGGGCTTCGTACAACATTAATGTAAATGCCTTGGCTCCTGGTTTTGTAGAGACCGATCTTACGAAGAAGCTCTTCGAAAACAAGGAGAAGCGCGAGTGGGCCATGGGGCGCATCCCTATGAAGAGGTTGGCCGATCCGGAAAAGGATTTAGGTTGCCTCGCGATTTACCTAGCTTCGAAGGCGTCGGACTATATTAACGGTCAGATAATCTATTGCGACGGCGGTTGGACGGCAAACTGAAAACCTATTTATACCACTTCAATCATAAATTTGTTTAGCATGAAAAGACTGTCATGAGTGATAGTTAAAATAACTGGAGGTGGGGGGAGTCGAACCCCCGTCCCCGAACGCGCATCGTACGCTTCTACAGGTTTGTCCGTCCAATTGGGTTGTCAGGGCCGGGGGCGCGGGGCGGCGCGCTCCCTTGGTCCTTATTCCGGTACAATGTCCGCCCCGCGCCCCGGACTGCGCGGGATGTGAGCCTCGGTTAGTTACAGACAATCCCGGCGCTCAAGGCGGCGCCCCGGGTTGTCCGTCGTTCTGACGCTACTTACGCAGCGAGAGCGAGATTGCCGTTGTTGTTGGCAATTAAAGTTTTGCCGAAATCAGGAGCTCGGCGTCTCCACCTGCAACGCGCGACACGGACCGCACGAGTCGAAACCGGTGCACCCCCGTCGTTACATGCACAATATAGGTAAATCCTGTTCCCCGGTCAATCCTGTATTGCTTCGTCTATCACGCCGCCGCCTAAAACCAGGCCATCCTCGGAATAAAGA
>CAZHFN010000023.1:0-32520 GCA_964531105.1 uncultured Treponema sp. | reverse complement strand
TGGTCAATCCGGATGGGGATCGCCGCACAGGCTCCAGCCTTGTGTAAGTATAGCATCTTGCGCATACTGTGGAGCATGGGAATAGAATTAAGAGGCATAGCCCTCTGTGCCGTGGGAATAGAGAAAATAACAGCTCAGGAGCTGACCAAACTAGGTCTTAAGCCCCTGGACCGCAAGCCGGGGAGGGTGGATTTTACCCTAAGCCAGGACAAGCTCGCGGCCGATCTGGCAACTGCCAATATCGGCCTGCGAACCGCGGAAAGAGTACTCTTGGAGTTGGGCCGCTTCCCTGCGCCAGATTTCGATGCGTATTTCGAAGGAATAGCCTCCCTCCCCTGGGAGCTCTGTTGCTTCAAGGATTCCAGGCTCCATATCGAGCGAGTGCGGTCCCGGGATTCCAAGCTGGCCTCCCAGGCCAGCCTCCAGGCCATGGGGCAAAAAGCAGCATATGCACGCCTTATGGAGAGTTTTGGCATGCGCACCATGCCTGAGACCGGCAATATCGTCGCGGCCAGAATCTACATGGATAGAGACCAATGCTCAGTGGGCGTGGATACCTCGGGCGAACCCCTTCATAAGAGGGGATACAGAAAACGGGTCGTACAAGCCCCCTTAAAGGAAACAATTGCCGCGGCCCTGCTGTTCTTTTCAGGGTGGAACAGAAAATATGCATTACTGGACCCCTTGTGCGGTTCGGGCAGCATCGCGATAGAAGCCGCCCTCTATGCCCTTGATTTCGCCCCCGGATTGAGCAGGCGTTTTGCCCTGGAATCCATGCCCTCCTTTTCACAACGCCAGGTGGAGTCGGTGAGGGAAGGCTTCGAGGCTAAGATCAGGAACGATGTGGAGGTGGAGATACAGGCTTCCGATATCGACCAGAGCGCCCTCGATGCCGCTAGGGGCAATGCTGCCGAGGCGGGTATCCAAGATTGGATCGATTTCAGCTGCCAGAAGGCCCAGGACAGGGTGCCTTTCTCCTCCAAGGGCTATCTGTTGGCCAATCCGCCCTACGGCAAGCGCCTGGGCACAGAGGAGGAAGCCCTTAACCTCATCAAAGACTTAGGTCCCATGAGGGATAAATTTATCCAGGCGGGATGGGGCATGGGTTTTATCACCGATAAGGAGGGCTTCGGGGATATCTTCGGCACTCAGCCTTCCTCTATCCACCATTTACGTAACGGAGCCGACGAGCAATGGTTTCACTGGTACCCGGGCAAGGAGGACAGGCATGCTGCAGCTAAAGAATGAACAGTACCCGGTCTGCAGTCTGGATTCTGGCGGATTCAAGCCCGAGCCAGCGGTTTTTATTGTCTTCGGCGCCACCGGCGACCTCTCTCACCGAAAAATCTTTCCCGCTCTCTTCGATCTTTTTTTAGGCGGTATCCTGCCCGACGATCTTCTCATGATAGGCTTTGCCCGCAAGGATTTGGATCACAAGAAATTCAGGGAAGGGCTGCGTCAGGGTTGCGCTTCCTTTGCCAGGGCAGCGGCCTTCAATGAGGAGCAGTGGAAGAAGTTTTCTTCCAGAATCTTCTATCTGCGCTCCGACCTTAACGAAGCCGAGGGCTACACAAAATTGGCCGATGTTCTGTCCAGCAGGGAGAGCGGTTTTTTCAAGGGAATCGATGCCGTACCCAAGAATGTCCTTTTCTATTTGGCGGTAGGCCCCGAGCATTTTGGCAGTATTTCCGACAGGCTGGGGGAGGCGGGCTTAGGCTCCCGCCGCGACAGGGGCGCTCAGCGTGTCGCGCCCGGCGTAAAACCGGTATCCAAACAGGGCTGGCGGCGCCTGGTGGTGGAAAAACCATACGGACGGGATGGAGAGAGCGCCAAGGCTCTTACGGCCGTGCTGCAGCGCAGCTTTTCGGAGCGTGACATTTACCGGATCGACCATTACCTGGGAAAGGAGACGGTCCAGAACCTCCTGTACCTTCGCTTTGCCAACTCAGTTTTCGAGCCCATCTGGAACAGGCATCACATCGAAGCCATCGATATCTCGGTATTTGAGACAGTAGGCATAGGTGACAGAGGAGGCTACTACGACTCCGCGGGCGCCGCCCGGGATATGCTACAGAACCATCTCATTCAGCTCATGTGCCTGGCTACCATGGAGCCTCCCGCCAGCCTGGATCCCGAGAATATCCATAACGAAAAGGTCAAGGTGTTGCAGTCCATCGCATCCTACAGCCCTGCATCGCTCTTGGGCTGGTCCTTGAGAGGTCAGTATGTCCGCGGGGTGGATGCCAAGGGCCAGAGCCTGCCAGGCTACAGGGAAGAGACGAGGGTAAAGCCCGATTCCTCCACCGAAACCTATGTATCCCTTACCCTCGAACTGGATAACTGGCGTTTTGCCGGCGTGCCCATACGCTTAAGGACGGGCAAGGCCTTCGCCTCCAAGTTCAGCCAGATTGTAATCCACTTTAAAAAGCCACCCGCAGCGCTCTTTACCGCCCAATGCGGCGAGAGTCTCATCAACAACACTCTCACGATTCAAATCCAGCCCGACGAGGGGGTCTGGCTGCGCTTCAACGCTAAAATACCGGGCATGTCAGCCATCAAAGCCAACGAACTGCGCTTTTCCTTCAAGGAAGTCAGCGAATACCTGCCCGAGGCCTACGAGCGGCTTATCGCCGACGCCTTGGCGGGCGACTCCACCCTCTTCATCCGAGCCGATGAGTCCCAACAGGCCTGGCGCATCGTGGATACCTTGGAAGCAGCCTGGGCCAAGACCGATCCCGGGACGGCTCCCGACAAGGGGGGTCTACTTTTCTACCCCGCCGGCTCCCCTATTCCGGAGATCTCTAAGTGAGCCTTGCGCTACGTCGTTTTTCCCAAGAGACTGCCTGGGTAACCGCGATTCTGGAGGATTTAAGAGTTCAGCTCCGGCGTTCCGTCACCGAGCACCGGGAGAGTTTTCACGCCAATCTTTCCGGAGGCAGTACGCCAGGACCCTTCTATAAAGCCCTCGCCATTGATCCGGAGTGTGCCAGCCTCTCTAGCCAACTGGATATCCATCTCTGGGTAGGGGATGAAAGGGAAGTGCCCGCCCAAAGCTCCCAGAGAAACGGAACGATGATAGAAGATCTACTCGGCTCGGGCTCGAGCTGGGTAAAAAAGCCGCGTATCCACCTCTGGCCCGAGGGCGACAGAGAGGCTGCATGCCAAATCTATGGCAGAGAGCTAGCTGAACTCCTAGGTCCTGATCCTATCTTCGATCTTTCCATTCTAGGTATGGGTACCGATGGACATAGCGCGGGGCTTTTTTCTGCCCGGGATACCGGGGAGGATGCCGGAAAAGCATTGACTATCACCACGCAGGCTCCCTCGGAGCCTGTCCTGCGCATGAGCCTTTCCGCCCGGGTGTTCAAGGCTTCTCAGTGCACTATGATTCTTTTAAAGGGCGGCGAAAAAGAAGCGATACTCCAGTCTCTTCTAGAGACTGCCGCATGGTTCCCCGTGAGAGAAGTCCTGGGGAAGGACAACAAGCTCTATTATTTGTGTGGCTGAGAGCCCTCAGGGGCTACTAAGGAGCACCATGAAATCGGCTTCAATCCTCACAGTCCTCGTCATGGCATGTGTATTGGGAACCCCCCTCTTGGCTCAGGAAAGGCTTCCCGTACAAAGCATCGACTTTGCCTCTCGCCGCTGGACGGTTAGAAGGACGACAAAGCCCGAAGGTCCCGGAGGCAACACCTTCGGCGGCAAAGATATAAGCGTAGTTCTGAGCGCAGATGGCTCTCTCACCCTGAGGTTGAAGTTCCAGGATGGAATCTGGCATGCCGCAGAGGTGACATCACAGCAGCGCATGGGTTATGGAGAGTACGTATTCAGGGTAAGGACTCCCCCCAAGGATCTGGACCACAATGTTGTGCTGGGGTTGTTTACCTACTCGGGCGGAGCAGCCTATTTTCATCGGGAGATCGACATTGAGTTTTCCGCCTGGGGGGTAAGTTCGGCTCCGATACTAGGTCAATATGTGATCCAGCCCTACACGAATCCCGGCCATATGCTCAATTTTGACATTTCCCAAGTCAAGGCTCCGGCCAGCTATAGTTTCAAGTGGAGCGAGGGCAGAATTGATTTTTCATCCTGGGTGGGCTACGGTCCGCGGCCCGAGGGCGGTTCCCCGGAGATAATCTCGGCCTGGAGCTTTGCTGATCCTAAAGCTGTGCCCAAGCCCAGCCCCAATGTGCACATGAACCTCTACCTGGTCAAAGGCGAAGTGCCGCCCTCGGGCCGCGGCCTAATCGCAGTAACCATCGATTCTTTCGAGTTCATCCCCGAAAAGAAATAGGGCTGCCAGCTTATGTGTAATAAGCCGGCTGCCTGTGCATAATAAAAGCCGCCCGCGAAAACTCCGCAGGCGGCTTTTATTTACCCAATTACCGGTTTCCCGGCGGGTGAAAGATTTAATTCTCTGCGATAAGCAGGGACTTGGTATCCAGCTTGAGGTTTAGATCCCTGGGATTTAGGGTGTCGTGATCCTTTACCACCTTGAAATGGATATAATCCCGGGCGGGCTCCATGACGATGAGCACGGAAATCAGGGGCAGGAGTTCCCGCAGCAGTATGGGCACATTATTCTTGTCGCAAAGAGGTTCTTCGCCTGAAAGTGTGCATGAATACCAGGCTTCCAACCCCATCTCGGCAAGGAATGCCCGTACCTTCTGAAACCGCTCCAGGGTGCCCCGAGAGAAATCGAAGCCGTCAACGATCACTGTTTTTGCATCGAAACCGCCGTCCACAATCATGGCCTTCAGCGACCTGATGATCTGGTCGACACTCACGCCCTCCTGGGTGAAGTTCATGATCACCCTGTTGCGTACCAGCTGATCTTTTATATCGCCTATGTCCTCCAGCTTTCTGCGCCTGGCTATTTCGTCGAAAATATTCTCGTACCAGGAGATGATATAGCTCGTATGGGCATTGAATGAAACGTGGATGACTTTCTGGCCTTGAATGAGCCTGTCCATGGCCATCTGGACCAGCACAGAGGTTTTACCGATACCCTTTCTGGATGCAATAACCCCGAAGTTGCCCTTTCCCAGACCGCCCTCTATGGAATTCTCCAGTGCGCGCACCGGACTTTTGGATATGAATTCTTCTTTCAGCATGGACCCTCCTTCCTAAGTATACCCGCATAATCGCAGGCGGGCAAAATATTTATTCCAAAGACCTCAGCGCTGAGATTCCTTTTTGCGCTTTTCCAGATAATCCTTCTTGAGCTGGTCGGAAATCGAAGTGGGCACCTTGCCGTATTTCTCGAATTCCATGGTGAATTCAGCCTTGCCCTGGGTAAGGGAGCGAATAACCGTGGAATAGCCGAACATCTCGGCCAGGGGAACCTCGGCCTCGACCCGGCAGAAGGTACCGTCTTCGGTGCTGGCGGTGATGATGCCCCGCCTCTGGTTGAGAGAAGCGAAAATATTGCCCTGGAATTCGTTGGGTCCTTCCACCGAAACCTTCATGATGGGTTCGAGGATTGCCGGCTTGGCCTTTTCATAGGCTTCTCTGAAGGCGCCAATGGCTGCCAATTGGAAAGCGATATCCGAGGAGTCCACGGAGTGACTCTGTCCATCGTTAACCACGCAGCGCACATTGACGATGGGGAAGCCGATAAGGCTGCCCTTGTGCAGGGCTGACTTGAAGCCCTTGTCGCAGGAGGGAATGTACTCCACGGGGATGGCTCCACCCTTTACCATGTCGACAAACTCGTAGTTGGCGCCCTCCAGGGGCTCCATGTAGCCGGCTACGCGGCCATACTGTCCCGATCCGCCGGTCTGTTTCTTATGGGTGTAATTGAAATCAGCGCGCTGGGTAATGGCTTCCCTGTAGGCAACCTGAGGTCTGCCCACTTCCACCTCGCACTTGTACTCCCTTCTCATACGCTCGACATAGACTTCCAGGTGAAGCTCGCCCATTCCCTTTATGATGGTTTGATTCGATTCGGGGTCTACATAGGTCTGAAAGGTGGGATCTTCTTTTGTAAAGCGGTTGAGCGCCTTGCCCATCTGATCCGAGGATTTCTTGTCCTTGGGTTCTATGGCCAGGGATATTACCGGCTCGGGGATATACATGCTGGTCATGGCGTAGTTGAGGTCGGGATGGCAGAAAGTATCGCCGGAGGCGCATTCGACGCCGAAAAGGGCGACAATATCACCGCAATAGCCTTCGGATATATCCTCCATCGAATTGGAGTGCATCCGCACCAGACGTCCTACCTTGAAACGCTTGCGCGAGCGGGTATTCAAGAGCTCGTCGCCCTTTTTCAGCTCGCCCTGGTAGACACGTACATAGGTAAGCTGGCCGTACTGTCCGTCCTCCAGCTTGAAGCCCAGGGCTACGGGCTTGGCCGAGGGTTCGGGTACAAGCTCCACCTCTTTTTCGCCAGCGTCCAGATCAAGGGCGAAATTGCGCACTTCGGTGGGATCGGGCAGATAGGAGGCTACACCGTCCAGCAAGAGCTGAACACCCTTGTTCTTATAAGCCGAACCCACAAAGACGGGCACCAGCTTTTCAGCAATGCATCCCTTGCGAATCGCGGCTACGAGGAGTTCGTTGGAAAATTCCCCTTCCAGGTAAGCCTCGGCCAACTCATCGGAGAACATGGCTGCCGCTTCAACCAATTCCTCTCTATACCGGGCGGCATCGTCCTTGAGATGGGCGGGAATTTCTGCATAGCGGATGTTCTCGCCGGAATCGCCGTCAAAGTACACGGCTCTCATTTGGACAAGGTCTACCACCCCTTCGAGCCTGTCCTCCAGGCCAATGGGGATGGCTACGAATGCGGGGTTCAGTCCCAGTTTTTCCTGAAGCTGGGCCTTGACCTTGAAGGGATTGGCTCCGGTTCTGTCACACTTGTTGATAAAGGCCAGTCGGGGAACATGGTAGCGCTTTAGCTGCCTGTCCACGGTGATGGACTGGGACTGGACGCCCGCGACCGCGCAGAGCACCAGAATGGCCCCGTCCAATACCCTCAGGGAGCGCTCCACCTCGATAGTGAAGTCCACGTGTCCCGGAGTATCGATGAGGTTGATAGGGTGTCCCTTCCAGCTTACGTTAGTAGCCGCGGATTGAATGGTGATGCCGCGCTCGCGTTCCAGATCCATGGAGTCCATGGTTGCGCCGGCGCCATCCTTACCCCGCACCTCATGAATCGCATGAATCTTCATGCAATAGAAAAGAATGCGTTCGGAAAGGGTAGTCTTGCCCGAATCTATATGGGCCGAGATACCGATGTTTCGCATAGCGTGAATATCTATGGACATAGTAAGCATTCACCTCGTTCTATAAGTATGGGTGGCACTTAAAGGCCCCCTTCTAGAATACGCAAGGCATTTCGCGGCAGCGCTTGCAATTTCACTGTGGGAAAATTGTAGAAAAAAATGCGGTTTAATCCCGTTCGTTAGAAAATTAGCCACCGGCGCAGAGTATAATAGGCGACCGTGTTTTTTTCAATCCCCGAATAAACTGCAAGGGGATCGAAGACTGAAGCTCCGATCCCCTTGGTGTTCTGACCTGTGATAGCCAGTATAGGCTCGGCTATCAGTGTACGATCAGAGGTACTCGATTGCCCACTCTACAACTGCGGCATCCCTTAGCATGGCATTTACCCCACAGTATTTTTCCTGAGAAAGCTGGCAGGCTTTTTCCACGTTGCCGGGATTGAGATTATCGCTCTTTTTAAACTGATAGGTGAGCTTGATGGTTGTATAGCGCTTGGGATGATCCTGGCTGCTCTCGGCATCTACCTTCAGTTCAAACCAGGTACAGGGCTCCCTCATCTTTTTTAGTATTGAGATCACATCCATGCCTGAACAGCCCGTGAGAGCAGCCAAGAGTAGTGGCTTGGGTCTGGGGCCAGAATCCTGACCTCCATTGTCCTTAGAAGCATCCATCAATACCTTCTGGCCATCCAGATTGGCCTCAAAGGCCATATCGCCCTTCCACGTCGTCTTCATGCTGTACATATCTCACCTCCCTGTGATTTTTCATGAGCTACATCAAGTATACAACATACTAAAAATGGGGAGGGGCTGCCAATGCTTCTGCTTTGTGGCTTTAGCCGGCTACTATGGAAAAGACAAGCTGATCGGAATATTTACCATGTAGCGATTCTGGTACTTCGCCTATCGTTATGGAAACCGGCAGATGTGGGCTGTGTTTACTCGATTTCCCGCCGGCGGTGAAGGTGAAGTTGCCCTGACGTGCCAGGCTCGCCTGGTTGCCTAAATTCAGCTGGTAGGGTACGAGGCTGGATTCTGTCGCCAAGCTATCCTTTAGATACCCTCCGTTGGCCGATTGCACGACAATTGAATAGGAGCCCATAATATTGGAAAAGAGGCTTGCGGTCCCCAGGGCGACGGTCGCCCCCTGGGTAAGTTCAAAGCTAGCCTGTCCACTCTGTGTGCCCCCGCCTTGGAATGAGTCCAAACCAGGGCTGTAGCCGGCCAGCCGTACGCTGCCGTTATCGGAGAAATCCAGATCCAGTTTTACTACAGGGGGAACGTAGGCGACTATCTGTATGCTTATGGATGAGCTGGCAGTGTTTCCGGTCCTGGGTCCAAGAGCCTGTGCACCCAAAGGGCAGAGCACTGCCGACAGCAGTAGTATTACCAAAAGGGAGGAGACCCTTCTCTGCACATCTCTGATTCTCATGCCTTGCTCTTATGATCATACTAACCTGAGACGCAGAGCACGATTTTATCTAGAGTCGCAAATTTTGTGGTTTCTTTATGTTAAAAGTTGTGGAAAACAGGGAAAATTGCTGTAAAAAATCTAAAAACTCCAATTTTCCCTGCTAATTTACTCAGTTTCTATAAAAAGCTAAAAATGTCCAAATACTCCAGGTGGCGAGAGCGCCCCTGGGGTCACTCGTTGCGCAACAGGACTATTTGGTGATGGACGTAAGCTCCATTTCAAAGACTAGGAAGGCGTCGGCAGGTATAACCCCACTTATTCCCGAGGAACCGTAGGCCAGTTCGGGAGGAATGACAACCAGGCGTTTTTCGCCCTTCCGCATGGTGGCTACCACCTTGTCCCAGCCATCGATAATCTCCCCTGTGCCTACCTTGAATTTGAGCGGTCCTCCCGACAAGGCAGACTGGTCGAAGACGGTGCCGTCCAGGAGCATGCCCTTGTAGATCATCGCCACCGTATCGCCCTTGGATGGAGTGTCGCCAAAACCCTTGCGGAGCACCTTCTGGAATATGCCGTACTCGTCTTCGATGGCATCGGGCCAGGAAGCCTGAATAGCCGCTTTATCGGCCTGGCGTTTAGCCTGGGCGGCGGCGCGCAGCGCCGCATAGCCGGCACTCAAGCGCTCATCCCAAGCCTTCTGTGAAGAGTCAAAATTCTTTGCGGCACTTCCGACTCTTTCTATCTTGAGGCTTTTTATCTGATCCCCTGCGGTGATAGAGGAGGCCACATCCTGTCCTTCGACCACTTTGCCGAATACCGAGTGCATGCCGTCCAGCCAGGCAGCTGCGCCCAGGGTTATGAAGAACTGGCTTCCGTTCGTATTGGGACCGGCGTTGGCCATGGAAAGAATGCCGGGACCATCGTGTTTGAGATCGGGGGAGAACTCGTCGGGAAAGCGATACCCTGGGCCGCCGGTGCCGTCGCCCTTGGGGTCGCCGCCCTGGATTACAAAGCCAGGTTCGACTCTGTGAAATTTAATACCATCATAGTAGGGCTTACCCTTAGTCACATCCAGCTTGCCCTCGGCCAGGCCGACAAAGTTGCCTACTGTCATCGGGGCCTTTTCAAACTCCAGGGAAGCTACAATGCTGCCCTTGGGGGTTTCAAAAATCGCATACATGCCGTCGGGCCTATCCGAACTCTGGCAGGAAACCATGCCTGCGGTGCTGGCCAGGAATGCCAATGTCATGATGATTCTATAAAAACGTCTCACTCGAGCCTCCCCTTGGAAACGTGAAAACCATAGCAGAAAAGCCCTTGATTGAAAAGGACCGCCAGGAGTCAGCCTTGACTCTAACTCTCCTAAAGGCGATCATGGCCCTGGGTTAGCTGCAGCTGTTTTTCATCATGCTGAAGCCCCAAAATTCGATGCCTGGAGAAGAGTATGGCCGATCCAGTCTATGCAAGACCGAGCTGGGATGAGTACTTCATGGAAGTCTGCAACGCAATTGCGAAGCGGGCTACCTGCGATAGAGGCCGCTCGGGCTGCGTTATCGCCAAGGATAACCAGATTCTGGCCACCGGCTATGTGGGCGCTCCCAGCGGACTTCCCCACTGCGACGAGGTTGGGCATCAGCTAAAAAAACTTATTCACGAAGATGGATCGGTAACCCAGCACTGTGTCCGCACGGTTCACGCCGAGCAGAACGCTATCTGCCAGGCTGCCAAGCGGGGAGTGGCCATACAGGGGGCTACCCTTTACTGCCGCATGACACCCTGCCGCACCTGCGCCATGATGATCATCAACTGTGGCATCGTCAGGATTGTCTGCGAACGCCGCTACCATGACGGGGCCGAGAGCGAAGCGATGTTCAAGAAGGCCGGTCTATCCCTGGAATACGTATTCGACGAGGTTCAGAGTTACAGCCACCAGTAGCCCAAGGGACTGAAAATTCTGTACATTGTCCTCAATGAGTCTTTCAGTCGTCTATATCGGTGAGATCACCGGCAAGACCGGTGTGTTCACGCTCAAGCACAGCCTTTCCGAAATCCGCAGACGCTATAGCCCCGATTTCATCATCGCCTCGGCGGACTCCGTAACCGGCGGGGCAGGCCTGGGGGTGCAGCATGCTGTCTATCTCCGCAAACTGGGGGTGGACTGCCTTACCGTGGGTGACTGCGCATACTACAAACCCGACATGACGGAATTCTATCCCAAGGCAGGCTGGGTGTTGCGCCCCGCCAATTATCCCTACGATAACCCCGGAAGGGGCTGGAAGCTCTTCAGAACTAATGCAGGCCCTGTCATGGTGCTCTCCCTCCTGGGACAATCGGGTTTTCCCAGGGTTCATCCGGAAAACCCCTTTCTAACGGCCGATAGGCTCCTGCAGAGGCTCTCTGCGGAAAGCCCCACCATTATTGTGGATTTCCATGCAGCCACCACCGCTGAAAAACTCACCATGGCCGCCTATCTGGATGGGAGAGTCTCTGCAGTCCTGGGAAGCCACTCCAAGGCCCTCACTGCCGATGCCCGATTATGCCCCAAAGGTACAGCGGCCATAACCGACTCAGGCAGGACCGGCAGCCTTCTATCGGTGGGCGGCATGGATCCCGAGTCTAAAGTCAAGGAATACATGAGCGCCCTGCGCGTGTGGGCACAGGACGGCACTAAGGGTCTGGAAGTGCAGGGCTGCGCCCTGCGCATAGCCGATTCGGGCAAGAGCGAGTCTATTGAGAGCTTCCGCATACCCTGCAAGGAGATAATCGATGAGAGAAACGGGAACGATCAAGTCAATTGAAGGTAAGATCGTCCATATCGCGATAGCCATGCACGAAGGATGCGAATCCTGCCACAACAGCCACTGCAAGTCAGGCCGCGGTGATCTGAAAGCGCTCAACTCAGGCGGTATTCAGCTCCAGGAAGGTGATAGCGTGGAAATTGAGATTTCCGGTGCCGAACAGGCCAAGGGTGCCTTCTGGGTCCTCGGCCTACCTCTAGTCGCTCTCTTTATCGGCTATGGACTAGGCAGAGTATTTTTTCCAAGAACTACTGAAGCACCTGCCGTGGCCTCGGCGGCTCTTCTCTTTGTCCTCACCCTTGCGGCCGGTGTTCTAGTTCAAAAGGCCAGAGCCAATGACGCGCTTCCTGTCGTGCTTCGCCGTTGCGAGTGATGCCTTAGAGTGGCTGAGAAGCCTGGGCATTAAAATTTCGGGTTGCCACCATGCCAGGCAGCCTTAAGCCCCGCTACCCGATCTGAACCTTCGCCTCACCTTGAGCTGTTCTGGAGGAGCCTCGGCGATTTCTGCCATGCGCTGTATCCGCTTGTAGAGCAACTCCTGGGCATAGACGCGCTTTTCTCCCTCCCCGGGCTCCACCGGCTTCCAGCTTCCATCTGAGAGCATTCGGTATGAGTGTTCGTTGTCCTTGAAAAACACAGAAAAAATCTCCCTACAGGATCGTGCGAGCTTTTCGTCCAGGATGGGGAACATCAACTCCACTCTGCGCTCCAGATTCCTGGGCAGGCAGTCGGCGCTGGAAAGATAGACCTCATCCTGGCCTCCATTGCGGAAATGCAGCATTCTCCCGTGCTCCAGGTAACGCCCCACTACGCTACGCACCTCTATGGTTTCAGAGACGCCCGGCAGGCCTGGGACAAGAGTGCATGCTCCCCGTATGTTCAGGCGGATCAGCACCCCAGCCTTGGACGCTTTATAGAGACTATGGATGATATCCCTGTCCGCTAGGGCATTCAGTTTCATTTCTATAAGACCCGGTGATTCGAGACTGCTCCGTTGGGCTTCCCTCTCTATCAGCGCTATGAGCCGCTTTTTAAGATCGAAGGGCGCTACAGCCAGGTAAGTAAGGCTCTGTATGGTGGAATAACCTGTCAGCATGTTGAAGAGGGCGGTTGCCTCCCTGCACAAATCCTCGTTGGCTGTAAAAAGCGAAAGATCCGAATAGCTGCGGGCCGTCTTGTCATTGTAATTGCCCGTGGACAGGTGCAGATACTTCCGTATGGAGCCGTCCCTGGCCTTGCGCAGGACAAGGGCGGCCTTGGCATGGACCTTGAGCTTGGAGACGCCGTAGGTGACGATAGCTCCCGCCTGTTCCAGCGTGGAAGCCCAGGTTATGTTCCTTTCCTCATCGAAGCGGGCTTTCAGTTCCACCACCACCGCTACCTGTTTGCGGTTTCTGGCAGCCCGTATAAGGGCCTTCACCACCGGCGAATCGCCTGATGTCCTGTAGAGGGTCATCTTGATGGCCAGCACGGACGGATCATCGGCAGCCTCATCCAAAAAACGCTGGATTGTGCCAAAGGACTCATAGGGCAGGAAGAGGAGCCTGTCGCTACCCTCTATTTCCTCCCATACGCTCAAGCCCTCTGCCGCGGGCAGTTCGATGGGTTTCCAGGGTTTATCGCGCAGCTTGGCACGATGCTCCAGGCCGCCCTTCCACTCCAGACTCACCAGCTCATAAAAACCGGCCAGGTCTATGGGGCCTTCCAGCTTGTAGCTATCTATATCTCCCAGGTCGAGTTTTTTCTGAAGGAGTTCCAGTATGGCAGGGGAGTTGCCTGAGTAGCTGAGGCGCACGGGGGTGGAGTTTTGCCTACCGGCCAGCACTTCTTCCATGGCGCTTAGGAAATCCTCCTGCCTGTTCTCATCCACGCCAGAATCCGCATCCCTGGTAACCTTGAACACCAGGGCTCCTTCCATCGAATACCCAGGGAAGAGCCGGGATGCGAAGCTTGTAATTAAATCTTCCAACAGGGCGCAGCGAAAGCCTTCGGATCCCCCATCTTCCCTGGCTGGAAGGGACACGAAGCGTGGTGAGTTTTTAGGGGCCTGGGCTAGGGCGAAATGCCTGACTCCCCTGGAATCACTTAGCTCGAAGGCGCAGTGTATTTGTAGATTGCCAATGGTGGGCAGTTCTTCTTCCTCCTCTATACGAAGAGGGGTAATAAGAGGAAATACCTGTTCCATGAAGTAGGTTTCCAAGTAGCGCTTTACCCCCGGGTCCCAGGACGATGGAGGCATAATCTCCAAGCCCGCATCTGCAAGGCCGGGGAGTACTTCATTAATAAGGCATGCGTATTGAATCCTGGCGAGCTCGCGTACCCTGTTGGCTACCAGTTCCAGCAGTCGCTCCGCCTCCCTGTGGGCTAGCTCGTTCGTGGAGAGTTCTAGTCCTGCAGTCTCTGTCTGGTGGATTTCCGATTTTATCCCCGCAACGCGAACCATGAAGAATTCGTCGAAATTAGATGCGACGATACTCAGAAATTTCAATCGTTCCAAAAGGGGGATCGAGTTTTTGGTTGCTTCGTGGAGAATGCGTGCGTTGAATTCAACCCAGGATAATTCCCGGTTGAGCATGGGAGTATCGCTCATCGTTTCCTCATACGATTACCGGCGAAAGGCCGAATACATCTTCAAAAAGATCCCCCTTGTCGGCCAAAGAAAGCCTTTCCAGGGAGAAGTCCAGGTTGCGCGCCGATCGTATCACAAAACGCTCGCCGTTTTTTTCAAACCTTGCATCGGACATCCGCCCCGTATGGTTTCTGTCCATCGCATCGGCGACACGTAAAATAGCGGACAACTTCATGACTACCGTTCTGTCCTCCCTCGGAAGGGATATGTAATTAACATGAGTGGGGGATGGTGGCGTTCTTCTATGATAACGCACAACGTTAGAAATTATATTTATATCGCTTCTATTGAGTCCAAATATTTCAGAGTTGGATACAATGTACTCGCCGTGGCGATGATGTCCAGAAGCTCGGACATAGGTTCCAATATCGTGCAACGTTGCCGCGGTTTCCAATAATAATCTTTCGTGATGTTTCATTCCATGGTCTTCGATCATTGAATCGAATATCTGCAGGCTAGAATAAGCAACGTTGCGCGCGTGAGCCTCGTCGTAATGAAATCGCTTGCCCAAGGCCTGAGCCGAGGCCACTATCTGCCGCCTGAGTTCTTCCTCCACTGCCGGATCTAGCCCCCGGGCATCGGCTAAAAGAATACCCTCCCGTATGGAAACCTTGGGAATAATTAATTCCTCTGCTCCAGTTCTGGCCAGAAACAGCGATTCGATGATGAGTCCTGGTGCAAGGCCTTCGGCTTCGGACCAGGGCAGATGGTAGGTAGCTATCAGTTCTTCAGTGGACATCGCCGCCACCGAGGAGGCAAAAGAAAGGAACCCTTCTCGTTCCAGAAGAGAATACTCGTCATAGCTTTTTCCCGATACATAGTAGGCTGCAAGCCGTGCATCTGAGCCTACCACGATGAAGGACTTAACGGTCTCTAAGGGCATATCTTCAGCCATGAGATCGCAGGCATTCTTGATATGGCTTTCCAGATACTCCCTCAGGTATTCCTTGGAAGCCCCAGCCTCCCTCATCTGCTCCTCGAGGCGAAGTGTGCCAATATGGAGGCTGTGGCTGGACACCATCTTGCCTCGCTTGAGAAGCATAATTTCCGTTGTGCCGCCGCCAACTTCCAAGATCATCGCATTGGCCTTGGAGAGAAACTTGCGCTCATCCTGCAATGCCTGCTGAACGGCCAGGTACATCAGATGATTTTCTTCAATATCCTCCACCACACGAATCCTGAACCCCGTTTGAAGCTGCACCCTGTCCAGGAAGGTATCCCGGTTGGTGGCCTCTCTCAGGGCGCTGGTAGCTATTACCCTCACCTGGTCGGGACTTATGGCGTACCCGTGGAGAAGCTCCCTGAAAGCCAGAAGTACCGCAACGCTCTCGCGTATGGCTTCCCTGCTTATCGTACCTGAGGTGAATACATCCCTTCCTATCCTGCTGGGCTTGCCGGCCTTGTCCACGACCTTTACCGAACCCGATTCGTCAATCGACGCGATCAGAAGCCGGATGCCTGTAGAGCCTATCTCTATAGCGGCAACTGGTACCGCGCTCGCTTTCTCTTCGCTGGACTTCATGGCGATCTCCCTGATGCCTTCAACGTACAATGTCATGATAGCACAGACTAAGGCTTTTTCTAGCGCCAGCCCTTGGGGTTTACCGTCTGGAGCCTACGGGTGTACAATCCGCGCGAATGAACAAGGATAGACACCCAGCCTCAAGCGCGCGCCAGCGCACCTTTCCCATATTCGCCATGTTCCTCGCTTCCTTGGTGTTGCTTTTATCCTGCTCTAGCCGTATAGGATGGGGAGTCGTACTCTGGACGGTAAAAGGTACCGAAGCCAAGGCAGGCAGCGTAGTGCCTGTCTATCTTAAATCCAACATTACCAAACAGTATGTTATTGGCATGTCGGGCAGCGATGAACGACTAGAGCTACCCTTGTGGCAATTGGAGCACTTCAGTTCCAGGCGAGCCGCCGAAGAGAGAGCGAAGGAACTGGCCAGTCTGGCGAGCATATATCTCGTAGCCGAAAGGGACGGCCTTCCTGTTCGTGAATCGCCTTCCAACAGGGCTTCTGCGCGTAGAGTGTACCGCATGAGGGAAGGCGAAATGGTCAAGGCTCTGGGTATTGTGGAAGGCGAGGCCGTCTACACCGGCCAAGATAGGCTGCCCGGAGAATGGTACTATGTCCTGGCCAAGGACGGTACTAGGGGTTATGTCTTCAGCTATACTCTTTCCCTCTACGATGAGGCCAACGGTCTGGGCCTTGAAGAGCCTGCAGCGCAGTCAGGCGATTCCAGGGCGGTCAATCTCGTATTCTCCAAAACATGGAGACCAGCCTGGTTTTCCCAGATGCGGGATGAGGGCATGGTGGATCTGGATTATTTTTCGCTTCGCTTCGGCCTCTTTGGCGACGCGCTCAATAGGCAGCTTAGGCTGGAGTTGCCCAATTCCTCCAAGGTCTTCAATTACACCGAGGTTATAAGCGAGGATGGCTGGCTCGTCTTCAAGGGCAGCGAGCTGCGCATCAAGCCAGAGGGCTCTTCGAGCCTCCTTGTAAGCTGGGGTGCTTACAGGGCCGGCGAACCCGAGGATACTGCCGGCTGGGAAAGTACCGATTCCTCCCTACGCCTTACTGCCATGGAAAGCGAGACGATTCGGGATTCCATACGGGCCGAGGAAGCCAGAATGAGCGCAGCCTTGAGGGATTTCTTTGCCAGCGCCCAAACTGCAGGTGCCAAGCCCGACCAGGCAGGGGTATACCAATTCTCCTCACCCTTCGCCGGTGCTTTAGAGTTTTGGCCCAGCGGTATATACACCTGGAGCGATACGCTCTTTCTGCCAGCCGGCTTTACTCCATCAGCCAAGGAGACTGAGTCTGGACAGAAGGGTTCGGTTCACTTTGGTCTCAGACTGGCACCTGAGCTGAAATCCCAGTGGGACGGAGGTTTTTCTCTCTACCCTGACGATACAGGGCGCAGGAGTGATTATGCTTACGCGCTCAGGGGCAAGAACCTGGTACTGGCTCCTCTGGAGATTCCCGCTCCTGGACTGGCTTCTGCAACGCTTAAGACCAAGCTGGGAAAGACCAGCCTGGACATACATTCAGGTAGATAGGGAAGTTTATACGTGGCCTTTGTACAACTCAGCAACATAAGCTTGGCATTCGGCGCCAGGGATATAATCAAATCCGCTACCCTCACCCTTATGGAGGGTTCGCGCGCAGCTCTTGCCGGCCCCAACGGGGCCGGCAAGTCCACCCTCATGAAGATCGCCGTGGGGCAGATTGCTCCCGATTCGGGAGAACTTTCCGTAACCAGGGGTGCGAGAATAAGCTATCTACCCCAAACCAATGTGGTGCCTGGTTCGGGAACGGTGCTGGAGGAGGCTGAAAAGGCCTTCTCTCATATCGCTGAAATGCTCGTTCGCCAGGAAGAGCTGGGCAGGAAGCTTCAGGACAGGAGCCTGGATGAAAGACAGACGGCCAGGATCCTGGAAGAGTTCGATGATCTAGGTAGGGCAGTGGAGTCCAGCGGCTATTTCAGGCGGGAGGAAAGGATTTCGGAGGTCTTGAGAGGCCTAGGATTCAGCACCCAAGACTTCGACAAAATGTCCCAGGAACTCTCCGGCGGCTGGCAAATGCGTCTGGCCTTGGCGAAAATTCTCTTGGAAGACCCCGATATACTGCTCCTGGACGAGCCCACTAACTACCTGGACCTGGAAGCCCGGGGCTGGCTGGAAGGCTTTCTGGCCGATTACAGGGGCGGCGTTCTTTTAGTCTCCCACGACCGCTACTTTCTGGATGTCACCATCAAGGAAGTTTACGAACTCTTCAGCGGAAAGCTTTCCCGCTATCCTGGAAGCTACAGCGCCTACGAGGAGCGCCGTTCAAAAGAGCTGGAAGCTATTTTCCAGGCTTGGGAGCGCCAGCAGGAGGAAATCCAGCGGATAGAGGATTTTATCAGACGCTTTCGCTACAAGGAATCCAAGGCCCCCCAGGTGCAGAGCCGCATTAAAATGCTGGAAAAGATGGTGCCCATTGAGATTCCCGAGGGCATGAAGCATATACATTTCAAGTTCCCCCCAGCGCCCCGTTCTGGAAAAATCGCAGTGCGGTTGGAGGATCTGGGCAAATCCTATGGTTCTCTCAAGGTGATCGACAAACTGTCCTTGGAGGTGGAGAGAGGCAGGAAGATAGCCTTTGTGGGACCTAACGGTGCGGGCAAGTCCACGCTCATGCGCCTTATAGCCGGCACAGATACCCAGTACCAGGGCACGATTACCTTTGGTTCCGGTATAGAAATAGGCTATTTTGCCCAGGATTCGGCGGAGAACATGTCATCCCTCCTCAACGTGGAAGAAGAGGCGGAAACGGTCTGCCCCAATGATCTCCAGCCTAAGCTCAGAAACCTACTGGGTGCCTTCCTCTTCAGGGGCGATGATGTAGAAAAGCCAGTATCTGTCCTGTCAGGAGGAGAAAGATCCAGGCTTGCCCTGCTCAAGATGCTCCTCCATCCGGCCAATCTCTTAGTATTGGATGAACCGACTAACCACCTGGATCTCACTTCCAAGGATGTTCTTCTGGAAGCCCTGCGGGCCTTCGAGGGAACGGTTATCTTTGTTTCACACGATAGGGGTTTTATCGACGAGCTGGCCGACAGGGTCCTCGAACTGGAGGCTGGCACCACACCCAGGCTTTACTATGGCGGCTATTCCTATTATCTGGAGAAAAAGGCAGCCCTCCAGGAAGAACTCCTTATAGCTCAGACTAAGGGAAGGTCTTCCAAGGATTCTGGACAGGCTTCGCTCACTCCAGCTTCGCAGAATCAGCCCTTGAAAGAGGATCAGCCCAAGGCCGTGCTTTCCTGGGAAGAAGAGAAGGCCCAGAAGGCGAGGCTGCGCAAGCTGAAGAAGAGGGAAGAGGAGATTCTGAGGAGACTGGAGAATTTAGCCGAGGGCAAGAAGGCCTTGGAGAAGGAAATGGCCAAGCCCGAGGTATACTCCAATGGAGCAAAGGTAAAGGATATCATCGCCAGCATGGCTGAAATTGAAAGGGAAACAGAGACGCTCAATGATGAATGGGTAGAGACCGCCGAAGCCCTTTCTCAGGAATCCTCGTAAGGCAAAATTACTTAGGATGTGAGCTGTGCTGTGCTATTCGGTTAAAGCGTAGTGGTAGTAGTGCCTGGATTGGGCAGCTTGGCCATCACCTTTTCGGATAGGATCTTCCATGTGGCAGGCAGGCTGTCTCCGCCAGGACCATCGTAGAGCGCCAGCACGGCCATAAATCCCGTTCTGGCTTTTTCGTTATGGCCTTGCTTGTATTCGATAAAAGCCAGTTCGTACATGGCCGTTGCCCTCAGGTTAAGGTCTTCGGGAAAGCGCTCTTCCAAGGCTCGGTAATAGTACTGGGCGCCTTTCCAGTCATAGATATCCGATCTTTCCTGGGCTTGCTGGATAATTTGGGCCGAACTCATGCCCTCGGGAATGGGCTGAAGTCTTGTGGCGCAGGATGTAAATAAAAGCGGAATCAAAAGGATAACCGCGGCGGCCAGCCCCGACGGTACACGAAAGCCCCACCGGGCGGGATTACTCGATCTGCGCTGCATAGACTCCCCTTTAGAATTGCGATTATGCTATACTTCCGCCGCCGGGGTCAATTGTAGGGCTTTCCCACTCCGACTTTGGCGAAAGGTGAATAATGATAGCAACAGTCATAAACGCTCTCGCCGTTGTGCTCGGATCCCTCATAGGCCTTTTGTTGCACAAAGGCATCAAGGAACAATACCAGAAAATTATCTTCGCTGCCGCAGGCATCACCTCTTTGGTGATAGGCATTCAAATGGCCTTGACTACCAAGCACCTCTTGGCCTTCGCAATCGCCCTTATACTCGGTGGGCTCGCGGGCACGGCCCTCAACATAGAAGGGGCTATCATGAGTTTTGGCGAAAGGCTTAAAAACCGTTTCGACCGGAACTCCGAAGGCTCCAGCTTCGCCCTGGGCTTTTTAAACGCCTCGGTGCTCTTCTGCGCCGGTGCCATGGCTATCGTGGGATCCTTCAAGGCCGGCACCGAAGGTGATTACTCATTGATACTAACAAAAAGCATACTGGACGGTTTCATGTCCATAATTTTTGCAGGGGCTATGGGTAAGGGAGTGATGTTCTCCTCCCTTACGATCCTTGTCTACCAGGGCGCCCTGACTTTGCTCTCGGTAAAAATAAAGCCCTTTGTCTCCGAAGTGATGCTCACCGAGCTCTCCGCTATCGGCGGAGCCCTGGTTATCATGATAGGGCTCAGCCTTCTTGATATCAGGAAATTCAAGACCGCTGACTTTGTGCCAGCTCTCGTAGTCACGGTGCTCCTGGTCCTTGTATTTCCCTACGCTTCGTTCCTATAATTCTACATGAAGGCGGACAGGGACAGGAAATTTATCCATACCAGGCGGATCGACGAAGCGGGGGTCTGGTATGGCTTGGATAATGCCGGCACCATCATGCCCGCCGTCACCAACTCAGTCAGCACCAGCCTCTTCAGATTCGAATTCGAACTCGATAGCCAGGTAGATCTTTCTGTTCTGGGCAAGGCCCTGGCTTATACGGCCGAACGTTTTCCCTACTTCAATGTAACCCTTAAGCGAGGCTTTTTCTGGTATTACCTGGACCAGTGCGCTACGAGCCCCCAGGTTTTTCCGGATACAGGCAGCCCCAGCCAGGACTGGGACATCAACCAGAGAGGCACCAGAATGTTTAGAATCCGCGCGCATGGCTCGCGGATCGCCGGTGAATTCTCCCATGCACTTACCGATGGCACCGGTGGCATAGCCTTTATGAAAAGCCTGTTGGTCCGGTATTTTATGCTTTTAGGGGAGGACCCAGGAGCAGCCTTGGGCGAGGGAGATTTTGCTGACATACCATCGCCTGATAGCCAGGCCGACCCTGAAGAGTACGAAGATGCCTATCAGCGCTTTTTTCCCGGCCGGCTTCCCGCCCCTGAGGCTAATCCCAAGGTCTGGCACCTGAAGGATGAGCGCCTGCCCAAGGGAAGCTATCGTATTATCGTGGGCAGATTAAAGCTTTCGGAGGTGCTGGCGGAAGCCAAGAAGCGAAATGTCACCATCACGGCGCTTTTAGGTGCTGTCTACTTGGACGCCCTTCAGAGCCTTTGGCTGGCCCAGCCGCTCCGCCCTAGGGAGCGTTTTATCTCGGTGGAAATACCGGTCAACCTCAGACAATTTTACTCCACCCGCACTAACCGGAATTTTTCTCTTTTTTTTCTTTTAAGGGAAAACCTCGATTTGGGTGCCAGAAGTTTTGACGAACTGGTAAAAAGATCCCACCATAGGATGAAACTAGAGGGCGACCCCAAATCCCTGGCCATGCAGATTTCTCGCAACGCCGGAGGAACCCGACATCCTGTCGTGCGGCTCATTCCGCTTTGGATCAAGGACATAGCCGCGAGGATTCTCTTTTTGGTTCTCGGTGAGTCAATGCTTAGCGGATTTATTTCCAACCTGGGTCCTTTAAAGCTTCCGCCGGGAATAGCTTCCCACATAAAATCCGTTGTCTTCTCTCCAGCGCCCAGCACCACTACCTTTACCAATGCCTCGGCTCTTTCATGGAATGATGATTTGATTATCAGTTTTGGCAGCCTAATCCGCTCCAGAAAGCTGGAAGCGCTTTTTTTCAGGCGCCTTCGCGCTCTTGGTCTTACTGTCCAGGTGCGCTGCCGTCAAGATGAGGAGTAAATCATGCCCTATTGTCCTGATTGTGGCGTAGAGATAGGCAAGGCACCAGCCTGCCCGCTCTGCGGCGCTCCCAATCCCAGAAACTACAATTCCCGGACTTCTTCAGCCGCTTTAAACCCTCCCTCTGAGGGTAAGGCTGCCTTCAGTTCCCCGGGGGGGAATCAGGAAGAGAATTTTACAAAGGATGAGCAAAAGAAGATTGCCTGGGAGATTCTCTCCGTCGCTTTAGCTATCACGGCCTTGGCAATTTTCTTAATAAACCTTCTGGTGGAAAAGCGCATTTCCTGGTCTCTCTACCCCCTGGTTTCCTCCGCCTTCATATGGGTCTTGGCTACGGCCTTTCTCCGGCTGGGCTTAGCAACCAGGCTGGGCATCCTTCTCGCTCTTCTGGCCCCTCCTGCATTTCTTCTCTCTCTGGGATTCATAATGGGCAACTCGGGCTGGGCTTGGCGCCTCGCCTTGCCCATCATCCTCCTGGCTGAAGGCATTTCTTCGGTAGTTGCCGTGATGACCAGCAAGGCCAAGCGCAAGGGGCTCAATATCATTGCGTATGCGCTCATTGGGATAGCCCTCTTTTGCCTGGGCATCGAACTTTTTATAGACCTTTACACTGGCGATGTCCTCCTGCCGGGCTGGTCTGTCATCACCGCGCTCGCCCTGGGACCCATAGCCCTTTTCCTTATTTATATCCATTACAGGGTTGCGACAAGCACCAATCTTCGCAGGCTCTTTAGGCTCTAGGGCAGGCCTTCATGGCCACAAGCGCTTCCTTACCTTGACATTTTTTGCAGTTTGATGTAGGTTTATCCAACACGACGCAGGGTAGAGCAGTTGGCAGCTCGTCGGGCTCATAACCCGGAGGTCACAGGTTCGAGTCCTGTCCCTGCTATAGTAAAATTAGGCTTCCTTCGGGAAGCCTTTTTTACGCCCATACTAGGAGGCAGCGCATGCACAGGCGGAACAAGGGTTTCTGTCTTGTCCTGGCCGGGGGAGGCTCCAAAGGGATCTACCACCTCGGTGTGTGGAAGGCACTTCTGGAGATGGGTATTGAGGTAGACGCCTTTGTGGGCACATCGATCGGGGCTGTGGTTGCGGGCCTCCTCGCCCAGGGCATCAACGATAATTTCGAATCCTTTGCCGAATCCATAGGTCTCGAATCCATAGTTTCACTTCCCAAGGGTTTTGTGGAGGAGGGCAAGTTTTCGGTAAGCCGCGATTCCATCCAGAACACGCCCGAGTTTTTCCGCTCGCTTATATCCCATAAAGGTTTGGATACAAGTCCCTTGCGCAAGCTTCTTGAGACTCATATCGATGAATCCAAAATCCGCGCTTCAGGCAAGGATTTAGGCATCGTTACTATCGATCTCTCCAGCTTAAAGCCTAGAGAGATGTTTCTAGAGGATATGGAAGAAGGCCAGGTATTGGATTATCTGATGGCCAGCGCGGCCTTTCCGGGTTTTAAATCACCGGTAATCGATGGCAAAAAGTATATGGATGGGGGAGTGCTCGAAAATATTCCCTACGAAATGGCCCGAAAGCGGGGCTATAGGCGCCTTATAGTCTCGGATATCGGCGGGTTGGGCAGAAACCGCCGGATTGAAGCCGAGGGTAGCCTCACCGCGTATATCAAGAGCTCCATAAATATGGGATGGATTTTCGATTTCGACCGGGAGTTTTTAAGGGAATTTCAGCTTTTAGGATACCTGGATACTCTGCGAAGTTTCGGGAACCTGGATGGGTATAATTATTTTCTGGAACCTGCCAGGAAACCCGAGATTCCATTGGAGCTTCCAAAGCCTCAATTCGAGTTTCCAAAGGAAATGGAGCATGAAAAAAATCTCCTTTTAAAATACCTCGAATGCGCAGCCCTGATATTGGAAATTCCCAGGATAAAACGCTACAGCTATAAGGCCATGCGAGAAGCTATTGAGCGGAAGCTGGCCGACGAGGAAGCTAAAATACAAGGGCTAGTTAAAGAAGGTGAGGATAGAATAGCAGCAACCATAAACGTGCTGCGCGAGTCTTCAAAAACAGGCATCTACAAGGGCAGCCCTTACTATAATTATCGCATTATAGAGGAACTCATGCCGGCTTCGGCCTGGGATGTGATGAGCAAAGCCCTAGCCAAGTTCCACCCCGAACTGCCAGCGGGGCTTGCCTATCTTAAAGCTGCCGCCGACGCACTTCACGGCAGGCTACCATAGGGATATTATGGGGGAAGCCAGAGGAGATGAGCGTGGACATGCCCTGTTGGTGGGAAGAAACCGATACTAAGAAAATTGCAGATTGCCGCATTTTCGATGTATCCCAAAGCGACAGGATAACCTGCGACGGCCGCAAGAAAGGGGCATTCTATCTCGTCAATGCTCCTGATTGGGCAGGTGTAATCCCCGTGGTGGATACACCCGAGGGCAGGAAGTTTGTCATGATCCGTCAGTATCGCCATGGTACGGGACGGATATCTGTGGAATTTCCCGGCGGTATTGTGGACAAGGGCGAAGATCCTGCAAGAGCCGTGGTCAGGGAATTATTGGAAGAGACCGGGTATAGGGCGGAGATGGTACTACCCCTGGGTGACCTTTCTCCTAACCCTGCATTCATGACTAACACCTTCCACGCCTTTATAGCCGAGGGCTGTTATCTGGAGGGCGATCAGGTCCTGGACGAAAACGAGGAGATCGAGATTTTACTGGTTCCGGAGCGGGAGGCCATCGACATGATTGGCGCAGAGGATTACGGCCATGCGCTTATGACCGCCACGCTCTTCTTCTATATGCGTTATAGGGGCTTCTCGGATTGAGGATACCTAAGCCTAGCGGCGGCCGATCCGGAGATTTTGCACAAGCGATAATATTCGATATACTCTATATAACATGAGGATAGAGAGTTTCATCCTCGATGGCCATTCCGCCGTCGAACATTTGGCTCTGGAGGCGGCCCTTCTCGGGCTCTGGAGCGGTGATGGGGCTCTTCTGCTTTTTTACATGAACGATGCCTGCCTTGTTGTCGGCCGCAATCAGAATCCTTGGAAGGAAGTTAGTCCCGATTCCAAGCTCCCTGTATTCAGGAGAGATTCTGGAGGCGGTACAGTCTACCACGACAAGGGAAATCTCAACTGGGCGCTTATTCTGCCCCGAAATGACCATGACAAGGATTCTGAGTTAGCCTTGATAGCCGGGGCCCTCAGAGAAATCGGCTATCCTGTGGAACCGGGAGAGAGGGGCGGTCTTTATTGCGGCCCGGAGTCTCCCTGCCCTGGATTTAAGATTTCGGGTACTGCCAGACGCTTCGGAAAGGAAAACGTCCTGCACCACGGCACTCTCTTGGTATCCAGTGATCTGAGAGCATTAGGGAACTCCCTGGGCGGCATAGAAACCTATGATGATCGCTCCCTGCCCTCGGTTCCAGCCCAGCCGGTCAATATTTTATCCATCGGACCTTTCAGACCACCTGAAGCGCTGGCCGAGGCCCTCTCCCTCTCCCTTTCCGGCAGGCTCCCTGCTCGATTGCCCTCCACGCCAGCGCTTCAAAAATTTGCAGACAAAGAGCGGACGAGGCTTGAATCCCTGGAATGGATTTTTGGAGCGACACCCCGATTTTCATTTAAATTTCCCCATAAAGGGGATGAGTTTTTATTTACCGTCGAAGAGGGCAGAGTGCTTGTTCCTGAAGCGTATTCGAAGGAGTATTTCTCCAGATTTGCGGGAATTCCTTTTACTTATAAAGTATATTTAGAAATGAAAAAGGCCGCCCAGTTGGCTCGGCGGTCCAAGGAGGCAAGGACATGAACGGAAAGACCGCTCTCGAAAACCTGGAAACCCTGGTGGACGAGGTGAGGGTGGGTATATTCATCACATCGGATGGGCAATCGCTACCCCATCCTCGGTGGATGACCCCGGTGCTTCTTCCCAGGCTCAAGGGTTACCTGTATGCCGTAACATCACAGGACAATGAAAAGGTCCAGCATCTGTCCACGAATCCCGGGGTTACATGGATTTTTCAGTCCAAGTCGCTGGACAGGATAGCCACCGCCTACGGCAGGGCCAGTGTAGTGAAAGACCCCAGTCTTTCCGCAGAGGTTCTGGAAGCTATAGGGCCGCGCCTCCATGTGTTCTGGAAATACTCAGGCGATCCCAGGAAGCTCATAGTGGTGGAGACAGCTATCGAGCGGGTCTCCTGGTTTGCGCCCTTTAAGGAGGGCAAGGTATTCCAGGAGTTGAGCCATGAGTAAGAAAAAATCCCCAATCCCGGCAACTACCGCAAGTTCAGCCCTGTCGGCCTACTCTCGAAAGACTCTTCTTTCTCTACTGGACATGATGCAGCTGATTCGGACCTTTGAAGAAAAGGCCGGGCAGATGTACGGCCTTCGTAAAATTGGAGGCTTCTGTCATCTCTACACAGGTCAGGAAGCCGTGGCCACTGGGGCTATTTCCACGCTGGATCTCTCCAAGGACTATGTGCTCACCGCCTACCGCGATCATGGTCATGCCCTGGCCTGCGGAATGGATCCTTCCGCCCTGATGGCCGAGCTCTACGGGAAAATCACGGGCAGTTCCAGAGGCAAGGGCGGTTCAATGCACTTTTTCTCGGCTGAACACCATATTCTGGGGGGTAATGGCATTGTGGGCGCCCAAATACCAGTGGCCACCGGAGTTGCTCTCAGCCAAGCCTACGAGAAATCAGGCGGTGTTACGCTTTGCTTTTTTGGAGACGGGGCTTTTCACCAAGGGGCTTTGCACGAAAGTTTTAATTTCGCAAAAATTTGGAAACTGCCTATCGTCTACATAGTGGAGAATAACCAGTGGGGCATGGGTACAAGCTGGAAAAAAGTATCAGCCCATAGCGATCTCTCGGCTACCGCAGCAGCCTATGCGATGAAGGGGCTTGTGTGTGATGGCATGGATGTTCTGGATGTCCAAAGGACAGTCAGTGAGGCCGTGGATCAAGCCCGCAGCGGAGAGCCAGTATTCATCGAGGCCAGAACCTATCGGTACAAGGGTCATTCGATGAGCGATCCCCAAAAATACCGAAGTCGTGACGAGGTGGATGAATACAGGAAAAGAGACCCCATTATCTATTTGAAATCCAGAATGGAGGATGAGGAACTTATTAGCGAAGAAGAATGGGAAGCCATGGTGAGTAAAATTGACGGGATTGTGGACGAGGCTGTTCGTTTTGCTGAGGCCAGCCCTGAACCCGCACTCGGCGAACTTTACACTGATATACTAGCCTAAAAGGAGGGCAAAATGGCTGAATTAAGTTACAGAGAAGCCCTCAATAGGGCTTTGGATGAGGAAATGGCCCGCGACCCCAAGGTTTTTCTCATGGGCGAGGAAGTGGGCGAATACGATGGAGCATATAAGGTTTCCAAAGGCCTCTTGGCCAAATACGGTCCCGAAAGGGTGAGGGATACCCCTATTTCCGAGCTTGGGTTTACCGGTCTGGGGGTGGGTGCGGCCATAGCCGGACTTCGCCCGGTGGTGGAATGGATGACCCACAATTTTGCCCTTCTGGCCATCGACCAGGTGGTCAACAACGCCGCCAAAATGCGCCAGATGTCAGGCGGCCAGCTCAAGGTGCCTGTGGTATTCCGAGGCCCGAATGGCCCTGCCGAATACCTGGCTGCCCAGCATTCCCAAGCCCTGGCCTCATACTGGGCCCATGTGCCTGGGCTCAAGGTAATAGCCCCCGCCACCCCTGCCGACGCCTACGGCCTTCTAAAAAGCGCCATTCGGGACGATAACCCCGTAGTCTTCCTGGAGTCTGAGATGATGTATGCCTGGAAGGGCGAGGTTCCCGATGAAGAGTTTCTCACGCCCATAGGCAAAGCTCGCCTGGCCAGGGAAGGCCGGGACTTAAGCATTGTTACATTCTCCAAGCCCATAAAGGTGGCCATGGAAGCAGCGCAGGCCCTCCATGACAAGGGCCTAGAGGCCGAGGTTCTAGACCTTCGTTCCTTGCGGCCTCTGGATGAAGAAAGCCTCTATGCTTCGGTATGCAAGACGGGGCGCTGCATTGTCGTGGACGAATCCTGGCCTGTGGCCAGCGTGGGTTCTCATGTGGCCTGGCTTGTCTCCAAGAACTGCTTTGACCTGCTGGATGCTCCGGTGGAACTCGTCTCGGGCGAAGATGTGCCCATGCCTTACAACCACAGCCTGGAACTGGCCGCTCAGCCTTCGGTGGATAAGATTCTTGCCGCAGCCCGCAGGGTTCTGTACAGGGAGGATTTCTGAAATGGCAGAAGCATTGTTGATGATAGCCCTTTCTCCCACCATGACCGAGGGCAGCATAGCCCGGTGGAAAAAGCAGGAGAACGAGGCATTTTCTTCGGGAGACCTCTTGTGCGAAGTGGAGACCGATAAAGCCAGCATGGACTACGAGGCGCCCAAAAACGGGGTTCTGTTAAAAATACTAGTCCCCCAGGGCGGCAAGGCCGAGGTGGGTCAGCCTATAGCCGTCATTGGCAAGGCTGGGGAGGATCCCGAATCTCTCTCTCTGAATGCGGGAGCAAAGCCAGCGAGCACCCCTTCATCCCAGGCAGCTGGGCAGGCTCCCGTGAAGGCAACCCCAGCAAAGCCGGCGGCAGAAACAGCCCTTCCTTCAGAATCTACGCCTAATCAGCAGACTGTCGATGCACAGCCAAGCTCTGCCGCCCAAACTTTCCTCGCTCCCCAGGCGCCCTCGGCCCCTGCGGGCTACCCTCGCTCCTCGCCACTTGCCCGTAAAGTTGCCCTGGAGCTCGGCATAGATCTAAGACTCGTGAGAGGCAGCGGCCCCGAGGGCAGGGTCACTGAAAAAGATGTGCGCACGTTCGCCTCATCCGGACTCACTACCTCTTCCCTAGAATCAGGGGCAGCGTTTACTGTCCAGCCTCCTGCCACTCCACGCAAAACTGCACATAAACCCATTGGTGCAAAAAGGGCGGTCATCGCCAAGAGGCTGGGTGAATCTTTCTTCAGTGCTCCCCACTACTACCTGCGCAAGGAAATAAAGGTAGATTCCCTCTTGGATGCCAGGGCCGAGGTGAATAAGGATAGGCCCAAGCCCATATCGTTCAACGCAGTACTGATCAAGCTGGCCGCCAACGCCTTGGCAAGGCATCCGGAGATTAATGTGTACTGGAGGGGCGACAGCATCGAAGAACGGAGATCGGTAGACATTGGGCTAGCCGTGGCTCTTCCCGATGGACTCATAACCCCGGTTGTACGCGACTGCGACCTTAAAGGCCTTGAGCAGATCGACGAGGAATTGTCAGCCCTCGTAGAAAAAGCCAAGACCAAGGGATTGAGCCCGGCCGAATATGAGGGGGCCGGCTTTACCATCAGCAACCTCGGCAGCTTCGGCGTGGATGAGTTCACGGCCATCATCAATCCTCCCGGATCGGCCATTCTGGCCGTGGGCGCGGTGAGAAAAAAAGCTACCATAAGCGATACCGACGCTATCGAAATCGCCAGAACCATTGTGTTCACCCTGGGCTGTGATCACCGCAGCATAGATGGTGCTACGGGTGCTGCCTTTCTGGCCGAACTTTCATCGATGGCAGCCAATCCCTTCCGGGCTCTTCTCTAGAATTTTTCTTGAAAGAGCGGGTGCGCTCCGGATATTTCGGTTGTATAATAGCCAGATCGACATGAAAGGAGTCATGCGCAATGCAGGAGAAGAGTGTTGATCTGGCGGTGTTGGGGGCTGGTCCCGGAGGCTATGTTGCAGCGATACGTGGCGCCCAATTGGGTCTTAAGGTTGCCATCGTGGAAAAGGATAAACCCGGCGGGGTTTGTCTCAATATAGGGTGTATCCCTTCCAAGTCCCTGATTAATAATGCCCACCTTTATTCCGATGGCTTAGCGCTCCTCAAGGCAGGCGGCCTGGATGTGGATACTAAGGGCTTCGATTACCGCAGCGTGTGGAAATCCTCACGTCTGGCTGCTGAAAGGCTCTCCAAGGGCATTCAGTATCTGCTCAAGAAAAACAAGATCGAATTGCTTATGGGCCAGGGCACTCTTCAGGATGCCCGGAGCATCCGTGTGGAGAAGGATGGTGAGATCACCCTCGTGAGGGCGAAGGCCCTCATCCTTGCTACAGGCTCCAGACCCAGGAATCTCCCCGGCTTTCCCATAGACGAGAAGACTATCCTTTCCTCTACAGGCATGCTTTTATCCGAAACCTTGCCCAAAAGCATCACCATTCTCGGCGCCGGTGCTATCGGCATGGAATTCGCGTATATTCTCTCATCCTTCGGCACCAAGGTCACCGTCGTAGAGCTCATGGATCAGGTGCTTCCTCTGGAAGATCCCGAATCGGCGAAGGTAGTTGAAAAAGCCTTCACCGACCGCGGCATTGTCATCCATACCTCGGCCAAGGCTGAAAAAGCCGAAACTACAGCCGATGGAGCCATTCTAAAAGTTCAGCTCAAAGACGGCACCCTGACCGAGCTCCATTCAGAAAGGCTTCTGGTTTCCATAGGCAGGGCGCCCAATACCGACAATATCGGCTTGGAATCCTTGGGTCTGCGGATGACCAAGGGGTATATAGAAACAGGCGACTATTACGAAAGCTCTGCCCAAGGCTTGTACGCCATAGGCGATATATGCATCCAACCCCAGCTCGCCCATGTGGCTTCCAAATCAGGCGAAATCGCCGTCGAGCATATTGCGCGGCAGCTGCTTGGCACAGAGGCTCCGAATGAGTCCAAAATCAATCCCTATACCATACCCAGCGCCGTGTATTGCCACCCGGAGGTAGCCTCCTTTGGGCTCTCGGAAAAAAAGGCCAAGGATCTCGGCGTGCGCCATGAAGTTGCGCGATTCCCTTTTAGGGGCGTAGGAAAAGCAGTAGCCACCGAAGCCCCCGACGGGCAAGTGAAGCTTGTTTTCGCTCCCGATACGGGAGCCATCCTCGGGGCGTCCATAGTCGGAGGGGGAGCCACGGAGCTCATCCATGAAGTCCTCCTGGCCAGCACTGCCGAGCTTACACTGGAGGAGGTCGCAGACATGATCCACGCCCATCCAACCCTCTCCGAAGGGGTTATGGAAGCGGCCAAAGCCGGAATGGGAAAAGCGATCCATATTTGAGTTAAAAGTACGCATCGTAAAGATAGCTTTTGCATAAATCGTCTTACTTGTGCAAAAGCCGCGATAGTTTTAGGAGAAACGTGAAAGGAAAAAGTGTAGGCTTTTACAAGCGCCTTATCCTCCTTTTCGTGGCCTTGGCAATAATCCTGCCCACAGGATTCAGCCTGGCGCTCCTCGCCAAGAACAAGTCGCTCAAAAAAATGCTGGACGCGACCCAGTATCCCTCTGATGATGCGGTGACGGTGGGTGCCACCCAGCTGGAGCCCGCCGGCATCGTGAGAGAGGAGCCAGTCCTCGGCTACCAAATGCTCTATCCCGATTTCAAGGCAAACTTTTTCGGCTTCAATAACGATCTTGTGGGAGACCGCACCGTGTTTCTCACCTTTGACGACGGCCCCTCCGAGGGTACTTCGCTTCTTCTAGATATCCTCCAGAAAAAAGGGGTTAAGGCTACCTTCTTCGTCAACGGGAAATCCAATCCCCTCCTGAGCGATATGCTCAAGCGGATGAAGGACGAAGGCCATGAGGTGGGCATGCATAGTTACTCCCACCGGTATAATATCATTTATGAAAATATTGAAAATCTTCTGGATGACTTTTACCGTAATTATCTCTATATAAAGGCTGAAACCGGTTCGGCGCCTACAATCCTTCGATTCCCCGGTGGTTCCATCAATATTTTCAACATCGAAAACTATCAGTCCATGGTGGCTGAAGTATTAAGACGGGGTTTTATTTACTGCGACTGGAATGTCAGCGCCGGCGACGCTAATGCTGATGCCACAGCCCAGAGTATTGTCGAAAATGTAGTAAACGGCGTGCACCTTTGCTGGGGTCCGGCAGTGGTTCTTCTGCATGACAATGACAGGACGGTGCTGGGCGAAGCCCTAGGGCCTATCATAGACGCCCTTGCGAAGGAGGGCTATGTATTTAAAGCCCTCGATAATTCCATAAAACCACCCATGTTTATCTATCCCGACTAGAGAGGAGGCCAAGAATGAAGCGGCGCGGCAACTTTTCAAAGGCTGTGGAGGAACTCATTGGAATCAAGCAGAATGATGGAGAGGACGGCGAAGCTCAGGAAGCCGTCGCGGTAGAAGAAGCCTCTCCTCAGACAGGCTATGCCGAAGGCCCCAGGGACTTCGACGGCCGATTCGGCCTCTCCGGCGGAGCTGTGCCCACGGTCTATAAAAGCGAAGCATCCACACCCGTGGCGGTGATCACCGAGGATATGGTTATTAAGGGAACCGTAAATTCCCAAGCTAACATCCTCGTCGAAGGCACGATCCTCGGAGATGTGCTGAGCGAGGGTGACTGCATCGTAAGGGGTAAAATCGAAGGAAATGTAAACCTGCGCTCCCTCTTGGTGGAAGCCGGTAGCATTGGAGGGGACATCAGCGCAGGCTCAGCCGTCATCATAGAGGAAAAATCCAGCATACATGGCAACATTAAAGCCGAAAGGATAGAGGTGAACGGCAGCGTCACCGGCAACCTGGACTCGGAGACTAAGATCGTGCTCAAGTCTCAAGCGGTAGTGGATGGAAACATCAAAGCCAAGGAGTTGGCCATCCAGGAAGGGGCCGAACTCAAGGGAAGCGTCAATGTGCATAAGGCGTAAGCCCCAGGGCTGAGCCTTCGCTAAAGTAACGTAGGGCAAAGAAAAGGCGGCCGCGGAGCCAGAATGGCTCC
>CAZHFN010000022.1:0-35285 GCA_964531105.1 uncultured Treponema sp. | reverse complement strand
CCAACCTTCCGGCTGCCTATTCTGTCCATGACATGAAAGGCAAGAACCTTTGCAAGGCGGCGCTCCAGAAGAGTTTTGGACTCGCCTCCGATCCCGAAGTCCCCATAATCGGCATGGTTGCCAGGCTTACCGAACAGAAGGGCATCGAGGAAATGTTTGGCAGGGGCATCGGCGCCATTTCTGAAGTATGCAAGACCATGGCCGTGCAATTTGCGATAATCGGCTCCGGCGAAGCATGGTGCGAGGAAGAACTCAAGGCTCTCTCGCTGCGCTATCCCAATTTCAAGGCTAAAATCGGCTACGATGACAGGCTGGCCCATTTGGTAGAGGCCGGGGCTGACTTTTTCATGATGCCCTCTAGGTACGAACCCTGCGGACTCAATCAGATGTACAGCCTGCGGTATGGAACCCTTCCCATAGTCCACAGGACGGGGGGGCTCGCCGATACTGTACAGAACTACGTCCAGGAAACGGGGGATGGAACTGGTTTCATGTTTGACGATCTTACGCCCCGGGCGCTTTTCAATACCATTGGCTGGGCGGTCTGGGCCTGGTACAACAGAAGAACGCACATCGATATGATGCGGGCTAAAGCAATGACCAGGATTTTCTCCTGGGACAAGTCGGCAAGGGAGTACACGGCCCTTTACAGCAGGGCCCTCAATGTAGGCAGATCCAGGTTTCTGTAACCTGGGCTTCGGGTATTTTCTTTGCTCTGTAAATGAGGATGCAAGGTGTCTGATAAAAAGAGCGACAAGGTATACGAGTATGATCGTCAGCGAGTGAGGGAAAGCCTGCTCATCGGCTTCAAGAAAGCCAGCAGTGAATCCACCGTCGCCGACCTGGCGGCTCTTACGGGGCTGCCTCTGCCCCAGATAGAGGCCGAACTGCCAGCCCTGGCAGACGAATTCGGTGCCCGCCTCAAGGTGACCACCAAGGGAGAACTCCTCTACTCTTTCCCGAGAGGCATGAAGAGCCGGTACAAGGGCTTCGGCCCTGCGGCTGCCCGCTTTTTGCGAGGCGCCAGGAAAGCGGCGGCGGAAGTATCCAAATTCCTCTTTAAAACCTGGATTCTCGTTATGCTCGGTGGCTATTTTATCATCTTCCTCGCCCTGGCGCTCTTTGCCATGCTCGCCTCCGTGGCCGTCCAATTCGGTGGAGGAGGAAGGAGTGATTCCAGAAGCAGCAACAGGGGTGGCGGGGGCTTGGGCGGCCTTTGGCTCACCACAAGGCTATTCGATAGCCTCATCCGCATCTGGTTCTATTCGGAGCTTTTCAAACCACCCCAGGAACGATTCGGTCAAGTTCGTGCCAAGAAGGCCCGTAGGCCGCTCCATAAAGCTGTTTTTTCCCATGTGTTCGGCGATGGCGATCCCAACGCTGCCTGGGGGGAGCTGGAAAAAAAGACCGTAATCGCCTTTCTGCAGACCCATAAGGGCATCATGACCATGCCCGAATTCATGGCCATAACGGGAATGGAACCCCTGGAAGCAGAGACAGCCATCAACCGCTACCTGCTGGAGTTTGAGGGCAGTCCAGAGGTAAGTCCCGATGGCAGCCTTTATTTCAGCTTTCCCAAGCTTCTGGCCAGAGTGGGCAGTACTCCCGAATTCATCGGCTCTAGCGTAAGACTTAAGAGCCTGTACGCATTCTCCTCCAACACGCCCAAGTCCGACAGGACATTCAGAATGATCAATGGCGTTAACATCGTGTTTGGGGGTTATTTCCTCTACAACGCCCTCAATCTGGCGGGAGCCTTCTATGTGCGAACCCCTGATGGCTTTGCCCTAAGGGGCGGGCTTTCACTGATTTATTCCGCTACCGGCTACCTCTTGCAGCTTTTGGGGATACAAAACCCTGTTCCAGGCATTTTCTGGGGGCTGGGAGTGGTACCCCTGCTGTTCTCCGGACTTTTTTTCGCGATTCCAATTATCCGAAGTCTGCGGCAGGGATCGGCTAATGATAGGATCAAGAAGGAAAACTTAAGGCGCATAGTCTTCAGCAATATCATCAGCACCCAGGGTGTTTTCAGCCCTGCTGCTTTGGAAGCGCCCTTAGACCAGGCTAAACCTAAGAATATGCCCAAAGCTGTAGACGAAATTACCCTGGAATTGGCCGCTTGGTCGCAGGCTGAACCACGGGACGGGGGCTACGAGTTTTCCAGGCTGGAACAGCTTCAGAAAGACGTGGAAAAAATCCGCGCCTCGGTAGATCCATCTCGCTTCGCGCCTGGAGAGACAATATTCGATACGGAATCCTGAGCCTTCAGTCGTTCGTGCGTTCTAGCTTTTTTGTATACTTGGGGAAAAACTGGGCTACCTTCCCTGTTTCAAACTGAACTATTACAAGAGGCCCTGAACTCTCGGTCATGCTCACCTTTACTATAGAGCCGCTTCCGTATTCGTCATGGTACACCCTTGCCCCAGGTTTCCATTCCGAGCTGACCGCTGGGGTTGCCGAAGCGCTGCCGCTTCGGGTGCCGGGGGAGGGTTTTCGCAGGAATGCGGCTTGAGGCCTGGAAGCGCTCATTCCCCGGCGCCAGAGTTCGTAGAGGTTGGGATCCATTTCGCTGAGAAACCGCGAAGGGCTGGTTTCGAATATTCTGCCACGAATTCGCCGCCAGCGGCAGGCGCTCAAAAACAACCTGTCCTTGGCCCTGGTGAGGGCTACGTAGAAAAGCCTTCTCTGTTCCTCCAGATCTTCGCCTTCCTCGTCATCCCTGGGGAAAAGACCCTGTTCGAGTCCCGATACGATAACGCAGGGAAACTCCAGACCTTTGGTATTATGCATGGTGATGAGGGTGACAGCATCCCTGACTTCGCCCTCAGACCCCGCCTGGAAGCTTCTGTCCAGCTCGATGGTTTCCAGAAATTCGGCCAAACCCTCCCTTGCCAGGGGATACATGGAAGCGGCATTGATGAGTTCGTCCATGTTAGCCAGTTTCTGGGTTCCGCTGATCTCATCCTGATCCCTATGGTAGGCGACCAGTCCGCTTTCCTTAACGATATTCTCCAAAAGGGTGCCCAGGGATGCGCTACCCTTGTCATCGTCCTTCTTGCCCCCGTCCGAAAGAGAGTAGGGGTCTTCCTGGGCTCCCAAGCTGCCCAGCATGGATCTGGCTCTCTCCAGGACGCCCAAAAACTGTTCCATCCCCGCCTTGCCCTTGCCTCTCAGAGAATCCTTTGTCAGCCTGGAGGCTTCCAGAGGAGAGATGCCTTCCCTCAGTGCCTTTTCCAGAATAGCTTCGACGCTGCTATCGCCCAAACCCCTGGCGGGCTTGTTCACCACCCGTCGGAAGGCAATCTCGTCTCTGGGATTGAGGATGAGGGAGAGGTAGGCCATCAGATCCTTGACCTCCTCCCTGTCATAAAAACGGAGCGCGCCTACCAGTTTGTAAGCCAGCCCTCTCCGGGGGAATTCCTTTTCAAAGGCCAGGGATTGGGCGTTAGTTCTATAGAGTATGGCTATATCAGAGAGGGCTAAGCCCTTTGCCCTCATTTCATTGATAATCTTGGCGCAAAACTCCACTTCCTGATCCTGATCGTCCAGCAGCGCCAACTGGGGTTTGGCTCCCCCAGGCCTGGTCGCCCTGAGTGTTTTTCCGAGTCTTCCAGAGTTACGGGAAACCACATCGCCGGCTATATCCAGTATGGACTGGTACGAGCGGTAATTGCGCTCTAGTTTGATGGTTTCGGTGCCCGGAAAGATAGATGCAAAGGAGAGTATGTTGCGTATTTCGGCTCCCCGAAAGCGGTAGATGGATTGATCATCGTCGCCCACCACGCAGAGGTAGGTGCCGGGGCTGAAGAGTTTCTGGAGAAGGAGGAATTGAGCGACGTTGGAGTCCTGGTACTCATCTACGAGGATAACCCTGAAGCGTTGCCGCGTTCTCTGGGCTATTGTTTGGTCTTTTTCGAGGATGTTTGCAGGCAGGCGGATCAGATCGCCGAAATCCACATTGCCTGTCTCTCTCAGCCTCTGTTCATACAGAGAATAAATTCTTCTGAAGTCATCATCCCTGATCAAGCTTGAGACATTGGGTGAATCCGGTTCCAGCCCGTAATCCTTGGCTCTCGCGATAAGGGAGGCAAAGCGTCTGCACTCAGGTTTGCCCAAATTGGGCAAAAGCGCATGGACTAGTTCGGCCGAGTCTTCGTCGTCGTAGATGACAAAGTTGGAATCCAAGCCTATCGACTGGGCATTGCGCCGCAAGAACCAGGATCCAAAAGAATGAAAGGTGCGAATCACCGCCCTCTGGCAGGATGGTTCCAGGCTGGCCGCCCTCTCTCTCATCTCCCGGGCTGCCTTATTGGTAAACGTGACAGCCAGAATGGATTCGGGAGCCACACCCCGTTCTTTTACAAGGTAGGCTATTTTAGTGGTGATCACCCTGGTCTTGCCCGTGCCCGCTCCGGCAAGGATAAGCAGGGGGTTTTTCTCATGCAATACGGCCTTCAACTGCTCCGGATTAAGACAGTCGAGGTAGGGGGCTCCGTGGCTAGCGTGGCTCAAAGCTGGCCAACTTTGCCCGTATCTATCAGTTCGGCCTCGAAATCAACGCCATTTACAGCGGTGATCCTGACCTCGGGTCTCGTGCCTGGATCTAGCCTAGCCTTTACCAGGGTAAGACCATCCACTCCGGGGGCTTGCATCCAGCCTCTTGCCAGGCAGAGATCCGATCCCTCGACCCCTTCCTCCACCAGAACCTTCATTTTCTGGCCGATAAAGCGCGTGAGGCGTGAAGGCGTTATACCTTCCTGGACCGATTCCAGCATGGATTTGCGAGCTTCGGCGATTTTTTTGGCTACCCGCGCCTTCATCGAATAGGCCACCGTTCCCTCTTCACGTGAGTAGCTGAACACGCCCAGCCAATCCAGGGCGGCATCCTTTTGAAAGCTCTGGAGGGTGGAAAAATCTTCCTCCGTTTCGCCTGGAAATCCCACCAGTAAGGTGGAGCGGATCATCGATTCCGGAAGGCTAGTCCTGATCTTGTTAATAAGGAAAAGGTAGGTTGCAGCGTTGCCTTTCCTGTTCATGGACTTCAGAATTCGCTCTGAGGCATGCTGGAAGGGCAAGTCGAAATAGGGGAGTATTCTCCGGCTGGATTTGATTATATCTAGAATAGTATCTGGAAAATGGTCGGGATGTATATACAGCACCCGTATGCGGAAATCCCCCTGCACCGTGTCCAGTCTGCGTAGTAATTCGGCAAGATTGCTACCGTCATCCCTGTCCTTTCCGTAAGAACCCAGATCCTGGCCGATGAGATTTATCTCGTAAATACCCCTTTCCACCAGGGTTTTGAATTCTTCCATCACGTCGTCCATGCTCCTGGATCGCAGGGAACCGCGTATGAGTGGTATGGCACAATAGGCACAGTGATTATCGCAGCCCTCGGTGATCTTGAGATGGGCCGAACCCGGGTACTCGAAGAGCCTGGTGCGAGGGTAGTAGGTCGTGGGTACTTTTTTTGCCTGGGCTACAACTAAAAGCGGTCGCTTTCCCGCTTCTATCAGCTCGAGAGCCTCGGGTCCCAGAGCCAGGTCGGCATTGCCCAGCACACCGTCGGCTTCTTCCATTTCCGCGATGAGTGTATCGGGGTAGCGCTGAGCCAGGCATCCCGCCAGGAGCACCTTCTTATCGGGCCAGAATCGCTTGATGGCCATGGCGGCGTCTATGGATTCCTTTTTGGCCGATTCTATGAATCCGCAGGTATTGACGATAACAAGCTCGGCATCCTCGCCTTTAGCGACATAATGATGCCCGGCGGCTTCCAGCCTGGCGGCCAGTTCCTCTCCATCTACTTGATTTTTGGCACAGCCGTGGTGGTCGATAAAAAATTTCACAGTAACCTCAGTCGAGTTCGGATGATGTAAGGGTCCAGGTAGAACTGTCGGTTTTGGACCAGGAAAGACGTTTTACCGCTATCTCACCGGGAGCTCCCACTTCTAGATCCACGCTTCTTCCCCCTGCGGCTTGGACAGTGAGCTTGACCGCCTGGGCATTGGAGGTCCAGATATTAAGGGCATTGGTGACATTTATACTTATGCTTTCACCCTTGGAGTAGTACTTTTCCACCCACTCCTTGCGATCGGCTTCATAGCGGAAGAGGCAACTGCCCCTAAAGTTGACCTGCACCACGAAGGGGTAAGGACCCCGGGTAGAACGCAGGACAGGAATTTCAGCAGGAATCTGGGCTGTCGTGCTCGCCTGGACAGGTCCTTGGGGTATGGTAACCTCACCTGGACCGGTGGAATCCAGGCTGGTCGTGATTATGAACTCAACTTTCAGCAAGGCTCCCGATGAGGGCTTGTCCTTTTGGAAATCCTCCACGACCAGGGCTATATCGGGTAAATCGTTTTTATCAGGATCCAGCTCCGCCGCCTCGCCCAGCCGCAATTCCTGGGTGCCGAAGGGCGTTTCCAGGCTCACGGTTTCGTGTATGTCCGACAAGGATACCCGGTACACATCTTCGTTAAAGGGAATGAGAAGGCTATCGCCGGGGTAGAGACGTTTCTGGAAATCGGCGCCTTCCACCTTGTATTCAGTTGGCTGCGCCGCTTCTCTGCCATTACCTGAGTTTTCAAAGGCTCCTCCCACGAAGATCCAGAGAACTGCTGCGCCGACAATGAGAAAGGCCAGCAGCCCCAGCACCAGGTGTCGGAGGGGAGGGTGACGCGGCTGGCTGACCACAGCCTGGGGTTGGGAAAATTCTTGCGTGTTTTCGGGAATCTGCGGCTCGGCTGGCTTTTTCTCGCCTGTTGCGGTATCCGCGTTGGGAGTTTTTTTCATGTCGCCAGCGGCAGCCGCGCTGTCTGCGCTGTCCGTACTGCTCGCGCTTGTCGCTTTGGCTGTACCGCCAGACTTGCTCTTCTTGCCCTTGCTCCTGGATACCTGGGCTGCAGGCTGGCTTGGGGCTGGCTCGGAGGCCTTGGTGTCTGGCACAGACGCCAAGGCCTCCGGCGCCCTCTTCTCTTCCTCGACTTCGGGGCCTTCAGGCGCTAAAGCGGGTGCAGCCTCTTTTTGCCGGTACCGCGCCACCATCGCTTCTGAATCCATGCCCAGGTATTCGACATAGTTGCGAATAAAGCCGATTATATAAGGTTCGCCCGGGAAACCCGTGAAATCGTCGTTTTCCAGCTTGGACAGGAAACGTACGCTGATGTTAGTTTCATCGGCTATCTTATCCAAGGTAAGACCCCTGGAGAGGCGGGCTTCCTGCAGTATCGAACCAATCTTGGCCATTACTCTATCTCACCTTCACCTATTGGAACAGGAAATTATTGTAGACATTGGCACTGGCCGGGGCATCATAAAGAAACCGCGTTGCCGGTATGTTTTGATTCAATTTCATGTCCGAAAGATCGAAGGACATTTTTTCGTTTGCCACTGTCCAGCCCTCCAGACGGAGCATGAGGAGGCTGGATTCGGAAACAGAAATCCTTACGGTTTTAAAACCCTCCGATACTGTCTTTCGGGTCAGGATTAGACGGTGAACCATCTCCTTGGAGCCCTCGTCCAAGGGTTCCGCCTGGGGAGGGGATTTTTCCCAGGCTATCGTATAATTGCGCTTCATCATGGAAAGGCCTTCTCTGGACGCCAAGGCTACCGATGCGGCACCCAGGCCGGCCGCTCCCGTTTCCTGCTGGAGCACGGCCCGGTACTGGGGGATATAGACCACCAGCCTTTCTCCGTCGAATACGATCACCTGCTCGGCCGGTTGGCTAAAGTCTATTCTCAACAGTGAAGGTGATTTGAAGAAGAGCTTGCCCCTCATGGTCTGACCCGTGCTGGTTATGCGGATGGCTGCCTCATAATCGAAAATCTCGGCATAGCGTTCCGACACCTTGGCAAAGAATTGCTCGGCGGTAGCTATTTCCTGACCGGAAGCAGCTGCTGCGAGTACGAGGAGAAAAAGGATAAGGGGAAGGCTTCTCTTCATAAATTCAGCTCCGTTCTATCTGTAGTAGTATGCTCGGCATGTCGGTAACCGCTGGGGGGCCGAAGTACTGGATGCTCCCCGGAAGCCGATAATTAGAAGACAGCGACCAGGCTTCCCGCTGGGATGCGAAGGCTTTGAATGCCTTGCCCTCCAGTTCTACCAGTGCCTTGCGGATCACTGGTTTATCGCTGCCGTGCCGGCGCTCGATATTCATCATGGAGACGAGGGGTATGCCTCCGGGTATCCACTCTGCCGCGGGGGCGGCCAGGTTGCGGATAGAGGCGATGTAGCCCGAGAGTCCGTAAAGTGCCAGGAGAAAGGCGGTAAAACCAAGGGAATAACAGTAATCGGCATCGAAATTGGTAGGGAATGCGCAGCGCCCCTCATACCCCATGAAATGGGTTTGGTAATCGAACTTACCCTTGTACCTGCCCTCGGCAGCCATCACAGCCAGTCTTTCCTTCACCATGGCCACAAGCAGTTTTTCGGTTTCTATTCTGGAAACTTGCACATTGCCATGGGGATCCCTGTCCCAGCAGAGCTGAGCCCGTATATCGGAGGGGAGGGAGAGGAAAAGTGCTTTGTATTCCTTTCCCAAACGCTCTGCCACAAAGGAAACTTGGGCATTGAGGGAATCCTGGCCTTTGAAGGCTTCGGCTTCCCTGGCTAGGAGTTCGTTTATGCCGGCTATTAGCAGCTTCATCTCTGGCACAAACTCGATCAGCCCTTCGGGAATGAGGACAACGCCGAAATTCTCGCCCCTGGCCGCCCTGGCGGCCACGGAGACAGCGATGCTGTCTACTATCTGGGAAAGGCTGATTTTCTTTGCCTCGACTTCTTCCGAGATGAGAGCGATATTGGGTCTGGTCTGCAGCGCGCACTCCAGGGCAATATGGGATGCCGAGCGCCCCATGAGCCTTATGAAGTGCCAATACTTCCGTCCTGAAGGTGCATCTCTGCAGATATTCCCTATAAGTTCGGAATAAACCTTCGTGGCCGTATCGAAACCGAAGGAAGCCTCGATCCACTCGTTCTTAAGGTCTCCATCTATGGTTTTAGGCACTCCCACTACGGTGATGGACGCCCCGTGGGAGGCAAAATATTCTGCCAGAAGGGCGGCATTAGTGTTGGAATCGTCGCCGCCCACCACAACCAGGGCGTCCAGCTTGTGAGCCTTCGCCACGGCCAGGGCTTTTTCAAATTGCTCGGGCGTTTCTATCTTTGTTCTTCCCGAACCCACCATATCGAATCCGCCAGTGTTTCTGTATGAATCCACCAAAGCAAGGTCTATTTCAAGGTACTTGTCGTCCACCAGGCCGCCCGGGCCTCCCTTGAATCCTATAAGCCGGGATTCGGGCGAGCCTTTTTTAAGGCTGTCAAAGATGCCGGCGATAACATTGTGGCCTCCAGGTGCCGGGCCGCCGGATAGGAGGACACCGATAGTCATGGCCTTGGAGGAAAAGGGATTTTCTCCAGCCACGAATTTGAAGGCCGGCTTCCCGTAGCTATGGGGGAATATGCGCTGCAACGCTTCCTTATCGAAATGAGGCTCCATCACATCGGTGGGCGCAGCCTTTATCGACGCCAGGGAGGAGCCATAAATCTCGGGCATCTTGGGGATGTAGGCAAACCTTGCGTTATGCAGGGGGGATCGTTCTGACATGATTCCTAATCTCCTGTGACAAATATACACAATTCTATCCGTTAAGGGCTAAAAAGAAAAGCAACTACAACGAAGAATGTGGTGAAACGATGGGGATAGGGGCTACAACTTATCCTCAACTCGTCCGAAGTTTATGCCGATGAAGCAATAGTAACCATGATTAAACGAGCACGAATAACTATTGCCTCATTCCTTCTCATCTTTACCCTTACAAGCCTTGCCGCAGCCGAGAATAGGCCAGTAAGCCATACTCTCGCCAAGGGCGAAACCCTCTATTCCGTATCGCGGAAATATAATGTTCCCTATGAAGCTCTTGCAGCGGCCAATAACATCACCGATCCTACAAAAATGAAGATAGGCACCGTTTTGGTGATTCCTTCTGTACACAGAGTGAGTAAGGGAGAAACCCTCTACGGTATAGCACGCCAGTATGGAATAAGCCTCAATGAACTTCTGGCGGCAAACAAGATAAATGCCTCATATGTGCTTAAAATAGACGACAGCCTGGTAATTCCGGGTAAAAGCGATGGATCCGAGGGGCAAAACAACCTCATTCCGACCACTACCCAGGGAAACATTGCCAGCCAAAGCACTTCTACCCAAAGCCCATCTACCCAAAGCCCGCTTGCCCAGAGCCCGGGCACTACGACACTGGTACCCCCTTCGTCAGCCGCTACTTCCAGCTCCCAGTCCGGGGCGGCTACGACTCCTGGCACGATATCTGGCTCTCAAGTCTCGGCTACTACCACCATACCCCAAGCCAAACCGCAGTCTCCATCCAGCCCTGTAGTCTCTCCCTCCGTGCCCATGCCTGAACCGCTCAAAACCCAGAATAAAACCGTAGACTTAAATCTGGCATGGCCTGCGAAAGGTCAAGCCGTGTACCTGGACGGAAAACTCGAGGGCGTCATGTTCAAAGTAAGTCCCGGCGAGACCGCCAAAACGGTCGCCTCGGGCACCGTAGTTTCGGCTGGCCCATCGAGAGGGTTCAACCAAGTGGCCTTTGTGCAGGCTAAGTCGGGCTACGTCTATGTATATGGCGGCAACGAAACCCTCACCGTTAAAACCGGAGACCAGATAGGCTCAGGCAAGGAAATAGGCAGGATAGGGCTCGATGCCAAGGACGGTTCGCCCATCGCGTACTTCTTTGTCTTCAGGAATGGACAGCCTATAGATCCCGCCCTCGCTCCCAGGGATTAAAATCTGCATTGTGCCTTTCTGCACGCTCTTTTTCCTCTTATTCCTATTCTTGCCTGGTCTGGATCAGCATTAAAAATTACATTTATTGATTTTTTTATTTCTTTTCTTTCCACATTGTGGTATCGTGTGACAATCAATGTATGAGCATTTTGAAAGGCAATAGACTTTCAAAATTGGCTCAATTTCTAAAAGTATAAAGGCTGAGCGCATGGTACGACAGGAGCCCTTTAGCGACACCTCGAACTCCCAGCACGCTCTCCTTAAACAAAAGCGCGGGATAGCCACTGGCAAAAGGCCTCTTGAATCCCGGAAGGTAACTCGGGAAACCGAAGAACAGGATCCTCTCTCGCTTTATTTATACCAAATATCCAAGTTTTCTCTTCTGAGCGCCAAGGACGAGCAAGAATTGGGCAAGGTGATAAGCGATCTAGGAACAAATCTCCAGAAGGCGAGAGCAGGAGAGCCTGATTCCCAAGATCTGGCTGTTATGGAGGCCCAACTAGCCGCAGCCAAGCAGAAAATGGTCAATGCCAACTTGAGGTTGGTGGTTTCCATTGCCAAAGCGTATCAGCACAGAGGCTTAGGCCTATTGGACCTTATAGACGAGGGCAATATTGGCCTCTTGGAAGCAGTAGGGCGGTTTGACTACTCCAGGGGCTACAGGTTTTCAACCTACGCCACCTGGTGGATACGACAAGCCATCATAAAAAGCCTGGCCGACCAGGGCAGGGTAATACGAATCCCAGTCCATATGCTCAACACTATTCGAAAGTGTTATTACGCGTCCAAGCAACTTACACAAGAACTGGGCCGCAACCCAGAACTGGACGAGCTAGCCCTCAGACTCAATATGCCAAAGCAAAAGCTGCTCAAGGTGATGGAGTTTTCCCAGAACACCGCCAGCCTGGATTCGGCCATTGAAGAGGGCAGCACTACATCCCTTGCCGATGTAATACGGGATGATACCTTTATCGATCCCTACTCCGAAGTATTTAGAACTACGATGAAGGAAGTTTTGGACTGTGTGCTAATGGACTTGAGCGCTCGGGAGACCACGATCCTGAGGCTGCGCTATGGGCTTTCGGGTGAGTCGACCCATACATTGGAAGAGACGGGCAAGGTACTGGGCATTACCAGGGAAAGAGTGAGGCAGATCCAGGAAAGAGCCCTGGAAAAACTGAGGGAAAAGCAAGAACTGTCGGAGTGTGGAGGCTGATTCCTCCCTAAGTCCAGCGATTCCTTATAGTGCGAAAAGGGGCTGTCCAGCATTGTGGGCAGCCCCTTGATTTATTGTGTCTTCGCTGTCTATGCCTCTTCAGCCCCCGAATGCCGAAAGCACCGAGCTCTGACCCTTGGCCTTCGCTACATCGTGAGCTGACTCACCTGCGTTGTTCTTGGCATCCTTGTTGGCTCCCATGCTCAGGAGCAGCTTGACGGAATCGGCCTTGCCTGCGCGCACTGCGTAGTGGAGGAAACCCTCACCCATTATATCCTTGGCTTCGAGCCCCGCGGCGCCTGCAAAGCTGCGCAGCGAAGCCTCAGAGCCGTCGGCCAGTATGAGGGCTATGGGGCTCATGCCCTGATGATTAGGTGCGAAGGGATCGGCACCCGCCGAGAGAAGAAGGGCTGCGGTTTCCTGGTCTTTCTGCTGAACCGCCGCATGGAGGGGTGTGTCGGCCAGTCTGTCTCTGCTGGAGGGATCAGCCCCGGTCTGGAGAGCAAGCTTGAGCATGTCCATGGAAGCTCTGGCCTGGACCAGATGACGTAGTGGTGTTTTGCCCTCAGAATCGGCTCTGTCCATGGAGGAGTTTCCGAGAATTTCCCGCATTACTGCTAATCCCTTCTTGAGAGAATACAGAAGGGGTGAATCGCCGGCTGCATTTTTAGCCAGGATGTCGGCTTCGGACTGGACCAGGCTGCGGATGAGATCCAACTGTCCCGAATCCACCGCTAAGTACAATGGAGTGGAGCCGGCGTAATCCCTGGCGTCCACAAAGGATCCCGCTTTCAGGAGATATTGGGCGATGGGAGTCTGAGCTTCCCTGGCAGCTACCGCCAGGACGGTGAAGCCTCTGTTGTCCCGCACTTCCAGAGAAGCACCGCGATCTACGAGGTAGGAGACAAATTCCGGGTTTTGTTTGCGAACGGCCTGGTGAAGAGCAGCCTCACCCGTATAATTTCTGGCGTCTAGATCTACGCCTGACAATACCAGTACCTGGAGGCATGTTTTGGCTCCCGAGAGCACCGCGGTGTTGAGGGGTGCATCACCATTACCGTCTCTGGCTGAAAGGATCGCGCCATTCGATATCAAGTACCTAGTAGCCTCGGCCGCGTCTGTCTTAACCGCGGCATGGAGGAGGGTTTCTTTGGCTGCGTTCACCGCTTCCAGATCCGCTCCCTTCTGGCGCAGGTAATCCAGGCCATCGGCCAGGTCCCTGCGGGCGGCTAGATGGCCCACTGTGTCGCCGTTGGAATCCCTGGCGGTGATAACCGAGGGAATGAAGAACCATTCGTATGGTCCATCCTTGGCGGCCAGGGCGAGGAACACAGGAGTGTCTTTGGCGGCATTGGAGGCGAAGATATCGGCCTTGGCATTAAGGAGGAGCAGGCCTTGCGGGGCCAGGTTGAGGCGGACGGCCACATGGAGCGCATTGTCACCCGAGTTGTTTCGAATATTGGGATCGCCGCCCTTAGAGAGAATGAGGGCGATGACCTCAGGAGAGCCTTTCATCCCCACCGCGGTGGCCAGCACGCTGGTGCCCACGTTGTCGCGATTGTTAACATTGGATTGCAGCACAATCTTGTCCACCGCTTCCCTGCCACGGCTTACCGCGATGGAGAGGGGGCTTTCTCCCGCCAGGTTGCGCAGGAATACATCGGAACCGGCGGTGATGAGGGCGTCAGCGTATTGGTAGTTGCCGGCCTTCACGCAGATCATGAGGGGAGTGTCCCCTTCCAAGTTGGCGGAGTTGACAGGGGTTCCAGCCCTTATGAGTTCCTCCACAATCAGTGGCTCATAGGCAAGCTTCACGGCCTTATGAAGAGCGGTGTTACCCTCCAGATCCTTGAGAGATGGGTCGGCCTTGTACTTGAGAAGGAGTTTGGTCATATCGAGTCGGACAGAGGCAGGCGAGGCCAGATGAAGTGAGGTATTGCTCTTGCCATCCCTGATATCCGGATCGGCGCCATTCTTGAGCAAGAGTTCGGCGCCCGCGTACCAGCCCATTCGCATTGTGCTGTGCAGGGGAGCGTCGCCGCTGACGTTCTTGATATTGGGGGTCAGGCCTCGAGCGAGGAGAAAATCGGCAAAACCCAGCTGAAACCGGGAAATAGCTTCGTGGAGGGGCGTATTGCCATTGCCGAATCGCACCGTGTTGAAGTCCGTGGAACGAACCGTGGTGGCAAACCATGCAAATTCAGGGAAGGAAGGGCTTGCGCCCTTGAGAATTAGCTTTTCAGCAATGATGGCCGCTTCCTTGCGGTCGGGAAAGAGAAGGGCGAGATCCAAGGCCGTCCTATCAGCCCTGTCCTTGGTCTGCACAGAGGCGCCCAGGTCTAAGAGGACTCCTACTTCGTTGGCCATGAGCTTATCCGAAGCCATGTGAAGGACAGTGCGCCCATCCTGGCCGGAAGCATTGATATTGTTGGCATTGAAAACCGCCTTAAGCATATCTGGGCCAGCCATGAGGGCGGCTTCCGCAGGGGTAGCCCCCGAAGCATCGGCTATAAAGGGATTGGCTTGGCGCCCAACTAGCATGGTAGCCATGGCGGGCTGGTTGCGGTCTATGGCATAGCGAAGAGGTGTCTTGCCGGCAGGGTCGGGAAGGTCGGGTTTGGCGCCCAGAACCATAAGTATTTCTGCGATCTGTACGTCCCCGCGCTGTACCGCGTAATGAAGGGGATAGAGCCCTTGGGCATCTCGCTGATTCAGCTGTTCCTGATTGGCATAGAATTTCTTTATAGCGTTTACATCGCCGGCGATCACTAGATTGGTGAGGTTCGTTTCCTGTTGCGGAGGGGCACTCGCGCAGGCGCTGGCCAGTAAAAGCATTGCCAGCGTAGCCAAGAAGCTTAGTAGTCGACGCCTATCAGTCTCTCTCATTCGTGCACCTCTCATTGGATTGCGCATATGGGCCGGGATTTCTTCTTATATGTATCGGCAGGATAGGACCGGCAGAAAATCCCTTTGCTAATCTATATCACATTTTTTCCCTACTGCCTTTCCAAGTCTGTTATATTTCTATCCACACGTGACGACCATATGATATCCTCTCTTTACTTCTAAGTTGCAGGCTTAGTGACACTAATCATATGTATGAACGGAGGTTGAAAACTATGCATTTCGGTTCCTTCATGCCTCTCAACTCTGTATGGGACGCTAAACTTAAGGCCCTCTCGGAAGAGTTTCCCGGACATCATTTTTCATTAGGGTTAAAACCCGACTCCCCCGAAACCGCCCAACTCGATCTTATGCTGGCCGGAAACCTGCCAAAAGAGTGTTATCTCGCCAGTCCAAAGCTTAAGGGCATTTTCCAGTCCTTTACGGGCATAAACCACCTGCCCCTGGCAGAACTCAATACAAGGAGAGTCAAGGTTTTCAACGTACATGCCAACGCATTCGACGTGGCCGAGCGCGCTCTGGCCCTTGCACTGGCATTCTACGGCAGGATTGTGGAATACCATAATGATTTGAGTGAAGGCCTTTGGCACGGATTTTGGGTCAAGGCTGGAGCTGAGGATAACTGGAACAGCATCTACGGAAAGCGCTGCCTCATTTTGGGCACCGGCGCAGTAGGGCAAGCCCTGGCCAAGCTGCTCAAGGCCTTTTCCTGCGAAGTCTCGGGCTGGAGAAGGCGCCAGGGTTTGGCAGTACCAGAAGGCTTCGACAGGGTTATCCCGGATCTACAGACAGCCCTGGCCGATGCAGAACTGGTTTTTGTCACCCTTCCTGCCACAAAACTTACGGATGGACTGCTTTCCAGGGAGCTTTTGGCGGGCATGAAAGGTAAATTCCTGGTAAACGTGGGCAGAGGATCCATTGTGGACGAAGAGGGCCTGTATCTCGCCCTCAAGGATGGAATACTTCTTGGGGCTGGAATCGATGCCTGGTACACCTATCCCCAGAGCGGCCGGAAGGGAGATCCCTCCCGCTATCCCATCCACAAATTGCCCAACGTTATTCTATCCCCTCATGTCGGGGGCTCCACCCATCAGGCTACGGCTCGGGCAGTGGTGCAGACCATAGCCAATATACGGGAGTACCTGAATATCGGAGATTGCGCCTCCAAGGCCGATCTGGAAGCCATGTACTGAAATATTGGCCGAGGCTTCCGGTTTTTCAGAACAAGTCTTCGGGAGCCTCGATCAGCATATGGGGAAAGTCGGCATAGAGGCCAAGAAGCTGATACAGCCTGTCGAAGGGAATCTTCTCCCTGTCGAAGACGACATAGGGCAGAAGTTCGTACAGCCTGTCGGCGTTGTACCCGCCCTTGCCTGAGATGACGATCATTGTCTCCAGATCCTGTGCTTCCTCGATCGCCCTGTAGGCCAGGGAAAAATTTTTCGTGGCGAAGAACATTCGTGTCTGATAGCCTTCCTGGGGATCGGGGGAGAGAAAGTGGGACAGTTCATAATAGTGGTCAGGGTAGAGAAACGCATCCTGGATGCGTTCCACCAGGCGTTCGGAAGGAATCCTGGTTTCGCTGGTGAGCACGAGCTGGTAGATAGTGTAGGGATTATCCCTTCGCAAATCCCTGGCCGCCCTCACCAGCCTGGAAAGACTCTCCGGATCATCGGCGTCGGCTAAAAGCGTAAGTGAAGAAGCAAGCTTGGCCGGATTAAGACGCATCCAGTCGATATTCTCCAGCTTTCGCGTGTCGATGAAAGCTCTGAAGCCTTTAATTTCCTGGGTAAAATGGGGTGCAGGAGGCGAGGCCCACTCCACATCGAAGCTCTCCTCAAAGGCCGAGATGGCATCGACCATATCATCGCCTGAAATCCAGTCGTTGCTGGTAACCCAGTAGGGGGGAAGCTCCATCCTGGACATACGCCACTCGTCAGCCCTCTCCCTGGCGTCGGTGCCCGGTAGAAAGGAGAGAGGATAGAGTTCGGCTTCCTGCCCCAGTCCATGCATGCCTAGGAAATCGAAAGTATCTATAACCTGCTCATAGCCATCGAAGGGCAGACCGAGGATGAGTCCGGTCTTAACCTGGATGCGTTGCTTCTGGAGTATTTCGGCACCCCGTGCAAAACCATCCCGGTCCATTTTCCTGTTCACCGCTTCCAAGGCCTTGGGGTTCGTGCTCTGGAGCCCTGCCTCGATGGACGCCACGCCGGCGGACTTGAGAAGGGATCCGAATTCCTCGGTCAGCGTATCCAGCCTCAGTTCGGCATGGATGGGAATAGCTGCTGTATTGGCTACGGCGAAGTCTTTAAGCATCGCAGGCACCTGGCTGCCATACTGGAAAGAAGGATCCATGAGATAAATTTCCGAAACGCCTACGACCGTGGCTTGGCGTATCAGGTTTAAAGCTCGATCTTCGGGGAATCTCCGCAGTTCAGGGTATTGCTTTCCGTAGAAACAATAGGCGCAGCGATAGGGACATCCTCGCACGGTTTCCACATGGACAGGCTTGTCCTTGATTATAGGGAGAGTGCCTGCCAGGTAGGGATTGGGCAGTGTGGATAGATCCAGGAGTTCCTTGGTCTTGTAAAGCTTGCGCAAGGGGCGGTGCTGCTCTATGTCCCTTAGGATTTCAGCAAAGGCGAGCTCCCCTTCACCCTGTACGAGGGTGTGGAAAGGCGATCTGTCCATCAGAGGCATGCCATCGGCTACTTCAGGGCCTCCGGCAATAAACCGGCTGCGCAAAGATCTTTCCCTAGCCTTGCCTGCTATGTAGAGACTACGTTCCAAATTCCAGGTATAGAGGCTGAAGGCGACAAGGTCGGCATCGGCAGCGGCCAGAGACTCTATGATGGCCGAATCGGAGCCGTGAGCGGCCAGGTCCATGTCTAGAATGCTCCACTGGGAGCGGGTCAGGAGGCCTTGAGCTTCGGCGTAGGCTGCGAGATAGCCCGCTGCGAGAGGCACATTGGCTACAGCGTCCTGGCCATCGGGATCCTGCACCGGGAGTTGCACAAATATTATTTTCATCTTTCTAGATAACCTGCCATCCTCAGCACTGCTTACTACTGTATGGAAAAATATAAAAACATTCTACGCCTCGGTACCTGGGAATTCGGGAAAGAGGCTGGACCAGTCGCCCCGTAAATCGGGGTTCTTCAAGGCCTTTTCAAGCCTGGCCATATAACTGCCCCGGGGAATATCCACTCCTCCCATGGTCTCCAGATAGAGAGTGTGCACCTGGCTGTCTATGAGGCTGAAACCCCGTCTGAAAAGGCAGAGCGCCAGGTGGAGAAAGCCAGCCCTGGAGGCTCCGGATACAAGGCTGAACATGGACTCGCCGAAAAAGGCCGAGCCCAGGCTCACGCCATAAAGCCCACCTGCGAGTTCATCGTCGAGCCAGACTTCCACCGAATGGGCGTAACCCAATCTGTGCAGCCTCGTATACGCCTCTATCATGTCGGGAAGAATCCATGTGCCATCCTGCCCGGGTCTGGAAACTAATGCGCAGGCTTCCATTACCTGTCTGAATCTTCTATCCAGGCTGAACCCGAAGCCGGATTTGCGTAAAAGCCTGTGGGAACTTCGCGAAACATGGAGAGTTTCGGGCAGGACGGCAAACCTGGGATTGGGACTCCACCAGAGAATAGGCTCATCCTCACTGTACCATGGAAAAATTCCCTGCCTATATGCCGAGATAAGCATGCCGGGAGATAGATTCCCCCCGGCACAGACAATGCCTTCTGGAGATGCTCCATCCACGCGAGGAAATGTAAAATGCCGGTCCTCGCCCAAGTAATCCAGCCTTTCCAGGAAACGGATCATATCTAGGGCTGGACTTCCGCGGGCTCCTTGGCCACTTCGGATAACAGATCTTGGGGTAGTTCCAAGGGCTCGACGCTGAAGGCTATCTCGCCTTGAACAATATCGGCCACCGCCGTGCCGCCCTTTTCAAGACGCCCAAAGAGGACTTCATCCACAAAGAAGGACTTTATCTTGTCTTCCACCAGCCGGGAGATATTACGGGCTCCAAATTCTCTGGAGTAACCCTTCTCGGCCAGGTACTGGATTACCGATTTACGGGCTACCAGTTTGACCTTTTTCTCGGCCAGCTGAAGGTTGAAATCGTCCAGGGCTTTTGTAACAATTCGCTCAATTATATCTATGGGCAGATTGCCGAAATGGACCACCGCGTCCAATCTGTTCCTGAATTCGGGCGTGAAAGCCCGCTCCACCGCTTCATCCAGGGCCGAATTGCTCAAGGTCCTGTCGCCAAAGCCAATCAGATTCTTGCCCACATCCCGGGCACCGGCGTTACTGGTCATAATAAGAATGACATTGCGGAAATCGGCCTTTCTGCCCTGATTATCCGTGAGCGTGGCATAATCCATGATCTGGAGAAGAATATTGTAGATATCCGGGTGGGCTTTTTCTATCTCATCCAGCAGCACCACCGCATGGGGGCTTTTGCGTATCGCATCGGTGAGAAGGCCTCCCTCCTCGTACCCGACATAGCCGGGAGGAGAACCGATGAGCCTGGAAACCGTGTGCTTTTCCTGATACTCGCTCATATCGAATCGATGGAGGGTTACTCCCAGCTGCTTGGCCAGTTGCCGGGCTAACTCCGTCTTGCCCACCCCGGTGGGTCCGACAAAGAGGAAATTGGCCACAGGCTTGTCGGGGGCTCTGAATCCCGCCCGCGAGCGCTTTACGGCCTTGACCACCGCTTCGATAGCCTTGTCTTGGCCAAACACATCCTGTTTCAGGGTCAATTCCAGCCCCGAGAGCCTTTCCTTTTCCGAGGAGGAAACCGAGCGTTCGGGAATCCGGGCAATCTTGGCAACCACCAGCTCTATCTCCGGTACTTTTATATCGACGATCAGCTCTCCCGATGGGGAGCCTTCCTCGTCCTGCCCGAGTTTGAATGCATTGATCCTCGCCCTGGCCCCGGCTTCATCGATCACATCGATAGCCTTGTCTGGGAGTTTGCGTTCGGTGATGAACTGGGCCGATAGGCGCACCGCTGCCTCTAGGGCATCGTCGGAAAAGTGCACCCGATGGAATTCTTCGTATTTTGGCTTTAAACCTTTGAGAATTTCCACTGTCTCGGGCTGGCTGGGCTCGGCGATATCTATCTTCTGGAAGCGCCGAGACAGTGCCCTGTCTTTTTCAAAAATCTTGTTGTACTCATCGTAGGTCGTGGAGCCGATGCACCGCAGCTTGCCCGAGGTGAGGGCTGGCTTTAAGAGGTTGGAGGCATCCATGGAACCGCCGGTTACAGCTCCGGCGCCTACGATAGTGTGTATCTCATCTATAAAAAGTATGGCCTTTTCTTTTTTAAGAAGAGTGTCCACCACCTTCTTGACTCTTTCCTCGAAATCCCCCCTGAACTTGGTGCCCGCTAGGAGCGAGCCCATATCCAGGCTGTAGATAGTATAACCCCGTAAAAGGGGAGGCACCGTACCGGCGACTATGCGCTGGGCTAAACCCTCGGTGATGGCAGTTTTACCCACTCCCGCTTCGCCGACATGGATAGGATTGTTCTTGAGGCGGCGGCAGAGCACCTGGACTGTGCGCTCAATCTCGGCCTCGCGGCCGATTACCGGCTCTAGTTTGCCTGAAGCGGCCATGGCGGTAAGATCGGTGGCAAACCTCTCCAGAGGGCCTGGCTTTAGACCGCGCTTGTCCTTGCCTTCCAGGTCCGGACGCCCTTCGGAATCCTCCAGAATGCTCGAATCCTCGCTATCCGATTCTCCAATACCGTGGGAAAGAACTTCCAGAAGCTGAAGCCGCTTGATGCCCAGCTTGCGCATATAGTAGCCGGCATAGGTTCTTTCCTCATCGTAGAGTGAGACAATGAGATCGGATATCTCCACTTCTTCCTTGCCCGAAGCTTGGGATTGCATGACGGCACGTTCAATCACCGCCTGGAAACTGGAGGTTTGCACCGGTTCGGCGCTGGAGCGAACCACGGGAACCTTCTGCTCGAAGTAAGCCTCTATGCCTCGCTTGAGCTGTTCCACGTCGGTATCGCAGCCTTCCATAACCAGACGAAGTTTTTCGAATGAAAGGCCCGCATAGAGAATATGCTCCGGAGTAAGATACTCATGATTGCGGAGCTTGGCCTCGTTATAGGCCGCGTTGAAAATGGCCTGTACTTCCTGACTAACCTTCATACCCTATACTTTCTCCATAGTGCACTTGAGGGGAAAACCCATCTGCCGCGCCAGCGCGTGCACCTGATTTATTTTCGTCGCGGCGATGTCGTAGCTGTATTCGCCTACGATTCCCTTGCCCTTGCGGTGGACATCCACCATTATCCTGGTCGCTTCCTGAAGAGACTTATGGAAGATTGTCATGAGAATTGACACGACAAATTCCATGGTTGTGAAATCGTCATTCAACAGCAGAACCCTGAACTCTTCAGGCTCCCTGGGCTCCGCCGTCTCTTCGGTCTGGGAAATCACTTCCCCCTGGCTTGATACTGATCCACTCATGCTGTTACTAAAGTATCGACGAATATACTTATAAACAAGACTATCGAAAAGTGCTGATATATTGACACAGAACTGTCTACTGACGCATTGTCGTGTTCTGACTGCCGTCCCGCGCAGCAGGTCTTGACCTGTCCGGGAGCGGAAAAGGAGCTGTTGAAATGGAAATAGATGTAAACAAACTGCGGCATTCCGCCGCCCATGTTCTAGCCGAGGCGGTGTCGCACCTCTACCCCGGCACCCAGTTCGGCATTGGTCCCGCCATCGACGATGGATTTTACTATGACTTTCTTCTGCCAAAACCAATAACCATGGAAGACCTGCCCGCCATAGAAAAGGAAATGCGGCGAATAATCTCTGGCGGATATGCCTTTACGCGAAAAGAATTAAGCAAGGAAGAGGCGAAGAAGCTCTTCGCAGGCCAAGATTTTAAACTGGAACTCATCGAAGGGCTGGAAGAGGGAAGCATTTCGGTCTACGAGCAAGACGGTTTTGTAGACCTCTGTCGGGGTCCTCACCTGGATACCACCAGGCAGATCCGTCCTGACTGTTTCAAGCTCAGGGCTGTCGCGGGCGCCTACTGGCGGGGTGATGAAAAACGCCCCATGCTTACCCGCATCTATGCCTACGCATTCTCTTCCAAGGCCGAACTGGAAGCCCACCTCAAAATGCTGGAAGAGGCCGAAAAGAGGGATCACCGCAAGTTGGGCAAGGAACTGGACCTTTTCTCCACCCACGAGGAAGCCGGCCCCGGCCTTGTGTATTGGCATCCCATGGGAGGCCGCTTCAGAGTAGCCCTGGAGAACTGGTGGAGAGACGAGCATTATAAAAACGGCTACGAAATTCTCTTCACCCCCCATATCGGCAAGTCCTGGCTCTGGCAAACCTCGGGGCACCTGGGCTTCTACAAGGCGGGCATGTATTCCCCCATGAAGATCGATGAAGACGATTATTACATCAAACCCATGAACTGCCCCTTCCATATCATGATCTATAACAATGGCGGCCACTCCTACAGGGACCTGCCCCTGCGTTGGGCCGAGCTGGGCACCGTCTACCGCTACGAGCGTTCGGGCACCCTCCATGGCCTGGCCAGGGTGCGAGGATTCACCCAGGACGACGCCCATATCATCTGCACCCCGGAGCAGATCGAGGACGAGATCGCCGAGGTCCTTCGATTCTCCCTCTTTATGCATAAAACCCTGGGCTTCAAGGAGATCAAGGCCTACTTGGCCACCAAGCCCGCCGGCGACGGCTCTGTGGGCGCTCAAGAAATGTGGGATACCGCCCTGGAGTCGTTGCGGAAGGCGGTGGACAAGGAAGGCCTGGCCTACGAGATGGACGAGGGGGGCGGGGCATTCTATGGACCCAAGATCGACCTCAAGATCAAGGACGCAATAGGCAGGGAATGGCAGCTCACCACCATCCAGTTTGACTTCAACGAACCCGAACGCTTCGACATGACCTACGTGGACGCCGACGGTCAGCGCAAACGGCCGTACATGGTACATCGCGCCCTCTTGGGCTCCATCGAGCGATTCTTCGGTGTATATCTCGAGCATACCGCCGGCGCCTTCCCTGTCTGGCTTTGTCCCGAGCAGGCCGTGGTAATCCCCGTGGCGCCGGCGTTTGACGGCTATGCCAAAGAACTCTGCGCAAACCTCAAGGCCGTGGGCATGAGGGTAAGGGCCGACACTTCCGATTCCAGGATGAACGCTAAAATCCGTGATGCCCAGGGCAAGAAGATCCCCTATATGCTCGTGGTAGGCCAGAAAGAGATGGACGAAAAAACCCTCTCATTACGCATGAGGGACGGTCGGCAGGAAAACGGCATTGGGATGGATACCTTTGTGGCCAGGGTGAAGGCTCTGGTAGACAACAAATCCCTGGAGCTCTGAAAACCCGCAAGGTAGGATTTTGTTGTTCCATGAGATCAGCACTCGAAATGTTTTTTTAGATTTTTCCGACTCCCCGAGAAAGGGGAAGCCTGCTATACTACCTACAGGCACTTAGAATGCAAGGAGACAAGGCATGACAGAGCTTCGCACCTACTATATGGGACTCGTACTCGAGAATCCTCTTATCGTCGCATCCTCTGGTCTTACCGCCAGCGCAGAGGGAGCCGGGAAGGCTGCCGATGCGGGAGCGGGGGCTGTGGTTCTCAAGTCCCTTTTTGAGGAACAAATCCTGGCCGAACTGGGCAAAGAAGCCGAGGGAATTGACCTGGATTCCTATCCCGAAGCCGAGGCCTTTATTAGCCGAACCGCCTGGGAAGAAGGCACCGATGCTTATCTCTCCTTGGTGAAGGATTCCAAGGCCAGAGTGGGCAAGACCCCCCTAATCGCCAGCATCAACTGCGTAGGCAGGGGCAATTGGGCATCCTTCGCAACCAGAATCGAGCAGGCAGGGGCTGACGCCCTTGAACTCAACATAGCCTACCTGCCCAATTCTCCATCCCTGAGCTCCAAGGACATAGAGGAGAGAGTGCTCTCCACCGTCAAGGAAGTCCGACTCTCCACCAAGCTGCCCATCGAAGTAAAGCTGGGTTCCCATTATTCAAGCCTGCCTCACCTGGCCCAATCCATTTCCAAACTGGGAGCCAATGCCTTGGTGCTTTTCAACCGCTTCTACAGACTGGACATCGATATACCCGGAATGAAGCTCGTCCGCGCCCAACCCATGAGCAGCGGCGAAGAATACCACGACAGCTTGCGCTGGATTGCCTTACTCTTCCAGCGGGCCGGCATCGAGCTCACCGGAGCTACAGGCATCCACGACGCCCAGACCATGGCCAAATTCATCCTCGCGGGAGCCAGCACAGTGCAGATTTGCACTGCCCTTTACAAGGGAGGCTGGAAGACTGTAGGCAAGATTCTGGATGATCTCAAGGCACTCATGGAAGCTCAGGGCTTCTCCTCGATAGACTCCATGCGGGGCAGGCTTTCGGCCAAGAGCACCGGCCGGCTGGACGAGTATATGCGACTCCAGTACATAAAGGCGCTCACAGGCATATCCTGATGCCCTTCTGTAGGGCATAATTCCTCTATTCTATGAAGAAAAGGATGGTGTAAAAATGGAACTGGAACTTAGCCTCGCGAATCTTTCCAAGGCCTTTCCCGCCGATCTGAGCCCCGATCAGAAAGCCAGAGCGCAGACTCTCTTTCTAAAAAAATTGTCCCTAAAGGCTCATGCCTTCTACGGCGGCAAGATGCAGACCGTACCCAAGGCCGGCGTCTATGGCTTCAACTGGTTCAACGTGTGGTACACCCCCGGTGTATCCAAGATATCTACCACTATTAGGGATGACAACGACAGCTCCTTTTCCCTCTCCAACAGAGGGAACCTGGTGGCCGTAGTCTCCGATTCCACACGCGTTCTGGGCGATGGAGATTGCACTCCCCCTGGAGGCCTGGGCGTCATGGAAGGCAAGGCCTTCCTCATGAAGTATTTGGGCGGCGTGGATTCCATCGCTCTTTGTATAGACTCCAGGGGCAAGGATGGCAAACACGATCCGGACAAGATCATCGAATTCGTTAAAATGCTCCAGCCTTCGGTGGGAGCCGTCAATCTCGAAGATATCAGCCAACCCAACTGCTACAAGGTGCTGGACGAGCTGCGGGAAAGCTGCGATATCCCTGTCTGGCACGACGATGCCCAGGGCACTGCCAGCGTTACCCTGGCTGGGCTTTTAAACGCCCTGCACCTGGCGGGCAAGAAGCTCTCCGAGGCTAAAATCGTCTTCCTGGGCGCCGGCGCCTCCAACACCACCATCGCTCGGCTTATCCTGGCCGATGGGGGCAAGGGCGAGAACATGATCATGTTCGACACCAAGGGTTCTCTCCATGCAGGCAGAAAGGACATTGAGGTCGACTCCAGACTCTATAGAAAATGGGAACTCTGCACCCAGACCAATCCCAAACGCGTGGAAGGAGAGGCCGAAGCCATAAAGGGCGCCGATGTCCTCATTGCCCTCTCCACCCCCGGTCCCGACACCGTCAAGCGCGAGTGGATACGCTCCATGGCCCCCAAATCCATCGTCTTCGCCTGTGCCAATCCCGTTCCAGAAATCTGGCCCTACGCGGCCAAGGAAGAGGGCGCCTTCATCGTCGCCACCGGCCGGGGAGATTTCCCCAATCAGGTTAATAACTCCGTCTGTTTCCCCGGTATCCTCAAGGGAGCCCTGGCTGTACGGGCCCGCAAGATCACCGACGGCATGGCCATCCGCTGCGCCCACTCTCTGGCCGATTTCGCCAAAGCCAGGGGCATAGGGCCGGATAATATCGTGGCGAACATGGAAGAAACCGATGTCTTCGCCGTGGAAGCCGCCGATGTAGCCATGCAGGCTATTGCCGAGGGGGTTGCGCGCATCGAGGCTACCTGGCAGGAAGTACACGATAAAGCACTGGCCGATATCAACGCTTCCAGAAAAATCGCCAAGGACCTCATGTCCGGCGGCCATATTAAAGAACCGCCCAAAGCGATGCTGGAAGAGCTACTCAAGGAAGCCATCGCCGAAGTGCGCTGAGTACATTCCAGAAAGACAGGCCAGCCGCGGCACCCCATAAAACCCGAGGCCTGGTTTTAAATTTCTATTGGGCAAACGAGGGGCCATAAGGCGCATGTTGCGCCTTATGGCCCCTTCGTCGTACAATTATTCCATGCAAGGGACCCCTTCAGTGGCCAAAAAAAACGGAGCCAAGACTCTCCTCTTGGCTGTCTGCGCCTGTGCTTTTTTCGGCGTATTGGCCACCTTCGACCTATCGGAGCAGCACCGAGCATGGCGGACAGCCGAAACCTGGACCGATACCCAAAGACAGGTCGCCCAAGCCCAGGACGCGGGGTCTGTACAGCCCCTGATTTTGGCTGCCCTCGTCACCAATACCCTTGTGGTAAGCCTTTCCTTTGCCTGCCTTCTCACCCTCGGCATCGCCGTCGCATCGGACGAGCAAAGGACTTTCAGCCTTGCGAGAATACTGGTCTGGACTGTCCTGGGCTTGGGGTTGCTGCTTTCTGTATTAGCCCTTGCCTATAGGCTCAAAGTGGGAGACAGGACCATCCTCAAGGGACCCATTTACGATTATAATTTGCGTTTCCAGCCGCCACTTGTCTTTGCCGCTATTGGCTATCCCCTGGTCTGTATTCTCTATTTGATGGACCGCCGCCGTTAAAAATAAACCGCCGCCGTTAAAAATTAGCCTGGCCTGCTAAGGCAGCGAATGTCCAATAAATAAATCCCGACTAGAGCAGATAAACAAAAATAACTCCCAACACAAGGAAAATCGCTCCAACAAGACCTGCGCTGAATACAAAGCTCCAGGCACTAGCCTCGGGTTCGCTGGTGGAATTCGCTTTCCCCGGCTCGTCCTGGATCCCCAATATGCGCATGCGCAGCCTTGTTTCTGCCTCAGCCAGGCGTAGATATTCGGGGCTGTCAGGTCCTTGTGGACCTGGAGTACTCGGTGGGGTAGGTGGCTCCTGGCCCACCTGGGGAACCCTGTCCCTCCAGGATTCAGGGGGGCTTTTTTTTAAAGAATTTTTACCTGGAAAAATCCGGATGCCGTCCTTCTTAAGATAGGCTACCCATGCTAGTCCAAAGCTCAGGAAAGCCTCGATAACAAAAATGTCCCCCGCTGCCTGCGAATAGGAAACGCCCTCTTTGAAGAGGGCGGTTATTAGACCTGCGGCAAGACCTAAGCCAAGGACCCCCAGAATCGCAGGCAGTCGGGGTTTAGGCCACCCATCTCGAAATCCCTTCAATCTATTTGTATTCATGTTCTAGCAGGAGTATAGCATTCTCCTCTTTATTATGAAAACGCTAGTTGACGGCTGATGATAAAACGGTGAGAATAAAAGGGTGTATATGCCGCTGCACTAATATATCGGTGCGGCAAAAATCTTGAATCCGCTTCAATGCGGGTTTATGTGGAGGCAGAAATGCTTAAAAAAACCCTGTTAGCAGTAGCCGTTATCGCGGTCCTCTTTGTAGGAATCGCGGGAGCGGCTCCACAATCGAAGGACTATGTGAATGTCTTCACGAGCGATCCCAGGACCTTCAACTACCTGGAAAGCCAGAGGCAGACCACGTCCATGCACACCGTCAACTTTGTCGACTGCCTCATCGAGCACGACAGGTACGGTATCCTCAGGCCAGCCCTGGCCGAAAGCTGGAGCGCCAATGCCGACAAGTCGGTTTGGACCTTCAACATCCGCAAGGGCGTCAAGTGGGTAACCGGTGATCTTGAAGTCTATGCCGACGTCAAAGCCCAGGACTGGGTGGATGCCATGAAGTTCATGCTGGACAAGAAAAGCCAGCTCAACTATCTAGTGGCCGGCTTCGTCAACAACGCCGCCGAGTATCTCGCCGGCAAGGTAACCGATTTTGCCCAGGTGGGCGTCAAGGCTAAGAGCGACTATGTCCTCGAGTATACCCTTGTTGGCCCCATCCCCTATTTTGACACCATGCTCACCTATAACCCCTACATGCCCGTAAACGGCGAGTTCCTCAAGTCTAAGGGCGCCGATTTCGGCAAAGTGGACAAGAATGGCATCCTCTATAACGGAGCCTATGTACTGTCCAACTTCACCTCCAAGTCCGTCATGGAATACGACGCCAATCCCTATTATTATGACAAGGCAAAAGTAACCGTAAACCACGTCAAGCTCGTCTACGACGACGGCAAGGATCCCGATTCCCGCTTCAACAACTTCGACGCGGGCATCTATGCCTCGGCCCAGGTCAACACGGACAATGAAGCCCTGTTTGCCCGCGCTCAGGCCAAGTACAAGGAAAATATCTATAGAGCAAGGCAGGATTCTACCACCTTCCTCTATGCCTTCAATTACGACCGCAACACCTGGGCTTCCCCCGCCGATCCCACCAAGGGCGTATCGCCCAAGACGGAGAAGGAACGCAAGGATACACAGCTGGCCATCCTGAACAGGAATTTCCGCAAGGCCGTATTCTTTGGCGTCGACAGGCCCACTATCCTCGCTCAGCGCAATGGCGAGGTCAACAAGCTGGCCGCCATCCGCAATTCCTACACCGGTACCGAACTCTCCAAGGATCAGGCCGGCAAGGATTATGTTAAATACGTCGAGGACGCCCTCAAAGCCCGCAACCCCGCGGACTTCACCGCTTCCTTTAAAATTGACGATGCCCAGGATCCATACTTCAACGCCACCAAAGCCAAAGCCTATATGGCCAAGGCCAAGGCCGAGCTCACCGCCCAGGGCGTCAAATTCCCAGTCAAGCTCGACACTGCCACCGATATTTCCTACACCAAGGGCTTGAAGGGTGATCAGTCCCTCAAAGCCAATCTCGAAGCCGTATTCGGAACCGACACCCTCGTGGTCAACGTGGTCGAGATGGACAGCGATAACGCAGATGCCTCCACCTACTATGCCGAATCCGGCAGCCAGTCCAACTACGACATCGGCGGCTACACCGGTTGGGGTCCCGACTTTGGCGATCCCTACACCTTCCTCCAGACCCTGGAGCCCGAGATCGGCGCCGTTCTTATCCAGATCGGCCTTGACTACACCGATGATCCCGCCTCCAGCGACTACAAGGCAGCTACCAAGGTTGGCCTGTACGAGTATGCCAAGAAGGTAGAAGCCGGCAACAAGATCTATGATGACCAGGTGAAGCGCTTCAAGCTCTTTGCCGAGGCCGAAGCCCAGCTTCTCGACGACGCGATTGTTCTTCCCTACATGTCCTATGGCGGCGGATTCGCCGTCACCAGGATCGTCCCCTATACCATCCCCTTCGCTGCTTATGGCAACGACGAATACAAGTTCAAAGGCATGGTCGTGGGCGATAAGGTAATCACCCTGGCCGAGCGCGATAAGCTCAAGGCACAGTGGGAGAAGGATAGGGCAGCCGAGTACAAGAAACTCAGTGCCAAGAAATAATCTTTGCGTAGAAGCGTAAAGCACGCTTCACAATGGGATGAGGGGCTGTCCGGATTTTAATCCGGACAGCCCCTTTTATATTGCTTTCCCTATATATGGCACGCGTTCGCTTTATTGCCTATATCGTAGACTTCGGGTATAATGCCATGAGAGTCTCAACATAGCTCTGATTGTGGGGTCCCATGCTAGGGTATGTAGTAAAACGTATTTTCCAGTCCATATTTTCGGTTTTTATAGTATCGACACTCACCCTCTTCCTCGTTTATTCCTGTGTTCCCCGGCAGCTTGTGTTCAAGGGAGACCTCGTGCTTCCTAAAATCGCCAACAAGCCCGATGAGTACAACGACTATAAATTCAGGACCTGGGAAAACCTGGGCTATATCGATTATATAACCCAGCAGGAGTACGCACAGCAAATATACGGGCGCGACTCACCCCAGGTGAGCGATGCTCTATTAGCCGGCTCCTCTTTCTATGAAAAGTTCAGGGCTGACCTCGGCGCTAGGGGCTATCAAGTAGATCCCTTGCCTATTTCAGGTTTCCTCTACGCCACCAAGGACGTAGCCCTCCTCACCAGGGTATTCCGCTGGTACGCTCGCCTCATACAGATAGATCATCCCAACAGAATCCAGGATCCCAATAATCCAGGGCTCAAGCGTGGCTACTATTTCACCCGTGACTGGAGCGGAGGTCTGGCCTTGGCCGCCTCGGGCACGCTGTACAAATACCAGATATGGGTGGATAACAGCTTCCCCTTCCTTCATCAGAATATGATCAGACTCAATATGGGCCGATCCTATCCCACCTTCGACGGCGTGCCCGTCCTGGAGGTTATATCAGGAGGGCAGGGCAGGTCGGCACGAAGGGAGATCAATACCACCGTGCGGGGCGAGGCAGTAACATTCTTCACCTCCATTGACGAGCACAGTCTTAAATACAAGCCTGTCCTGGACAGGCTGGACTTGAATAAATTCGAAGACAACTACGCCGACGGAAACCTTCTCACCATAGACCCATCCATGCTGGGCACAAGCTTTACTATCGGCATGTATTCGCTTCTCATTTCTTTAGCCATCGGCCTTACCGTGGGCGTTATCTCGGCCATGAAGAAGGACAGGATCTTCGACAAGATCACCATGGCCTATATAGTTTTTATAAGCTCCATTCCCACGCTTCTCTATATAGCCCTCTTCGCCCGCTTCGGCATGAAGGTGTTGGGCTTGCCGGACAAATTTCCCTTCCTGGGCTCGGAGAACATCCTTTCCTACATTCTGCCCACGATATCCCTTTCTTTGGGCGGTATAGCGGGCGAAGCCCTCTGGATACGCCGCTACATGGTAGACCAGATGAATGCCGACTATGTCAGGTTTTCCAGGTCCAAGGGTCTTTCCCAGGCCGAGGTATTCTTCAAACACATTGTCAGGAATGCTCTCATACCCATAGTACATTCCATTCCCATGGCGGTCATCGGAACCCTGGCTGGAGCCCTGATAACCGAAAGCTTCTACGCCGTACCCGGCATGGGCAAGATGTTTCCCAGCGCCATCTCCGATTACAACAACGCAATGATAATAGCCCTTACCTTCATATTCACCGTCGTATCCATCCTGGCGATTTTCCTGGGTGATATCATGGTTACCTTCGTAGATCCGCGAATTAGCCTGGCGGCGCGAAAGGAGGCGAGGTAATCATGGCCAAGACAGCAGAACGCTTTGCCTTCGCAACCTTTGACGTACTCGAGTCCGAGCGGATCGCCGGTCCTCGCTACTCCTACTGGAAGTCCGTTTTCCAGACCTTCTTTAAGCGCAAGACAGCCATTTTCTGGCTCTTGCTCCTTCTCTCTCTCACGCTCATGTCTTTCATCCAGCCCCTGGTTTCGGGCTATGATCCGGCGGTGGCGCCCAATATCAACACGCCTTCCACCTGGTACCAGAAGCCTTCTGCCGAGCATTGGTTCGGCACCGACGACAGGGGCAACGATCTCTGGGACGTAGTCTGGTCAGGCACCCGCATGTCCCTCTCCATAGCCTTTATAGCGGCTGCCATCAATATAGGCATGGGAATTCTTGTAGGGGCGGTCTGGGGCTATTCCAAGCGACTGGACCCCATACTCCTGGCAGTCTATAACGTCGTATCCAACGTACCCTACATTCTGCGCTCCATGATGCTCATGTACATATTCGGGCGTGGTTTCTGGCAGATGATCCTGGCCATGACCATCACTGGCTGGCTTTCCATAGCCTTCTTCATCCGCACCCAAGTAATGATTATCCGGGATAGGGAATACAACCTGGCCTCCCGCTGCCTGGGCACCCCCCTCAAGCGCATGGTTACCCGCAATATCCTGCCCTTCATGGTTTCAGTTATCGCAACCCTGATCTACCAGGAGATTCCTGGTCTTATCAACACCGAAACAGTCCTCTCCTATCTGGGCATAGGCCTTCCTTCGACCTATCCCTCTTTGGGCAGGATGATCGACGTGTATTGGTCTTTTGTGGACACCTATCCCCATATGATCGTGTTTCCCGGCGTCGTGATGGGCTTAGTCACGATTTCCTTCTATGTTGTCGGCCAACTCTTTGCAGATGCGTCCGACCCCAGAACTCACCGATAGGAGGACAGCCATGGACAACATCGACACTATTTTGAAGGTAAGGGATCTGGTGGTCAAATTCAGGGTGCGCCGCAAGGAACTCACCGCCATACGCTCGGTTTCCCTGGATCTCTATGAAGGTGAAACCCTGGCTATTGTTGGTGAATCAGGCTCTGGCAAGACAGTCCTCACCAAAACATTTACAGGCATGCTGGAATCCAATGGGCGCATAGCTGGCGGAAGCATCGAATTCGAGGGTCGAAACCTGGTGGAGGTAAAGACGGATAAGGAGTGGGAGAAAATCCGGGGCGTTAAAATAGCCACGGTATTCCAGGATCCCATGACTAGCCTCAACCCCCTCAAGCGCATAGGTATTCAGATAACCGAGGTAATCGAAAAACATCAGAACCTCCCCCCTGACGAAGCCAAACGTATAGCCTTGAACCTCATGGAGAAAGTGGGGATCAAGGAAGTGGAAAAGCGTTTTTACGACTATCCCTTCCAGTATTCCGGTGGCATGCGCCAGCGTATCGTCATAGCCATAGCCCTGGCCTGCAAGCCTCGCATTCTCATCTGCGACGAGCCTACCACGGCACTGGATGTTACCATCCAGGCCCAGATTCTGGATCTGATCCGTGCGCTTCAGAAAGATTACGGCTTTACCACCATCTATATCACCCACGATTTGGGCGTTGTGGCCAACGTGGCCGACAGAGTGGCCGTGATGTATGCGGGCCAGATAGTGGAATATGGCTCCGTGCGAGAAATTTTCTATGATCCCCGGCATCCCTATACCTGGGCTCTCATATCAAGCCTGCCGACTCTGGCCAGGAAGGGAGAACCCCTCTACGCCATACCAGGTACGCCTCCCACTCTCTTCAACGAAATCAAGGGCGATGCCTTCGCCCCCCGTAATCGCTTTGCCCTGGGCATTGATTTCGAAGAAGAGCCGCCCTTCTTCAAGGTAAGCGAAAGCCACTATGCCAAGACCTGGCTCCTGGATCCCCGCTCGCCATTTGCCGACCCACCCCAAGCGGTCAAGGTTATGCGCAAGAAAGGCAACATCTACACAGAGAGCGCAGCGGAGGCAGGCAGATGAGCGAAGTCCTATTGTCCGTCAGGAATCTGGACGTCACATTCAAAAACGGCAAGGAAAGTTTTACTGCAGTTAAGAATGTCAATTTTGATATCAAAGAAGGCGAATCCTTCGCCCTGGTGGGCGAATCGGGTTCGGGCAAGACAACCATCGGCCGTACCATAATCAGGATAAACCCGGCTACCGAGGGCGAAATTTTCTTCGCTGGCAAGAAAATTTCCGGCGTCATCGACAAAGAACTGGATACCTATGTCATTCGCAGTATTCAGATGATCTTTCAGGATCCCATGGCGTCCCTCAACGAAAGGGCTACCATCGACTACATCGTGTCCGAAGGGCTTTACAATTTTAACCTCTTCAAGGACGAGAATGAGCGCAGGGAGAAAGTTTATAGAGCATTGAACGACGTAGGCCTTCTGGAGGAACATGCCGAACGCTATCCCCACGAATTCTCCGGCGGCCAGCGTCAGCGCATCTGCATAGCCCGGGTATTGGCCATGGAACCCAAGTTTATCATAGCCGATGAGCCCATTTCCGCACTGGATGTTTCCATACGGGCTCAGGTCCTCAACCTCCTCCACGATCTAAAAAAGGAGAGGGGGCTATCCTATCTCTTTATCGCCCACGATTTAACCGTTGTCCGCTATTTTGCCGACAGAATAGCCGTTATTCATCAGGGTGAGCTCAAGGAGTTGGCCTCCACCGAGGAACTCTTTGCCAGACCGCTTCATCCCTATACCCGCTCCCTGCTCTCGGCCGTGCCCATGCCCGATCCGGATGTGGAAAAGCACAAGAGCCTTTTAGTCTACGATCCCGGGGTGCATGATTACTCCAGCGAAGGACCCTCCTGGAGGGAAGTCTTCCCCGGGCATTTCACGCTGGCCAATGCCAAGGAAGCCGCCGAATACAAGGCCATGTATTCTTAATACGAAAAGTCCGATTCTCCTATAAACTCCCTCAAGATGGAATCCTTGGGCACATACTGGGCAGGAATGGGGGCAAAATTGTCCAGGAAAGCCTCAATGCGTCTGGCCTCGGCATATTCGGGCATGGTGGGCTTGATAGTATCCAGCAGCGGATCGGCGAAGACCTTGAGCACTCCCAGTTCGTAATCCAGGGCGGAGTTGAATGCGTCATCGGCGGAGTTTTGGAAGGGGAAGATATTGCGCCGCTCCCCCCGCTGCACAGAAGGCCACATGGACAGGGTAGCCAGGGCGCTGTGGCCCCTGAAATAATAATCTCTCACCATGCGCCGTAGTAATCGATAGTCCGTGGTGCTGATCCTGTTATGATCGTCCAAGTTCAGCTGGGTCAAAGCGGATACATAGATCTTGAACTTGGAATCATTGGGGATTTTAGGTGTGAGTTCGTCGTTCAGCCCATGAATACCTTCCAGGATCAGCACCTCGTGGCCAGAAAGTTTTAGTATCTTGCCGGAGCTGCGCCGAGTGCCCGCCTTAAAGTCGTAGATGGGCATTTCAACTTCCTGGCCATCGAACAGCCTGAGTAAAAGCTCGTTGAGATAGCTGACATCCAAAGCCTTGAGCGACTCAAAATCCGGCTTGCCATCCTCATCCAGGGGAGTTTTGGACCTATCAATGAAGAAATTATCCAACTCAATCGGGATAGGCTCAAAACCCAGTACCTTGAGCTGGATGGCCAGTTTCTTGGAGCTCGTCGTCTTGCCCGAACTGGATGGTCCAGCGATGAGCACAACCTTCACATGGTCAGACTTCCGGGCGATCGCCTCGGCCATGGAGGCAATTTTTTTATTCTGCAGGGCTTCGGCCACCATGATGTAATCCTTGATGCCTCCAGAAGCATAGAGACGGTTGAGCCTACCTACAGAGCCAATGCCTAGGACCCGGCCTCTTTCCTTATACTCCTCAGAAATCTTGTACAGGATGGGTACATCTTCGAAGGGATCCAGCCTATCGGGGCTATCTTTATGGGGGTATCGCAGAAGCATTCCGCCATGGTAGGGGATGAGTTCCCAGATGGATAAGAAGCCGGTGGAACTTACCAAGGTATGAATATGAAGATCCCTGAATCCTGCACATTCATTCAAGGCAATCTGGGGCTCGTTGAGGTTTTCCACCAGCGCCAGGGTATCCAGCTGTCCCGAATTCCTGAAGTAGTCGCAGGCGGCCTCCCATGGCCAGTTTTCCACTTGGATAGGGGAATTATCTGCGGTAAGGCTCTTCATGCGTTCGCTAAGAGCTTCGGCTTCCTTCGCCGTCAAAGGCTGCTCGTCGGCGTAGTA
>CAZHFN010000021.1:25314-35297 GCA_964531105.1 uncultured Treponema sp. | reverse complement strand
TCCGCCGCGGCGATTGCGGCTCAGGGACTACTGCGTTTTGCCCGGCATTTGAGCGCAGCCAAGGACAGCAACCCTGCGCGCAAGGCTGCGGCGCTGAGCTACGAAAGGGCTGGCAGGGCAATCTCCGCGGCTCTCATGAAAGACCCCTACCTTTCGGGCGACACATCCCATGAAGGTCTGCTTTTGCATGCAGTCTACCATCTGCCCAACGGATGGGACTCTTCCAGCGATGGGAGCGGCCTGCCCAGGGGCGAATCCTGCATGTGGGGCGACTATCATCTACTGGAACTCGCGCTCTACTTATGGCGTGTTTCAAGAGGCAAAGAGCCCCAGCGGTTTGATACGATCTAGGGGAGGCATATGAAAGACTTTTCACGCTTTGCGATCCACAGCTATACAAACAAGCCCTGGCCATTAGCCACAATGGTGGAGCGTTATGCTGCCGCTGGAGTATCGGGAATTTCTGTCTGGAAGGAGACGATAGAAGGGATAAAACCCAAAGAAGCGGCGCGGCTCATCGGCGCAGCGGGGCTAAAGGTCGTATCTATGGTGAGGGGCGGGTTTTTCCCCGCACCGAGCCAGGAGGAGAGAAATAAGAGGATTGAGGACAACATCAGGCTTATCCACGATAGTGCCGAGTTGGGAGCTCCCCTCATAGTCCTGGTCTGCGGCGCAGATCCCAAAGTAGGCCTGGCCCAAGCCAGGGATCAGGTACGAGCTGGCCTCGAGGCAATTCTGCCCGAGGCGGAACGCTGCGGGATAAGGCTGGCTATTGAGCCCCTCCATCCCTTATATGCGGATCTGCGCTCCGTGGTGAATACCATGGAGCAGGCCAACGATCTCTGTGAAGTAATCAGGCACCCAAGCCTGGGAGTAGCTGTCGATGTCTACCATGTGTGGTGGGACCCAAAGCTCGAAGAAGAGATTGGGCGTTGCGGCCGGCTGGGCAGACTCTTTGCCTTCCATGTCTGCGACTGGAAAACGCCGCCTGAGGATTTTCTTAACGATCGGGGATTGATGGGAGAGGGCTGTATCGATATTCCTTTGATTCGCGGTTGGGTAGAAAAAACTGGATTCCACGGCTTTGTGGAAGTCGAAATATTTTCCAAGCGTTACTGGGCGATGGATCAGGATGTGTATCTTGGCATGATCAAGAAAGCCTGGGAGGAGAAGGTATGAGCGATAGAACTATTGGCATAATAATGAACGGGGTAACCGGGCGGATGGGAACTAACCAGCATCTGGTGCGCTCGATTCTCGCTATACGCGATTCTGGCGGCTTGAGGCTCAAGGATGGCAGCAGACTGGTGCCCGAACCGGTGCTGGTGGGCAGGGATGAGCGGAAGTTGGCCGCTTTATCTAAGCAGTATTCGGTGAAAGCCTACACTACCGATCTCGATTCCGCGTTGGCCGATTCTGCCAATGAGATTTACTTCGATTCCCAAACGACTCTTCAGCGTTCGGTAGGCATTGCCAGGGCCGTGGAGGCCGGCAAGGCTATCTACTGCGAAAAGCCCACCGCTACAACCACCGCTGAAGCCTTGCGTTTATACAAGCTGGCCGAGGCTGCCGGCGTAAAGCATGGGGTGGTGCAGGACAAGCTCTGGCTGCCTGGATTGCTCAAGCTCAAATACCTCATCGACACCGGCTTTTTCGGACGCATACTTTCTGTGCGCGGAGAATTCGGCTACTGGGTTTTCGACGGCTATTCTCAGGCCTGTCAGCGTCCTTCATGGAATTATCGATCCGAAGACGGCGGCGGCATAATGATCGATATGTTCTGTCATTGGCGTTATGTAATCGACAATATCTTCGGTGATATCAAAGCCCTATCCGCGTTGGGCGCCACACATATCGACAAGCGCTTGGACGAGAGAGGAATTGAGTACAATTGCACAGCCGAAGATGCGGCCTATGGTACTTTTGAGCTTGAGAACGGCATTATCTGCCAGTTCAATTCATCCTGGGCGGTAAGAGTGCGAAGGGACGATCTTTTTGTCATGCAGGTGGATGGCACCGAGGGTTCGGCGGTAGCCGGCTTGCGGGAGTGCTATATCCAGGACGAAGCCATGACGCCCAAGCCGGTATGGAATCCCGATATCGCTAGTCCGATCGATTATCATGAAAATTGGTCCAAGATGCCCAACCGAGATATAGCGGACAACGCGTTTAAGGTGCAGTGGGAGAAATTCCTCCTCCATGTCGCCCAGGACGATCCCTTCCGCTGGGGCCTGCTGGAAGGCGCTAAGGGCGTGCAGTTGGCCGAACTGGGCCTGGAAAGCTGGAAAAAGCGCCGCTGGGTGGAGGTGCCCAGACTGTCCTGATTTATTTTGGACAGGATATCGGGAGTCACGGGATTCACAGGATGAATACGTAGTTCCGGGGTAATATCCTATCCGGCGCGCTGTCCATTGACTGACAGGATCAGGAAGGAACCGACTGCCATGCCCAGGGCTACGGCCGCCAAGGATACCGTATTGTTGAGGAAAAAGTTCCAGAATGCCGCACCATAGGCTCGTTTTTGGAGCAGGGCTATAGTTTCAAAAGCATAGGTCGAGAAGGTAGTAAAGGCGCCGATGAAACCCACAGCGGCGAAGGCTCTCCAGGACGGGTGGAGAAGCGCGGCATCCACAAGTATGAGTACCAAGCCCATTAAAAATGAGCCTATTACGTTGACTGAGAGCGTGCCCCAGGGCAGTTGAGCCGGCAAGAGACTGTTGATCGCCCGAGAAAGGGCATAGCGCGCCAGGGCTCCCAAGCCACCGCCTGCAAAAATAATGAGTGTCGTTGCCATGCGGCTATACTACCCCAGGTGCGGCGGCAGCGCATATACTGAAAGTCTATGAAATCTTGCATACATGAAGATGAGTCTATTTATCAAATTTATCTTCGAAACTTCACCAACCAGGGTACTTTTATCGCCGCTATTCCCCATCTGTCCGAGATTGCGGGCTTGGGCTTTCAATGGATACTTCTTACACCCTTCCATCCTATTGGTATTGTTGCTCGCAAGGGCAGTATGGGCTCGCCATACGCTATTGCGGATTATAAGGCAGTCGATCCCGAGTTGGGGACAATGGATGACTTTCTCGATTTCATTGCCGAAGCCCATGCCCTGGGCTTAAAGGTGCTGATGGATGTGGTGTTCAACCACTGTGCGCCTGACTCGGTGCTGGCTAGGGAGCACCCGGAATTTTTCATGCTGGAAGGCCAGGCTCCGGCAGCCCAGCGGGGCGAGTTGGAACAGCCTCCGCATGGTGCCAGGCTGGGGCGTAAATGCGAGGATTGGTCCGATGTAGTGGACTTCGATTTCAGCTCTTCGCCAGCCCTGTGGATGGAGCTGGTGTCGGTACTTCAGTTTTGGCGCGACAAGGGGATAGATGGCTTCCGCTGTGATGTGGCGTCCATGGTGCCTATAGAGTTTTGGAAGCATGCCCGGCAAAAAATAAATCAGTACGATCCGGGGTCGCGCAGGGAGCGCCACCCCCTGCTATGGATCGCCGAATCGGTACAGCCATCATTTCTGCGAAGCCTGAGGCAGAGGGGCTTCGGCGCCTGGTCCGAACCGGAACTCCATTCGGTCTTTGATGTCAGCTATGACTACGACGGCTGGGAGCGATTGGAAAAAGTTTGGGCTGGCTCGCTGCCTGCTTCGGCCTATCTGGACTATCTTTATGTGCAGGAAACACTTTACCCAGCCGGCGCATTAAAGCTGCGCTTTTCGGAAAATCACGACCAAAAGCGGGCAGCTTCGCGCTTTGTCACTCCATCCCGATTGCGAGCCTGGACCCTGGCGATTTTTTTTCTTCCCGGAATCAACCTGGCTTACATGGGGCAGGAATTAGCGCTTGAGCACAAGCCATCTCTCTTCGATAAAGACCCCTTGGACCGGGCCGCGGGCAACGAGGATTTTAGGCTTTGGTTTGGGGCTCTTGTGAAGGCGATGCGGGGCAAGGAAAAATCAGAAGGGCTAAAGTGTTGTGCCCCCTACTTCAGTTACCGGGAACTGGCCCGTGGCGTATTTATCCTGGAGCGCCGCATCAGACCTGGTGATGCCCGCCCGAAATACATAGCCTTGGTAAACTTGGAAGGCTGGAATAAACCTGTCAGTCTGCCGGAGCCTCTTGCAGGAAAAGAACTCTTGAGCGGCGATGCTGTTAACTACGGTGAGCAGGCGCTATTATTCGAAGAACCAGTGATTGTTGAGCTATAGGTTTCGTCGGTTACATTATAAAAAAGGCGGTCATCATAGTTCGACGTTCAACGCCGAAGTCCGCCTATGGCCGCCTTTTTTCGCGATACCCCTATCAGAAACCGGCGTCCTCGTTCATCAGAATAATCTTGACTCTGCCGGGCTGGACTTCCTTGTTGAGGATGAGCACCTTGGAGGGGTAGGTGCTGAAGCTTTCGGGAAGGCCGTAGGCACCACGGGCGCGAGCGCTCTCCTGGGGCACCACATGCTGAACCAAGCGATCCCAGGCTTCGTCCAGTCCTGGTACAATTTTTTTAGTACTGACGACGAATATCACCGTGCCTGCACCGTAGGTGTAGGCGGGGAGCTGACTGCCGGTCAGCGAAGCGACTAGAAGCTTACCGCTCTGAGTTACGGCATGAACCGATCCGACGGCCACATCGGGGCCAGCACCAAGCTTGCGCATCTCACGCCCTTGAGTTTTGCCGTCCATGGCATTGAGTTTGCTCCTCACCGATTCGAAGTGTCCCGACTTGTCGATCTCCTTGCCCAATCCGATAGACTCCAGGGTAACAGATGTCATCACAAAGACTTCCGACTTTTCGGGGATCAGTCTCAGCGCCGCTTCCTTGGCTTCCTTGGCATCTGATACCACAGAAACCTCAAATCCGTTGTCTCTAAGGGAGGCGGCGGTTTTTTCTACTATTTCTTTTGAAGGCAGTTTATTCCATTCACTCACAGGGATCTCCTTTATAGTTTATTTTATTAATATATAAAAAATATAATATAAAGGAAAATTGTAAAATCAGTTTTCTTGCTGCAACCTACACACTTGCGAGCTTCAAATAGGTGGAGGATAATTAGGCTAGAAACGAAATTAAAAATCGGAGGCTGCTTGTGCAAAGCCGGGCTACGCTAAGTCGCTTTTCTGTTCTGGCAATGCTTCTATGCTCTGTGTTCCTGGCTGGCGCGCAGGTAACTTCCCAGGCGATGGAGCTACCGGCTTTTCTGGACAGCATGACGGCCGATTACTACAAACCAACGATGACAACCGCACTGGGAAGCTTTACCTACGCCGAAACCCAGCTCCCCACACCGTTTTCCCGCTGGTTAGAGGATGAGCTGCGCCAGGCTCTGGCAAAAGCCACGAAAATAAAGCTTTTCGACAAACAGGTAGCCGCGGCAATGGATCCATCCATACGGGCAAGGTATAAGGATTTTTTCGGCGCCGAAACAGTGGATTCGCTTATCTACGGCAAATACAAGAGTGATGGCGGCGCTGTCTATGTCACGATTTCAATCACCGACCTTTCGACAGGTCAATTAGTTGCGGAGAGACCTATAGTATTTGCCCCATCACAGCTTCCCAAGGACTTGAGAGTAGCCCCGACGTTGCAGACTATACAGGCCGCCTCCAGCCTAGCTTCGCTTTCAGGCGGCAGCGCCTTGTTGGATTCGACATTCACCCTCTCAATGGCCACGGATCGCGGCATTGGGGCCACCTACCGTGACGGAGAAAACCTTAGCCTTCTCATAGCATGTAGCAAGGATGCCTACCTCAAGATTTATCATGTTGACGTTAACGGTGTCGCACAACTTATTTGGCCTAATCGCTTCGGCGGATCGGGGCGGATCAGCAAGGATCAGGCTATGCGATTTCCCGCCGAAGGCGACCGTTTTACCTATAAACTCGGCGCCCCTTACGGTACTGAGTATATAAAGGCCATTGCTTCGCTGACCCCTTTCCGGACAATGGAGCCTGACTTTTCAGATCTGGCCGGTACGGCGGGCGAAGCGATTACCCGGGGTATGTCGGTAGTTGGCGTCGGAACCCCTGACCGGGTTGAAGCCTTGGCGGTTTACGAGATTTTACCGTGATGGATCGCTAGGCTGAAACGCACTGCAATGCGGGTTTGGTTACAGGATGTTTTTGAAGGTCCGGGTTTGGACAACCTGCTTTCTGTGTTTGATCAGCACTAGGCGATAGCTATATAACTGATAAAGCGAAAGCAAATTTGAGCCGACTATCTTCAACGATCCAGGTTCCGGAGCTGTTATCTCGCACTTTTTGCCATTCATAACCTATCATTATTCTTGGGGCGGAACCGAGATTCTTCAAGGCGGTGATGGTGAAGCCGCCCAAGATGCCGTAGTTGAGAATCGTCGAGTTGAGATTTCTCCTGGTGAGCGTGTAATCGAGATACTCATAGGCGATGGGAACAAAGTCGGCGAATACTTGTAGCTCAGGTGCGATTGTCCTTCCGAAAATACTGAGGTTCGCGTTGGCCGACGCCGCGGCGAAACCAGAATTGGTAGTAGAGAGTATAGTGGGTTGTCTGACTCCGGAATCGGCTACATAGAGGGATTGGTCAAAGAAAACGAAAAACCATGGAGCAGCTTCGCCCGATACCCTCAAATTGAAGAGATTGGAGGAAAAGCCTAAGTCCAGAGTTAGGCGTGGCAGTATGAGATCGATGTTTCTCTCGTTGATAAGAAAATAACGTTTTCCATCAATAGCATCGACATAGCCGATTTCCTTGATGAAGCTTGAAGAGTATTGAAAATTTAGCGCGGTACCGATGGAAATATCTCTGCCGAATCTAAGGCCGAGTATATCTACAGAACCGTCCAGGCCGTGCCCTGCGGTGGCGACATAGGAGGAATCTTCTTCCTGCACATCCAGGGGGTTGGTGATTGACGCTTTCAGCCCGGAATAAAGCCTGCTGTTCCACTGCCACTCGTGGGAAGCCGTGAAGTCTATGGTACCGTTAGCGTTGGGCGATGCTTCGATGTCGAGGCCGAATATAGAAACGGGGAGTAGAAAGAACATACATAGCATCGCGAAACTATTTTTTACTTTTTTCATTTCTTGTCCTCTTTTAAAATTGGAATTGAAATTTATAATCATCGCCGGCGCGATTCCAATAATCACAATCAATTCTTCCGTTTTCTGATTCCCTGGTCATATTGAAGCGGCTAACGTCTGTAGATCCGTTTTCATACCATGTCTTGCCCAGTTGATCAGGCCTGTATGTTTCTGAGCCGAAATAATAATAAAAAATTCTAGCCTTGAGCTGTACTTCTTCAGGTGTTGCATCTCTCCAAGCACCATTTTCAATGGCTTTCCAGTACCAAGAGATTCTTTGAAGGGCTCCTTTTTCATCCACTTCCAAGACAGTCGAGGGGATGACAAATCCTTCGTAATTATCGATAGTCGGTTTCAGGAAATTGATGCCCCGAAAGAGATAATTTTCTGATCCAATTTTTAACTGATAATCCCCATTGAAGGGCGGGGTTGGGGATAAGATACGCTCGGTCAGATCGAAATAATATTGCGCATAGCCGTCGAATGCGAGTGGCCCTTCGTTATAAGGCTGTATTTCTGTCAGTGTTTCACCAGATGGGTATCTTCTTAGGTATTCGACTCCAGGAGGTAAAACCAGAGAAACTTCGGAGTTTCCCAGATGAGGGAAGTTTTTGTTGAGCCAGAATACTAAATTGAATCTTTCCCTGTTTACTAAATCGGAAATTTGGACTAGGGGGGCGCCGTCTTTGCCTATCTCATCCTTCGTGAATGTGTGATATCGAAGGGATGTCAATTTCCATACTAGATCATCCTGAGGATCGGAATCGAAGATGCCGTTTTGATTGACATCTGGATTCAAGAACTTGGTGAGGGAGCCATCGAAAATGCCAAAGCTGTCCAGGGTGGCTGATGTATATCCTAAATTTGCGGAAGCCGTCTGTGCGTCCATGGATGAGGCGAGGGCGCCAGGGGTTCCGGCATCCAGGGCGCCTAGGTCGATCTGATCCTGGGCATCCTGGGAGATGGGCATGGAGTCCAGGCCAACGCTGACGATTTGAAGGTTGCCCACGGTTTGTATACTGCCTGCGATATCTCTGGATGCGATACCCGATTTTACAGAGTCGGGGATCCTTCCTGTAAACCCTATCAGGTGTATCCCGTTTTTATCCAGTTCGAGGGTGTTTTTACCCGTGCTCAATGATTGATGTTTGATCTTGGCTTTTTCTTTGCTGATATCGAGCCAGAAGATTTCTTCTATCTCCTCGGGTGTGGATCGAGCGACGGTGGACGAAGCGATTGTATGGCTGGTTTTCGCCAGAGATTTCGAGCCGAGAGAAAAGCTGACTTCCGATTTGGGAGCCAAGCCGATGCAGGATAGGATATTTGAGCATGAAATAAAAAGGCTGGGTGCAAAAATGAGAAATGCAAAAAATGTGATTATTACACTACGTTTTTTCATGGGCTTGTCCCTCCCTGGGACAAAAGGCCAAACAGGCGAAGTATATGAGTTGAATCTGGACACTGTCAAGAAATTTTATTCAGCAGAGGCTTTTCAGCCCGGTATTTCGAATACCCCTTCTAATACGTGTCGGGGAGCATAGGGAAAGCGAGGCAGGTCGGCCAGGGCCGTGACGCCGGAGAGGACGAGGACGGTCTCCATATCCGATTCGATACCGGCGATGATGTCGGTGTCCATGCGGTCGCCCACGATGGCTGTCTCTTCCCTGGTGACGCCAAGCTTGCGGATAGCGTGGCGCATCATGAGGGGATTAGGCTTTCCTACAAAGTAGGCTTTTCGTCCCGTAGCCAGTTCGATGGGGGCCAGGAGGGAACCGCAGCCGGGCACCAGGCCTTTTTCACCGGGGCCGGTGAGGTCGGGGTTGGTGCCAATAAGGCGAGCGCCGGCGAGGACAAGGCCGATGGCTTTTTCGATAGTGTCGAAATTGTAGGATCGTGCTTCACCCACTACGACATAGTCGGGATTGACGTTGTTCATGGTGTAGCCAGCTTGGTAGAGGGCATTGGTGAGGCCGGGCTCGCCGATTACGTAAGCAGAGCCGCCGGGGCGCTGACTGGACAGAAAGCTGGCGGTGGCAAGAGCGCTGGTGTAGAAGTGGCTCGCCTCGACGGCAATGCCCAGGCGGGAGAGTTTTTGCGAGAGTTCGGCGGGGCTCCGTTCGCTGGAATTTGTGAGAAACAGAAAGCGCTTGTTCTTGGCCTTGAGCCAGGCGACGAATTCGGCTGCGCCCTGGAGAAGACGGTTGCCGTGGTAGATTACCCCATCCATGTCGATGATAAAGGCGTTTTTATTTCTTATGACTTCAAGGTCGGCTTTCTTTTCCGCATCCATTTCAGGCTCCCCGGGGTGAGTTCTTCGCACATCCTAGTCCTGGGGGCTCGCTTGGTCAATGCGGAAAAGTTGAGGGTTAGGCCTGGGTTTCCGTTGACAGAAACGAAGCGCTCTCCTATCATGAGGGCGTTGCGGCGCCGAAAGGCTTAATCGGGAAGTCGGTGAAAAACCGGCACGCCCCCAGGCACTGTAAGGAAGCTAGACCTAGTCCGAAGGCCACTGCGAGAGTGGGAAGGCCCAAGACCTCGATATAAGGCTTCCGAGTCAGGAGACCGACCGCACGGCTGCGCCTTGAGCGCGGACATCGTTAATTATTCACTGGGTGCTGAATAATGAAGGTTCAAACCTCCATAGGTTCCCGCACAGTTCCAGTGTCCTCATCTCTTAGCCAGGCTTAGCCTGTATTCGTCGGGAGTATGCAAGACTTCCACACGGATCGGCCCCCCATGGCTCAAGATAGGGGATAGGAAAATCATGGACACAATTGAAAAGACCGTGGCACGTATCGCCCGGGCAGATAGCGCTGCCATGGATGCAGCCTTGGCTCGTCAGGCGAAGCTCACCAAGCCTCGAGGCAGTCTCGGCGTCTTGGAAGATGTAGCGGTGCGCCTTGCGGGTATGCAGGGCAGGGTGGA
>CAZHFN010000021.1:0-25214 GCA_964531105.1 uncultured Treponema sp. | reverse complement strand
TGGATGGGTATATTTCGGGAGCGGCGGCTCTTCTGGCCGCGGGCATCTGTCCGCTCAGCAAGGACTATATGATTGCAGGCCACCTGTCCGCGGACAGGGGACACGGTCTCATGCTCTCGGCCTTGGGATTGAAGCCCCTGTTGGATTTGGGGATGAGGCTGGGTGAGGGCACCGGGGCGGCCTTGGCCATGATGCTCTGCAGGGCCGCCTGCGCAGCCTTGAACGATATGGCCACGTTTGAATCAGCCGGTGTAGGGGGGAAATTATGAAAAAGGGTTTTGTATTTGGGGTTGTGTTAATTGTGTTGGCGGGAGTGGCGGTGGCCCAAGGCCCGATGGCCGTTGTAGATTCGTTAGGCGAGTCGTTGCGATTGGCTAAGCCCGCTGCAAGGGTTATCTCCCTGGCGCCGGGTTCAACGGAAGTGCTGTTTGCCATTGGAGCGAAGGTTGTGGGGGTGACAAGCTACTGTGTGTATCCCCCTGAAGCTTTAAAAGTGGAAAAGATTGGCGGTTTTTCGGCCGATTCCATGTCAATGGAAAAAATTCTCTCCCTGCGGCCCGACTTGGTGGTGGATTCGGGGGCTGTTCACGCCGCCTTAATAAAGGAACTATCGCGCTTTGGGATTCCTCATTATTCTTACGACCCGGGATCCTTCGATCAGATTGCCCAAGGAATAAGGAACTTAGGCATACTCACCGGGCGGGCTTCCGAGGCGGGCTTGGTGGCTTCGACGATGACGGCCACGATTGAGGATGTGCGGCGCCGCCTGGAATCGGTTTCCAGAGAGAAGCGAAAAACTGTTTTCTGGGAAGTGTATAACGAACCGCTTATGACTTGCGGTTCGGCTACTTTTCAGCATGCCATAGTTGAGGCTGGAGGCGGACGTGATATTTTTTCCGACTTGCCAGGCTCCTGGCCTATGATAAGCGCTGAAGAAGTTATCAAGAGGGCTCCTGAGGTAATCATGGGCGCCGACGATCATGGGGAGGGGCTGAGCCTGGCAGGGCTTCGGGCCAGGCCGGGCTGGAACTTGATTCCGGCGGTGAGAACCGGCGCTGTGATACTGCTGCCGACGGGTATCGTATCCAATCCGGGGCCGCGGGTGGCCGATGGCGTGATGGCTGTAGCCAAAGCATTGTATCCGGAGCTTTTTAAGTGACCCAAATGTCTAGATCAAGCCGGGTTTTAGCGGGGCGAAGGCGTTCGGGAGTCCTGAGCCTGGCGATCTTTGGTACTGGGGCGCTCTTGGCTTTTCTAGCCAGCCTTTGCATGGGTTCGGTGCCATTGAGGCCTATGGAGGTACTGCAGGCCCTGGGGGCGAAACTATTCGGACTGGAGGGAGTCGACCAGATCACCGTAACGATTGTCTGGCAACTGAGATTGGCCAGAAGTATTCTGGCGGCAGTTGCCGGGGCGGCCTTGGGCGCTTCGGGCGCCGTATTGCAGGGACTTTTCAGGAATCCTCTTGCCGATCCCTACTCCATGGGAGTGTCGGCGGGAGCTTCCCTGGGAGCGGTAATCGCGATAGTTCTTGGGGTTAATATTGGCTTCAGCTTTTTAGGTTCCGTGGAAGTAGCTTCGTTTATCGGTGCTTTATTGGCTTCATTTTTAGTCTATGTGGCCGCCCGGGTGTCCAGGCGGATATCGCCCACCGCGGCCCTGCTTCTTTCGGGCGCGGCGGTGGGTTCCTTCGTATCGGCGGCGGTGGCGCTCATCGTCACGTTCAACGACAAGGATCTCAATACGGTATTCTACTGGATGCTGGGAGGCTTCGGGGGCAAGGGCTGGATTGATCTGGCCAGCGCCGCGCCCGCCGCCGCCCTATCCCTGGCGGGGGCCTTCTATCTCGCCCGCCCTTTGGACATCCTGGCCGCCGGCGAGGAAACCGCCGGCACCTTGGGCCTGGATGTGGCTTTGCTGCGCCGACTGGCGGTGGTCACGGCCTCTCTTGGGGCTGCGGCGGCTGTGGCCGCCGGCGGCGTGATCGGTTTTGTGGGCTTATTGGGACCCCACTTTGCCAGGCTCATTGTAGGCCCCCTGCATAGAAGGGTCATACCCTTGTCGGCGGCGGCGGGCGCGGTGCTCCTCATGACCGCCGATGCCTTGGCTCGTTCCGTTGCGGCCCCTCTTGAATTGCCTGTGGGAATCGTGACCGCTTTTATTGGCGCCCCTGTTTTCCTTCATCTATTGAGTAAATCCGGACAGGGGGCATCCCTATGAGCCCATATTCGCCTTTTGAGGCCCCGCGGACAATGAATCAGGATGTTGTCCTCGAAGCGGAAACATTGGCCATCGGCTATCCGGGAAGGCAGCCCGTGGTTTCTGACTTGAGTTTTAGCCTGCAAAGAGGATCCGTGCTGGCGGTGATAGGTCCCAATGGAGCCGGCAAGACAACCCTGTTCAAGGCTTTGGCCGGGGAGTTGCCGCTAGATGCGGGCAGGGTGAAGGTACGAAGACCTGATACTGAGGGTTCCGCCTTTATGAATATGCACAGGCTATCGGCCCGAGCCAGAGCGCGTCTAGTGACTAGGGTACTGCAGAACGAGCAGTCAGCCTGGGCTGTGCCTGTGACCGATTATGTACAGGCGGGGCTTTTCGCGGCCGAGGGCTGGTTTTCCCACGATCCGGCCAGGGCGGCCAGGAAGGCTTTGTGGGCCTTAGATGCGATGGGTATCTCGTTCCTGGCCGCCCGGCCCGTGACCGAATTGTCAGGCGGCGAGTTCCGCCGAGTCGTGATAGCCCGAGCATTAGTGCAGGATACGGACATTCTGCTTTTGGACGAGCCAACCGCCGATCTGGATCTGGAGCATCAGATGGAAACCCTGGAACTGCTCCTGGACCTGGCCAAGGCCGGCAAGGCAGTGGCCTTCTCGGTCCACGATCTCAATCAGGCCGCCATGGTGGCCGACCAAGTGCTTCTTCTGGCCAAGGGCAAAGCGGCAGCCCTGGGCACTCCTTCCGAGGTGCTTACCGCTGAGATAATCGGCGCGACCTATGGATCCCGGGTTTTCGTGGGAAGGCACCCCGGGGCAGATATTCCCCAGATTGTGCCGGATCCACAGTGGATGGATAGAGTCCGAGCCAAGGATCGATAAACACGTTATCATTGTATCCGCATGCAATAACATGATGACAATCCTCTATTGACAGCTAAAAGTTCTTAAATTATATTTCAGCATCTTTAGTATTTATTAAGTATGCTGAGGCGAAGGAATGAAGTACAGGGTTGGCGAAAAAATCCGCCAGGTGAGAGAACGCAAAGCGATAACGCTTCGGCAGGTGGCCCTGCAGGCCGGGGTGAGCGAAAGCCTAGTCTCGCAGATCGAGCGGAACAAGGTGTCGCCGGCTATCGATACACTATTGTCCATAGCCGATGCCCTGGATATCGATCTGGAGTATCTCTTTTCCGACTACAGGCGAGAGCGGGCAGTGAGGGTGCTGCGAGCTGGGGAACGGCAGGTCCTTTCACGGCCGGGAGTTCGCTACGAGCGTTTTGCCCAGCTCGATTCACCCGGCGATCCTCAGAAGGGGATAGAGGCGTATCAGATCGATTTGGAACCAGGCGCTTCCACGGGCAACGATGAGTACGGCCATGAGGGTTCGGAACTGGGTGTGGTGGTGGAAGGGATGGCTGAACTCCAGGTGGGCTCCCCGCGCTATTCGCTGGAGCCGGGGGATTCGGCCAGCTTTTCGTCGGATTTCCCCCACAGGCTTATAAATACGGGCAAGGAAATATTGAGGGTATTCTGGGTAGTAACCCCGCCTAAGCGCACGAGCGGGCTTAAGCCCTGAGCGAGGAGACAGCATGGGACAGACTCTGGCCGAAAAGATTTTCGAGACTCATTGTGTGGACAAGCCCTTCGAGAATACCTGGGTGCTCAAGTTGGATACTGTTTTTTGTCACGAGATTACCACGCCCATCGCTATAGCCGATTTGCAAGGCAAGGGTTTGGATAGGGTTTTCGATGCCCGGCGCATCAAGGCGGTAATCGATCACGTGAATCCCGCCAAGGATTCCAAGACCGCGGAACAAGGCAGGGTTTTAAGGTCCTGGGCGAGGCGGCAGGGGATTAGGGATTTCTTCGATGTGGGACACAACGGGGTTTGTCACAGCCTGTTTCCTGAAAAGGGGTTTGTACGGCCTGGCTATGCTCTGGTGATGGGAGATAGTCATACCTGTACTCATGGAGCCTTTGGGGCATTCGCCGCCGGCGTGGGTACAACCGATCTGGAAATCGCAATTTTAAAGGGTGTCTGCGCATTCGGCAAACCCAAGACGCTCAGGATAAATCTTGAAGGAAAGCTTCCGGAAGGAGTGTTTGCCAAGGATGTGATTCTGGCGGTGATTGGAAAGATTGGCGCTGCCGGCTCCACTAATATGGTGATCGAATTTCGAGGACCTGTGGTAGACGCCCTGAGCATGGAGGGGCGCATGACGCTTTGCAATATGGCTGTGGAGGCGGGGGGTACCAGCGGTATCTGCATGCCTGATGCCACTACGGTGGAGTATTTATGGCCATTTGTGGGTCCGGAAGGTGAAGGGCTTTTCGCCTCTAAAAGCGACGCGCTCAAGGAATACTCTCGCTGGAGGAGCGATGATGATGCGGAATATGAAGCTATCCATGCACTGGACTGTTCGAAACTCGAACCTCTGACAACCAGGGGTTACTCTCCTGACAATATTGTCTCGGTACGCGAAATGGCAGGAACTGCGATAGACCAGGTATACATTGGGTCTTGTACCAATGGCAGGCTGGAGGATCTTCGTATTGCCGCATCGGTACTGAAAGGCAGGAAAGTCCACCCCGATGTACGGGTTATCATTGCGCCGGCCACCCAGGCCGTGTATGCCGCGGCGCTGAGAGAAGGCCTTTTGGATGTTTTTGCCCAGGCAGGGTGCTGTATAACCAGTCCAGGCTGTGGCGCTTGCTTAGGCATGTCGAACGGAGTCTTGGCTTCAGGGGAAGTCTGCGCGTCCACGACTAACAGAAACTTCAGCGGGCGCATGGGCAAGGGCGGCATGATTCATCTGATGAGCCCTGCCAGCGCAGCAGCTGCAGCCGTGGCTGGCACGCTTGCGACGGCGGCTTCGCTGCAAGGGAGGAAGGCATGAAAACGCTTGGCGGCCCGGTTCTCTTTTTGGACAGGAATGACATCAACACCGATGAAATTATCCCCGCCAGATATTTGAGCGAGGATTCCAAGGCTGCTCTCAAACCCTATCTTTTCGAAGACCTGGAACTTGCCGGCTTTTCAAGGAGTGAGAATTTACGAGGCAAGACCGTGGTGCTTTCCAGGGCAAACTTTGGCTGCGGCAGCTCCAGGGAGCATGCGCCCTGGGCTTTGGAAGCCAATGGCATTACCGTTGTTGTAGCCGAAAGCTTTGCCCGTATTTTCCGGCGCAACATGTACAACTGCGGAATGCTGGCGGCTGAATTGCCTGCTCGCGTTATTGCGGAACTTTTCGACCGCTTTTCAGGCCTGAGCACCGAACTCAAGGTGGACCTGGAATCCATGGTGCTGAGATTTGAATCCAAGGAGATAGGGGCGCTTGAAGCGCCCCTATCCCTGGGAGGATTCGAGCTCGCCATGCTCAGGTCAGGAGGATGGCTGGATTTCGCTGTCGACAGGTACTAAAAGGAGATTTTTATGGTCCGCAGGATGTTTATATTCGATACCACTTTAAGAGACGGGGAACAGGCTCCCCGTTGCAGCATGAACATAGGGGAAAAGGTTGAGGTCGCCCGACAGCTGGAAAGGCTGGGCGTAGATGTCATGGAGGCAGGCTTTCCGGCTGCGAGTCCAGGAGACCTGGCTTCTGTACAGGCCGTCGCCAAGGTCATTAGGCAGAGCACGGTAGCAGCGCTTTGCAGGGCGACCAGAGGCGACATTGAGGCGGGTTGGACGGCGCTGGAAGGTGCCGTGAAACCGAGGATCCATACATTCATCGCTACTTCGCCCATTCATATGGAGCATAAGCTCAAGATGAGTCCTGCGGAGGTTGTGGAACGGGCGGTTTCGGCGGTGCGCTTAGCCAAGAGTTATTGCGATGATGTGGAGTTTTCTGCCGAGGACGCCTCGCGGAGCGATCCGGACTATCTTTGTACAATTTTCGCCGAGGTTATAAAGGCGGGAGCCAGAGTGCTGAACATTCCCGATACGGTGGGCTACGCTTTGCCTGAGGAGTTCGGTCGTCTGGTGGCTTACGTAAAAGCCCATACGCCGGGAATCGAAAAGGCAGTTCTTTCGGTGCACTGCCACAACGATCTGGGCTTGGGTGTGGCCAACAGCCTGGCCGCAGCCTTGGCGGGGGCAGAGCAAATCGAGTGCACGGTGAACGGGATTGGGGAGAGGGCGGGTAATGCATCGTTGGAAGAAATCGTCATGGCCATCCGTACCAGGGGCGAAGCCCTGGATCTGGACTGCGGTATCCAGAGCGCACAGATTTATGCGGCCAGCAGGCTCGTATCCAAGGTGACAGGCGTGAGGGTGCAGCCTAACAAGGCCGTGGTGGGTGAAAATGCCTTTGCCCACGAAGCGGGCATTCACCAGCATGGAGTGCTGGCCAACAGGGCTACTTATGAGATCATGACCCCCGAGTCGGTGGGATTCCCTAGCAACCGCATGGTATTGGGAAAGCACTCGGGCAAGCATGCCTTCGAAGAAAGGCTTAATTCTCTTGGCTTCGTGGTTGAGGATCTGGCTGTGGAGGAGCTTTTCGCCAAATTCAAGGCTTTGGCCGACAAGAAGAAGACAGTGAGCGACAGGGATATAGAGGCTCTCATCGTGGGCGCGGGCTCTACAGTGCCTGCAGCCTATAGTTTGGATCGTTGGGTTATAAATTCAGGTTCCTCATTGAGCTCCACCAGCACTATCAGGCTTAAAACCGCGGGTGGGGAATTCAGGGAAGAAGTAGCCGTAGGCGACGGACCTGTCGACGCTGCCTTCAAGGCGATAAATAGAATTATTGGCAAGGATCTGGATCTGGAATCCTACGAGTTGGGAGCAGTCACCGGCGGGGAGGATGCCCAGGGCGAGGCGACGGTAAAAGTGGGCTACCAGGGTCAGCAGTGGAATGGGCGGGGTCTTTCCACGGACGTACTAGAGGCTTCAATCCTGGCCTACATTTCGGCAATCAATACTATGGAATGGGAGCTCTCCGCGGGCAGGGGGCCCAGGACTGCCATCAATGTCGGCCCTTAAGACGGTAAAGGAAAAACTATGAAGGCAACTATAGCGCTGCTGCCCGGCGACGGCATCGGCCCCGAGGTGACGGCCGAGGCACGCAAGGCCCTCGATGCCGTCGCCGGGCGATTCGGGCATGAATTCGAGTTCAAGCCCTATCTTATAGGCGGATCAGCCCTGGACGCCCAGGGCCTTCCCTTGCCCAGGGAAACCCTGACAGGTTGCGGCGAGTGCGATGCGGTGCTCTTCGGCGCCGTGGGCGGACCGCGTTGGGATGCGGTAAGCCCGGACAAGCGCCCCGAGCGGGGTCTTTTGAGCCTTCGCAAGGCCTTGGGCCTTTATGCTAATCTGCGGCCTGCAGCCCTTCTTGAACCGCTGCAGGAAGCCTGTCCTCTAAAGAATTCTGTGCTTGAGGCAAGTTCGCCAGACGGATTGTTGAGCCTCGAAATGGTAATTGTCCGGGAGCTTACCGGAGGTATTTACTTCGGATCCAGGGGCAGAAAGGACGGTGGCAGGTCTGCTTATGACACTGAAACCTATTCCTACAGGGAGATTGAAAGACTGCTGAGAGTGGCCTTCGACATCGCTTCTGGACGCCGCGGAAAATTATGCGTTGTGGACAAGGCCAATGTGCTCGAGAGCTCCAGACTTTGGCGCGAAGTGGCCAAAGATCTCGAGCCTCAGTTTCCGGAAGTCAAACTCGAGTTCATGTACGTGGACAATTGCGCCATGCAGCTTGTACGAGCCCCAGGACAGTTCGATGTAATCGCCACATCCAACCTTTTCGGCGATATTCTGTCCGATGAAGCCTCGGCGCTCACAGGATCAATCGGGATGCTGCCTTCGGCCAGCCTGGGTGAGGAATCTCTCAAGGGACTAGGACGGACAGGGTTGTACGAACCCATCCACGGCTCCGCCCCGGATATTGCAGGTCAAGATAAAGCTAATCCATTGGGAGCTATTCTTTCGGCCGCGATGCTGCTGAGGTATTCCCTCGGCTTGGAAGAGGAAGCTAAGACCGTTGAAGGAGCAGTATTTTCAGTGCTTCATGAAGGCTATCGTAGCGCCGATCTTTTAACTTCCACTACTCCTGATTCATATCGAGTTGGAACGAAACAAATGGGGAACCTTGTTAAAGAGCGTATTTAGCGATTGGATGGAAACTAACTTGGCGTTGGCGGTTTTGGCCGTAAGCGTGCGCCTTGATCCAATGCCGCGCAACGCATCTTCTTTAGCTCACAAATCGCCCAACGCGATAACGCTGGCTTGTTCATAAAATGATTTCAAAGTCTCAGTTATCGGGTGCTGTAGAAAAAATCCTACAACGTATCCTAGATGAGCCCATCGGATAACTCCAGCTTTCTCGCCAATTGAGGCGACCCGAATTCGATTTCGTAATCCTCCTTTTTAATATCGGTACCGCGACAGAACTTTGAATAACGTGGAATAGCTATACAAGGTTTGGCGTTTGCACTAGTATAGCGCTAATTTAATGTAAGGCGCTCCGGACCGGGCTTAAGGCGGAGCGTGACCGAGGCCGCGGCATCGAGGCCGACCCAGCAAGCCGACCCCATCGTTCTCGCCCGACTTCCCTCACCCAAGCGATAGCCCGATCACTGCGATACATTCGCCGGGACGCTTTAAACCTATACGTAGCCTCGCATCGGCAATATCGATGGGCAGCAACGGAGGGAGTGTCGATTCATGCAGGAAGTTGTCGATTCCATTATCGCCGCCGAGCAGGAAGCGCGAAAACGGATTTCGGAAGCCGCGAAGCAAGCTGATCTGGTCAGGGTAAAAGCCGATGCCGATTCCAGCGACTTGATTTTCCAAGCCAAAGAAAGTGCCGCAGCCGAATTGAGGCGCCGGGTGGACTCGGCGCGGAGCCACGCCGAAGCGGAATATCTTGAGGCTCGAAAGAAGGCCGAAAACACGGCCGATGCTTTATACGCGTCCATGGAGCCGCTGGTGGCCGAATTGGCCGAGAAGGCGGCACTCCTGGCGATGACGACGGAGCTGGAGCGATAAGGCGCCTATGCCCAGCGCACTTTCGGAATATGGATACATCAGCGCCAAGCTCAAAGCGCGGATCAGCATCTTCCTCTCCGAAGAAACCCTGGAGAGGGCTGCGCAGGCTAAATCGCTCCAGGAAGCCTTTCTGCCATTCCGGGGCACTTATCTTGAAGTAGCGGAATCTAGGTACTCGGCGACGGGCGATCTCAAGGCGGTGGAAGCCGACCTGACATCCTTGGAATTCGACGCCTATTCGTTTTCAGTAAACCAAGTCCCCAAACCAGCTTCATCGTTCATCCGAGCGAAATCCCGTGAAGCTGAAGTCGATTTGCTCAAGGGAGCGCTGCGCCTTTGGTTCGACGCCCATGCCAGAGGCAGGGTGATCGATGACAGAACAGGGTATCTGTACAAGGGCAGGGCTATGGGATCGATCGATCTAGGTAATCTCGTCAATGCGACGAGTCCCGCCGATGCGGCGGCGGTTCTGGCCGGCTCTCCCTACGCTCCTATCGTTTCCGAACTTCTTCCCCAAGCAATAGCGGCGGGTTCTGTGTTCGAGATGGAATCCAGCCTCGACAGGGAATATTTCGAAAGCCTCTTCCAAGCCCTGGAGCGGTTGCCGCTCCGGGACAGAAATGTGGCGGAGCGTTTTGTGGGAATCGATGTGGATATCCACAACATCACCAATCTCATTCGTCTCCGCTCTTTCAACGGAATAGCCTCGGACAGGACAGGGCGCTACCTCATCGACTTCGGGACGGCGATACCGACCTCGGCCCTTTCCCGGGCCTATGAATCGGAGGACCTTTCGGGCTTGGCCGCCGCTGTATTGGGAATGCGCGGGAATGCCATGGAGGCCGGTTGGGACAGGAGGGATGGCAAAGCCAGGCTTTCGTCCCTCGAGCGCATGCTCAGGCGTATGCGGATTGTAGAAGCGAAAAGGTGCCTGGCAGGCTATCCCTTTTCCATCGGTATCGTTCTTGCGTATTTGGCCTTACTGTCGGAACAGCTCCGCGACGTGCGTGCCATATTGAACGCGAAGTATTTTGGGCTAGCGGATGAAAGGCTCAGGAGTATTCTATGATGTTTACTGTGCCTATGGAATTCCTAAGCGCGGCGATCCTGTCCAAGGATGCCCAAGCGGTTTCCGATGAATTGCTGCGCATTGGATCCCTCGATGCCGTAACGATGAAATCAGTATCGGGAGTCAGGGAAGGAACATCGGCGCCGGGTCCTCAGGCTCCCGCGGGAAAATCCGTTGAAATTAGCAGGATCCAGGATCTTCGGCGCCGAGTAGAAGGCTTTATGCGCTTGGCTAGTCCGCCTATCCAGCCTTCCGATCCCTCCGACTTCTCATCCGAGATGGTGCCCGATGTGGAAGCGATCGAGAAAAACCTGGGGAGCATCGCTTCGGAAATACAAAGCCTACGCGAGGGGCAGAAGGATTTGCAGGACAAGCTGCTGAGGCTGGTAGAGCTTCGGCGGCAGGCAGAAGTCCAGGAGCCCATAAACAAGACGGTACGTCTGCCTTCCAGCGCTTCCTCTGTTCTCTCCTATAGGCAGGGGTCGGTGCCGCAGGAGAACTCCTCGCGCTTCGAGCGCGAGCTGGGAGCCCTGGCGGCGGTGACCATCCCGGCAGAATCGGCTTCGGGCGGACGTATGCCGATGATGATCGTGACGATGAAAAGGGATGCGGGCCGGGTACAGGCTCTGCTTTCCCGCTATGGATGGAAGGAAGGTCAGGAAGAGCAATCTCCCGTAAGTAGGGGAAGCGAGGCGCTGAGGGAGATAGATGCGCGCAGGCAGCGTATTAAAGCCCAGCTCGATGACAAAACCCGGGAATTCGACGGGCTTTTTTCCTCCCGCGGGCCTGAGCTTGCGGATATGTGGGCCTCCCTGAGAGCCACAGAACTCTCCATGAGAATGCGTTCGACCTTCGTCAGAACTGATAGTGTATCCTTATTGTCTGGGTGGATTCCCGCGGCGGACAGGGCCAAGGTCGAGGAAGGCATACGAAAGGCCTGCGCGGGGCGTTGCCATATCGAATGGCTGGCCGTGGGCCAGGCGGCGCCCGACGGCAGCGAGCCTCCGGTGGAGATGAAAAATTACAAGGCTCTCGCCCCCTTTCAGACTCTAGTGACCAATTTTGGTATTCCGCGCTATGGGACGATAGACCCCACTGGATTCGTCGCCATTGCCTATCTCTCGATGTTCGGCTTGATGTTCGGCGATGCCGGTCACGGTTTGGTATTACTGCTCGCGGGCGCCCTGCTGCTCAACAAGGCCAGGCGACGCCGCTCGAGCGACACACTCGCCAGACTGATCCTGTATTGCGGAGGAGCGGCGATAGTCGCCGGGCTGCTTTTCGGCTCGGTTTTTGGAAGACCCATAATGCCTGCGCTTTGGTTCGACTATCACGGCGTGGTGAACGGGGAACCCCGTTCAGGCGGCTCGGTGCGGGATATCTACGATATTCTCGGCATCACGATCAAGTTCGGCATGGCGGTGCTTGTAACCGGCTTTGTCATAAACTGGGTCAATCTCCTCAAGGGACATGCGTGGAAGACACTTTTATTCGACAAGGCCGGCCTGGCGGGGGGCTGGGTGTATCTGGCCGGGGCGTGGATGGCATTCTATTTCGTAGGCCATGCGTACAAGGCGCTTCCGCCTATGAGTTTGCTATTGCCCCTTCTCGGCATCCCAACGATTCTCCTGGGCCTCAAGGGGCCTATAGAATACAGGGAACGGCGAAAGCGTGGGGAAGTGGGGCCTATGACGATCGGAACGATCCTGGGTTTTGTGATGGAATGGCTGGTCGGCACCCTGGAGGTTTACTCCGGTTACCTGGCCAATACCCTTTCCTTCATGCGAGTGGCTGGCCTGGGCATCGCCCATGTCAGTCTGATGACGGCCTTTTTCCAGATCGCGGCGATGGCGAGTCCACAAGGAGGACTCTCGGTAGCGGGCATTCTTATCCTTGTTTTTGGGAATATCCTGGTGATCGCTCTCGAAGGGCTTTCAGCGGGCATCCAGGCGCTGCGTCTCAATTATTACGAATTTTTCTCTAGGTATTTCAACGGGACAGGCAGGGCGTACAAGCCGATCTCCTTCAGGAGCGACGATTGAAGTTCAGAGTGCTGCGTGCAAGTTTATCATGGGAGAGGAGAATCATATGAGCGAGAAACGTGCATTCAAGGCGAGGGCGGTAAGCATCGGATCCCTTACCATCTTGATGGCTGTAGCGCTGGTCCTTGCGGCGACGGGAAACGTGTTCGGCCAGAGCGCAGATCAGGGCACAGCCCAAGAGCTTGCTGGCCAGATTGCTGGAGTGCAGGCGAGCGCCGATGCGGCGGCCGCGGCGCAGGCCAAGGCCGAGGTCCAGAAGTACGGGCTGATCGCCGCGGCCGCCGCCTTCGGCCTGGGAGCCATCGGAGCCGGCATCGCCATAGGCAACGTAGGCTCGGCGGCCATGGGCGCGATAGGCGAAAAGCCCGAGATCGCCAGCCAGGCCCTGATATTCGTGGCCCTGGCGGAAGGTCTGGTGGTTTTCGGCTTTATCACCGCCCTTATGATCCTGGGCAGGGTGTAGGATCAGGCGGAATGGTTTATTTCGCCATAGGCGATGAGGACACGGTCCTCGGATTCGGGATGGCTGGCGTGGCCGGAAGGATAGCCAAGGACGCCGATGACGCAAAGGCCGCCCTCAGCGAAGCCCTGTCCGCTCCTGACATCGGGATAATCATCATGACCGAGCACTGCGCCGATCTCATACGCTCCGAAGTCGACGACTACATGTTTTCGGTGCGCTTTCCCCTGATCGTGGAAATACCGAACAGGACCGGTTCGGCTCCGGGGCGTCCGGGGATCCGCGAATTGGCGAACGCCGCCATAGGGATATCGGTATGAACAAGAAAACCATCGCGAGCGCGCCCGAGCCGGATCTGAGCCTGCTGTTAGAGGGCATTCGCGCCGATGCCGAGGCTAAGATAAAAGAGGTCGAATCCCAGGCGGCGGCTTCCGCCTCGGCGAAACTTCAAAAAGCGGCAGAAAAGGCCGCGGCCATCGAGGCGGAAGCCGCGCAAACGGCCTCGATTCGCGAGGCGGTGACCAGGGCGGCCTTTGAAGCGCGGCTTAAGACCGAAACGAGGAAGCTCGAGCTCGAGTCGGAGGAGCGGTTCATGCGCCGCGTCCTGGAATTGGCCGCCGCCGAGTACGCCAAAGCTGCTGAATCGCCTGAGTATCGGGATCGGATATTCGCCTGGGCTTGCGAGGCAGCCATCGGAATCGGAAGCCCCGAGGCCGAGATACGATGCTCGGAGGTTGAAGCGGCCTACCTGGATCCAGCCTTTCTAACCAAGGTCGAACGTAGCGTGTCCGAGCTTGCAGGCCGCTCGATAGCCTTGAGCCTTTCGAAAGCGCCTCCTCTGGACTCCCAGGGGCTCATCCTCGAGGCGGAGAGCGGAAGGCTGCGCTACGACAACAGCGCCCCTGCCCGCCTCTCTAGGGCTGAAGGCGCCATGCGGCGGCTCATCAGAGCCGCGCTGGAATCGGCCAGATCCGATTCCAGCGGCCAGGGGACGGAACAGTCATGAAGGAACGCATAATCGGCACGGTGCAGCGGGTAAACGGACCAGTCATCATCCTCAAGGGAGTAAGGGACGCCCGCATGCTCGAACTCGTCCATGTGGGCGATGCCCTGCTCGTGGGCGAGGTGATCAAGCTCGAAGGCGACAAGGCCCTGGTCCAGGTCTACGAGGACACTACGGGCCTCGCTCCCGGAGAACCAGCCTACGGAAGCGGTATGCCCTTGTCGCTGGAACTGGGGCCGGGCTTGCTGGGGTCCATCTACGATGGCATCCAGCGGCCGCTGGACGAACTCCTTAAACGAACCGGAACCTTCATAGGACGGGGTGTGTCGGCCAACGCGCTGGATAGAACCAAGCGCTGGAAATTCATACCTTCGGCAGCGAAAGAAAGCCTTGTAACCGCCGGAGCCGTGTTGGGAACCGTCCAGGAAACCTCCAGGATCGAGCACAGGATCTGTCTCCCCCCCGATATTTCCGGAAAACTGATTTCCATAGTGCCAGAGGGCGATTACGGCGTCGACGAAGTCATCGCCGTCATCGATACGGGCAAGGAGCGGCGGGAGTTGACCATGGTGCAGCGCTGGCCTATCAGGATTCCCAGGCCGGCGCGGGGCAGGCGCCCGCCTTCTATTCCCCTGGTGACCGGCCAGCGGGTCATCGACACTCTTTTCCCCCTGGCCAAGGGAGGCACGGTGGCGATTCCCGGAGGTTTCGGCACCGGCAAGACCATGACTCAGCACGCCATAGCCAAGTGGTGCGACGCCGACCTGATCGTCTATATTGGATGCGGGGAGCGGGGCAACGAAATGACCGACGTCCTCACCGAATTCCCCCACCTGGTGGACCCGCGGACCGGCAAGAGCCTCATGGAGCGCACTGTCCTCATCGCCAACACCTCCAACATGCCGGTATCGGCCCGGGAAGCCAGTGTCTACACCGGCGTGACCATCGCCGAATACTTCAGGGATCAGGGCTACCACGTGGCGGTGATGGCAGATTCCACTTCGCGCTGGGCGGAAGCCCTGAGGGAGCTTTCGGGACGGATGGAGGAAATGCCCGCCGAGGAGGGCTTTCCCGCCTATCTGCCCACCAGGATCGCCGAATTCTACGAGCGGGCGGGCTATATGGATACCCTCTCCGGCTCCGAGGGCTCGATGTCCATCATCGGCGCCGTGAGTCCTCCAGGCGGCGATTTTTCCGAGCCGGTCACCCAGCATACCAAGCGATTCGTCCGCTGCTTCTGGGGCCTGGACCGGAACCTTGCCAACGCCCGGCACTATCCGGCCATCTCCTGGCTGGACAGCTACAGCGAATACCTGGAGGACGTGAGCCCCTGGTGGACCGACCTGGCCGGGGAAGGCTGGGCTCAGGACCGCAAGGAGATAGTCGAGCTCCTCAGGAGGGAAACCCGGCTGCTCCAGGTCGTCAAGCTTGTAGGCCCCGACGCGCTGCCCGACAGCCAGCGCTTCGTCATCGAAGTTTGCAGCCTATTCAAGAACGCCTTCCTCCAGCAGAACGCCTTCGACGAGATAGACCGTTTCTCCGCTCCTCTCAAGCAATACAAAATGCTATCGCTGATACTCGCCTATTGGCGCAGGGGCGCGGCAGCCATCAAGCGGGGCGTTTCCCTGGGAGAACTCAAGAAGATCGCGGTGCTTCAGGATATTATCAAGATGAAATTCACCATCAAGGATGAGGATGAGGAAGCCTTCGCGAAGCTGGCCGCGGCCCTGGACCGCGCCATGGACAGACTGGAGTCAGCCTATGCCTGAACTGAGACTTGAACCCCAGGCCGAGCGTCGGCTGATGATGGCCAGGGAATACAGAGGCCTGGCCCGCATCGAAGGGCCGCTGATCTTCATTAAAAAGACGCATCCGGTGGGCTATCGCGAACTCGTGGAATGCGTGGATTCCAGCGGCAAGGTCAGGTTGGGCATGGTGATGGACAGCTCGGACGATCTTGTGGTAGCCCAGATTTTCGAAGGCACCCAAAACCTAACCATGCCGGATACCAGAGTGCGCTTCACAGGTAAGCCCCTTTCCTTGGGCGTGTCGACGGCCATGCTCGGCCGGGTCTTCGACGGCCTGGGACGGCCTATCGACGGAGGCCCTCCCCCCAAGGCCGAACGGGAGGTCGACGTCAACGGCAGGCCCATCAACCCCACGGCCCGGGAGTACCCCAGGGACTTCATCCAGACGGGGATTTCGGCGATCGACGGCATGAACACCCTCATACGCGGCCAGAAGCTGCCCATATTCTCCGGCAACGGCCTTCCGCACAACGAACTCGCCGCCCAGATCGCCCGCCAGGCCAAAATACGGGGCGGCAAGACAGATTTCGCCGTGGTCTTCGCCGCCATGGGCGTTAAGCACGACGTCGCCAGGTTTTTCATCCGTTCCTTCGAGGAAACCGGGAGTTCGGACAACGTGGCGCTCTTCCTCTCCCTGGCTGACGATCCTTCCATAGAAAGGATCGTGACGCCCAGGGTGGCCCTCAGCCTGGCTGAGTTTTTGGCCTACGAGAAAGGAATGCACGTCCTGGTCATCCTCACCGACATGGCCAATTACTGCGAGTCCCTGCGGGAAATTTCAACCATCCGCGGGGAGATCCCCTCCCGAAAGGGATACCCCGGCTATCTCTATTCCGACCTGGCGGAAATCTACGAGCGCTCGGGCATGATCAAGGGACTGCCGGGCTCGATTACCCAGCTGCCCATACTCACCATGCCGAACGACGACATCTCCCATCCCATTCCCGACCTGACAGGCTATATAACCGAAGGCCAGATTGTCTTCGAGCGGGACTTGGGCGGAAGGGGAATCTATCCCCCCGTCGCCGGCCTGCCCTCACTCTCTAGGCTCATGAAGGACGGAATAGGTAAGGACATGACCAGGGAGGATCATCCCCATCTGGCAAGCCAGCTGTTCGCGGCGTATAGTTACGTCAAGGACGTGCGGAACCTCGCGTCCGTCATTGGCGAGGAAGAACTCAGCCCCCTGGACAAGAAGTACCTCGCCTTCGGCGAATTCTTCGAAACTCGCTTCATCAACCAATCGTCCAGCGAGGACAGGTCCATGGAGCAGACCCTCGACTCAGGCTGGGAGGCCTTGCGGCGATTGCCCGCCGAGGAGCTCCACAGGGTGACGGACGAGGAACTGGATGCCTGGTACGGCGCGGAGGTGGGTGGATGAGAAACCTGGCCCCCACCAAGACCAATCTGCTCAAATTGAAGGAAGAGCTTTCCTTCGCAGAGCTGGGCAAGGATCTGCTCGACCAGAAGAGGGGCATCCTGGTCACCGAACTCTTAGCCTTGGTGGATCAGGCTGTTTCCTACGAGAAAAGTGTAAGGGAAGCCTTGGCCAAGGCTTTCGAAACCCTGGAGGACGCGGTGCTGGCTATCGGGAAGCTGCAGGTGCTCTCCCTCTCCAGCGCGGTTAACATGGACGCGTCGATAAAGCTAGGTCAGCGGAAGGTAATGGGAGTAGCATTGCCGGTGGTGGAGACGACGTTCACCGATAGAGCTCCCTATTTCAGCGCCCTGGGCGCCGACTTCAGGGTCGATCTCGCGGTCAAGGGTTTCAGGGAAGCCCTGGGTCTCATGGGACGTTTCGCGGAGCTCAAGGTGTCGATCACCAGGCTCGCGACGGAAACCCATAAAACCATCCGAAAGGTCAACGCCCTGGAAAAAATCGCCATCCCCGAGCTGGAAGAAACGATTTCCCATATAGGCGGCAGACTGGAAGAGAGCGAGCGGGATATATTCGTGCTCATGAAAATGGTGAAGGATCGACTGGCCGCGGCCGAAACGGAGGCAAAGGTTCGATGACTAAACCGGTTGAACGAATCATGGTGTACCTCGACGGATCGGAAGGTTCTGTACTGGCGATGCGGCTGGCTGTGGTGCTGGCGGATTTTATGGACGCCGAGCTCTTCGCACTTTCAATCGTAAATACCAGGGCGCTTTCGGATCTGGTTCAGTCCCACATTTTCCTCGAGGCCGAACGTGAAGAGTATCGGAGAGAACTCTCTGAGGACGGCGCCCGCTACCTCAACCATGCGGTGGAGATGGGCCGCAGGAAGGGCGTCTCCGTTCAGGGCATCAACATAAGCGGTTCGATCGCGGCGGGCATAAAGGAAAAAGTAGGCGAACTGGGCATCGATATGCTGGTCATAGGCCCTCCCCCGAGAATCAGGAGCCGCAGGGACGCCCTGTTCGACGAGCTTGAATCCGCGATGCGGACGGTGGATTGTTCCGTTTTGATCGCTCGAGACGAAGAACGAATTGAAAAACTGTACCGAGAATTGTAAAACCGAGACGGCCGGATTCCCCGGCCTTGAAGAATGCCCTTAAAAGGGCTCTTGCGGACCGGAGAACAAAGCCGGTTAGAAAGGTGGTGATTATGTCGCTCATCGAGCTGATCGACAAGAGAACGGTGAAGGTTCCCCTGGAAGCTACTGACAAACAGGGTGTTTTAAGAGAATTGGTCGACCTGTTGGCTTCCGCAACGGATAAGGTGAGCGATCCTGAAGCCCTCTATAGGGCGGTCTTGGACCGAGAAGCGCTGGGGAGCACAGGATTGTCCGAGGGGATAGCCGTTCCCCACGGCAAGACCAACGCTGTCAAAAACGTATGTCTCGCGATGGGGGTAGCTCCCGAAGGCATCGATTTCGACGCGGCGGACGGCAAGCCCTCGAAGCTATTTTTCCTCATCGCCGCATCGACCGATAAAGCCGGACCGCACATCGCCGCCCTGGCCGATATAGCGCGGCTCGCCCATTCGGGAGCTCTCATCAATGCCCTGGAGCAAGCCCGGGATGCGTCCGAACTGGTGAGTATCCTCCAGGGGGATTAATAACCCGAAGACATCATCATCCCCCACGCATCCTGGGCCAGGCGCCGCCTGCAGTACCACTCGGTATTGCAGGCGGCGCCTGGCCATCTGCATACCTACTCAGCCTTATACCATAGAATACGGTTAACCCGAATCGCGCATTTTTCCCCTTCCAGGGGTCCGTTTGAACGTCTGGGCTTCTGTACCCGAAGCTCGGTGGATCCGGCTGTAAGCTTATAATCCACGATGTCGCCCAAATAAGTACGTCGGGCCACAAGGGCGTCGAAGGAATCGGGACTGCCAAGGGGCACGAAGTCGATGTCCGAGGGGCGGCAGGCCAGGAGGGCCTTGGCGCCTAAGTCCGCCGGCGCCGCCTTGCTCACCGCATTCGCCACGCCTTGAATCCGCGCCTCGCTTCCCGAAATATCCACTGCAACAAAATTAGATAATCCAATAAAGGAAAAAACGAACTTGTTCGCAGGTTTGTCATAGATGTCCAGGGGCTTGCCAATCTGCTGTACGATTCCGTGATCCATAACGAGCATACGGTCGGAAAGGGCCATGGCTTCGGCCTGGTCGTGGGTAACGTAGATGATGGTAAAGTCGAATTTTTTTTGGAGATCCTTGATTTCGAAGCGCATTTCTTCCCGCAGTTTGGCATCCAGGTTGGAGAGGGGTTCATCCAGGAGCATAACCTTGGGGTTGATAGCGATTGCCCTTGCCAGCGCTATGCGTTGTTGTTCACCTCCTGAGAGCTTGGTAGGATACAGGTTTTCCCTTTGGGTCAGGCCGGTACTCTGTAGAGCCATCTTTACGCGTTGTGCGATCTCATCTTTTGGACGCTTTCGGATTTGTAAGGGGAAGGCCACGTTGTCGCGCACCGTCAGATGAGGCCAGACCGCAAAAGCCTGGAACACCATCCCAAAATCCCTTTGCTCGGGTGGCAGGTAGTACTTTTTGAAACTAGAAGAGAACACCTTGTTGTCCACCGAGAGCTCGCCCTCATCCAAATCCTCGAAACCCGCGATCATGCGCAGGGTTGTGGTCTTGCCACAGCCTGATGGTCCCAAGAAAGAAAAACATTCACCCTTTTCTACTTCAAGGTTAAGCTTATTCACTGCGATGACTTCGCCGAAGCGCTTGGTGACTTCTGTAAGTTTTAGCTGTGCCATCGCCTCACTCCTCTACCTTCGCCCTGGGTTTGTCCAGTTGGGCGAGGAATTTTCGTATTACTGTTTCTCCCACAAAGATTATCACCAGAGCTATGGATGCGAGGGCAGCTGCCCGAACCGTTTCTCCATCCTCGTTGAGCGCGTATATCGCCACGCCTATCGTTCGCGTAGTGGGTCCATAGAGAAGCACCGAAGTGGTTAGTTCCCTGAGCGCTGGGAGGAAGATGAGGAAAAATGCGCTAATCATGCCCGGCTTTATGAGAGGTATCACAATATCCTTGAGGCTCTGCCAGTGAGTGGCTCCGCAGGCCCGTCCAGCCTCTTCAAGTGAATCCGAAACCTGAGAAAGAGAGGCCGAGTTGGACTTGATGGAAAAGGCCATATACCTGGCGATATAGGCGACGAAAATGATCCATGGCGTGTTGTAGATATTGATGCCGAATCTTCCGCTCCATGTAAGGATTACGCCTAGGGCTATGACTGTGCCCGGAAGAGAGAAGGGCAGAACGCCGAGGAACTGCAGGAGGAATTTGCCCCGCACCTTCATCTTGACGATGACGTAGGAGATCATGGTTCCAGCCAGCATGGTCACGAAGGCCGCGCTCAAGGACAGGTAGATGGAGTTCCAGATGGCATCCTTGGTCATTTTCCACTGGAATATCTTGATGTAATTGTTCCAGGTCATATTTTGCAGCTGGAAGGTTAGCCCGTATGTTTTAAGGCCTCCTACTAGGAAGATGGTCACCGTAGGCAAGACGACTGTTATGAGTATGTACACGATGCTGATGACCAGTAGTGGTACTTTCAGACCTCGCAGCTTAAGCACCATGGGGCGCATGCTCTTGCCTGCTATGATCTGGTACTGGCCTTTTTTGAGCAGGACGTCCTGAAGCTTTAAAATGAGGGCTGCCGAGATGACGAGGATGGTCGAAAGGATGGTGCCCACCCGGATGGCCCCGAAGGAGCCTCCAGAGGCATAGATGCGTTCGTAGATCTTGGTGGGTATGTTGTAGATGCCCTTCTCCGTACCAAGAATTGAAGGCACGCCAAAGTGGGAGAGAGAGTAAAGGGCTACCAGAAGGGCTCCAGAGAGAATCGAGGGCATTACCAGGGGCAGGGTTATCTTGCGGGTTATGGTGCCCAGGCCGGCGCCCGAGATGCGCGCCGATTCCTCAAGAGTTGGATCCATGCGCTCGAGGGCGCCGGCCACTTGGAGGAATACGAAGGGGAAGAGGTACATGGACTCGATGGCGATGATGCCGCCCAAGCTCATTATATCGATAGGCGCACGCTCAAGGCCGAACATGGCCATGAGGAGCTTGTTGATATATCCCGCTCGGGATGAGAGGAGCACTTTCCAGGCTAGGGCGCCGATAAATGAGGGCAGCATGAAAGGTACCAGGAAGAGAGCCTTCATGGTTTTCTTGAATGGCAGGTCGGTGCGGGCTACCAGCCAGGCGAAGAAGGTTCCGATCGTCGTTGATACCAAGGTTGTCCCCGTGGCAATCAGTACTGAATTCCATAGTGCCTGGTAGGTATCGGGATCGGAGAGAATCTTCATCACTCCTGCGATGTTGAATTTTCCGTTTTCAAAAAACGCGGTAATTATGATCAGAACGACGGGCACCGCGACGACGATTACCAGGACTAGGATTGAGAAGACAAGCACCAGATTGGCTGTCGTGATTTTTTTTCCGCTTGTCATCATACAGCCTCCCCGTTTTTAGCGAACCAGCGAAGCCCTGCGAAGCGAATGCCGCAGTCCTGGCCTTCTTCTATGAGGAGATCTCTGGCCAGGGCTTCCTCGGTCTGTATCTGGGCGCGCAGTTGCACGCCCCTCACATCCAGTAAAAAGTCTACGATAGGTCCCAGAAGGGAAAGCCTGAGGACCTTGGCCGGGAGGCCGTCGGACAGGGCAGGATTTCGATCCAAAAGGATATCCATAGGCCTGCATCCTGCTCTTCCCGAATTGCCGGGGAAGGCGGAGGGAGGGGCTAAAGGCATGCGAAGAGAATTATCGCCCGATGCGGTGCCGGTGATCCACGCCACGCCATCCCGTATTTCGAAGGGAATATAGTTGGGTATGCCCAGGAACTGATGGACGAATTCATCCACCGGATGCTCGTATACTTCATCAGGCTTGCCGGTCTGCCTGATTTTCCCTTCCGAATCCATGATCGCCATCCGGTCGGAGATGGCCAGGGCAACTTCCTGATCGTGAGTGACATAGAAGATGGTTGTGCCTGTCTTGCGCTGGAGTTCCTTTATCTCAAAGCGCATCTCCTCGCGCAGGTTTGCATCGAGATTGGTGAGAGGCTCATCCAGGAGCATCACCGCCGGATTAGTGACTAATGCTCGAGCAAGGGCGACTCTCTGCTGCTGGCCGCCGGAAAGTTGATAAGGGTAGCGGTTAGCCAGTCCTTTCAATCCCACCTGCTCGATTGCTTTTCGCACATCGGTTGAGATTTTTTCCTTGGCGGCCTTGGCAATTTCCAGGGGATAGGAAATGTTCTCATGGACAGTCTTGTGGGGCCACACTGCATAATCCTGGAAGACGACGCCGATATGGCGCTCTTCAGGGGGCAGTGCGTGCCTTGCATCGGCCACCACCTGGCCTCCAATATTGACGGTTCCCTCATCGGGCGTTTCAAAGCCGGCGATGAGTCTCAGGATTACGGTCTTGCCGCAGCCCGAAGGACCGAGGAGGGTAAAGCACTCTCCCGATTGTATGGTGAGATCGAGTCCGTCGAGCACCTTATGAGTACCGTAGGATTTCGACACTCCCGACAGGCGAAGGTCAGCCATGTTGGGTTCTCCTTAAGCATGTAGGGGATGGGGCGGGGTTCTATTTTCCGCCCGCGACATTTTTCGGCGGCAAAGAACAACAGGGGAGGGTGGAAGCTCATCTGATCTTTTCCCCTCCCCGAAAAGGAACTACTTCTTCTGCATTATCGCGGTGAATTTATCGATAGTAGCCTGTTTTTCCACCATGAGCTTGAGATAGTCGATCTTCATGGCGCGTTTGACGGCTTCTTCCGGGGAGACGAGACCAACGCCCTGAGCGATGGGCACATCTCTTCGCACCGGCAGGGTGTAGTTGTTGGCGATGATTGTCTGTCCGTCCTTGGAGAGAAGGAAGTCGACGAATTTCTGGGCGGCGGAGAGGTTGGGCGTGCCCTTGAAAATCGCCACGGGGCTGGGGACGACGAGCATTTCCTTGGGATAGGCAAAGCCTAAGGGAGCGCCGAGCTTGATCTTGTCGATGGTGATGTAGTCGACGCCGATGCAGCCCACGAGGTCGCCTGCGGCCGTGTCATCCACTACCTGGCCGGAGCCCTGTCCGAGCTTGCCGCCGTTGGCCCGCAGTTTGGTGAAGAAGTCCCAGCCCAGGTTTTCGGCCATCATGCCCACAGAGACCATGGCCGTACCGGAGAGCGCAGGGTTGGCTATGGCGAAGCTGTCCTTCCAGGCCGGTCCGAAGAGATCGGACCACTGGGTGGGCGGCGTCTTTATCTTGTTGGTATTGTAGGTGACACCCAGGGTGCCGAGTCGGGCTGGCGTAAACTCATAGTCCGGATCGACGAGGGGGCTTACCACATACTGGGCTTCGGGCGACTTGTACTTCTGGAGGACCCCTTCCTTCTTGAGCGCGTAGAAATCGGGCACTTCGCTCGTCCACAGCACGTCGACGACGAGTTTTCCCGACTGCCTCTCGGCGGCTATCTTGGCCATGATCTTGCCAGCGCCGGCGGAATAATAATCGAACTGAACATTGGGGTGCTTTTTCACAAAGGCATCCCGGAGTTCGCCAATCAGCACTTCCTTCATGGACGTATAGACCATGAGCTTTTCCTTGCCCTGGGCAAAGGCCGGCAGTATGCCGACGGTGAGGAGCGCCATAAAAATCAACAGAGCACGTTTCATCGATTCCTCCTTGAAGGTGATGGAGGAATTCTTGGTCGGTTTTTTAATGCGTGCAACGAGTACTTTGGTACTCTCAGGCTCAATTTTTGTGGAAAAACTAGGAAAAAAGCCTTGAATCTACTGAAAAGTTGGGGTTTACCTCGGCATGTAGGCGAATTGTCTCGAGATCCATGCCCGCGTCGCGCAGAATGACGATGGCGGAAACCCTGTCCTGAGCCCCAATGCGTCCATAGGCCGAGTGGAGGTAGTTCTTCACCGTCTGCTCCCGAATACCCAGTATCGAGGCGATCTCCTTATTGCCTTTCCCCGTGAGGAGGAAGAGAAGCACCAAGGCCTCTTTGGGACTTAAGTTAGACCACCAGGGAGGCAGGTTGAACTCTTGTTTAAGTCCTGACGTTTTTTTATTTGCTGCCCGCATATGAGCCGCGACTATCCAGGAAGAAAATCCGAGGATCACGAACAAGAGCACTTTGGCAAAACTTGGTAGAGGATTGGCGGAAATAGGCAGAATGGAGAGAATCGTCCAGTCTTTACCCGGGACGGGATTGTAGACTACCCAGAAAGAGGAGTTTCTGTATCGCCCCGGCGCCTCGGGGGGCAGGCGGTCCTGAAGACGAAAACTGAAATCCGGTATGGCTTCTGAGGCTGTCTTGAGGCTGAACATTGGATCGACGGAGGCGAGAATCCGGCCTTCCTTGTCCAGAAGGAGGCTATAGTCGGTTTTCTTTGAAACCGCTATTCCCTCGTCCTGGGAAAAGCCGCTAACCGTGCGGGCGAGCCTGTCAGGGTCTACAAGGAGCACCAGGACTCCCAGGCGGAATCCGTCGGGAATACGCTTGATAAGCCGGGCGCAGAGCAGAGGAGAGCTGTGTCGTTGTAACTCTTCCGATGAAGTCTTTGCTTGAGGAACCATGCCCCAGACGGACCTGCCTTCTGCCGCTATCGCGTCTTTAAGTATGGATTCCTTGACGGGGATCCATGTTTCTCTCGTGAGAGAATCGCTCATGGTGAGGGGGATGCGGCCGGGGGAATTCAAGTCAAAGAATACTGCATCCTCAAGCTCGGGAACCGTCCCGGTGACTCCCTCGAGGTGATCCGAGAATATAATATTCCACCTACTGATATCGTAGAGTTCCTTATCAGCCGCATAGGATGCCAGGGTACCGTTGAGGAGGGAATTGGAGAGAAACTGGTAGGATACGGCTTCCAGAGCCGATGCGAGTTCTTCGGTTCTCCCTGCCTTGAGTTCGAGCAATTCTGCAGCGTAATTGGCAGGATCGTCCAACCGCAGGGTGGTTCGAAGGTCGAGAATTAATAGTAGGCTTGTGAGGATTCCAAAAGTAAGGGCGATATAAAGTCGCCATGGGAGGGATTTTCGCAGTCCCTCAAAAAGTCCCTTCATGGGCATCGGCATAGTATAGACTGAAAAATCACTTTTTTGTGTTTAAATTTTATAGAGTTCCTCGAACCTTGTTGGGATTGAAGCAGGGAAGGGAGGCGA
>CAZHFN010000020.1:30424-40040 GCA_964531105.1 uncultured Treponema sp. | reverse complement strand
TTTACGAAATTTCCAAAGTGGACTGCAAAACCTTCGCCATGCTGGTCATGAACCTAGCTCGGGACCTTTCACGGCGCCTGAGAAGGATGGATGAATTGGCCTGTCGTTGACGAGATGGGCGGCCAGAGTTGTTTCGCCTGTACCGCCCTTTCCGCTGGCGACAGCTATTACCACGCCTCGAGGCGCTCTCACTTTACTTTGTCCGCACTCGGATCACTCGCCTGAGAGTTTTGGGCATTCAGCATAGACTCTGTTCGCTCAAGTTCGGCCTTGAGAAAAGCCGCGCGCTGCTCTAGCGTCGACTTGAGCCCTCCCTCACGAATTTCCAGATCATCCGCGCCATAACCGGCGGGAAACCAGCCCATTCGCGGGCTAAAACCGATGCCCGAGCCGCGACCGAAACCGCCGCCTGCACCGCGACCCATGCCTCTACCCATGCCCAGACCGCCGCCTGAGCCCATCCCGAGGCCATTTCCTCTTTGCATTCCCCGGCCATAAGCCTGGGCGCCGCAGCAGGGGCCAAAGCCTCGGCCAGTCATGGGTCCTGCTCCCAAAGGTCCTGTTCCATTAAAATTCGGCATATTCTGCCTCCTTGTTATAAATAGTTACGTAACGCCAACGGCGCTGCAGGAAGATAAATAGCAAATGCTAAAAACCTTCTCAAAATTATAATAGGCAAATGCCCATAATTTGTCAAGGGTCAATACGAAAAGATAAGGACAGATTTAATGTATCTAAACACGTATGGATGGCGTATACCAGTTATATGGTTGACAGGACTACATGCGCCGGAAGATCATTGAGCCATGAAAATTACAAGTCTAATGGATGATTATTGTCCTAAACCTGGCTTTCGCAGCGAGCACGGACTCTCTTTTCTCGTTGAAGCGGGCAACCGCAAAATCCTTTTTGATACGGGCCAGAGCAGCTTGTTTTTAAGTAATGCAGAAAAACTCAATCTTGACCTTTCTTCGCTGGATATAGTCGTCCTGAGTCATGGTCACTATGATCATGGAGGCGGCTTGCATGCTCTTGTGGAAATGGCAGGGACTCTCAAAGCTGAGGTAGTGGCCGGCCAGGGATTTGATGGGAATAAATCGGCAAGAACTGCGGATTCGCTGAGGGATGTGGGGATAAGCGCTTTCTTGCCCGAGAAAGGAAAGTGGAGAGTAAAAATAGTAGATTCAGTTATAGCCGTAGGTGAAGGAGTTTTTATCTTGCCCCGGGCTGAGCTTTTCGATGGGCGAGAGCCCAACAAAACCTTTAGGACCGGGACAGGAGCATTGGAAGCTATTGATAGATTTGAGGATGAACTATCGATGGTTGTGGTGGAAGACGACGGCATGACTGTAATCACAGGCTGCGCGCATAGGGGAATTGAAAATATTCTGGAATCGGCGCGCAGGACATTCCCTGGGCAACGCCTGAAATCGATAGTAGGTGGATTCCATCTCGTAAACGATGGAATCGAGTCTTTGGATCGGGTATCTACGTATATTGCACGTTTGCTGCCCCAGAGCGTCTACTGCTGTCATTGTACGGGATTAAAGGGCTATGCCGTTCTGGATAAAAAGCTTCCTGGCATAGTGTCTTGGCTTTCATGCGGATCCCAGATGGAAATTTAAAGAGTTGCCGGGGACCGGTCTCGAACCGGCACGCCGCTTGCGCAGCAAGGGATTTTAAGTCCCTGGTGTCTACCAATTCCACCACCCCGGCTGGGGTTTACAATTTTTGCTACTGGCATAGTAGCCGTGGGCTCTTGACCTGGTCAAGCACAGGGGAAAACTAAAAGCGAATCAATCGAGCCAATTCAACGCCTGATCAGGTTTCATAACAAGCCTCAAAGGCCAAAGAAATTCTCCAGGAATACTGCTACCCCGTCCTCGTCCACAGAGGGGGCTACAGCCTTGACCTTGGCTTTCAGCTCCTTAGATGCGTTGCCCATGGCAACACCCATGCCCGATTCCAGGAGCATTTCCTCGTCATTTTCTGCATCGCCAAAGGCAATCACCTCCGAGAGGCTTCCCCCCAGGTGCTCTATGCATACTTTCAATCCAGTGGCCTTGCTCACCCCAGCCACTACAATTTCCAGCATAAAAGGAGCCGAGTACACGATTTGCACGCTTGGGCCAAAGTTCTTAAGCAGTTCCATGCGGATCAATTCGAGTTTCTCATGGTCATCCAGAAACATGAATTTTGTAAATTCCAGGCTTTTGGGGGAATCGAAGTCCAGCTTTACCCCTTCCTTGCCGGCTCGCTTGACGTAGTACTCTGTATAGTCGTTGCGCCTTTCGTAGCACCAGGAGTCGCCCATATAGGCGTGGTAATGGGAATCGAAACTGCGGGCAAGATTCACTAATCTTCGGGACAGTTCCTCATCGAGATGAAAATGGGCGATGCTTTCGCCCGAGCCCTTATAGATATCTGCACCATTAGAGCAGACAAAGCCATCCACCCCCCCCAGGGCTGCGACCTGAAGGCGTGCAGAAGCTAGGACTCTCCCTGTTGATATGATGATTCTCTTGCCCAACTGCCTGCAATTCTTAAGGCAATCCCTTACCCGGGGCGAAAGGACGTAGGCTTCGTTGAGTATGGTTCCATCCAGATCCAGGGCGATATAGCTGAATTCTTCTCGCTTCATGGCACTCCCTTTTACTTATTTCGCGGCATGATACCGTAAATGCCCCATAAATGTCAGCGCCGTGTCTCGCCTTTACATGGATGAGCCGTCTGTACACAATGATACACCTATGATCGATGGCTATACGCTCTCCAATATCAATATCATCCTTCCCGATAGGATCCTGGAAAATGCCAGCCTGGTGGTGAAAGGCGGTATGATCACTGGCTTCACCGTGGGGAATGAAGCGTTCCAAAAGGAAAGGAATTATGAACAAAGAGAAAGCCTGACGGAGTTTGACGGCGAAGGCTGCTATCTAGCCCTTCCGCTCACGGAACTCCATATCCATGGCGCCTTTGGGCTGGGTTTTGAAACCCCGATGGATGGATCGGCACTGAAGGATGTAGCAGCCAGGTTGGAAGAAAAGGGTGTTGGACGTTTTCTTCCCACTATCCTCTGGGACAAGGCGGCGGTAAAGAATCTCGTCGCTGCCATAGAGGATTCCGGTCTTTACCCGACTACGATTCCGGGGATCTATCTGGAAGGTCCCTTTGTAAATCCTGTCAAACGAGGAGGAATAGGGCTAGGGCAAATCCATGCACCCGATACCCGGTTGTGTGAAGAAATTCTGGATATCTGCGCCGGAATGCTCAGGATCATGACCCTAGCCCCCGAGCAGCCCGGCGTTGAAGCTTTATACCCGCTTTTAAGAAAGGCCGGGGTTATGATAGCCCTTGGTCATTCCGATGCTAATGTATCGACAATCTTGCCGACGCGACCGTATTCGATTACCCATCTTTTCAACGCCATGAGCCCTCTGGATCATAAGGCCGGCGGGCTGGTGAACATAGCCTTGGATGGATATGCCGACTGGGTGGAAGTCAATGCCGATGGAATGCATGTAAATGGAAGCGCGTTGCGCACGGCCTTCCGCTGCGTGGCACCTAAATCGCTCATACTCACCAGCGATGCGGTGGCTCCCGCGGGTTTGGATTTCGGAGAGTACAGCTATTTCGGCCAGGCGGTTCGCTCGGAAAAATCGGGTGTGAGGTATTCTGTGAATGGCACCCTTATAGGCTCCAGTAGTCTCGGCATCGATATAGTGCTGGCTTTCCAAAAGGCGACCGGCTGCGGCATTCCTCAGGCCTTTACCCTGATGAGCGCCAATCCGGAAGCGCTGCTTGAGAAAACGACTCCGCACTCTGCGGGCCGGCTTGAACCAGGGGCCAGGGCTGATTTATTTATATGGAAGAGGGATTTTACCGCCTGCAAGAGAATTGGATCCTCCATCGTGGATCTGGATGCGGCGGTAAGCAGAGGACTTATTTCTCGAAAGGTGAAGCATCGATGATACATAGAAAGGCTTCGGCCTATATTCATGGTGAGAACTTAGAAAACAACCTGCGACAGCTCAGGGAAATCGCAGGGAAATCCAAGATATGCGCGGTGATCAAGGCCGATGCCTACGGGCACGGGGCAGTAATCACTTCACGAATCCTGGCGGCGGCGGGTGTGGATTTTTTGGCGGTGGCCTACCTGGAAGAGGCGCTGGAACTGCGTGAGGCTGGAATTGAAACGCCCCTCCTAGTGCTGGGTACGACCGATCCCGGAAATGCCGACATAATCGTTTCTCTTGGAATCAGTCAGACTGTATTTACTGAAGACTTAGGCCGAGCCCTGTCGGAATCGGCCTGTCGTCTGGAGAAAAAAGCCCTTGTCCATATCAAGATTGATACGGGAATGCACCGCCAGGGTATCAGTCCAGATCAGGCGGGGTCCTTTGCCCGATTTTTAGCCGATCTCGACGGTCTGGAAATCGAAGGTACCTATTCTCACTTTACCGAGGCGGACAATCCAGAAACAGGCTTTTCGGCGATTCAGCTAGCCAGATTTCAGGGGGCTTTGGAAGCAATAAGGGCTGAAGGGCTTGATCCGGGCATAAGGCACATGGCCAACAGCGCCGCGCTGCTGAGGATTCCCGAATCTCGATTGGACATGGTGAGGCCGGGGGTCCTTCTCTATGGGCTCTCCCCCGAGGCAGACCACAGGATTCCCCAAGGCTTGAAGCCAGTGATGGAGTTCTGCGCATCTATTGTAAGCATACGGGACATAGGAATAGGCGAGGGGGTGAGCTACTCCAGGGTTTTCATAGCCTCCAGGCCTACGCGTATCGCTCTGCTCCAGATTGGGTATGCAGATGGGTACTCCCGCCATCTCTCCAACAAGGCGGCGGTTTTGGTGCGCGGTAAGCGCGCGCAGGTGGCTGGGCGGGTCTGCATGGATCAGATCATGGTGGATGTCACCGACATACCTGAGGCCACGGTGGGCGACGAGGCCACCCTTTTTGGCCTGCCCGAATTGCCCGCGGGAGAGTTGGCCGAATTGATGGGTACGATCGATTATGAGGTGAGCTGCGGCATCTCCAAGCGGGTGCCCAGGATACTGAAGGAGCATGGTTGATGACTATTCAATTCAGAAAGTACCATGCCCTGGGAAATGATTATATCGTCATCGATCCAAGGGATATTGGCTTCACGCCGCTTCCCGAAGCGATCAGGGCGATTTGCGACCGGAATACAGGCGCAGGCTCCGACGGTATACTCCTCGGGCCGCTGGCCGGTAAAGATGATCTACGAGGCTTTTCTGCGGATTCTTTCGGCGCCGCAGATTCCTTCGGCGCCGCGGAGAGCCCATGGCTGCGAATTTTCAACCCCGATGGATCGGAGGCGGAGAAGAGTGGCAACGGTCTGCGGATTTTTTGCCTCTACCTGGCCGAACGCGGGTATGTGGGCAGGAATGAGTTTTTTATCAACACCTTGGGAGGAAGGGTTTCGGCCCACGTGGAAAGCATAGACCCAGCATCGATTCGTGTAGACATGGGCAAGCCCTCTTTTTCCACCAGGCTTGCCGGCTTGAACATCGAATCTGAGGAATTCATCCAGGGCTTGCTGGATATCGAGAGCGAAAAAGTCAGCGCGAGCTTCGTTTCCATGGGCAATCCACACTGTGTCGTGCTCGCCGAATCGCCTACTGCGGAACTCGCCAGACGCTTAGGCCCTAGGCTGGAAGAGCACCCGCTATTTCCTAATAGGACCAATGTACAATTTTTAAAGGTTCTGGATAGGCATACAATTCAAATTGAAATCTGGGAACGGGGGGCAGGGTATACCTTGGCCAGTGGTTCTTCTTCCTGCGCGGCCGCCAGCGTCGCCAAGCGCCTAGGTCTTGTGGAAGGAGAGGTGACGGTGATCATGCCGGGGGGGAGGCTTTCATTGGATCTCTCCGGAGAATCGGTATGTATGACCGGTCCGGCTATCCGAGTCTACGATGGGCGATTTTCAAGCGCCATGGGGAAACTGCTCTCTTCCATGGGGGCCATTGATGCCAGTTAAAGAGGAACAAGAAATGATACACAGGACAGGTCTGCTGGAACAAGTCAGGACGATGGAACAATGGATTATCCAGACCAGGAGGGACCTGCATTCTATTCCAGAACCAGGGGACGGCGAATGGAAAACCCAGGAATATATCTGTAAAACCCTGGAGTCTTTGGGAATACCCTACGAAAAAAAACGGACTTCCGTGGTAGGCCTTGTAGAAGGCGCTAGGCCAGGAAGGGTTGTAGCCCTGAGGGCGGACATGGATGCCCTTCCTGTGGAAGAACCCCAAGACAGAATCTACAGGTCGCGCAACAAGGGCTATATGCATGCCTGCGGCCACGATGCCCACATGACGGTAGCCCTGGGCGCTGCCCGTTACTTTTCCGAGCACAGACAGGATTTCGACGGCGCGGTAAAGTTTCTTTTCCAGCCGGCCGAGGAGACCACCGGCGGTGCCCTGCCCATGATAGCCGACGGCTGCCTGGAAAATCCTCATGTGGATTATGTGATAGGCCTTCATGTCATGCCCGATGTCCCTACGGGAAAAGTCGAGCTAAAGCATGGAGCCCTCAACGGCGCTGCCGACACCCTTATCTTGAAAATTTCAGGTAGGGGAGCCCATGCCGCATACCCCGACACCGGCATAGATGCAGTGCTGATATCCGCCAAGGTGGTGGACGCACTGCACACAGTGGTATCGCGCAACGTTTCTCCCCTCGATGAAGCGGTGATTACCATCGGTACTATCAATGGCGGCCAACGCAACAATATTATCGCCGAAGAAGTGACGATGACCGGTACTATTAGGACTACCAGCCCTAAGATAAGAAATGAGATCGCCCAACGCGTAAGAGCGATAGTCGAAGGAATTCCGGTTGCGCTGGGAGGCAAGGGAGAGGTTGAAATAAGGCCGGGATATTCAGCCCTGATCAATCACAATCAAGTGGTCGATCTTATTGAAAAAGAAGCCAAGGAGCTTTTAGGCGATTCTGCGGTGTTGTGGAAGGAAAAACCAAGCCTGGGCGTGGAAGATTTTGGATTCTTTCTCAGGGAAAGGCCAGGAGCCTTCTATCACTTGGGCTGCGGCAATAAAAACAAAGGTATACAGGCTCCCCTTCATTCGAGCGCCTTCGATATCGATGAAGACTGCCTCGCGCTGGGGGTTGCCTTGCAGGTACGCGCAGCTTCGAGGCTGCTCAAGGAGGGTTGCTGAATGGAAATAAGCGAATTCAATGCCCAAGCTTCCATTCGATTCAGCCATTTATTCTTCGACGGATCCGACACAGTGGATTTAGCCGAGCAGTACGGTACTCCACTCTATGTCGTTTCCGAGACGGCGGTGAGGGAGCGCTGCGCCCTTATTAAAAGAAATTTTCTCGACAAGTATCCAGCAACCAGGGCCGTCTATGCTTCCAAGGCCTTTCAGACTCTGGATATGTGCAGGATTGTGGCCCAGGAAGGATTAGGCCTGGATGTGGTGTCAGGAGGAGAGCTGTTTGCGGCTCTGAAGGCTAATGTGGACCCTGAAACAATAGTCTTCCATGGCAATGCCAAAACATTGGCGGAACTGGAATACGCTATTGGCAGCGACGTGGGCAGAATAATCGCCGACAACCTAAGGGAAATCAATGATGTGGAGAGGATAGCCGCCAGACTGGGCAAAAAGGTCAAGCTTCTCTATCGCATAACGCCGGGCGTGGATAGCCATACCCACAGGTTCATATCCACAGGGAGTCTTGATTCCAAGTTTGGAATACCCTTGGATGCGTCGGTGCGGGCTGATTACATCAGGGCCGCACTCAACTCACCCCATATAGATTTCAGAGGTTTCCATTTTCATATAGGTTCTCAGATACGGGATAACTTTTCCCATCTGGCTGCCCTGGGTGTAGCCCTCAAGCTCATGGCCGATATGCGCAGCGATTTCGATTTCACGGCTACGGAACTCAATGTGGGGGGAGGCTTTGGCATCCGCTACCTGCCCGGGGATCCGGAGATGGAACTCGGCTATTTTATAGACCCCATGATGCAGCTTATACGGCTGGAGACAGAAAAAGCCGGACTGCCCATGCCCATGGTTACTATAGAGCCGGGGCGCTGGATAATCGGCGAGGCGGGGATCACCCTGTATGGTATTCGTTCGGTAAAGACAATTCCTGGCATTCGTACCTATGTGGGCGTGGACGGAGGCATGACGGATAATATCAGGCCGGCTCTCTATGATGCGAAGTATTACGCGCTCTGTGCCAACAAGGCCGACTGGAACCACGACACTATAGTGACCTTGGCCGGCAAATGCTGCGAATCGGGGGATATCCTCATCCATGACCTAGGCTTACCCGAGCCTAAACCAGGGGATATCGTGGCTGTCTTCTCCACCGGAGCCTATAACCACTCCATGGCATCCAATTACAACAGGATTCCCAGGCCGGCCGTGGTAATGACTAGCAGAGGGGGGCAGCATCGTCTTTCGGTACGCAGGGAAAGCTACGAAGATATGGTGATCCGAGAACTCTAAGCGCCGGCTACAATCCAGCCTCTATCCTAGAAGATAAGCCTCAATCCCGCCAGAATCGAGAGAACCTGTATCACGACGGTGAATACCTTCTGGGGAATTCGCTTTACAAAACGTATTCCCAAAGCCAAGCCTATCAGGGAGATGGGAAAAATCATGGCATCGAATCCCAGATGGCTTATGCTGAGGGTTCCAAGGGCGAAGCTGAAGGGAAGCTTGAGGATATTGGTAGTCATTAAAAACCAGGCGTTAGTGCCAGCAAAGTCTTCCTTTTTCAAGTCTATGGCCAGTAGATACATAGCGATTATAGGAGCAGATGCGTTGGCTACCATCGCAAAAAATCCCGCTAACACTCCTGCGGCGAGAGGCATAAACCTGGCACGGGTAGTAATTTTTAACTTGAAATACTTCAAGCCCATGCCTAGCAGGGTAATCAGGATAATAAAGGCGCCTAGGATGGGGGTAAAAGTCGCATCATCGATGCGCTTGAGGAGAAAGAATCCCAAGGCTAGCCCCGTTGCCGAACCTGGATGTATCCATTTCAGCGTGCCCCACTCGGCCTTGCGTCTCCAGTAAAGCACCGCGACTATGTCGCTGCCGATCATGAGGGGAAGCATAATCCCAGTAGCCATTCTTGAGGACATGGTCATGGCTACGAAGGGTGTTACAAAGGTTACGATTCCTGCTATTCCGCTTTTTGCGATACCTATGGCAAAGGCAGCGAGGCACATGACAGCAATCGCCGCCGGGCTGAGTTCCATGATTCTGATCCTACCTGTAAAGCCTCAAAAGGGGCAAGCGGTATGCAGTTTTTCATATTGTCCGCCTGGAATTCGAAATTGGACCCTTGAACCCAGGGGATTATGTCTTGAAAGGCATCACCGAACTTAAGGATGAGGGGACACAGCGCAGCAACACCGTGTATCTGAACGCGGAATGGACTTTCCTGAACTGGATTATGAAATAAGAGCCGACTCCAAGGGCAATTCTTGGTCAGTTATTTAAGCTTGTTTACGCTTCAGGTATCGATCCAGCAGCACAGCCAGCAGGATGATGACTCCCTTGGCTACCAGCTGGAAGTGGGCGTCCACCGCCATGAGA
>CAZHFN010000020.1:22678-30324 GCA_964531105.1 uncultured Treponema sp. | reverse complement strand
CAGGATGATGACTCCCTTGGCTACCAGCTGGAAGTGGGCGTCCACCGCCATGAGATTGAAACCGTTGTTGAGTATTCCGATTATGAAAGCCCCTACCATGGTGCCCCATATGGTGCCTCTGCCTCCCATTAGGCTTGTACCGCCTAAGATTACCGTGGCGATGGCATCGAGCTCGAAGCCTTCGCCCGTGTTGGGCTGGGCCGAGGAGAGCCTCCCCATGAGCACCATACCCGCCAGGGCAGTGAGCATGCCCCCCATCACATAGACTTGGAATTTCACCTTCCCGACCTTGATGCCCGAGAGGCGGCTGGCCTCTTCGTTGCCGCCTACGGAGTAGACATGGGTTCCGAAGGCCGTGCGGGTGAGGAGGAAGTGCATTAAAAAGACGACGATGATCATGATGATGACTGGCACGGGAATACCCAGGAAGGCACCTTGGCCGAGATTGCGGAAGCCTCCCTCGAACCTGATGATGGGAGTTCCCCCGGTTATGATCAGGGCTATTCCCCGGTAGATGGTCAAGCCAGCCAGGGTGACTATGAAGGGAGGGATTCCCGCCCAGGCTACGAAGGCTCCGTTAAAGGCTCCCGCCACGCCGCCGATGAGGATGCCTATGATTATGCCCAATAAGGAAGAGCCTGTGGCTTCGATGATAATCATGGCCACGCAGCTGGAGAGGGCTACCAGTGAGCCCACTGAGAGGTCTATGCCTGCTGTGATGATGATGAAGGTCATGCCGACGGATATGATGGTATTGATGGATACCTGCCGCGCCACATTGACCAGGTTGGGAACGGTGAGGAAGGACTTGTTGGCCAGGGACATGGCCAGAGTGATGACGAAGAGGACTCCGAAGGAGCCATAGCGGGACATGAACTTCGATAGACCGCTTCGCGGCAGCATTTTCATAATCCTTTACTCCCATTTCTTGCAGTGTTTTTAGTGCCCAGCCCCGAGGCGTACTCGAGGATTCTCTCCTGGCTTGTATCTTTTTTGTCCAGCGCGGCTACGAACCTTCCATCGTGCATGACATAGACCCTATCGCTCATGGAAAGAAGCTCGGGAAGGTCGGAGGAGATGAGGATGATTCCCTTGCCCTCCCGGCACAGGGTGTTCATCTGTTGGTACATCTCGAACTTCGCTCCAACATCGATTCCCCGGGTTGGCTCGTCCAGGATTATTATTTTTCCTTTTCGGGCCAGCCACTTGGCGAGCACGGCCTTTTGCTGGTTTCCCCCGCTTAGGGTGGAGATATCAGCGTTATCCGAAGGACATTTTATGGACAGTTTTTCGATAAATTCCGAAGATACGGCTGCCTGGCGCTTCCGGTCCACGACTCCCAGTTTTGAAAGCCAGTCCATGATGGTGATGGTGATATTGTGGAGGACTGACCTGCCCGAAATCAGACCATGTTCTTTCCGGTTTTCTGGCACCATGCCCATGCCCAGGTCTCGCCCATGCCTGGGAGAAGCGACTGACACCTCCGTCCCGCTTACCTTGATGAGCATCTGCGGATCGGGGTCGGCTCCGAATACCTTACGGGCCCACTCGGTACGTCCAGCGCCCACGAGTCCGGCCAGGCCCACCACCTCTCCCTGTCGAAGCGAGAAGGTAAGGCCTTCCTCGCCAGAAACGCCGTCCTTGGCTTCCAGAAGCAACTCGCCGGGGCTGAAGGCTTCCTTGGGGTAATGGTTGCCGATGGGCCGGCCTACCATTTTAGAGATTAGTTCCGGAAGCGAGAGTTCCCCCGCCGGACCGCCGTATACACTCTTGCCATCCCGCATGACGGTCACCCGGTCGGCGATGCGGAATATCTCCTCCAGCCTGTGGGAAATGTAGAGTATTCCCACGCCGGCCTTCTTGAGAGTTTCGATCTTGCCGAACAGAAGATTAATTTCGGTTTCGGTGAGCGAGGCTGTGGGTTCGTCCATCAGGATAAAACGGGCGTTGCGGGAAAAAGCCCGAGATATTTCCACCAACTGCTGCTCCGCCATGCCCAGATCCCCTGTCAGGGCTTCTGGATCGAGATTGAGGCTGAGGGCGGCAAATACCTCATCCGCTCTTTCTTTTAGTTTCCTCTTGGACATAAGGAATCGGCCAATCATGCCTTCCCTGCCCAAAAAGAGGTTGTGCGCCACCGAGAGCCAGGGCACCAGGCTGAGTTCCTGATAGATCGCCGCGATTCCCGCCTGGGAGGCCACCCCGGGGGTCTTGAGGTAAATTTCTTTTCCATCTAGCAGAATGCGGCCCGAATCGGGCTGGAGGGCTCCGCTCAGGATCTTGAGGAGCGTGGATTTGCCGGCGCCGTTTTCGCCCAGGATGACATGGACCTCTCCTCTGTTTATGGAGAAGGAAACATCATCCAAAGCCTGGACGCCGGGGAATCCCTTGGATATGCCCAGGACCGACAGGCCCGGAGCCGATAGCCCCGAACCTGGTGGTCTTGAGTCTGACAACTCCGAGTCTGATGGAACTGAGTTCTGCGGTCCTAGGCTGGAAAACCTCGGGACTCCTTGCAGGGTCTCGAGGTTTTCCGGAGTTTTTATATTATTTTCTGAATTGTCCGACATTTTTCTCTGTCACGAAGCTGACATCCATAATCTTCATAGCCTGAACCTGCTTGCCGTCCAGGACATCCTTGGCAAACTGAACACCGATTCTTCCGATATCATAGGGGGGTAGGGCGATGGTCATGTAGAGTTTGCCTTCGGCGACTGCCTTGAGGGCGTCGGGATTGGCGTCCATGCCGGTGATCTTGATCTTTTTGTTCATGGAGGAGGCGGCTGCAAGGGCGCCCATGGCCATTTCGTCGTTGAGGCAGAGGATGGCTTCGGCTTCAGGGAACCTGAGGAGCATGTTCTCGGCCACCGGCAGGGATTTGGCTCTGTCGTAATAACCGGTCTGGGAAGCGAGCACCTGGATGTTGGGGTACTTAGCAAGCGTGGCGTTGATGCCCTTGATCCTGTCTTCGGAGGAGGCGGCTCCGGGAGTTCCGGTGAGAATGAGGACCTTGGAAACCTTGCCGCCCAGGGTGCCGGCATACCAATGGATGAGCTGCTCGCCCAGGACTACGTTGTTGGTGCCGATAAAGGCTGTCATGTTGCCGGGGTTGAGGTTTCGCTGGAGGGCCATGACTGGAATTCCCTTGGCCAGGGCTTTCTGGGCCAGGGGTATGGCTCCGTCATCCACGCCGTTGATAAGAAGAACTTTGATGTTCTTGGTGAGGGCGTCCTCTACGTCGGCCACCTGCTTTTCGATCTTGTTCTGGGCATCCAGGACGATCACATCGAAGCCTAGTGCCTTTGCCTCGTCTTTTACACCCTGGGCCATGGTTGCGTAGAACGGATTGCTAGTGGTGGAGACGCTGAAGGCGATGAGAGGCGGCGCAGCAAAGAGCGTGGAAACGGTAAGCAGCAGCGCAGCCGCCATCAATACAAGCTTCTTCCCCTTCATTTGATTACCTCCTAAAGTTTTAGGCCGCCCAAGCGGTCTTTCGTGCAAGAAACGGAAATTAGATAATTCCTTACTGGTTGTTGATTGTACAATCCGATTGCTTAGATGTCAAATAATTTCTTCATTTTTGTTGACTAATAATAAATGCGCTTGTACAATAGCCAATAAAAGCCATTGCTCGCAGTGTTGGCCGAGGCTTTTGCTTCGGTTATGGCTAACGCCTTGCGGCCTGCCCAAGGCGCTTTTCGAGAGGTAGGAGTGCGATGAATACGGACATGAAGGATATGGAAGCCCGCGCCCAAGCGATAGCGAAAAACGGCAGCGTCCGAGCCGCGGTGGAAAAGGGAGACTTGGCCCAGTTCCAGGCTGTCTCGATGGTCGAAGCCCTGGTCATCGGGTTACTAAACCAGGGGGTTCGAAAATTCCTGGGTGTTTTCGGCCATGGAAGCACGGCCCTGGGTGAAGTGCTTTCCGTCTACGAGGCCGTAGGACTGCTGAAGATGTGGAACCTCCGGAACGAAACCGAGGCTGCCCACTGTGCCACTATGCTTAAATGGCATTACAAAGAGACAGCGGCGGTGGTGACCTCCATTGGTCCTGGTGCTCTTCACGCATTTGCCGGGTCCCTCGCATCGGCATCCAACGGGATTGGTGTTTACCATATATATGGGGACGAAACCACCCATGACGAGGGCCCCAATATGCAGCAGATTCCCGTTTCGCGCCAGGGGGGCTTTTTGTCCCTGGTGAACACCATGGGCTCGGGCTACCAGCTCCACACGCCCGATTCGCTGTTCACCGCCCTCAGGCTGGGCGCGGCGACGGTTTTCAATCCCGAGTTTCCGGGGCCATTCTTTCTTCTTCTACCCATGAATACCCAGGCGGCGGTCATGAAAGCCTGCAATCTCCTGGAGCTCCCCGAGACTCCAAGTTTTACCCAGGCTGCATGCCTGGATCGAAACGTGTATGCCCGGGCTACTGATCTGGCTCGGTCCGCCAAAGCCATCACCATAAAACTAGGAGGAGGGGCGGCATCCTGCGGCTTCGAGATTCTGGAACTGGCAGAATTGCTGGACGCGGTGATTGTCCCTGGGGCTAAGATGAGCGGGGTGGTTCCCTATTCCGCCCGACGCTGCATGGCAGTGGGTGGCTCCAAGGGGAGTATCTGCGGAAATTTCGCCATGAACGAAGCCGACCTGGCAATAGTAATAGGCGCCAGGGCTGTCTGCCAGTGGGACTGTTCTGGCACGGCGTGGAAAAAGGCGAAGGCTGTAATCAACTTCAATACTAGGGCTGTAGATGCGGGGCATTATAACCGCACGGTGGCCTTTATAGGTGATGCGAAACAGAACCTGCGCGCCTGGATCGATCAGCTTAAGGAAGCAGGCTTTTCGCCTAAAACCGGAGTTTCGCCCTGGCTGAAGACAAACACGGCCAAGAAAGTCGAGTGGCAGGAGTTCAAAAAACGGCGTTTTACGCATCCAACGCTCTTCGATCCGGTGTGGGGGAGGGAAGTCCTCACCCAGCCCGCGGCCATTGAAATCGCCTATCGCTTTGCCCTCGAAAAGGGTGCCGCGCGCTACTTTGACGCAGGGGATGTCCAGGCTAACGGTTTCCAGGTTGCGGAGGACGAAGCCTATGGCCTTACCTTCTCGGACACAGGAGCCTCCTACATGGGTTTGGCTTCCAGCGCCCTTCTTTGCACAGCCTTGGCGGATCGGCCTGTCTACACTTTCGCCTTCTCTGGCGACGGTAGCTTTACCATGACGCCCCAGATCCTCTTCGATGGGGTGGAGCATGGGACGCGGGGCTGCCTTATCATTTTTGACAACAGGAGCATGGCGGCCATCGCCGGGCTCCAGAAGGCCCAGTACCAGAATGCCTACCGGACGAACGATACGGTGCAGATCGATTATGTCGCCCTGGCCAGGTCGGTTAAGGGCGTGAACGCCGTATTCGGCGGCTACGATTCGGTTTCCTTCACCAAAGCCCTGGAGCAGGCCTATGCCTACGACGGCCTCTCCGTGATATCCCTGCCTGTCTACTTGGGCGACGACGAACTGGGCGGGCTGGGAGTTTTCGGTAACTGGAATGTCGGGCCCTGGTGCGAGGAAGTGCAGAAGGAGCACCACCGGATAGGGCTTTGAGAGAGCGCTGCGGGGCCGCAGTTTCAGACTGTCGGATAGGCGTGTATCATCAGAAGTATAAAAAGAAGATGCTTGGCAAACAGAGTGAGTAAGGGGGCAACAATGCGAGTAGCGGTAATAAACGAAGTCAGCGCCGCGGACAAGAACCCGGCCATAATGGCAGGGCTGGAAGGCCGTGGTCTTTCAATTATCAATGCAGGCATGAAGAGCAAAAACCAGGAGCCGCAACTGCTCTACACCCACACGGGCTTCATGTCCGCGCTTCTGATTCATCTGGATATCGTCGACCTTGTGGTAGGAGGATGCGGTACCGGTCAGGGCTATCTCAATTCAGTCATGCAATATCCCGGGATGTTCTGCGGCCACCTTCTCTCACCGCTGGATGCCCTGCTCTTTGCCCGCATCAATAGTGGCAACTGCGTGTCCCTCGCCCTCAACCAGGGCTACGGTTGGGCTGGGGAGCTCAATATCCAGTTTATCTTCGATAGGCTCTTTTCAGGCGAATGGGGCTCGGGGTACCCCGCAGAGCGAAGGGAGCCCCAGGGTGAGTCCCGGGAGCTGCTCAAGACGATTTCCGACCTGACTCACAAGGATTTTTCCCAGATCATCCTCAGCCTTCCCGATAGCATCGTTCTTCCATCCCTCAAGCATCTTGTTACACAGGGGCTGGTGGATCTGGAATCTCCTGGAAGGGATGAGATAAAGCGCGCCGCCCGAGCGCGGCTGGGGAGGGCTTGAGATGGAGTTTAACAGCACGAATGAAGGATTAGCCTCTCTTTTGAGGATCAAGGACTCGGAGATACGAATACTGTGCCTCGAACAGGGCAGGGATGCGGTGGACAGGGGCATCCACATAGGCGGGGCTTTTTCGGCGGTAGTGCCCCTGGTAGCCCTCTACTACGGCGGATTTATGCGGTATTCGGTGGAGGAGCCAACCAAGCTCGGGCAGGACATGTTCGTGCTCAGCAAGGGCCATGCCGTGGCCGCCCTGGCTTCGGTCTATGCCGATCTCGGCTACTTCGACAAGAGCCTGCTCAAGAATTCCCGTTCTTACGAAAGCATACTCAACGGACATCCGGGGCCGCTGCTGGCCGGTATCCACATCGCTACGGGGCCGGAGGGACATGGGCTGGGCGTAGCCCAGGGCTTTGCCCTAGCCGGCAAGGAGGATCCCCGCTTCGACGTGTTCTGCCTGACCGGTGACGGAGAGATTCAGGCGGGCATGATCTGGGAGGCTGCGATGTTCGCGGGGGCAAAGAAAGTGGATAACCTCTGCCTCATGGTGGACATCAACGGTGGTCAGTTGGACAATCCGCGGGCTACGGCCTTTCCCATGAACAATATCGAAGACTGGTTCGAATCCTTCGGCTGGAAAGTGCTCACTGTGGACAGTACGGATTATCCGGCTGTTCTCCAGGCCTTGGGCGACTTCAAGCAGAGCCCCCGTAACGGAAAGCCCACCGCGATTCTATGTCGCACCCGGAAGGGCTCAGGCGGTTTTTCCAGTTTTTGCGTAAGCCATAAGGTAGATATTCCCTTGGAGATCGCCGCCCAGGAGATAAAGTTCCAGGAGCAGCGAAAAATGCTGCGGATCGAGCGATACCAGGAGGTTCTCGCTTCTCTTGCACCCAAGGAAGCCGCCGAAATGGAAGCGAAAGGCAGGTCCATGGGCATTGGCGCCCAGAGGGCCGGCGCACGGGTAAGGAAAGCCCAACCCAGGGACAAGCGCATTCCCTACGACCCAAAGCGGCTCCCGGTTCTCGATCCCTCACGCTCGTATGCGGCCAGCTGGGTTGTCAGTGAATGCATGAAGGAATTCGGCCGCTCAGGGAAAGTTGCAACGGTGGACGCCGACCTCGCATCCACCAGCGGTCTGGAAGGCGGCCTGGCTTGGGCTGATTCAACAAAGGCCTTCAATGTCGGGGTGGCCGAATCGAACATGATCAACATAGGCGAAGCCCTGGCCGTGCTGGGCAACAATACCTGGGTGAGCACCTTCTGTCCCTTTTTCGACTGGAGGGTGATGCGGCGTATCGCCATCGGCTA
>CAZHFN010000020.1:0-22578 GCA_964531105.1 uncultured Treponema sp. | reverse complement strand
GATTTCGTTTTCGACTATGGAAAGGGCTACAGGTTGCGAGGGGGGGAGGAAGAGCAGGCGGTGATCGTATCCGCAGGCCGGGGCGTGTACGAGGCTCTGGCTGCTGCCACCCTTCTCGAAAAAGAAGGCATCAAAGCGGGAGTGATCGACATGCCCTCCTTCGATCCAGAAATGATGACTGCGCTGGCGCGTAGCGGAAAGCTCGTCATACTGGCGGAGCAGAATAATGGGTTTTTATACAAAATGACTAAGGAAACGTTGTTTGGAAAAGAGGGAGCCGGACGCATAATCGCTCTCAATACCCTGGATTCGAAGGGAGAACGTCGATTTATCCATTCCGCGACCTATGATCAGCTCCTGGAACACTTTACACTGTCACCAGCGGCGATTGCCCAAAGGGTTCGGAGCGAACTCAGGCGGTAGAAGCGTGGTAGAAGCTCGCGCGGCGAAAAAGCGGGAAGAAGGCGTGGCGAATGGATAGTATAGGAATCGGCATTATCGGCTGCGGAAGGATCGCCGACATGGCCTACGAGGGCTATCGGGGAATACCGGGAGTCCGTATAGCAGCGGTTTGCGATGCCGATGAAAGAACAGCCCTGCGCCGCCGCGCCGAATAGAAAGCTGACGCACACTACACCGATTATCGAAAGCTGTTGGAAGACCCTGCCGTGGACGCGGTGGAGATTCTCACACCCCATACATCCCACGTGGAAATAAGCCTGGATGCCATAGCTGCCGGAAAGCATCTGGCCTTGCAGAAACCCATGACCATCGACAAGGCGGGTGCCCAGAAGCTTGTGAGCGCAGCCGCCTCGGCTACAACCGTCTGCAAGGTGACCGAAAACTACATCTTCTATCCTCCCATCCGCTTTGCTGCCCAGGTTATCAATGAAGGCTACATTGGCAGCCCCTCATCCCTTTCTATCAAGCTGATAGCAGGCGGAAAGGGCGGGTGGCCGGTTCCCCCTTCGGCCTGGGCCTGGAGGCTTAAGGAGTATGCCGAAGGCCGGGGAATGCAGACCTTCGACCACGGCCATCACCTCTGGTCTACGGCCCGCTACCTTTTAGGGCCGATAGAAAAAGTATCGGCCTGGATTGGGACAACCGACTCGGTGATCGATTCTCCCGCCGCCATTATGTGGAAATATAGGGACCGCGAAGCCTTCGGTCTTTGTGAGTACATATACAGCCAGGAAATGGAAATACCCTCCGGCTATTACGCCAACGACGAGTGGATCCAGGTATCCGGTTCGGCCGGGCTGATCAAGATCAACCGCTGCACGGGTACACTTGTGGATGGTCCCTCGGTGAGCCTCTATTTCGGAGGCAGATGGCGACACTTCAACATTCCTTCGGATTGGAAACTGGGATTCGTCGGCTCGGCCTGGAATTTCATCAAAGCGATCAGGGGAGAGGAAAAGCCCCGACTCAGCTTTCCCCAAGCCATGGAAATACTCTCGATTGACCTGGCTATCGCTGCTTCGGCTAAGAAGGGTAGGGAAGTTAGGCTGGCTTCGGATGGATCCATGCTCTCGCCTCTGGCATCATACCTTAAAAAGAGGGGCGAATTGCGGGAATCCCGGGGGGCGAGAAAAATGCTGCTTAAAACCGAAAGCACCGAGACTTCCCAAGAGTCTTCCCGTCTGGCGGTTCGGCTTACCCGGGAGCTTCCTTCTAGGCTGAGCGCCGCGGCCGCCGCACAGGAAACCATCGAAGTGGGTCTGGAACTGAGCGGCTCCGCATTTTCAGGCGATGCGAAGCGTATGTCCATCATTATTCGTGGTGGTGGGGTTTATGTGGATGAGGATAAGCTTCCTGCTAATCCCGGCCTCGTCATTACGACTCCGGCCAGCGTCTGGGCGGGCATACTCTCGGGCAAACTGGCGATCGAATCGGCCTACCTCCACGGTAAGCTTAAGCTGACAGGGCCGGTGCAAACCGCCTTAAAGCTCAAGAAGCTGTTTCGTCTGTAACTTCTTTTCCGGAAAGGAGATTGTTAATCGCCGACGCGGCCTCCTGCAGGATGCCGATATTCCGTTCCAAGTCCAACAGTCCCCTGTCCTTGGTTCCCGAAATGCCGATAGCCGCAACGATCTTGCCTTGGTAATTAATAATTGGGCAGGCCAAGCAGACCACGTTAGCTTCGTATTCTTCCATGTCTAATCCGTAGCCCTGGGCTTTTACCACAGCGAGTTCTTGGCTCAAGGCATCCAGATCCGTGATTGTCCTTTCGGTAAAGCGCTCCAGTTTATGTCCGCTGAAAAGAATTTCAAGCTCATCCCGCGAATAGTCGCTGATCAGACACTTGCCGACAGCGGTGCAATGGAGTTCTTCGGTATCGCCGATGTTCGTGTTTGTGAGAATTCGATTCGTTCCCTGTTCTCTATCGACAAATACCGCTTGAGTCCCTGACTTGAGGGCTAAGTGGGCGTTCTCCTGGGTTTTTCTGGCTATTTCCCGCAGATAGGGCGAGACGATCACTGGAAGCTTTAACTGCTCATACAACGAAGAAGCCAGGCCGAATATCCCAAAGCCCGGTTTGTACAATTTTTTCCCTTCTTCCTGCCTGACCAGCCCATGTCTGGAGAGGGTTGTGAGGATCCTGAACACCGAGCTCTTGTCCAGATCCATCACTTCAGCGAGCTCAGTAAGCGTCAGCTTTTTTTCCGGATGAGCGACGATGTATTCGAGAAGGAGGAGGGCTCTGTCTACCGATTGAATGACTGTGAATTCTTCTTTCATGCCGGGGTAAGTATACAACAAAATTGGTAGCTTGTTAGCTGGTTGTACCTACTACTGAACTGGAGTTCCAGGCGAGGTCTGGCCTGTGAGGGCTTTTTAACTGTTCGCAAGGGGCAGGAAAAGCAAAAGCCGCTCAGGCGAGCGGCTTTTTATCGGGCTGAGAGGATTTGAACCTCCGACATCCTGGTCCCGAACCAGGCGCGCTAGCCCCTGCGCTACAGCCCGCTGACAAAAAAACCCGTCAGTGAATGACGGGTTTTACGCCCTAAGGCGATCGGGAGCGACGGGGCTCGAACCCGCGATCTCCGGCTTGACAGGCCAGCGCGATAACCAGCTTCGCTACGCCCCCGTGTCATTGCTGACGAGGATGGACTATACCGGGTAGAGGGGGCTTTAGTCAATAGGAGAGGATAATCGCCCCGGACTTTTCATCTATCTGCACCGGTTCCTGTGCTGGCTTGGGCGTGTTTTTTCCCTGAGACTTGGGACCCCCTGTGGCGCCGCTCGTCTTCTGGAGGGAAGGCAGCAGGTCACCGCTGGAAATAGCATTTCTCTCGGACGAATACCGCACAAGACTATAGCCCTTGTCGGAGCAGGAATAGCGGCCGCTCAAGTGTCCCGGAAGAGTGAAAGCCTCGGAGATGACCCTGACCGCCGAAGCTTTTTCAGGCTTGGCCTTGGAGGGGCGCTGAGGATCGGGAATAGAAGCTAAAAGGTAGGAAAAAACCAGTTTCTCCTTGCCCAGGCCGGCTTCTTCCGAAAGGGCTTTTAGCCAGCCCGGGGCGCTTTCGGTTCCTATTGTAAAGTGGCACCAGGGATATTTGTCCCTGCGTTTAGGCATGATAACCAAAGACTTGTCGCCCGACCGCGAACTGCCCTGGGTTTCTCCCCAGGGACCATCCAGGCTTCTGAATAATCCCGGCATGGGACAGGCCAGAGAATGAGGGCAGGGTGCTATTGGCATCGCGCCAAATGATGCAAGACCAGCCCTTAAGGCACTGATAAAGGAACCCGAGCGGGGGTCTCCGGGCTCCATCAGTAGGACGGAACCGGAATCTTTCAGGTAGCCCAGCAACTGCCTGGCAGTGAGGCTGGCCCTCATGCCCAAGGGTGCCTTGCTCTTCCAGAAAAATTCATTGAAGACATTGGCTGCAGTGAGCAGGTCGGCCTTCTCGGCCAGGGGCAGACCGAATTGATGTCGCTGAAGCTGCAGCTTCCAGTTAGGCAATGCGCCATTCACGCGGAGGCAGAGGCTTTCAAAGACTTCCAAGCCCACTTTGAGAATGCGCTCGGTTCTATCCGTGCAGTATATGGTGAGCCTTTTAGATCTGAGTTCGGGCTTGGACAGATAGAGGGCGATGGGAAAGGTGAGCGGACCTGAACCTATATCCACCACCGTGGACCCGTCTTCGAGTTCAATGGGGGCTGTGGGAAGAAATGAGGAAAGACGCAAGAGATTCCAGGGTAAAAAATAGCGCAGATACGCGGAATAATAGGCCGGTGCGCTCAAATACTCGGAAGCCCTGTGCTCGCGTTCGGATGTAAGATCCTCCCAGAGGGAACGAATTCCCTTGCCCAAACCCAGCCTATGGCTTCGTGACAGGGGCACGATCTCGTTGAGGATGGAAGGCAGGACATCGAGAGCTCTGATGCAGTCGGGGGCAACGGTAAATGATTCTATGGGTTTTGCCGGATTGCGTGGCTTTGCCGTATTATGAGGCATTGCAAGGCTATGTGTCTTTTCGGCTCCTGCGTTTACAGTTGCCTGGGGTGGCCTGCGATTTTTGCCGTAAAATGGTCGTGGCTTGTTCAATCTAGGCTCAGGACTACTTTGCCCGATTCACCGGATAGCATTGCGGCAAAACCCTTTTCGAAGTCATCGAAGCTGAACCGGTGGGTGATGACTGGACTGATGTCGAGCCCCGAAAGCAACATGGCCTGCATCTTGTACCAGGACTCGAAAATTTCTCGTCCATAAATTCCCTTGATAAAGAGACCCTTGAAGATAACCCTGCTCCATTCGATGCCTGCACCGTCGGGCAATAGTCCTAGCAGGGCCATTCTTCCTCCGTTGTACATATTGTCTATCATCTGCTCAAAAGCCTGGGGGTTGCCGGACATTTCAAGGCCGATGTCGAAGCCGCCCACCATGCCCAGTTCCTTCTGGACCTCCCTGAGCGATTCTTTGGATACGTCCACGGCTTTTGTGGCTCCCATCTTTAAGGCTAGCTGCAAGCGCCAGGGATTCATATCGGTGATCACTACGTTCCGGGCACCCACATGCTTGGAAATGGCTGCGGCCATGCAGCCTATGGGGCCTGCGCCGGTAATAAGCACGTCTTCGCCGATCATGTCAAAGGAAAGGGCGGTGTGGGTGGCGTTGCCGTAGGGGTCGAAGATAGCTGCGACTTCGTCGGGGATGGAGTCGTGGATGTGCCAGGCATTGGAGGAAGGAAGGGCGAGGTATTCAGCGAAGCAGCCGTCTCTGTTTACGCCCACGCCGACGGTATTGGGACAGAGATGGCGTTTGCCAGCCCTGCAGGCCCTGCAGACTCCACACACTATGTGGCCCTCGCCGGACACTCTTTCTCCAAGCTTGTAGCCCGTTACCGAGCGTCCCATATCGACGATTTCTCCGATGAACTCATGGCCTATGGTCATTCCGAGCCGTATTGTGCGCTGAGCCCAGGGATCCCATTTCCAGATATGTACATCGGTACCGCAGATGGCGGTTTTTCTGATCTTGATAAGAAGGTCGTTGTCGCCGATTTCGGGGATAGGGATTTCTTCCATCCATAGTCCGGCTTCGGCCTTTCGTTTTACGAGAGCTTTCATGATGCCCTCCTTTTACTATGCATAGTATAGCCTATCCTAGGGTTTTTCACGAGCGGCGGGGAATCGATACTGTCCTTGCTTAAAGGAGAAAAAAGAGGGCGGCGCCGCTCACCGCCACCGCCGCGCCGATAAATTCCGAGGCTTTTACCTTTTGCTTGAGTATGAAGATGCTCGGTGGGATGATGAGCACTGGCGTGAGGGCCATGAGGGTTGAAGCCGTACCGGCCTGGGTGTAGCGTACCGCCAGCAGGGACAGGGTTACGCCCAAAAAGGGGCCGAATACGGCGCCGGCGCCTATGTTTTTGAAGGCTACCCTCTCTTTAGGAGTTTGTCTGAATACCTTGTTGTGCTGGCCGAGAATGACAGCCTGAATTCCCAGGCCTATGATTGCGGCGATTATTCTAATTTGACTTCCGGCTATCACGTCGTAGTCTTTCACCCCGATCTTGGAGAATATCAAGCCTGCAGCCTGAAAAAGGGCAGCAAAAAAGGAAAAGACATAACCCTTTATGGAGACAGCCGGTCCGGCGACCCGGCTAGAGGAGCCTTTTTGGCGCGAGAATACGACTATGAGGATTCCGGATATTACAACCGTCATACCCAGCAGTTGAGTCATCATCATGTGTTCACCCAGAAAAATAAAGGCGAATAGGGCTGTAAAGAGAGGGGTGAGGGCTTGGAATATTATGGCTATTCGTGAGCCTACGAGTATGTAGGCATTGAAAAGGAAATAGTCGGAGATCACAAATCCTATAAGGCCAGAAATAATAAGGTAAAACCATGTGCTGAGCCCCGCGTCCAGGGGCAGAGGCATGCCTCTGCTCAAGAGGCCGGCCAAGGCCAGAAGGAAGAAAGAGAAGACGACCTTCCAGAAGTTGACCGCCAAGGCCCCCACTTTGCGTGATGCGCTCTCGAAGAAAATGGGGGAGATCGACCAACAGACCGCAGTGGCGAAGGCCGCGAGGGCACCCAGCTTTTCCATAGGGGCGCAGTATAAAAAATTTGACTTTACTGTGCAATAACTATACAGTAGTCCCAGGAGGGACATTTATGGCAATAATCACTATCGCGCGAGAACTGGCATCCCTCGGTGAAGAGACGGCCCAGGAGTTGGCTAAAATCTCCGGGTATACGTTGATCGACAAGGAATATCTGGAGAGCAAACTCAACTCCATCGGTATAGGCGCCGAAAAGCGGGAGAAATACGACGAGAAAAATCCCGGTTTCTGGGCCTCTCTCTCACAACAGAGGGACGATTATCTGCATTTTTTAAAGACGGCCATACTGGAAGCGGCCCAGGAGAATAACTGCATCATAATGGGCAGAGGGGCCTACGCCATCATTAGGGGTGTACAGCATGCCGTATCGGTGAAGATCACCTCACCTATAGCAGTGCGGGTGGAAAGGGCCAAGAAGCTGTACGAATGCGACAATAAACGAGCGCTTCAGATTCTGGAGGAAAGCGACCACGATAGGGGTGGCTTCCACAAATACTTTTTCTCCACCAATTGGACCGATGCCCGGGAGTATGACTTAACCATCAATACCGGTGGCACCGATCCTGTCCATGCGGCCGTGGCCATCGATTCTTTGCGTAAAGTCTACATCGACAAAGAAAAAGAAGAGGCGGGGATTCAGAAGATAGCCGATCTTGTGCTCGCCCAGAAGGTGGTTACGGAGATTATCTATTCCAGAAAAATCCCGGTTCATTTTTTGGAGGCCACTGTGGAGAGGGGATCCGTGGTGTTGCACGGTGTCGCCAATGCCCAGTCCTCCATAGATTCTGCCCTCGCGGCGGCCCATGATGTCTCGGGAGTGCTTCACGTAGAGAGCGCTGTACAGCTTGTCCAAGAATTCACCGTGATGCCCTGAGTTTATGAGTTACATCAGCAGTCTTCACGGAATTCTGGAAATCCTTCGCAGCGAAAGCGCAGGCGTTAGCTTGCTCGTCGCCGAAGGGGAAGGGGCTAAGCGGAGAGGACCCAGGATCAAGGATATTCTAGATCTGGCAGCGAAAAAGGCAGTGCCGTATAAGTCTGCAAGCCAGGAAGCCCTAGACAGGATAGATCCAGAGAACAAGGGCATAGTCCTGATAGTTCCCGAAGGGCAGGGTGGCCGAAAGGCGAGTTTCGACGAACTGCTGGCGGCGGCTCCGGCTCAAGCCCTTGTGCTAGTGCTGGATCATATCGAAGATCCACAGAACCTGGGCGCCATCCTGAGGTCGGCGGACGCCTTCGGTGCCAGTTTTGTCGTCGTGCCTTCCAGGCGAGCCTCTCCCATGAGCGATGCGGTATCCAGGGCTAGCGCGGGAGCCTCGGCGTGGGTCCCCCTGGTGGTAGTGCAGAACCTAGCCGATGCGCTGATAAAAATAAAAAAGGCAGGGTTCTGGACGTATGGCGCCGATATGGCGGGACCGACAGTTGAAAATCAGCTTTTCAGCGATCGTTGCTGTCTCGTGTTGGGCAATGAAGGTGAAGGCCTATCCCGGCTCTTAGCCGAGAGGGTGGACAACCTTGTGTCCATTGCCATGAAAGGCCATGTGGATTCACTCAACGTGTCGGTAGCCGCGGCTATTTTAATGCATGAATACAGGAGATCCCGGTAGTATTGATCAAATATCCCAGATATCCCTGAAATTGTGTTCCTTCTCGCAGTAGCGGCATACGAAGGTGGATCCCGATTTTCGCAGAAATTCGGTGGGGACTCCCTCGTTGTGCTTGGGGTTGGATACGCAATTTTCGTTTTTGCAAGAGATTTCGTCAAAGCCGTAGATCCTGGGCGGCATTGAAAGCCTGAATTTCTTGGCTACTCTGGAATTTCTTATAAGGTTGAGCGTGCAGCCTGGAGCTATGGCGGCCAACTTCTTGAGATCTTTTTCACCGAAGCTGATTATGTCGGGCAGTGAAATTATACCCTTGTACACTTCGGGACCCTTGAATGAATGGTAGACACCCTGGCTGGAACGCACATTAAGCTTGAGAATCTTCCGCACCGCCTCGATATTGCTCCAGATGACTTCTACGGGCTGCCCTGAAGCGATATGGTCTATGACTATGCCTTCTTCCACCGGCTTAATGCCCACCTTGTACTCGGGCTTGCTGTGCTCCTGGACATTGGCTTCCAGAATAAAGTCCTCGACAATCTCAGGCTCCATTGCGAAGGCGCCCTCGAAATCCTTTCCGAGCAGACCAGAAACCATGCCGATCTCGACTATTCTCGTCCAATATCCGTTGGAGGACTGGGCATCCCAGCCGTTCAGAGGCAGATCGTCCAGGAATGAGGGAATGGTCGGGTGCATCCTGTCCCTGGGGAGTGGGTGGTAAAAGCGGGTGCTTTCAGGCACAAGACCCAGCATGTCCTTTCGGAATGTTACACTCCGCCGCAGGCTCGGGGCACGCTCCAGCACCGATTCCCCCATGCGCTCCAGCTGGAGGCGGGTGAAGTACCAGATCGGCGCCACCTTGCCGGAGGCCAGGTATTCGTCCAGGGATTCGAACTGTCGCACGGAAAAACCGTTAGCCTTCATCTTGTCCACATAGTAGGCAGGCATGGAGAGGAGTTCCGGGGCGATAAGGTCGACTTCCACATTCTTGAAGACTCTCAATCCATCGGCCTTGGAATGTATTGTCCTGCCGTGATAGAGGTCACCGGTAAGAGCTAGGTGAATGTGGTCTTCCTTCCAGTTCATGTGCTCCAGAAAGGAAAATTCGTCCAGCAATTCCTGGGTGGGGTGCTCATGCTTGCCGTCGCCGCCGTTGATAAAGCCCGGCCTTGGCCTGCCTGAAAGCTCGGCATAGCGGGCTAGGGCTCCCTGGAGCCAGCGGCAAGTACCTTCCAGCTTGGTGCGCATCACGAAGCAGGAGTCCGCGGAATAGCCGTAGAGCATCTTGACCGCGTCGGTGATGGATTCATTCTTATTGAAGGAACTGGATGCGGCATCGAAAACGTTAGTTCTGCAGCCCAGGAATTTGGCTGCATTCCTGAAGGATTCCCTGGTGCGGGTGGAATCCTCCATGAAGATCAGATAGACCTGATAATCTGGATCGTTGATCTTGAAGGCTTTCGGGTCGCCGCCTTCCAATGCCAGCTTTTTAAGTTCCCTGGATTTGCGGTACAGATAGCGCTGTTCATCCAGGGAGAGGTCGTTCACTACGGAGATGGTTCTTCCCTTAAAGGGTCCGGTTCTTTCCATCGGGGCCTCCTGTTTTCTGGTCTTCCGGCGGCGAAAGGCGCGCCAAGGCTTCTATATGCCCAGTCTGGGGATAGAAATCATAGAGTGTGAGGGTTTCGATTCGCCACCCGGCGGCGCAGAGTTCACCCAGGTCCCGGGCCATGGTGGCGTGGTCGCAGGATACATAGCTCATGCCGCCTATACGGGCGGTTTTAAGCCAGGCGCGAATAGGTGCAGCGAGTCCGCTGCGCGGGGGATCGGCTACGATCCAGTCTATGGGGTCGGCCGAGCCCTTCCGGGCTCGGCCGGCTTCGGCTTTCACCCATTCTTCCACTCCAGTTGGCACAAACCGGGCATGGCGATGCGGGATGTTCCCCCGCGCAGCTTCCAATGAGATGCTGTCGCTCTCTACGAGGGTGAGGTCGGAGAATTTGCCTGCCAAATTGGCTGCAAAAAGCCCGGCGCCTGCATAGAGGTCCACGGCCTTGTTTCCCGCGATATCTCGTGTCGCTTCCTTGGCTAGCAATCCCGCCATGCGGCAGTTGCTCTGGAAAAAATGTCCCAGAGGGAAAGTGAATACATGATCGCCTACCGTCGCCTGAGCCTTGGCGTCCAAGCCTTCTACCGCAACCTGGCCGGTTTGGGCGAAAACAACAAATCGCTGTCTTGTACCGATTCGTGCCTGAAGCTCCCGTGCGGGCCTGCTTTTCCTGTTTTGGGTCTTTAGCCAGTCGGAGATGGCTTCGGCGGCCACTGGGCAGCCGGGTGCGCGGATAGCCTTGTCCGAACTATGCTCCATAAAGCCCAGGCCTTGATCGGAAGTAACATGAAGCTCAACCCTGTTGCGGTAGCCGAAGGGTAAGGATGCTTCGACCCCGAAGGCCTGGTTGGGCATCTTCGCTATCCGGGTCAAAGATTCGGCGAAGATTTGAGACTTCAGCTTTAATTGATGTGAATACTCGATGTGCTGGAGTGTACAACCCCCGCAGGTGCCGAAGAGGGGGCAGGGAGCTTGGATCCGATGGGGCGAGGCTTGGAGAATTTCCCGGATTTCGGCCCGTAAAAAATCCCTGCTAACCTGGGTGATCTCGCAACTCACGGTTTCGCCGGGGATGCTGAAGGGAATGAAAACGGCTTGCCCATCGGAAAAAGCGATGCCGTCCCCGCCCGAGGCGAGCTTTTCGACATTCAAAATTCTCCGATCAGCCATGCTGGAAAGATAGTATGCCGATTATGACAAATTCCGCAAGTATGGCGCAGCCGATGGTGGTATAGTATTAGGTATGGATATACGAATAAGAGCGCTGGGAGCGGCGGGTGAGGTGACAGGCTCCAAACATCTGGTGGAATTTCATGGCAGGAGAATTCTTGTGGACTGCGGGGCATTTCAGGGCAAACGGGCTGAAGCGGATGCCAAAAACAGGGCTCTCCTGGGCGATGTCGACCCGAAATCCATAGATGCGGTGGTGCTTACCCATGCCCACTACGACCATTGTGGGATGCTGCCTTTTCTGGTCAAAAAGGGCTTTACAGGCAATATTTATTCCACCTCCGCTACCCGGGATTTGGCCAACCTCATAATGATGGATTCGGCACATATCCAAGCTAGGGACGCGGACTATCTGGGGCGGCAGGCTGCAAAAAGGGGAGAGAGTTTCACCTGGAAACCCCTCTATAACGATCTGGATGTGGTTGCAACCATGGGGCAGTTTGTGACCATCAATTATGGGCGTCCAATTGCCATCGCCGACGGGATTTCCGTTGAATTTCTGGATGCGGGCCATATCCTAGGTTCAGCCTTGGTACGTATGACCTTGAAAACTGAAAAAGGGGAACAGCGAGTACTGGGATTCTCCGGCGATCTGGGCAGGAAAAACAAGCCAATAATCCGGGATCCCAAACATCTGGACGGGATAGACTACCTGGTGGTGGAAGGTACTTATGGTAACAAGCTGCATGAGAAAACCAGCGATGCCGTTGAAAGGCTAGCCCAGACAGTCAGATCCACAGCCCAGAAAGGCGGGAAGGTCGTCATCCCCGCCTTCGCGGTGGAGCGAACCCAGGAACTAATTTTTACACTTCATCTGCTCCTGGATCAGGGCAGGATTCCCGATATCCCCATCTGGGTGGATTCACCCATGGCGGTGGATGCCACGGCGATTTTCCGCATTCACCCTGAGTGCTACGACAGGGAAACCCATGATGCATTCACCACACACTCCAACAACCCCTTCGGGTTTGCAAGCCTGCATTTTTCACGCACGGTGGAGGATTCCAAAGCCCTTAATGTGGCAAAGGAACCGATGATCGTCATTTCCGCCGATGGAATGTGCGAGGTAGGTCGGATTCAGCATCACTTAATTCACAATATTTCCAATCCAGCCTCCACGATCCTCATTGTGGGCTACATGGCCGACGGAACCCTAGGCCGGAGGATAAGGGATGGAGCCCCGGAAGTGCGCATTCATGGGGATTTTTATAAAGTCAACGCCGATGTTAAAACAGTGGATGCTTTCTCAGCCCATGCCGACTGGAAGGAGACTCTGGAATGGCTGTCCGAGACAAGGACGGATAACCTCAAGGGAGCGCTCTTGGTCCATGGTGAATCCAAGGCTTTGAATTCCATGCAGGAAAAGCTTATTTCTGCAGGTATCCCGAACGTCGATATCGCCAGGGTCAATCAGGTATATAGAATCGACTAAGCTTTCGAGGTGCTTCAAGTATGACCACGCTATATGCCGGCATAGATGTAGGCGGACAGAGCCTCAAAGGAATTGTGCTGGATCAAGAAGGAAGGCTTTTAAAGGGAGCTGTATTTCCCACTCCCGCCCAAGAAGGCCGCGATGCGGTTATGAAGGCTATTGCCGCCCTGCTTGCGGAGCTTTCCAGCCTGGGCTCACTTTCCTCCGTTGGGGTAGGTACTCCGGGGGGCGTCGATCGGAATGGAGTGGTGGTGGGAATGGCCGCCAATATACCAGGCTGGCAAGGAACGCCCTTGGCACACCATATCTCATCCATAGCCCGAGCTCCCTGTGCTGTCAGAAACGATGCCTCCATGGCTGCCTATGCCGAATGGGCGGCCCGAGCCGGGAATTCCGTTTCCCTTCTTTTCATAGGTCTGGGGACGGGCATAGGCGGGGGCTATGTGGATGAGGGGAAAATATTGGGAGGTAATGACGACAAGGCGGTGGAGATAGGTCATATCATTGTCGAGCATGGCGGTAGGTCATGCGTGTGCGGGACTGCCGGCTGTACCGAAGCCTATGCCTCGGGTCCTTCCATGGGCAGGCTGGCTATGGATTTGGCATGGGGAAGGGATGCCGTTTTAGGCAGCATGAAAGGGCTGGTTTCAGGTATTTCATTCGAATCCTCTGCGCTGGCTACACGAGCTCTGGCAGGTGAAGTGTTGAATGCGAAGGATATTTATGAGGCTTTTACCCGAGGGGATGTATTAGCCTTGGCTGTGGATGCCATAGCCGCAGCCGCCCTCGCGAGGGCGGCTGCCACGGGCATTAGCCTTCTCGCTCCCGATACCCTCGTCCTGGGCGGCGGAGTCATGCAAGGTGCCTCCCATCTCTGTGCCCAAATCGCATCCATGTTGCCCGGCTTGGTGTACATGGGGGGCTGGGAACACTGCCGTGTGGAAAAGGCCCTTTTCATGCAGGACGCAGGGCTTTATGGAGCAGCTTTCTACGGAGCAGGACTAGTCCAGAGTCACAATGCTCTCCTTAGCCTTGCCGCAGGGGCTTTAAACTTGGCGAGGGCCAAAGGCAAAGCAAAATAAATAAATCCCGCGAGGCTCAGGGGGTATCGAGCTTTACTATCCTCTCTTCGTGCCGGCCTCCCTGGAAGCTTGCATTCAAGAAGATTTCCAAAAACTCTTCGGGCTTTTCCCTATACTGAACCCTGCCTCCCAAGGCGATGAAGTTGGCGTTGTTATGTTCCTTGGCCATGAGGGCCGTGAAGCTGTCATGGATGAGGGCGCAGCGAATTCCCTTATGTCGGTTGGCCGCGATGGAAATTCCTATGCCTGTGCCGCAGAGAAGAATTCCCAGATCGAAGCTGCCTTTCCGATACTCTGTCACTGCTGCTTTAGCCATGTCCGGATAATCCACCCGCTCTTCCGAGTCCACTCCGAGGTTTTTCACCGTGTGACCTTTCTGGGAAAGCCATAAGAGGAGTCGATTTTTTAGATCCACAGCCCCATGATCGTTGGCGATGACAATGTTCATAGGCTTATTCTATTCGGGAACCAGCACCGGGGGCAACCTTGAAGCAAAGGCTAAGAGGCAGAACGTAGTATTGGCGAGAGGTTTTCTAATGGAAGTGATTATGCCAGACGAAGAACCGGCCGGTAAAAAAGTGGCCAATTACAATCCGGCGAATTTCCTGATTTCGCTGGCATGTTGTGGGCTTCTTTTCATGGCCTGCTCGCCCAGGCCAGGGGACATCCTGGAGCCCTTGGGGGACATCAGGCCGCCATCCATATTGGACGCAGGCCAGACAGATGCTGCGTCGTTTACAATTCTCTTCGACGAAGACATTGTTCCGATATCCGAACGTTTCGCCTTTACACCCAGGTCAATCGCGGCGGAACCCAGTGTTGAAGGATCTTTGCTCAAGGTTACTCTCAATCCTGGGGCTGATCCGGGAGGCCAGTGCGAGTTATCTGGGGAAGTGAAGGATTCTTCTGGCAATAGTACACGGTTTCTGTTCAGCTTTCTTGGCTACAATCCTACTCCTGCTTCAATCAGATTGCAGGAAATCCAGACCTGCAAAAATACTTCGGCCAGCAATTTCCACAGGGACTATATCGAACTCTATGTGCAAGGGAATGGCAATCTGGGGGGAGTGCAGGTGCAGTGGCTTAACACGGTAAAAACCCTGTGGTATGCCTTTCCTCCCTGCGAAGTGCAGGCAGGCGATATTATTCTGCTCCATTGCTCACCTGAAGGAATTCCCGAAGAAAAAGATGAAACAGGCCAAGATCTTTCCCTATCGGGAGGCGTGGACTCCAGCCCTATAGGCAGGGATTTTTGGGCGCAGGCAGGGGGAATCCCCGATGAGACAGGCTTGATTCTTGTAAGGACTAGGGAGGCAGGAGCCCCCATAGACGGTTTTTTCTATGCTTCCTTGGATAAAACAGGGGCTTTGGATTCGCCTAGGATTATCGAATTGCTAAATGAGCTCAATGCCGAGGGGCTCTGGGCTGCCTCGGATCCTCCAGCTTGGGATGATGCGTTCAGGTGGAAGAGTTCCAGCTCCAAGCCCTTTCATCGGGGTCCTGGCCTGCCAAGCGGTATCGAGGCCTGGAGCGTGGGGGAAAGCGGATCTCAGAGTCCCGGACGTCTCTTGGCAGGCCAGGCGGCCAAAAAAGCTGGGAATAAAGCGCTGCTGAAGGAAAAATAGTGGAATGCAGGTTCAGCCCTTGATGAAGTTCTCGATCTCGTGCTTGGGCACTGCACCCACCTTCTGCTTAATCATCTGGCCGTCTTTGAAATAAAGCAGGGTGGGAATGGAAATAATACCATACTGAGAAGCGATATCACCTTCGTCATCGACGTTCACCTTGCCTACTTTCACCTTGCCCTTATACGCCTCGGCCAGCTGTGCGATGGAGGGGGCGATCATCCTGCAGGGCATGCACCATTCAGCCCAAAAATCGACGAGGACAGGGATAGTGGACTCAATCACTTCCTTCTGGAAATTGGCTGATGTCAGGGTGACTTCGACGCTCATGACTGCTCCTTGTAAATAAGGGGAAATTGGCCGTAGCGGTACACTCATAGTATAGCCAAATAATCGAATGAGGGTCAAATGGAGGAGGCTTTAAATTATTCTACTTGCGCAAATATGGAAAAACGCTAATACTACAAAAAAGTAATCAAAAGTTTATATCATGCTAAAGGAGTCTGTATGAAGCCTTCCAGCTCTCCATGGACATTTGCCCGCATCGGCGGGGTTGATCAGGTTGTTTTAAAAAAAGGCGATGATATAGCCAATTTGGCTTCTCTGGACCAGAAACTCTGGGCAGCCCTCTCGATGCCCGCATCCCAGCCTGCCATTCGTGAAACCTTGGAGTACCTGGACGCTGATAAGGACGGCAAGATTCGAGTGCCTGACATTCTGCGCTGCATTGAGGAGCTTAAGCGCAAATTCAAATCCCTGGATTGTCTCCTGGACGCCAATGATAAACTGGCAACGGGGCAGGTAGCCGATGAAGGCATCAAGGCGACAATTGCCGAAGTGCTCATCATCAATGATCCCAAGGCCGGCTCCGAAGGGAGTATCGATCTGGCCTCCCTGGAAAAGGCCATTGCTTCGTTCTCGGCTCTACTTTTCAATGGCGATGGAGTAGTGGTTCCCGCCTCGGCTAAAGACAAAGCCTTGAAGGAATTTATCGAATTTCTCATCGCTGCAGGCTACAAGGCCGATGATGCCAGCGGAAATCCTGGCGTGAACACTGCGATGCTGGAAAAATTCCTTGCAGACATGGCCGCTTATAACGGCTGGTCGGCCGATGCGGTATCCTTTAATGCCATGTTCGCCGATCAGACCAGGGGTGAGAAGGCTGCAGGGCTCTTTGCATGCATTAAAGACCCTATTTCCGATTACTTCAGGCGCTGCAGGGTATATGCGATGTCCAAGTCGCCAGGAGCCATAGCAGCTTTGGAAGGACTGATGTCCACGGTTCTCTCCAAAAACCTGCCGGCCGACGCCCCCGAACTGGGGCAACTGCCGCTGGCGCTCCCCGATTCAGATGGGGTCCTGCATCTAGATGGAGCGCTGCATCCCAGCTATGCGAAAGCCGTGGTGGAGTTCTTCGAAAGTATCGAAACGGTGAAGGGCAAGACTCTCACCCAGGCACAGTGGGAGGAAATAGCTGCCAGCATGGATCTCTATTCCGCTTGGCTTAGCAGAAAGCCTTCACCCGATGTCTGTGCACTGGGCGAGAAAATGTCTGTGGGCGCTGTCGATCTAGGGCAATCAGATGCCGTGAAGACCCTTATTGAAAAGGATCTAGCCAAGGCACAAGATGCCCAGGCCTTGAAGGATCTTAAAACACTTCTCATGGTCAAGCGTGACTTCTTGCTCATTCTCAATAACTTTGTCAATTTTGATAATTTCTACCTCAGAAAAAAGGGAATTTTCCAGGCGGGGAAACTTTTCCTGGATGCCAGGGAGCTGGAATTCTGCATGGAAGTGAAGAATCCTTCAGCCCATGGCACTATGGCGGGAATGGCTTCCATGTACCTGGTGTATTGTGACTTGACTCAAAAAGATGGAAAGAAGAAGTCCATCGTAGCAGGCCTTACCGCAGGCGATGCCGACAATATTTATGTGGGCAGAAATGGCATATTCTACGATGCCGACGGAGAAAGTTGGAATGCGGTCATTACCAAGGTAGTGGTTCAGCCCATTAGTATCAGGGAAGCTTTTTTCAGCCCCTATAAACTTCTTATAAGAACCGTGGAAGAACTCGCGATGAAGCGGGCGGCCGCGGCCGAAGCGGCCAGCATGGACAAGATGAAAGGCGCAGCCCAGGCAACAGTAAATGGCCCGAAGCCGGACGCCAAGCCTGAACAGGTCCTTCCCAAGAAGATGGATGTAGGCACTGTCGCAGCTATAGGCGTTGCCTTGGGCAGCGTCGGCGCCATGGTCACGGGTATTTTGGGCATCTTCTTCGGAATGGGTGCTTGGATGCCGGTAGGAATTGCAGCCATTTTCCTTCTAATTTCTGGTCCTTCGATGATTCTGGCCTACATGAAGTTGAGACGACGAAATATCGGGCCGCTTCTCAATGCCGAGGGCTGGGCGGTGAACTCCAGGCTCAAGGTCAATGTCCCCTTCGGCGGAAGCCTGAGCCATCTGGCTGCACTGCCTGCCGGGGCAAACCGTCAATTAACCGATCCCTTTGCTGAGAAGAAAAAACCCTGGGGCCTTTATATCGCTATCATCCTCGTGATTGGAGCCCTGGTGGCAGCTTACTTCCTAGGTTGGCTAGGCTTCATTCCCGGTCTGGGGAGGTAGAGAAGGCTGTTTTGCTCCAGTCCTTCGGTTTTCAATGTTCGGCACCAATGATTGCGCCATAGCGAAGGGCTTCCAGAATACCGCACTGGACAAATTTTCCAGCATGAGCCTGCCCGGACCTTCAGCCTGGCAGCTCATGCTGCCTCCCTTTATCGATGGGGCTGAACTCCTGACTTTGCGTCAAAAAAAGGAGGGAGAGAGGGATGCTGCAGTCCTTATCCTTCTTCATCCGCAGGAGGGAGAGCTCAAGTTCCCACTTCTGGAGAGGCCACAGGAAATGCGCCATCATCCAGGCCAGATCGCACTGCCCGGGGGCGGCCTGGAAGCAGGGGAGACAGCGCTTGAAGCAGCGCTCCGGGAAACCCGGGAAGAGCTGGGCATCTCGGTGGACTCTGCTGAGGTCTGCGGTTTATTGAGCCCAATCTTCGCCCTTCCATCCAATTATTGGGTCTACCCCTTTGCAGCCTGCGTACAAACACTGCCGCGCTATACGCTCAACAAGGGAGAGGCCAGTTCCTTCTTCGAGGTTTCCCTGCCTGCGTTGGCGGATTCCGCAAATCGCTCTACCTTCCCCCTGTTTAGAAACGGCAAATCCTGGGATGTCCCCTGTTTTCGTTTTGGTGAAAAAATCGTATGGGGTCTCACCGCCATGATCCTGGCGGAATTCGCCGAGCTCACCAGGGTAATTCAGGATCGGGCAGGGAAGGGCGCTTTTTCATAAACTTGAAAAATGCTTTTTCCCGCATTTTTAAATACTTCCTTGACGCCTGGGAATTTCCCGCCTAGTATGATCGGACAATAGTGAAACAAGGCCGGAAATGAACCGATGTCGTTATTTTCCAATATCATAGCTCCCCTCGTCGCAGGGCTCTTCTTCCTCCTGTATTTCGGATACTTTGTCATCGCCAACCCCGCCAGGGTCAGCTCGTACTGGTATTTTATCGTCTTTCTTGTCGGCATGAGCATTTTTTCCCTGGGGAGACCCTTGCAACTGATCCTGGGTCCCTATCCGGCATCCTTGATCGTCGTCAACATCAGGGTGTTCATGCTGTGCGCCGTCATAGCTCCCGTCACCATTCTGGGTTCAGATCTCTTCAACCGACGAAGAGCCAGGGGACTGGATGCCGCCATCGTAGCGATCGGCGTACTCTTAGGGCTCACCTATGTCCTGTTCAACACCCTGGGAACGAAGTCGAGCAAGGTGCTGTTCCAGTTTGCGGGAATCACCGCCTTCGACAATCTCACCCCCGAAGGCAATCCTCCCTTTTATGGCAGGGAAGTGACCATCGCCGTCCAGGTGGTCACCGGTGCCCTGATGTTCCTCTCCTCATCTATAAAGCTGGCGCGGCTCAAGTTCGGCTCCTCCTTCCGCGATCTTTTCAGTAACAAGCATTTTCTTTTCAACGGAGGCGTCTCGATTTTTGCCGTCGCCTTCATCGTCGGATCCCTCACGAAGAAGTGGGAAATCTACTACACCGTTTCCATCCTCAGCGCCACCCTCTTCGGCTGGAGCGTCCTCATCGATGTCAGGGAAGTCTACCGCAAGTATGAAAACCTCATACCCTTCATAAAAGAAGACATCATCGATAACGTGGCCTTCAGCGAGTTCTCCAAGGCCAAACTGACGGACATGCTCTCCTGCCTGGGCAAGGTCTGCCCCAATACGATCGTCATGATAAAACTGCGCGGAGAGGAAACCCAACCCTTCAAGGAGCTCGGCTCGACGGATGAGCTGATCAAGATCGTCACTAGGCAGCTATCGCGGGCAATGAACGAGGACGCCTACCTTCCTCTTCCCCTCACCAAGGGCAGGATCGGCATCGCCCTCAGGTTGCCTGCGGACCAAGAAACTGGAAAAAAGACAGCGCTGTGGGACATTCTCGAAGCCCTGCAGGGCGAGATTGCGCGGAGCCTCGGGCGCAGGGTCGTCATGGGCATAGGCAGAAGCTACGAGAAGGTGGAGGATCTGCGAAAATCCTATCACGAAGCCTTGAACGCCCAGGAATACGCCGAACACTTCGACAATGCGGACATCGTCCATGTGGACAACATCAGGGAACAGGACCCGCGGATCAACTCCTATCCCGTAAAGGAAAAGGAAAGGCTCCTTTCACAGATCAAGGTGGGCGACCCTGAAGGCAGCCGTCAGGCCTTTGCCGAATTCATGGAAAAATTCACGCGCTTTATCGCCGAAAATCCCGACGTCCTGTCGCTGCGGCTCTACGAGCTTCTTGGTTCCATGATCGACGCAGCCATACTGGGTGGGGGCGACGAAGCCAAGCTGAACGCTTTGGTGGGCAACTGCTTCGATGATATCGCCCATGTCAAGGACGCCCAGACTGCGGAACAATGGCTCTCGAAGATTGTCGTTGAAATAGCGAACCTTGTCGCCCATGTCTACGAAAAACGCTCAAAATCGCTCGTCAGAAGCGCGATTAAGTATATGGAAGAGACCTACAGGCAGCCCCTGAGCTACAAGGATGTGGCGAAAGAGGTGTTCGTAAGCCCCTCATATTTCCTGAGTCTCTTCAAGCAGGAGACGGGCTCGACTTTCGTGGATCACCTCACCGCGCTGAGAATCGACAAGGCCAAGCTGCTCCTAGCTACCACTGAAAAGAGCATCGCGGAGATCGCCTTCGAGGTGGGCTTCAACAATCCCAATTACTTCAGCAGCACCTTTAAAAAACTAAGTGGTATGACGGCCAAGGAATACCGATCCAAGCGCTGAAACCCGCCGATAGTAATACTCTGTAGATAGTTCATAAGATATTGAATTGACCGCTGGCCAAACCCGTTTCACGATGGAGTTGAGATTTCCATCACCCTTTCTATTCCAAGGAGGAACTATGAAACGGATTCGGTTAATTAAAGCCTTGGCCTTCCTGGCCATCGCCTTTTTCGCCGTGGCCATTGTAAGCGGCCAGGCTGGCAAGATCCCCGTGACCTTTGCAGGCACCGAGGCAGCGACTACCACCCAGAGTAAAATGATGCAGGCAGTGGCCGATGTCCTGAACGCCGACGGCCGCTTTGATGCTAAGGTTCTCGTGGCTGGAGCTCTTTCGGGCAACACCGATGCCCTGGTGACCCAGGCAAAGCTGGGGATTCCTCTTGTAGTGCCCTCTGATCCCGGACGACTGGCCAGCCAGTTCGCAATCCCCGACCTTAATATCCTTATGGCCCCCTACATCCTCACCGACCCGGCGGTGCTCAAAAACCTGCCGGATACCGAGCTTTTCGCCGAGTGGTCAAAAAAACTCGAAGCCCAGGGCATTGTTTTCGTTGCCAATATGTATAACGGCTTCCGCAACTTCTACACCACCAAGCCGGTCAAGACGGTCAAGGACCTTTCGGGCTTAAGAATCCGCGGCTTCGGGAACGACATTGGCAACGCCCTGGCCAAGTATTTCGGCTTTGCCAACATCGCCATAGGCTTTGGCGAAGTATTCCCGGCTATCCAGCAGAAGACCCTCGACGGCACCGAGGTCCAGGTATCAGCAGCCGCCGGAGCGGCCTTCTGGGATGTGACCAAGTACATCGCCATGACCAAGCACTACATGCTTCAGACTTCCTTTGTCTGCTCCACCAGGCTCCTCAACTCAATGCCCAAGGACGCCATGCAGTTCTTCCTCAAGACTATCCGCGAAAAGGCCTTGGAATACGGGGCAATCGCCGAGAAAGATGAGGCCGGCTATTACGATCAGATGCGGCAGCGTGGCGTCACCATCAACGAAGTCAACATGAAGGAATTCCAGGACGCGATAGCGCCCCTGTACACCAACAACGATCTCAAGTTCTCCCCCGGGCTCAAAGAGAAACTCTTCAAGCAGTTGGGTATATAAGTTGCCCATTGCAGGGTAAGGGAGAGGCATGGCTAAATGTGCCCGCTTCTCCCCGCCCTGCCTCCGTCATCGCATAAACCCCGTTTGGAGTCAGTATGAGAAAGATCTACCGATGGTTCTGCAAAGCTGAGGAAATTGTCTGCGGCGTGGGGTTCGGCTTTTTGATTTTTTTTATCTTCATTTCGGCCGTCTTGCGCCTTTTTAAGCTTTCTATGTCCTGGTATCTCGACTTGGCCATGCTCTGTCTTGCCTGGACAGCATTTCTGGGAGCTGATGTCGCCTGGCGCCATGGCCAGATAATCGGCGTCGATATCGTGACGCGCAAGCTGCCGACGAAGATCAGATGGCTGGTAGAGCTCATCGTGCTCGCCATAATCGCGGCTACCCTGGTAGTCATGGTAGTTTTCGGCGCAAGGCTCGCCTGGACCGAGCGGGTCAGCCGATACCAATCCATGCCCATACCCCTGGCCTTTGTGACCCTCAGCCTGGTCGTGGCCTCGGTCTCGATGTTCTTCTCCACAATACAGAAGATTCGGAAGCTGGTTCTGCAGATGGCGGGCAAGGTCAGCGCCGATCCCGTGAAAGGAGAGCCGCAATGACCCTTTTATTAGTCTGCTTTGTGGTTTTCATGCTCATGGGAATGCCCATCGCCTTTGTAATCGGCATTGCGGGCTTCGCGTATTTTCTTTCCCAACCGCAACTTCCTTTTGAAATTGCGGTGCAGATGACGGTGCAGCAGAGCCAATCCTTCGCTTTTTTAGCGGTTCCCTTCTTTATTTTCGCCGGAAACCTGATGAATGTGTCGGGTATCACCTCAAGGCTCTTGAGCCTGGCCCGTCTCCTGACCCGTCGCATGTACGGGGGAACGGCCCAGATAAGTGTCGTGATGAGCACGCTGATGGGGGGCGTCTCGGGTTCGGCTACGGCTGACGCCATGATGGAGACGAGGATTCTCGGCCC
>CAZHFN010000019.1:0-42221 GCA_964531105.1 uncultured Treponema sp. | reverse complement strand
ACACCTCATCCTCCTCGCAGGGGTAAACCTTACAATACTGGGGGGCGCCGCTGTGGCCGGGGGCGCCCCGCTTTGTTCACGTTATTTATAAATCAGAAGGCCGCTGCCTGGCCGTCTCTACGGGGATCTGCGCCGCCATAGAGGAGGCCGGCATCATAGTCGTAAAGGACTGCATGCACGCCGCCGAAGTAGGCGTCCCAGTCGCCGCGTACTGTCACGGTGTGGCCCATCTTTTTGAGCGCTTCGTAGGTGTTGATGGAATACCTGCCTTCGAGGTTGATGGCGCCGGAGGCCATCTGGAAGACTCGTGGAGCCAGAATGGCATCCTGGATGGGCATGCCGAAATCGACTACGTTGGAGATAACCTGGGCCACTGTGGGGAATATCCTGGTGGCGCCGGGGGAGCCCAGGGTCATGAAGGACCTGCCCTTGGGATCCAGAACCAGGGTGGGACTCATGGAGGAGAGGGGACGCTTGCCGGGCTGGACAGAGTTGACCGATCCGGGGGTTGGCACGAAGTCGTCCATGTGGTCGTTCATGATTATGCCGGTACCGGGAACTACAACGCCGGAGCCGAAGAAGTAGTTGATGGACTTGGTGATGTTGACCATGTTGCCATTTTTATCCATGACAGAAAGACTGGTTGTGGATCCCGACTCGTATTTGGAGGGATCGCCAGCCGTGCCTGAGGCCATGGGTTTGGCCTTGTCGATCTTGGCGGCCAGGGTCTTGGCGTAGTCCTTGGAGCTAAGACCGGCTAAGGGCACCTTTACGAAATCGGTATCCGCCATGAACTTGGAGCGATCGGCAAAGGTCATCTTGAGGGTCTCGGCCCAGAGGTGGGCGTTGGCCGCGCTGCCCTGTACCGATGCGGCTACATCAAAGTTCTCCATGATGTTGAGCATCTGCACCAGATGGGTGCCGCCCGAAGAGGCGGGAGGTACGGAGAGAACCGTATAACCTCTGTAGCTGCCCTTCACGGGCTTGCGGATCTTGACCTCGTAGTTGGCCAGGTCTTCAAGGGAGAGCACGCCGCCTCTCTTGCGGACTTCGTCGACGATGGCCTGGGCGATTTCGCCCTTGTAGACCGCGTCCTCGCCGTAGATGCCTATCTTAGCTAGGGTATTGGCTAGATCAAGATTTTTAAAGCTGTCGCCTACCTCGAAGGGAAGCCCGTCGTCCAGGTAGATTTTGGTACCCTCTTCATATTTGACCAGTTTTTCGTAATTGTCCTTGATTATAGTGGCCAGGTTGACGGTGACGGGAACGCCCTTCACTGCCCAACTTATAGCCGGCTGGATGATGTCCATCCTGGAGAGCTTGCCCGAACCATAGTGGTCGAAGGCATACAGCAGTCCCTTGACCTCGCCGGGGACGCCCACAGAGAGGCCGCCCTCGTAAGTGGATTTGGGAATTACCTTACCGTCGGTGCCCAGGTACATTTTGTCGTGGGCTGCAGCCGGCGCCGTCTCCCTGAAATCAACCACTACGGCTTCGGCCATGTCGGCCATTTTGATGATCATGAATCCGCCGCCGCCTACTCCGGAGGCGTTGGGCTCCAGCACGCCCAAGGCGAAGGCCGTGGCTATGGCCGCGTCCACCGCATTGCCGCCGGCTTTGAGAATATCGACGCCTACCTGGGAAGCCTCGGGTTTAGCCGCTGCTACCACACCGTTGACTCCCTGTGCACCTCTTCCGTAGAGGTTTACCGGAGTCTGGGCAAAGGCCATGGAAAGCCCCGCCGCCAAGAGTACCAGACCGATAAGTGTTCGTTTCATTGGATCCTCCTGCACATGACTTTGGATATGGGTATTTTTTTCACTTTAACTATGGCCCTAGATTTCAGGACCTGTCAAGCAAATCCTCCATGCCGTAGGCTTTCATCTTGTTGAGGAGGGTTCGCCTTGAAATGCCCAATTCGCTGGCGGTTCTCTCCCTATGAAAGCCATTTCTTGCCAGAGCTTCCTCAATGGCTTGTTTTTCCATCTCCTCGAGGCTTGCAGGTTCCTTTCGGTGTAAGCCTTCCTTCAGTATTGCAGGAGAAAGTTCCTTCCCTGGATGGTTCTGTGACTTGGCTGGTTTAAGAAAATCGAAATCCCTGGCCCTCAGGATATCGCCTTCACAGAGAATGCATGCCCGTTCTATGGCGTTCTCCAGCTCCCTCACATTGCCAGGGAAATCATAGCGCATCAGGATTTCGAGGGCATCATCTCCCAGCTCCATGGATTTCCTGCCTAAGGTGCCTGAAACCCTGGACAGGAAGGCTCCTGCGAGAAGGGGAATATCCTCCGATCTTTCCCTGAGGGGAGGAAGCTGTATACGAATAACGTTTATCCTGTAATAAAGATCCTCTCTGAATTTCCCTGCCTTGACTTCCCCTTCCAAATCCCTGTTGGTGGCCGCCACAAGCCTGAAATCCACGGGGCTTCCCTTAAGGGAGCCCAGGCGCTGAACCTTGCGTTCCTGTATTACCCTGAGCAGCTTAACCTGGAGATGGAGGGGCATTTCGGAAATTTCATCCAGAAACAGCGTACCGCCCTGGGCGCTTTCAAAGAGACCCTGCTTGCGGCTATCGGCACCCGTAAAAGCTCCCTTTTCGTAACCGAAAAGCTCGCTCTCCAGGAGCTGCTCTGGAAAGGCACCCATATTAATAGGGACGAAGGGGCCTTCCCTTTTCGAGTAACGATGGGAAATCCTTGCGGCCACTTCCTTGCCGGTACCGCTTTGACCGGTTATGAGGATTGTTGCCCCCGAGGGAGAGGCCTTGGCCAGAATTCTGTCCACCTCCCGCATAGCAGGACTCTCCCCTATCATTTCGTCCTTGGCTTTTCCGCTCATGCCCGCGGCCACAGAGAGCCTAAGCCGCCTGTTTTCCACCGCTTTGCGCAGTTTCAGCAACAACTCATCGGGGTCAAAGGGCTTTACCAAATAATCGTATGCCCCTACCCTCATAGCCTCCACCGCGTCCCGGATCTCTCCATGGGCAGATATCATTATTACCGGAATATCGGGCCCTTCTTCCCTCACCCAGCGAAGCAGGCTCATGCCGTCCAAGCCGGGCATGCGAAGATCCGACACCAGGGCGTCATAGGCTTTTTCTTCGAGCTTTCGCCGCCCCTCCTCTCCGTTGGAAGCGATGTCCGATTCAAGACCTTCTGGCTCGAAATAGTCGCGAATCGATTCAGCCATCTTCTTTTCGTCATCCACAATGAGAATTCGCATACAGCACACTCCTGCTCTACATAGCCTTGGCAGACCCGTATAACTCATCTTAGTCTAGAAAAATCCTCAATTTCATTGAATTTCTCAAGTATAGTCTTATACTAGTCTCATGGATACGGCGGAAATATCACAAGGACGCATTAAGCCAAACCATCTCCGGGAACCCATGGTGGCCGGCCTCTTCTACCCTGCCTTGGCTCATGAGCTGGATGCCAGAATAATCAGCCTTCTGGATGGAGTCGAAAGCTCCAGCGGGCATTGCTCGGCTATTGTCAGCCCCCATGGCAGCCTTGAGTATTCAGGCAGCATCGAGGCCAGGGCCTGGAAGGCAACTTCAGCCAGGGACGTGGGTACAATAGTCATCATCAGTCCTTCCCACCGCAATTTCGAAGAGGGGATTTTCATACCTGAACTCCACCATTTTGCCCTGCCTACGGCCACTTTTTCAGTGGACAGAGCCCTGGCAAAGGAACTCGTCCACTGCAGCACTCAGGTACATTTCGACGACATTCCTTTTCTGGAGGAACATTCGATAGAAATGCAGCTGATTTTCGCAGCCCGAATATTCCCTTCCGCCATCATTCTGCCCATCATCGTAAGCTCCTGTGAAGAGCCTGCCCTGGACTCTCTTTTGACCAATCTTCAGTTTTCCCTGGGCGATAGAATAGCCTCCACCCTTTTTGTGCTCACCAGCAACCTGGCGGTGGACGACAATCCAGATCTCTGCCTCAGTTTCAGCGCAGGTATTCTGGAGGCAATTGAGCGAAAGGATATCGAGGCTCTGCGTCACTATTATCAGAACCCTTCTTCCTTCTGCGGCGGAAGAATCGTTGCCGCATATTTACGCTCATCCCTGTCCTCGGGCATGGATTCCCATATACTGGGAATGGGTAGCTCCGCCGTCCTGGCCGAACCGGGTGATCCAGTGGTGGGATACGGCGCCGTAGCCTTTTCGAGGTGACCATGCATCTTGAAATTTCCAAACGGGATAAAGACCTGCTGCTGAAGATCGCCAGAGCTTCAATAGAGCGGCAATTCCATTCCGTACCCGATGTCGGCGGCCTCGAATGCCAGGAGCGCTTAGGCGCCTTCGTAACCTTAAAACGGCAAGGAATGCTCAGGGGCTGCATAGGCAGGATGATGAGCGATTTACCTCTGGAGGAAACCATCGCCCAGATGGCAATGGCCGCCGCCTTCGAAGATCCGAGATTCGAACCCGTGGAAGAAAAAGAACTGCCATCTCTTACAATCGAAATAAGCATACTCGGAGCTCTGGAGAGGATTCACGACCCCACACTCGTGGAAGTTGGCCGCCATGGTCTGTATATCCACTACAAGGGCATGTCGGGAGTATTGCTGCCCCAGGTTGCGGTTGAATACGGATGGGATCGCCTTACCTTCCTCGATCAGGTATGCCGCAAGGCCGGCCTGCGTCCGGGATCATGGAAATCCGAAGATGCGATTATCCACGTATTCAAGGGCTTGATATTCGGAGAAGTTTGAGAAGCCACCGATCCGAAATAAGGATGAATCATGAGAGATACGGGTCTAGGCTCCTGCGGACTTGGCCGTACTTTTCTTTAATAATTTCTTGATTTTCTTATACCAGAAAAGGCGTATAGTCTCTGCAGTCCGGAAAAGCCCATAGAGAAGCGGCTGAGCAGAATAATCAACGGATCCCAGCCTATGCACTATCCTTCCTCCAAAGCCAGTCTTGAAAAGATAGAGCCCGGCCATGGGATGTGAAGGATCGTCGTTGGGGGGAATGCCAAAAAAATCGTAGAACGCGCAGCCTTCTTTTTGGGCTGCCTTTATGGCTGACCATTGGATGGCGTAGGCGGGCATGAGATTGCGTTTTTGATCGGATGAGGCGCCGTAAAGGTAAATAGCTTGTTTGGCCTGGTAGAGAGTTATGATAGCCGCCAATGGCTCGGATTCATGACTGGCTACCCAGACAGATAGCCTGGGTTCTTCTGCTGTACCCTTTTCCTCTGCCCTGGCTGTATCGAAGAGCTTCTCATAGTAACTTAAGGGATGGATGGCTATGCCGTCCCGCAAGGCTGTTGTCCTGTAAAGCTCGTAGAATATGGGCAAGCCTTCGGAACCCTGGCGCGAAATTTCCACACCCCGCTTTTCGGCGAGCCTTATATTGTAGCGCCATTTAGGTTTCATGGCCGAAAGCAGCTCGGCCTCGGTTTTACCGAGGTCCAGGATTACCGTATCGGGCACTTGAACAGCGCTTCCTCTTCTCAGTTTTCCTGAGAACAGGTCTAGAAGGTTGTCGGAGTTTCCTGGAGGAATTTCCCAGCCCAGATCGAAGCGGATAAAAAGAAGCCTGGAATCCAGATGGGGCAGCAGTGCTGCGGCCAGGGTTTCGAGGTATTCCCTACCCTTTTGATTATAAGCGGAAAAGGCCGGACCGTGGGGCACATAGGCAAAGGAAAACCCCAGGATCAGGGGGCGCTGCAGGACTAGAAGTTCGGCAGTCCGGCCATCCGGGTCTTGGTATTCTACCTGAAAGGATTTCCAACCCGTGGAGGACTTGAACCTTGCCCAGAAAAGGCTCTGCATGAAACTTCGAGGGGCTTCCTGTGCGATTTGCATGTCCTGAGGCTCTTTGTCGGATTCAGGAACTCTCGCATCAGGTTTTTTTTGAGAGAAAAGTGGGGAGAGCGTGATTTTAAGCGGAGCCCCTGGCCTCTCCATAGTGGGGCTGGCAGGAGCGTTCATCCTATTTCGCCGTTACGCACCTTTTCCAGGACTATGGCCCTACCCTCAGCCTTGAGACTGGCCTTGCCAGCCATGGCTGTGCCTTCAACCGCAACGAGGGGAATGGAAAAGAAGGTATCGGCGTCGATCTGCACCTGAGAAGGAGCTATGCCTTCCATGCCCTCGGCCAGAACCGAAGTACCAGGAGTAGCCCAGGGCGCCTCGAGTACTTCCACCATTTCCTTTGAGCCATTGGTTTCGTCTATTTTGGAGGCCGCCAAGAGCATGCCCCTGGATTCGACTCCCCTCAGCTTGGCTGGCTTGAGGTTGTCCACCAGGACAATATGTTTGCCTAAAAGCTCTTCTTCACGATAGAAAGGCACAAGGCCCGACACTATCACTCTCTCCTGCCCCGATCCGTCGTCTAGGGTTTCTATATAGAGCTTGTCCGCCTTGGGGTGCCGCTCGATTTTAACAATTTTGGCAACCCTGAGAGCCACCAGCCGAGCAAAACGCTCCTCCTGAGGCAGGTCGGCCAAGGGGATGGCTTTAGCCACCGGGGCTGGGGCTACAGGAACCGGCGCTGCAGTAGGCTCTGGGCTGGCTTTGCTCTCCACCTGGTTTCGCTCCGCTCTTTCCTTCTGGGAGCCTGAATAGCGTTCCCTGAGCTGGGCTATATAGCTTTCTTCCAGTTTATTAAAAAGAAGACCTGTGCCTTGGACATTCTTCAAGCCCTCCTGCTTGCCCAGAGATGACCAGTCCAGGAATCCGGCTCCGATGCGCAGGCCCAGCTGGGATGCCAGCTTTTCCGCCGCCTGGGGAAGGAATGGATGGAGCATGACCGCCAGGTCCTTTAGTATGTAACAGAGATCGCAAAGAAGGGATTCGGCTTTTTCAGGATCGGAGATCCTGGTCTTCCAGGGCTCAGAGTCCTGGAAACGCTTATTGGCCAAATCGGAGAGCTGGAACACTTCCCTCAGGGCATCCCTGAGGTCTGCCCTTTCCAGGTATTCTGTAACCCTCGATTCGATTTCCCGGGCTTTTTTCCAGAACACCTCGTCGGCCTTGCCTTGAGGGATAGCGCCGCCGTAATACCTGGAGATAAAGCTGAGGGTTCTATTGGCCAAGTTTCCCAGGTTTCCTATGAGTTCTCCATTGATCTTTTCCAGAAAGTCGGCCCAGGTGAAGGTGTAGTCCGAAGTCTCGGGCCGGTTCCAGAAAATATAGAAGCGCCACAGGTCTGCAGGAATACCGGTTTCCATCACATCGGTGCCAAAAACTCCTATGCCCTTGGATTTGGAGAATTTGCCCGCTTCATAGTTGAGATATTCGGAACTGGACATGTGGTGGAGCATGGTCCAGTTCTTGCCGGTGCCCAGTTGGCTGGAGGGGAAGATGACGGTGTGGAAGGGAATATTATCCTTTCCGATGAACTGGAATAGATCCACTTCTTCGGGGTTCTGCCACCAGGATTTCCAATCGAAGCCCTTCTCCGCGCCCAGGCCCGCGGTCATGGACACATAGCCTATGCAGGCATCGAACCAGACGTAGAATACCTTGTTTTCAAAACCCTTCTTGGGCACGGGAATGCCCCACTTCAAATCTCTGGTGATGGCTCTGGGCTTGAGGCCGTCCCTCAGCCAGGCCTGTGTCATCTGTACAGCGTTCTTGGCCCAGAAACCCTCGGTGCTGGCCTTGTTCAGCCAGGGTTCCAGCTTGTATTTGAGCTTGGGTAAATCTATGTACAGATGGGTGGTCTCTTTCAGGTGGGGCGTGGAACCGCAGGTGGAGCATTGGGGTTCCTTGAGCTCCGTAGGCTCCAGAAGCTTGCCGCATTGCTCGCACTGGTCACCCCTGGCTCCCGCATAGCCACAGGAGGGGCAGGTTCCGCGAACGTAGCGATCAGCCAGGAACCTTCCGCAACTGTCGCAATGAAGCTGCTCTATTGTCTGCTGGGTTATGAAACCGTTTTTGTCCAGGTCCAGAAAAATGGATTGGGTGATTTCGGTATGTTCTGGCGCCGAGGTGCGGCCAAACTTGTCAAAGGCTATTCCAAACCAGGAATAGATATCCCTGTGCATCGTAAAAAAGCGGTCGCAGAGCTCTCTGGGGCTTATGCCCTCCTCTAAAGCCTTGGTTTCCGTGGCGGTTCCGTACTCGTCGGTACCGCAGATGTAGAGGGTTTCATAGCCCCTGAGTCTGCAAAACCTGGCAAACACGTCGGCCGATAAAACCTGGATAAGATTCCCGAGGTGGGGAACATTGTTGACATAGGGCAGGGCTGAGGTAATGAGTCTTCGCTTCATATCGTTGCACAATATCCGCGCCCAAAGGGGCTGTCAAGAATACTGGACCGTGATACTATTTCAGGACGATGGTCGTATCGATGCTCATGCTTATCGTAGCGCTTCCCGAGACGACAAGTATAAAAGACAAGCGAAGGGTCCTGTCCGGCATGAAGAGCAGGCTGCAGAGAAAATTCCATCTTTCCTGCGCCGAGGTAGATCTTCAGGACTCGCTGGGTTTTGCCCAGCTTGGCGCCGCACTGGTATCCAACTCCAGAACTTTTGGGGAAAAGGTCTTGAATGAAGCTGTCAGTTTTGTAGAAGACAGCTTTACCGTTAATATTCACGAAGTGCAAATATATTCGGAATTTTATCAGTAATAGTAAGAGGGGTTAGGATGATGGGTTTACGGCGCAGACTTTGTTGGACTCTCGCTATTCTTGGTCTTGCGGTAATTATGGCTTCATGTGTTGGCGTAGACACAACAGTGAGTATTTCTGCCGATGGATCGGGCAAGGTTTTAGCGGAGTATCGAGTCTCGGAGGAGCTTATAGCCTTTGGAGAACTCGAGGCCAACAAGGATCTGCTGCCTATCCCCTTGAGCAGGGCTGATGTGGAAAAGAGCCTCGCTGGTTCATCCGGCCTGGAGCTGAAATCCTGGTCCAGTAAAAAGCAGGGAAGCGATATGCTTGTCTCCACGATTATTGCATTCAAGGACCTGGATGCCCTCATGTATTATCTGGATCCAAGCGGCAAACTGGCGGTATATGAAAAAAATCAAGGCGGCCAATCCATCCGCTTTTCCTTGGGAGACAAGTTGCCCGATCTCGATCCGGACATGAAAGTCCTGGCCCAAGAAGCCTTCGAACCCTATGATTTCAAGTTCAAACTGGAACTGCCCTCTCCGGCTACTTCTGCTGGCTCCGCGCATCCTGCGGTACGCACTGTCAGGAATGGAAACACAGTATCTTTCGAAGGTCGCATGAAAGATATCGTGACCGCCGAAACCGCCCCCAGCATGGACGTGGCCTGGTAAGGCGGTACTGCGTTTCCGACACTCACCAATCCCCTACTCTTCTCTGTTTTCCTTGTCTATTGCCATAAAACGGGCTCGTACAAGGTGCCCCAATCCCCTGCTGTCTATCTCCTGGGCAGCTCTCCTGGCTAGTTCGGATTTGCTTATCTCCTCCTGAAAAAGGTCCTCCTGAAACAGGGATTGAGCCTTTAAACCCGAAAGCCCCAGGCCTACGAGGCGCAGTGAACTTAGCCCATTCCAGTTTTTATCTAAAAGCAGCTTTGCTGTTTCAAACAACTCATCGGAGGATAAAAATGGTTTTTGCCGTGAGAATTGCCGATGAATGGAGCTGAAGTCAGAAAACCTGAGCTTGAGCACCAAGGTTGAAGCAGTGGAGCCATGAACGATTCTGCCGGCCAATTCATCTGAAAGCAAGCGCAGTGTGTCTAAAATAAATTCCCTGTCGCTCCTGTCTTTTTCAAAGGTTCGCTCTGCGCTGATGGACGGCCTCTTGGGGGAGATAGAACGGATTCCCGGATCCTTTCCATCGGCGGCGGCACGCAGAAATGCAGCGGAAGCCTTGCCTAATTTGGATTCCAGTATTTGAAAAGAAGCTCTCTGAATATCAGAGACCGACATGAGCCCCATTCCCCGTAAAAGTACTCGGGTTTTTTCCCCTGCCCCCCAGAGCTTTTCCAGGGGAAGAGCGGCCATAAAATTCTTTTCTTCACCCTTCGGGACGATAGTGAGCCCATTGGGCTTTTTAAGCCCCGAGGCAATTTTAGCGACATAGGCGTTGCAGCTAACCCCAATGGATATGCTCAATCCCGTTTCGAGGCCGATAGCCTGCTTGATGAGGCCGGCCGCTTTTTCGGGATTACCCCAGAGCCTTTCGGTTCCGGTCATATCCAACAGCGCCTCATCGATGGAGAGTTGGATCATATCGGGAGTAAATCCTAAAAGAATACCCATGATTTTTCTGGAAACCTGTGTGTAGCGCTGCATCCTGACGGGAAGAAATATCCCTTCAGGGCAAAGGCGGAAAGCTTCGGAAATAGGCATCGCCGAATGCAGTCCGAATTTACGAGCCTCGTACGAGCAGGTGGAGACAACGCCCCTGTGCCCCGGACGCGCACCCACAATAACGGGCTTTCCCTTAAGATCGGGATTGTCGTGCTGCTCGACGGATGCAAAAAACGCATCGAGATCTACATGAAAAAAACCAAAGCCCATATCCTCCATGGTGACCCTTAAAAAGGGCTTAGTCAATCGCACAACGCAAAGGCCCTTTATTGACATTAAGTGTTCTTTCCATTAGCTTTCTGCCCAGTGATTTGGCAATACAGCACAAAGCGGGGCATCGCCCCGACATTCCACTCCCTTTACGGAGGAATCGAGTAATGGCAAAAGCGAAATTCGTGTTCGCATTCGGTAACGGCGTCGCAGAGGGCGCCGGTTTGAGCAAAGATATCCTAGGCGGCAAAGGCCAGGGACTCATGGATATGACCAAGATTGGTCTTCCAGTTCCCGCCGGCTTTACAATCAGCATTCTCGCCTGTGAGGAATACTACAAGGGCAAGCGCAAGCTCCCCAAAGTTATTGTGGACGAAGTAAAAACCGCAGTACTCAAGCTGCAGAAAATGACGGGTAAAAAATTAGGTGATTCCAAGGATCCTCTCTTGGTTTCAGTGCGCTCTGGCGCCGCCAGGTCCATGCCCGGCATGCTAGAGACAATTCTCAATCTGGGACTCAACGACGAATCCGTCCAGGGACTCGCCGCCAACACCGGGAATCCCCGTTTTGCCTATGATTCCTATCGCCGCTTTATCCAGATGTACTCCACCACCGCCATGGGACTCTCCAAGGAACCCATGGAGGAAATGCTTTCGGAGATGAAGAAGAAGCTCGGGGTAAAGAACGACACCGACCTCAATGCTGAGGACCTCAAGGAACTCTGCGCCGAATTCAAGGCTTTCTACAAGTCCAAGAAAGGCGAGGAATTCCCCCAGGATCCCATGCAGCAGCTCTGGGGAGCCATCGACGCTGTATTCAATTCCTGGGAAGCCGAGAAATCGGTAACCTACAGGCGCGTTGAAAAAATCACGGATCTCAAAGGTACGGCGGTCAACGTCGTGCAGATGGTATTCGGCAACAAGGGCGACAACTCCGGCACCGGCGTCTGCTTTACCAGGGACCCCAACTCCGGCAAGAACGAGTTCTACGGTGACTGCCTGATCAACGCACAAGGCGAGGACGTTGTAGCCGGCATCCGCACCCCCATGAAACTGGTGGAGCTGGCCACCAAGCTTCCCAAGGCCTACAAGCAGCTGCTACAGGTTAGAAGCATCCTGGAAAAGAACTTCAAGGAAATGCAGGATCTGGAGTTCACCATCGAAGATGAGAAGCTCTACATGCTCCAGTGCCGCACCGGCAAGCGCCTGCCTGCCGCCGCCTTCAAGATCGCGGTGGACATGGTCAAAGAAGGTCTCATCACCAAGGAAGAGGCCATTCAGCGTATAACGCCCGAGCAGATCGAAGGTGTGTTCTATCCCATCATCGATGCGGCCGCCGTGGGCCCTGCCAAGCTCAAGGAGCTCAAGCTGGCCACCGGTATCGACGCCGTTCCCGGCGCAGCCGCCGGCAAGCTCGTCTTCAACGCCGAGGATGCCGAGTCCATGGCCGCCAAGGGCGAGAAGGTGATCCTTATCCGCCGTGAAACCTCCCCTGAGGATGTGGGCGGCATGTTCGCAGCCCAGGGCATTCTCACCGCCACCGGCGGCAAGACCTCCCACGCCGCCGTAGTAGCCCGCGGATGGGGAAAGTGCTGCATCGTCGGCTGCGAAGCCCTGGACATCGATGACAAGGCCAAACTCGTGCGTGTAGGCGGCAAGGTGCTCAAGCAGGGCGATGAGGTTACACTCAACGGCACTACCGGCGAGGTATTCGCCACATCCATGCCCCTCACCAAGCCCGAACAGTCCAAGGAATTCAAGACCCTCCTCTCCTGGTGCGATAAGGTACGGAGCATGAAGGTCCGCACCAACGCCGACACTCCCCAGGACGCTGCCAAGGCCGTGGAACTGGGCGCCGAAGGCATCGGTCTCTGCCGAACCGAGCACATGTTCTTCAAGGATTTCAAGAATCCCGCCAACTCCGAAAAGCGCCAGCTGGCCATTCAGGAAATGATTATCGCCGACGACCTGGAGACCAGGAAAAAGGCCCTTGCCAAGCTCCTGCCCTTCCAGCGCGAGGACTTTATCGGCATCTTCGAAGCCATGAACGGCAAGCCCGTCACCATCAGGCTCATCGATCCTCCCTTGCACGAGTTCACCCCCAAGGACGACAGCGGCGTCAACAAGCTCTCCAAGATCACCGGCAAAACACCTGAATTCATCAGGATGCGCTGCGATCAGCTTCATGAGTCCAATCCCATGCTCGGCCACAGGGGTTGCCGCTTGGCTATCACCTATCCCGAGATTCTGGAAATGCAGGTGACGGCTATTATCGAAGCCGCCGTGGAGTGCGACAAGAAAAAGGTCAAGGTCCTGCCCGAGATAATGATTCCCCTTACCATGGACAAAAAGGAATTCCAGCTTCTGGCCGATCAGACCAGGGCAGTGGCCGATGCGATAATCGCCAAAGCCAAGTCCAAGGTTAAGTACCTGGTAGGCACCATGATTGAGATTCCCAGGGCCGCCCTCCTGGCCGACGAAGTGGCCGAGGCCGCGGAGTTCTTCTCCTTCGGCACCAACGACCTCACCCAGATGACCCTGGGTCTTTCCAGGGACGATGCGGGCCGCTTCCTCCCCGACTACGTCATGTCCGAAAAAGAAGGCGGCAAGGCAATCTTCGCCCAGGACCCCTTCGTTTCCATCGATCAGAGCGGCGTAGGCAAGCTGGTGAAGATGGGCATCGAGGGTGGACGATCCACCAGCCCCAACCTCAAGGTGGGTATCTGCGGCGAGCACGGCGGCGAGGCCAAGAGCGTCAAGTTCTGCCACGCCGTGGGCATGAATTATGTTTCCTGCTCCCCCTACAGGGTGCCCATAGCCCGACTGGCAGCTGCCCAGGCGGTAATTGAAGATTCCGCCAAGGCCAAGCCGGCCAAGAAATCCGCATCCCAGGTTGCCAAGACAGTAAAAGCTGCCAAGGCTCCAGCCAAGGGTCGCGGAAGACCTGCAACCAAGGCTGTAAAAGAAACCGCTGCCAAGACCGCCGCAGCCAAGAAAACCGTAAAGGCTAAGGCTGTCAAAGCTGTGGCAAAAAAAGCAGGCGCCAAAAAGACAGTCGCTAAAAAAGCCACCGCTCCCAAGGCTCTAAAAGCTACCCGCGGACCCAAGGCGGCGAAGGTAAGCGTGAAGGTCGCCAAGACCGTCAAAGCCAAGCCTGCGGCCGCCAAGAAAGCGGTAAAGAAGCCTGCTAAGGCCGAAACCAAGGCCAAGCGCCCGGTGGGCAGGCCCAAGGGTTCTTCCAAGAAGAAGGCCTAATCTGTAGATAACCGCTACGAATTGAAAAGAGCCCCGGAGCTGAAAAGCCCCGGGGCTCTTTTCTAAAGCGTTGGAGAGGGAATCTGAATATGTTATACGCTTTAAAACATCTTATCCGAATCCAGGAGAATGCTCACAGGCCCTTCCAGGGCTGCTTCTATGTGCATGATTTCACCGAAAGCTCCCTTCTGGGTTGGGATGCCGAGGGTTTCGAGACGGCTGGTGAAAAATTGGTACAAGCCCAAGGCTTTTTCATTGCCCGCGGCCATGGAAAAGGAAGGTCGTCTGCCTTTTCTGGCGTCGGCATAAAGGGTAAACTGGGAGATAACCAGAGCTTCCAGGGATAAATCTGCAATCGAAAGATTCATCTTTTCGTTTTTATCCATGAAAATTCGCAACTGTGTAATCTTCTCTGCCAGATATTCAGCCTCTTTTTCTCCATCATCCTTCCCTACGCCCAGAAAGATGATAAGCCCACTGCCTATCTTGCCTACGGTCTTTCTTTCCATGGCCACATCGATGGATACCGAGGCCGAGGATACCCGCTGAACGATAGCCCTCATCAGCAGACAGCCTTGGCTCTATAGGCTTCCACCATGGTTTCTACGATATCTTCCGGTCTGGGGCTTAAAAAAAACGCCGAGCCCATCACTAGCACATCAGGCCCTGCCTCGGCAGCGATGTTTGCCGTTCCTGGACCGATTCCACCATCCACCGAGATGAGAAATTTCAGTCCCATGGCGGCTCTCAGAGCCTTGAGCTGCTTGACCTTGTCCAGGCAGAAGGGAAGAAGCTCCTGCCCGCCATAGCCGGGATTGACGGTCATTATAAGTATCAGGTCAATGAAAGGGAGGAGTTCCACAGCCGTGGACACCGCCGTGGAAGGCACAAGGGAAATACCCGGTTTTTTACCAAGTGCTCTAATATTCTGGATGCAGCGGTGGGAGTGAACACATACCTCGGGGTGAAAACTGATATAATCGGCTCCGGCTTCGGCGAAGGCTGCCAGGTGTCGTTCGGGCTCCTCCACCATGAGGTGGGCATCTAGGGGCAGCCTGGTTTTAACGTGAATGTCCTGAACCATTTTGGCGCCAAAGGTAATGGGCGGGACGAAATGTCCATCCATCACATCCAGATGGATCCAGTCGGAGCCTGAACGTTCTATGAGACCCAAGGCCGCGCCTATGTCGGCGAAGTCGGCTGATAGTATGGATGGTGCAATTAATGGCCTGTGCATGGGTAAATTCTATCATGAGCTGCTTTTCCAGTGAACAGGTATCGATTGACTCTTGTCTTCTCGATCGGTTAGTATGATTTATTACAGCGATACTCGGAATTGGATAAGCATGCAAAATCAGGATCGCGTTTCATCCTTGCTCGCACTGGGCTATGAATGTCTCAAGAATGCCGACCTAAACTCGGCGCTCAAGTCATTTGACCAGGCCATGCATGAGGATTTCGACAACAGGGAAGTGCTCTACTCCATGAAATGCGGCCAATTCTGGAACGGCATCATAGAAGAGCTCAAGAGTCTAGAAACTCCCCTAGGCAAGGGAGACAGGGTTATCCTGCGCTGGAAGTCCTTCCAGGATTTTCTAGCCAGAATACCCGGAGATTTTGAAAAGACCCTCTATGCATTCAAGCGTATGGCCTTTGGCTTAGCCCTGGATTTTTACCTTTCGGTTCCCGATGAGGTAAAAGCATCCTTGGGAGCCGAGTTCGATTTCAGGCTGGGCAGGTGCAGAAAAGCCCTGGGCGATTATGAGACGGCGCTGCAGCACCTGGAGCGAGCCGCCAAGTTCAAGAAGGACGATGCGCGGTACATGGCCGAACTGGCCGACTGCCAGGCCTTGTCCGGCGAACAGAGGATTTCCAAAACCCTGTTCCGGGAGGCTTTTTTCCTGGCCCCGGATAAAATAGACCTCGAGCTGCTGGAATCTGATATGATTCGCAAGCTCATCCAGAAGACCCAGGAGCACAGGGGCAAGGGCAAGGATATGGCGGAATGGATTCCCGTATACGGAGAGCTGTCGGGGCTCTTTGGTCTTTCCCGGGAACTGACTCCATCCGAACGTTCGAGACTTACATCCTCCATGTTCCAACTGGAGAATGATCTGAGGGAAAATCCCTCCCTCGAGCAGATTCTGAAACCCCGGCTTTTAAACCGTTATTTCTGGCTTTTGAGCCATTACGAGGCTACCGGCGCCGAACAGGCCAAGGTGGATAAGACATTGCAGAAAATCCGACTGCTCGATGAGGAAATCTTCAAGCAGTATGAATCTTAGTGAGGAGAACGCCATGGCAGACAGTCAGCTTGCCGCTAAAGTACTTCAGATGCTCAATGAGGAAAAATGGACCAGGGCAACGCTACAGAATTATTCCCTGAGCAGCCTCAAGGAGCTGGATCTCCTCATCGAGGAGGCTGAAGCATCATCCCTAGTCGACGAACTCCTCGAAGTCTGCAACGAGCACCTATCGCACACAAAAAACAGCGTCATTGCTCTTTACTGCGCCGGCATAGTTTCCCTGCGCAAGCAGCCTTCTGACGAATCCTATTTAAGCCAGCTCATGGATCTCTTTGCCGAGGCCAAGCGCAGCAATATCGTTGAGTTTATCTGCCTGCGCATACTGGACTATGGAGAGAACAAGGTTGCTCTTTCTAGGCTAGCTGAGTGCTACGAAGGTGAGGAAAAGGCCGAGCAGCGCTACGAAGTATGGGAGCGCTTGGTTAAAATCGACTATGAAGAAGCGGACATCGTCAAGCTCATCGCCGAACGCAAGGACAGACAGGGCCAGAGGGAAGCGGCCATAGACTATTTCAAGAAAGCCCTGCTCCGCTATATTAATAAGGGCCTGTCCACAAACGTGCGAGAAATCTGGCTCAAACTAGTAGACTACTGCCCCGAGGACATAGATTTCTTTTTCCACGTGCAGAAGAAAATCGCATCGCTCATTTCGCCGGACAAGGCTGCCACTCTTCTTATGGATCTGTACAATCATTATAAGGGCATGAAGGAGTGGAATACTGCCCTGGATATCCTCAAGATTGTCATAGAGTACGATGAGCGAAATCCGGCAATGCGGAAAGAGCTTATCGAGTGCTACTCGGGCAAGTATTCGGGACATTCCCGGCTCCAGGACTATCTCAAACTTTCTAATATCGCACAATCTTATAGATCCCTTAACGAAGCGATGGACGATTTTGAAAAACATATTGTCTTCGACGTTGGCAACTTCGTCTTCCACCGCACATGGAATATCGGTCGAATCGCTACCGTAAAAGGCGATGAGGTTACCATCGATTTCGCAAAATCCAGGGGACACAAAATGTCTCTTAAGATGGCCATTGAAAGCCTCATGCCCTTGTCCAAAGATCACATTTGGGTGCTCAAGGCCATCTGGCCCAAGGACAAGCTGAGAGAGAAGGTCAAGACCGACATAGTCTGGACCCTCAAGACAATCATCAAGAGCTTTAACAATTCGGCGGATTTCAAGCGCATCAAAGCCGAGCTGGTTCCCTCCACCCTCACCGACAGCGAGTGGAACGGATGGAGCACCAAGGCCAAGGAAAAGCTCAAGACCGACGCTTCCTTCGGAAATGCCGAGAAAGATATTTCAACCTTCATTGTGCGGGACAGGCCTCTCTCCTTCGAGGAGAAAGTGTACATCCAGTTCAAGGCTGAGAAGTCGTACTTCGCCAGGGTGGCCTATTTTAGGGATTACCTGGAATCCAACGAATATGATTCGGAATACTTCAGCGAGATGTACGCATACTTCCTGAGCTTCCTCAAGTCATACCAGAGCGTTGACGAACACGTCATCGCGTCCTTCCTTCTGCTCAAGGAGTTCAGCGTAAAGAACAAGCGTTTCCAGCTCCCGGCGGGTATACAGTTTACTGAGCTTTTCGCCGAGATCGAAAAACCATTGGATGTCTACCTCAGCATCAAGGACAGCGACCTCAAGAACGCCTATATTCAGCACATCAAGAATTTCGTACCGCTCTGGCCTGAACTCTTTATCGGACTTCTGCCCTATGCCCGCTCCAAGTGGATGCTGGACTCTCTCAAGAACGCCGGCCATTTGGATAAGCTCAAGCGTATGGCCATGGCGATAGTGGAGAATTACAAGGATTACAGGGAAGCCTTCATCTGGCTGGTAAAGGACTTAAGGGACGAGCCATGGTTTGCCGAGCTGGGCATCGTCTACGAAAAGATCCTCCTTACCCTCCTCCACATTCTGGACATCACGTACAAGGAAATCGACAATCACAAGAACACCACAGAGAACCGTAAGATAAACAAGCTGGTGGATAATATTCTATTCCATGACCATGTGCTGGAGAAGTTCCTTCTGGATACCAATATCGAAACCACAGAACGTGTTTATGCCCTCCTCATGGACATCAAGGAAGTCGATCCGGCTAAAAAGCTGGATATCAAGCGCAAGATTTCGGAGAAATTCCCCAAGCTCCGCTTCTTCGGCGAAGAAGAAAAACTCACGGTTTCCAGGGGCCTCATGGTTACCGCGGCCAAATACACTGAAAAAAAGAAGCTCATGGAAACGATCATGGAGATCGAGGTTCCCCAAAACCAGAAGGAAATTTCCTTCGCTCTTTCCTTAGGCGACTTGAGGGAAAATGCGGAGTACAAGGCGGCTAAGGAAAAGCAGGACGAACTGAACGCTCGGGTGGGCAAGCTGAAGAACGAACTGGATCGTGCCCGGATTTTCGATACATCCACCATCAGCACATCCAAGATTTCTTTTGGTACCATCGTATCGTTGACCAATGAAATAAGTGGTGAAAAAGAGCGTTATACGATTCTAGGCCCCTGGGAATCCGATCCGGCGAAAAATGTAATTTCCTATCTTTCGCCCTTGGGCAAGAAACTCTTCGGTCACAAGACAGGAGAGCGCTTGAGTTTTGCCATACACGACAGGACCTTTGAATACAGCATAGATTCAATTGAGGCTGCTGAAATTTAGATCAGTACTCTATGCGTCGAGCTCCATAGAAGCGTCTCTCCCAGTAGTATTCCGATAGGCTTGAAATAATTACCCCTCGCTGCGGTCCTTCAGAGGCTGAATGAATGAAGGAATCACCGCCGAGAGCCAAGCCAACATGGAATATCCTGCCTTCTTCGGCGAAGAGGAGTATGTCCCCTGGTTCTATGGACTCGGCTTTTTTCCCGAAGCTTGCAAAGCCTTCGCTGGTGCGTGGAAAGGGTACTCCGTCCGGAAAGCTGGCCTTGAGCACTGCCCTCAGAAAACCCGAGCAATCTACCCCTTCCCTGCTTTCGCCGCCAAAGCGGTATGTCGTGCCCTGCCAGCCCAGGGCTTCGGCGATGAGGAGTATACCACCGATCTGGGACTCCTCGGGCTGATGGAACCAGGGTGAATGCAGGCTTGAAGAGCTAAGGCTGAAGGGGATTTCCGGCATGTCATTGGATGCAGCGCCGAAGCCCTGGGCCGCGGGTACCTGGGAGGATAGGAGCCTGGTTTCGGGAAGGGGTGCCAGGAAAAAAAGAAAGACCCAGGCCGCGAAGGCCGCCCCCCTACTCCCTGCCTTCCTCATTCCCTGAAGCCTCGTAGCGGGAGAGGAATTCCCTTCTAAACTCCATAAAGCGGTTCTGGCGTATGGCCTGCCTTATATCCCTGAGAAGCTTGCCCAGGAAGTGGAGGTTATGCCTCGTGGCTAACATGGAGTAGAGGATCTCTCCATTGCGGTAGAGGTGGCGAAGATAGGCTCGGGAATGCTTCATGCATACAGGACAGGAACAATCGGGATCTATGGGCGAAAAATCCTTTTCATAACAGGCCTTTTTGATGCTGATCTGTCCTGTGGAAGTGAATAAAAGACCATTCCTGGCTGTCCGGGTAGGATAGACGCAATCGAATATGTCTATGCCGTTGCGTACAGCCTCCAGAATATAATCGGGCGTTCCTATGCCCATGAGATAGCGGGGTTTATCCTGGGGTAAAAAGGCCGCGGTGTGCTCAAGGTATTCCACGAAAATATCCTTGGGTTCTCCCACTGAAAGTCCGCCTATGGCAATGCCTGGAAGATCCAATTCGGCTATGCGCAGAGCGCTCTCCTTCCTGAGATCCTTATAGAAATTACCCTGCACTATCCCGAAAAGGGAGCCTTTGTAGCCTGTCTCTTCCCGGAGCTCCAACCATCGAGTCTTGGCCCGCGCTGCCCAGCCATGGGTTATTTCCATGTACTTTTTTGCCTTCTTCTCTTCTTCACCCCAGGCCGAGCATACATCGAGCTGCATTTGAATATCGGAATTGAAGGCTTCCTGAATTTCCACCACGTTCTCAGGCGTTAAAAAGTGCTTGGCTCCGTCTATATGGGACTGGAAGCTGAAGCCCTCGGCACTCACTTTTCTGAGGGATGCGAGGGAAAAAATCTGGAAGCCCCCCGAATCGGTGAGGAAATTGCCCTTCCAGCCTGAAAAGCCATGTAATCCTCCGGCGCTGCGGATAAGCTCATGTCCCGGTCGGAGGTAGAGATGGTAGGTGTTGGCTAGGACTATTGAGAAGCCCATGGCCTCGATATCCTCATAATCCATGGCCTTGACCGTAGCTAGGGTTCCCACGGGCATGAAGGCGGGAGTCTGGACTAAGCCGTGAGGCAGGGATATTTGGCCTGTCCTGGCCTGAGATCCGCTATCCCTTTGGGCTTGGGTGAATATGCCCTTCTGTGACATCGGCACTCCTCGTTCCATTATTTTTTAAGCCCCTTAGGTCCGTGCTCTGGAATAACCCAGAGCAGCGATGAGAGAAAAGACCAGGGTGATAGTCCATATTCCGGCGGCTGGGGAAAGCCAGCCGGTTTTCGCCGCCAGGGAGCCCAGCATCTGGGCGACATAATATACAGTGGCCGCGCCTAGGCTGAACAGGAGGCTCATAAGGAGGGAATTCTTACGAAAAAGCCCAGCAAAGGCTATGGAGAGACCATAGACGATAAGAGGGGTAAGAAGGAATGAAAATCGCTTATGCAGTTCCGTCTTGGCCTGAGCCGAGGGCAGGCCTGAACTTTCCAAGGATTCGATGTAGTTAAACAAATCCATACTTTTCATGTGTTCGGGTTTTTCTCGCACAAGCGAAAAATCCTCAGGAGAGGCCTTCAATCTAGGATTTCGGTACTCTGTTTCCTTCGATTCGGTCCAAAAGCCTTCTTCATCCGCCGTATATACCGTGGCGAGGGGGAAAATCCAGGATTCCCCGTCCCACCGGCCCGTAGCTGCCAGGATTCGCAGGCTCGGTTTGCCTTCGGCATTCCGTTCCACGATATCCACCTCGCTGAGGTGATTTGTAGCGGAGTCGAAGCGTCTGACTCTGTACACCATAGCCCCACCCTCATCCATTATTGTGAGGTTGGAAGCTGGCATGGGTTTGGCTCCCTGGCTGGTCATCTCAGAATAGAGCCTATCCTTTTCCAGTAGGGTCGGTATGGCTATTTGATCTTTAATGAGGAAAACCGAAAAGGATAGAAACACGGAAAAGGCGAGCACATAGAGACTGAGACTCTGGACACTTATTCCAGAACCCCAGATGACCATGAGTTCTCCGTCGGCATGGAGTTCGGCCAGGCAGAGTGTTATCGCAAAAAGGTAGGCTACGGGAAGGACTTCCACCGCATAGGTTGGGAGTCCGGAGAACAGCCAGAGCAATACTTTACCCAGTGGAGCCTCAACGGCCAGAATTCTCCAGAGGGAGGTAAAAAGATCGGCCAGGAAGAACAGGCCCATAAGAAAGGCTTCTCCACCCAGAAAGCGCAGGATGACGTTGCTTAGCAACTGTCTTCTAAGCAGTTTGGGCGAAGCCTGTATCTGCCGCTTTTTATTAGAACTCCCGGACTGCGAGAACATCATATAATTCTTCTCGCCCCGGACTTGCGAAAGACAATGATGCTGATAGCAGCGAAGAATACTAGTATGTTGGGTACCCACATCGCAAGGGAAGGCGAAATGCTGCTGCGCAAACCCAGTGTTTGTCCCGCAAATAGAAGACCCCAGTAAAGCGTCGAAAGAATCAGGGCTATGCCAAATCCGGCGGTTCTGCCTGCCTTTTTAGTGCCCAGTCCCAGAGGAAAAGCCAGAAGGGCGAAGAAGAATCCAGCGGCGGGGATGGCGAATTTCTTGCTGTATTCCAGCTTGTAGAGTTGGAGGGAACGATCCATGGGTGCAAGAGCTGCTGCCTGGTTGAAGCTAGATAGGCTACGGAACAATTGTTTTTCCAGTTCCGAGTTCACGGCCATGCTTTCAGGCTCTTCCAGACTCCTGGCTGCTTCTCTGGAGTATATGGCCAGCAACTCGCTCCTGGATTCGGATTTCTGCCGATCCGCATCGGAAATCCTTTTATCCAGAAGACCCTGCTTGCGGTCTATGGCCTGGGAGAGTTCCCGGCTGCTCATCTCCGATGGACCTGTGTTGGAAAACCCCACGATAGGCTGGTTGATGGTAAAGCGGTATTCGAGGCTGTCGGCGCTGGAAACCGAAAAGCCTTCTTCGGCGTCGGCCTTAACCTTGTGTTCTAGAATATCCTTCATCGTTATGACAGCACCGCTGTTTTCCTTGTCTATGGAAAGGCTGGCTCCCTTGGCCCAGATAAAGGTTTCGCCGGTCTTGGAATTGGTTTCGAAGAGAAGGAGGTCACCAATTTCACCGTCCTTTTTTCCGCCAGTGACCACAACCAGATCGTCGTAGCGTTTTATTGAGTAGGGTTCCAGCTCGATGGACGCCGAGGCTTCCACCAGCTTCGCATAGACGACCTTGAAGCTTTTGGCGCTTCTGGGAAGGAAGTAATCGTTGGCGATAAAGGAGAACGAGGCTATGACAACCCCGAGAATGAGGAATGGCGCATAGAGGGCGCCGGGAGGAATTCCGAGGGAGGAGAATGCCAGGATTTCGTTATCGGTGTTGAGCCGAGCCGAGGTCATGAGGGCTCCCGAGAGGGAGGCGAAGGGAAAGGCAATGGCTACAACCGAAGGAAGGGAATAGATGAGGAGAAGTATCGTTTGATCCAGGGGAGCGTTTTTAGCCAGAATATCTTCGGCCAGGAGCAAAATCTGATTAATAAAAAACACGACAAAGAAAAACAGGAAGGAGATGAGGAAGGAAAGGAAGAATTCCCCCGCGATATAGCCGAAAACGGTTCGCGGAAAGCCTTGTGCCGTCTTTCCCCTGGATAGCATGGTGAAAGACCTCCTTTATACTCCCGTGGACCCGAAACCCCCTTCACCGCGGCTTGTCGCCGCTAGGGTTTCCTCTACTTCGAAGCGAGCACGTTCATAGGTGCTGATCACCAGCTGAGCTATCCTGTCGCCAGGCTGAATGAATACAGGCTCACTCCCCAGGTTGATGAGGATGACCTTGATCTCGCCCCTGTAATCCGAATCTATCGTGCCTGGACTATTGAGGCAGGTAAGGCCCTTTTCAAGGGAAAGGCCCGATCGGGGCCGCACCTGGGCTTCGCAGCCCTCGGGCAGTTCCAGCCTGATCCCCGTGGGGATGGCCATGCGCACCATGGGCTGGATCCATATGCCTTCTGCCAGGCAGGCCCGAAGATCGGCGCCCGCCGAACCTGGAGTCTTATACTCAGGCAGGCGGGCGCCGTTTTCGAGAAGAACCTTGAGCTTCAGCGATTTCATCGCCTTCTGAAGGAATCCCTTCTGTCTTCAAAACGTCTGGAATCCCTGGAATCTCTATCTCTGGGTCCCCTGTCTCTGGGGGGCCTGTCGTCCCGGCTCGAGGGGGGCAGCTGTCCATTCTCGTCTAGAGCGGCCAGCATGGCCAGGTTGAGCCTGCCCATGTGGTCGATCTCCATGAGCTTGACCTTTACCACATCCCCTTCTTTTACCACATCGGTAACGCGCTCCACTCTTTCCTTGGAGAGCTTGGAAATATGGACCAGACCTTCCTTGCCGGGCATGATCTCCACAAAGGCGCCGAACTCCATGATGCGCTTCACCGCTCCTTCGTAGATCTTACCCACCTCGGGCTCTTCCACGAGGCTCAAGACCGCATCCCTGGCGTCGTAGGCTGATTTCTGGTTCTTGCCGTAGATGGTGACGTTGCCTTCTTCGTCCACATTGATCTGGACGTCGAATTTTTCGCACATGCCCTTGATATTCTTGCCACCAGGCCCTATCACCGCGCCGATCTTTTCCTGATCCACTCTAGCGGTCACAACCTTGGGGGCGAATTCGGAAATATCGACTGCAGGAATGGCCATAGTGCTTTCCATTATGCCGAGTATGTGCATCCTGCCACGCTGGGCTTGAGCCAGTGCCTTGGTGAGGATTTCGGTGCTCACGTTGGAGATCTTGATGTCCATCTGGAAGGCCGTGATGCCATCCTTGGTTCCCGCTACCTTGAAGTCCATGTCACCGAGATGGTCCTCGTCGCCGAGGATGTCGGAGAGGACGGCGAAGCGTTTCTCGTCGGTTATGAGGCCCATGGCGATGCCGGCGACGGGTTTCTTCATCGGCACGCCCGCGTGCATGAGGGCGAGGGAGGAAGCGCAGACCGTCGCCATCGAGGAAGAGCCGTTGGATTCGAGCACCTCCGAGACGACGCGGATGGTGTACGGGAATTTATCCTTGGGGGGAAGCATGACCTCCACCGCGCGGCGAGCCAGGCTGCCGTGCCCGATCTCCCTGCGTCCGGTGCCCAGACGGCCCGTCTCGCCCACGGAGAAGGGGGGGAAGTTGTAGTGGAGCATGAAGCGGTCGCGACGGTCGCCCTCGATGTCGTCGAGGATCTGCTCGTCGAAGACGGTGCCCAGAGTGGTGATGGCCAGGGCCTGGGTTTCGCCGCGGGTGAAGAGGGCCGAACCATGGGTGCGGGGAAGGATGCCAACCTCGCAGGTTATGGACCTGATGTCCTCGAGGCCGCGACCGTCGACGCGAAGTCCCTTGTCGAGGATGCCGTTCCTGAGGATGTGGTACTGCATGTCCTCCATGAGGGCGGCGAAAAGCTTTTTCTGAACCTCGTCGACGAGAACCTCGGCGAAGGCGGTTTCGGTTTCCTTGATGGCGGCGCGGACAGCCTTGTAGCGGTCCTGCTTGATCTTGGTGAAGAGGGCGGCCTGGAGCCTGTCGGCGGCGAAGGCGCGGATATCGTCTTCCCTGTTGAGCTTGACCATGAGGGGAGCGAGCGGCAGTTTCTCCTTACCGGCGAGCGCCCTGAGTTCCTCGATGGCGGCGCAGATGCGCGCGATGGGCTCCTTGGCGCACTCGATGGCGCCGATCATCTCTTCCTCGGAAACTTCCTGGGAACCGCCTTCGACCATCGTGATGCCAAGAGCCGTACCCGCGACAGTGATCTCCAGCCTGGCCTTCTCGCACTGCTCGAAGGTCGGGTTGACGATGTACTTCCCGTCGAGGAGGGCGACGCGTACGGCGGCGATGGGGCCCGCGAAGGGAATATCGGAGATGTGGACGGCCGCGCTCGCCGCGTTGACGGCGACGATGTCCGGAGGGTTGATGTTGTCGGTGGAGATGCAGGTGGGGACAACTTGGAGTTCCCTGCCGAAGGCCTTATCGAAGAGGGGGCGCATGGGCCTGTCGATAATCCTCGACACGAGGATTTCCTTATCCTTGGGGCGGGATTCCCTCTTGATGAAGCCGCCGGGAATCTTGCCCGCGGCGTAGTACTTTTCGTTGTATTCCACGGTGAGGGGCACGAAATCGAGGCCTTCGGTGACTTTCTCCGAGCAGCAGGCGGTAGCGATGATAGCCGATCCGCCGTAGGTAGCGAACACGGCGCCGCCGGCCTGCTTGGCCATGCGGCCAGTTTCCATGACGAGGGTTTCATTGCCAATCTGGCAACGTACTGTATGTACCATTATTCTTCCTTTTTACGGTTTTGCCCGTAGATCCCGGAAAAACCGGGAAACAAACAGGAAAAGGCCCGTGCGCTCGCGATAGCGGCCGGGCCTTGTTTCCTGGATTGCATTAAAAATCACTTCCTGATCTGGAGTTTTTCCACCAGGCTTCTATATCCTTCCAGGTCAGTCCTCTGCAGATATTTAAGGAGCTTTCTCCTCTGTCCTACCATCTTCAGAAGACCTCTGCGGGAGTTGGTGTCCTTCTTGTTGACCTTGGCGTGCTCCGTCAGGTCGAGGATCCTCCGGGTAAGCAGGGCTATCTGGGACTCAATTGATCCTGTGTTCTTTTCGCTCTTGCCGTACTCGAGTACGATCTGGGCCTTGTCCTCTTTGGTCAATGCCATCTTCTTATTTCTCCTTACACTCTTGTGATACCGAATTCATTATCGTCACTCGCCCCGAAACACAGGACGAGGTCTGATTCAGCCTGATAAAACCGCCCTCCAAAAGGGCATCGCATTCTTCTGTCTGTCCAGGATTCAGGCCTATCCTGTAGCTTCCATCGGGAGGTAGCAAAACCCCGGGACGAGGAAGGAGAAGACAGCCGCCCTGACTTCGGTCTTTGGGAGATCCGAAGGCGGGACTGGCGGCGCTGGGCACTTCCACTTCCAGCTCACAGCTACGCCCCAGCATATCGGCAGCCTCGGAAAGCCTGCCCTCCAGAATCGCGTTGCGAATTCTGGTGGAGCTTATGGGATGGCCCGCATACACGACAGGGTCTGCAACCAAGGCCTCTACTCCCAGGCGGCCGCAGATCTCCACCAAGGCTGCACTGTTGGTATCCATCTTGTGACCGCACTTAAAGTTTGGTCCCACGGTGAGAAACCTCACATTGGCTTTAGCCAGAAGACCCAGAAAATCCGCGCCTGAAAGTGTACCGAAATCCGTGGAAAAGTCAATCAGTACGCAGGTGTCCAAGCCCTCGGCCTCGAAGGCTTCGAGCTTTCTTTCCAAACTGAAAATGCTGCCCTTGAAGGTACCTGGACGCAGAAGCTTTTTGGGATTTTCCCTGAAGGTGATCACTGCACTCTCCATTTCAGGTTTCTTGCCCGCCACGAGCCTGAAAAGAAGACGATGCCCTCGGTGCACCCCATCAAAGACGCCCACTGATACCGCCACAGGATTGGACTCCTGGCGGTGAATAAATGCCTCCCAGCTTAAAATTCTCATAGCTTCGCTTCCTCGTACCCTTTCAGCACAGGGCCGTAGGCGAGTTGGTCACCTTTGTTGTGAAGCACTCCGAGCAGTATGCCCTCGGGCGTAAATACGGCTGAGTCTTTGCCTGGCTCCAGGTTTTCTGATAATTGGGGCAGCAGGGAAGGAAGCCCATTGCCGAAGGCTTTTATCTGTGTGGGGAGCAAGGTTTGAACTCCCAGTCCGATACTCCTGGCGATTTGTGGATCGAGACAGCGCAAAGCGGGTACCGATGAGGCTAGAAAGGATTTGTCGAAGGCCTTGTCCACTAAAAAGGGTCCCACCCTCGTTCTGCGCAGGGAAATTACGTGGGCAAAGGTACCGCAGGCTTGGGCTATATCCCTGGCAAGGGCACGTACGTAGGTGCCGGAAGAACAGTGAATTCTGAACTCTCCAATACCATTTCCAGTGTCGTAGCTGAGAAGGTCCAGGGCAAAGATGCTCACGGGCCTGGGAGAGAGGCTGAATTCCTGGCCACGGATGGCTAAATCGGAGGCTCTATGCCCCTGGACATGAAGTGCGGAAAACCTTGGAGGTAGTTGTTCGATCTTACCCTTAAAACCTTCACAGGCAGCGGCAAGGCTGGCGAGGTCGGGTAAAGGCCCCAGCCCCTCTTCTCTTCCCTCTGGATCGAGGGTGTCGGTACCGCGGCCGAACTGGAATTCTGCCAGATACTCCTTATCCAAGCCTAAAAACCAGGGGGATAGTCTGCTGTAGGAGCCTACCATCACGACGAGAAGGCCCGTAGCAAAGGAATCGAGGGTACCGGTATGACCGATTTTTGATGATGGGAAAGCCTTCCTGATACTGCCCAGGGCGGCGAACGAAGTCGCCTGAGCAGGTTTGTCGAAGAGAAGGTAGCCTGATTCGCTCATTGCCCGAGCAGATCCTTGATGGTGCCCACCATCTTGAAACCTTCCCTGATGCCGTGATCGGGAATGAAGTGCAGAAGAGGAGTGAGCCTGAGCCTAACCTTCTTGGCAATTTGAGACTGTATAAAGCCTGCGGCACTGGCAAGGCCTTCCGCTGCCAAATCCAGAGTGTTCTGGTCTTCGTCCAGGCAACTCACCCAAACCTTGGCATGGGAGCCGTCACGGTTGGCTTCAACCCTGGACACCGATACAAGACTACCCACCCTGGGATCCTTGATTTCGCCCGACAGAATGAGAGCGGAAATCTCCTGTCTGAGGAGTTCCTCCAAACGGCTACGCCTTATTTGATCCATTATCCTCGGCTTTCCCTAGGGACCTGGCAACCTCTACGGTTTCGTATATTTCCAGAAGGTCCCCTTCCTTGAGGTCGTTGCAGTTTTCAATGCCGATACCGCATTCGTATCCGGCCACGACTTCTCTTGCATCGTCCTTGAAACGCTTGAGGGAGCTTATCTTTCCCTGGAATATCTCTATCTCTTCCCTGATCACCCGCACCTGGCAGTGCCTGCGCACGGCGCCTTCGAGCATGTAACAGCCGGCGATGATGCCAATCTTCGGAACCTTGAATATGTTCCGCACTTCGGCCTTTCCGATCTCCTGTTCCTTGAGCTCGGGCGACAACATACCTTCCATGGCCTTGAGGATATCCTCCTGGGCCCTGTAGATGATGTTGTACTTCCTGATGTCGACCTTTTCCCTGTCTGCAAGCAGCTTGGCCGAGGCGATGGGGCGCACGTTGAAGCCGATGATGATGGCATCAGAGGCTGAGGCCATCATGACGTCGTCGTCCGAGATGGCGCCTGCGGCGGCACGCAGGACGTTCAGGCGTACTTCCTTGGTGGAGAGTTTCTCCAGCATGCCCTTGAGTGCCTCGACGGAACCCTGGACGTCGCCCTTTATGATCACCTTGAGTTCCTGCACCTCTCCGGCCGAAATCGTCTCATAGAGGTTGTCCAAGGTAACTTTCTTGACGTTCTTGCCTTCCTCGTACTTCTTGAGTTCCTGGCGCTTGTCGGAGATGGCGCGTGCGTACTTTTCTTCTTCGACAACTTCGAAGGGATCGCCGGCGTTGGGAATGCCTTCGAAACCGAGGACTTCCACGGGAGTGGAAGGAGTCGCTTCTTCGATTCGATTGCCCTTGTCGTCGAACATGGCCCTGACCCTTCCAGGGAAGATGCCGGCTACGAAGGAATCGCCGATATGGAGGGTGCCCGTCGCGACGATTATAGTGGCGACGATACCCCGGCCCTGATCGATGCGCGATTCTACGATTTTAGCTTCGGCCAGGCGTTTATAGGAAGACTGAAGTTCCAGGACTTCTGCCTGGAGAAGTATGGCGTCGAGGAGTTCGGGTATGCCCTTCTTCTGGAGGGCCGATATTTCGCAGAACTGCGTTGTCCCGCCCCACTCCTCGGGGATGAGACCCAGCTCGGAGAGCTGCGTCTTGATCCTGTCGGGATTGGATTCGGGGAGGTCGATCTTGTTGATGGCGACTATGATGGGAACTTCGGCGGCCTTAGCATGGTCGAGAGCTTCCCTGGTCTGGGGCATGACACCTTCAACGGCGGAAACCACGAGGATGACGATATCTGTCACCTGAGCGCCGCGGGCGCGCATCTTGGTAAAAGCGGCGTGTCCCGGAGTATCCAGGAAGGTGATCTTGTTGCCCTTGCTCGTGACGACCTGATAGGCACCGATATGCTGTGTGATGCCGCCGTATTCGTGCGCCACGACATCGGTCTTCCTTATGGCGTCCAACAGCTTCGTCTTGCCGTGGTCGACGTGACCCATGACGGTGACGATGGGAGGTCGCGGCCTGAGGTCGTCGGGATTCTCGACTTCCTTATCGATGACGGTTTCATCGTAAAGGCTGACAATCTTGACTTCGCAATTGTATTCGCTGGCCAGGATAGTAGCGGTTTCAGCGTCGATTTTCTGGTTTATGGTGGCCATCACACCGAGGGCCATGAGTTTGGCTATGAGCTCGGCGGGTTTAATATTCATTTTTTTAGCCAGATCGCTCACGGAGATATTCTCCATGATGTCGATGGACTTAGGTATTGCAATAGCCCGGGCTTCGGCCTTCTTCTTGAGCTGCAGTTCCTTCTCCAGCTCCATGTCTTCCTTGCGGATGAAGCCGGTCTTCTTGCGGGGAGTCTGCTTGCGCTGGCCTGTCCTGCCGGTTTCCATGGGAGAGGGACCTGCCTGAGGTCCACGGGCTCCAAAGCCTCCCGGCCGAGGTCCGCCAGATAAATTGCCGCCCCTGCCACCTGGGCGAGCCTGGGGAGGATAACCGGGGCGATAGCCGCCGGGACCCTGTGTACCCTGGGGTCTGGGTCCCCTGGGGTAGGGACCACCCTGACCTGGTGTATAAGGTCTGGAACCCTGATAGCCGCCGGACTGGGGAAGGCCTTGATAGGGACGCTGGCCTTGGTAGCCGCCGCCCTGCCCCTGATACCCGCCGCCTTGACCTTGATATCCGCTGCTTTGACCCTGATACCCGCCACCTTGGCCTTGATATCCGCCGCCCTGTCCCTGGTAGCCGCCAGAACCCTGGTAGCCCTGGGGCCGGGGCCTGTTGGGATCGTAGGGTTGGCCCTGGGGTCTATAACCACCCTGGGAACCTTGTCCGCCCTGATATGTGCCGGACCTTCCCTGATAGCCGCTGGAACCCTGATAGCCGCCGCCAGAGCCCTGATAGCCGCTGCCTGATCCTTGATAACCGCCAGTACCCTGTCCCTGATACGAACTTCTGCCCTGGTAGCCCTGAGGCCTGGGGGAGTCGCCTCCCCTACCCCTGTTGGCCGGATAGCCTCCTACGGTGCCGGCGGCTCCGTAGGGCCTTTCCAGGCTTGCCTGGAAATTATTTCTGCCCTGGCCTGAAGCATTGGCGGATGGCTGATGAGGGCTCTGGGGCTTGGTGTGAGGAGATGGCGCAGCCTTGGGTTGTGCAGGCTGGGCTTTTTCAACCACCGGAAGGGGAGCTTCCTTGGGAGCATCTGCCTCGGGAGCCTTGGCTGCAGCTTCGGGAGGAAGTGCTGAAGGTTGGAGCTTTTCAGGCTCCTTTGCGCCCTGTTCAGGTTTCTCAGGCAAAGGGGGGCTGACGGAAACCCCCAGGTTTTCGTTCTGGACTGGCTGCTGAGCTTTCCTGGAAGGAGCAGCTCCCTCTGAGGCTTGTTCCGGGGCTTCGCCTTCATGACGGGCGACAACCTTGGCCGGAGCCTTCTTAAGCACCACCTTCTTCTTGACCACCACCACTTTCTTGCGTTCCACCGGGGAGTCTTCCTCTGCCCTGGGCTGGGCTGGAACCGCTTCGCTCTGCGGGGTCTTGGGCTGCTTGATGAGATGAACCTTCTTCTGGGAGTTCTCGGTATTTTCCGTCATATCCTACCTTTACGCTTCCTGATCGTCGCCGAACTCAAAACTGAGCTCCACTCCGCAGGAGGGGCAGTTCTTCATGTCCGGTGTAACCGCTGTTCCGCAGTCGGGGCATGTGTATTCTTCTTCCTCGGAATCGACGACTTCTTCCGTCTCTTCCTGGACGATTTCAATATTCTCTTCGATAATGGCTTGCACTGCCTCGATGGCTTCAGCATCCAAGCCTGAAATGCTTGCGAGTTCATCACCCTCTTTTTCGAGGAAGTCTTCCACCAGATGCAGGTTGACTGCGGTGAAAGCCTGGATCCACTCGGGTTTCATGCCGGGCAGATCGGAAAGGAGGACGGCGCCCTCGTCGTAGCCGGTTTCGGGGATTTCGGCATTGTCGGTGAACAGACTGTCGGCTGCACGCTTGAGTTCAATATTCCTGCCGTCCTGCAGATACTGCTCTTCTGTCTTTACGTCTATGCTCCAATCGCAGAGGCGATTGGCCAGTTTCACGTTCTGGCCCATCTTGCCGATGGCGATGGAAAGTTCCTTGTCTGCCACGATGGCCAGGGCGCTGTGCTTGCCCTCGTCCAGAATATGGACTGTCTTTACCTCGGCCGGGGACAAGGCATTCTTGATGAACTGCCGAGGATCGACATCGTATTTTATAAAATCGATCTTCTCGCCCTCCAGCTCCTGACTGATGAGCTGGCTGCGCATGCCTTTGGGACCCACGCAGGCTCCTACGGGATCCACATCGTCCCGCTTGGAGAAGACGGCTACCTTGGTTCTGTAACCGGGTTCCCTAACAATCTTGAATATCTCGATGGTCTTGTCGTAGATCTCGGGGATCTCCAACTCCAGCAGCTTAGTCACGAACTCGGCATGACTCCGGGAGAGAACGATCTGAAGGCCGTTCTTGCCCTTGTCCACTTCATAGATCAGGGCCTTAATCCTGTCGCCTACGTGATAGACTTCCCTGGGTGATTGGTACTTCTTGGGGAAAATACCCTCGACCTTGCCCAGGTCCACATAGATGACGTTGTTTCGCTCCCGCTGATAGTAGCCGATGATGAGTTCGCCCTGTTTGGACTTGTATTCGGCGTAGAGGGTATCCCGGGATATATCCCTGAAATTCTGCCGGGTGGTCTGCTTGGCCACCATAACCGACTGAAGATCGAATTCCTGGGGATCTACGGGCAGTTCAAGAATGTCTCCGACCTCTGCATCTTCGGCATATTGACGGGCTTCCTCGATGGACATCTGGAGCACTTCGTCCTCCAGGTCATCCTCCTCGACAATCTGCTTTTTCGCGTAGATATCCACACCCTCGTAATTCTCCCTGAAGCGGATTACAGCGTTCTCGCTGGTTCCGAACTTCTTTTTATACGCTGCCAGGAGGGCTTCCTGCAGGGTGTTTACAATAAGCTCCTCGGAAATGCCTTTTTCGCTTATCAGCTGCCTAATGGCTTCCGCCATGTCAGATGCCATGTTTTACTCTCCCTTGGACACGGAATCCAAACGCGCTTTGGCGATGGACGAAATTTCAATGAGGGCGCGTTCAGCGCCATGCTGCAGTTCTATTTTACCTTCAGTATGAGACAGGAGAATTCCGGAAAACCACTGGGCTGAATCCTTGGAGAGGATTCGCACGCTCTTGCCTACAAAGGCCTTCCATTCCCTATCGCTTCTGATGATCCTGTCTATTCCCGGGCTGGATATTTCCATATCGGGGTTTTGCACATTCAGTAGAGTCTGGATCTGCGGAAGTATGAGTCTGTGTGCCTTGGCGCACTCCTCAGTACCCGTCCCGGCGGGTGAATAGATAACGGCCTTCACCTTCAGCCCTCCCCTGTGCCTGGAAAGGCCGAACTCGAGAAGCGCTAGACCCGCTTTTTCGAGTATGGATGCAACCTTTTCCTCAACTTCCCTGTCTTCTGTCATTCTTCCTCGTTGTAGGCTAAGACCGGAATCAACCCGATCAGTTTTACTCCACCGCTTCCTGGATTCCAGGCTCAGTGCCAAAAAAAAAGAGTCGTAGAACGACTCTCCTTATTACTAAAAAGAATCCGGCGCTTTTTACATGGGCCTATAGTAGTATTCTGCAATGGATTAGTCAATAGCTATGGGCTCTACCTGCTTTTTGCTAGTCCACAGCCAGCACAATACCGCAGACCTCTTTTACCCCTGCTTCCAGGAGTACTGACGCGCAGGCATCGAGTGTTGCACCGGTTGTGCACACATCATCCAGAAGGAGGATGGACAGGCCTTGGAGACTATCCCCACCCTTAGCCTTGAGGCGGTATGAAGCCTTGGCATTGATGAGCCGATCGGCCCTGTCCAGGCTTTTCTGCTCCCTGGATGGAATCCGCGCCAAGGGACGCGCTACCTTTATCCCTTTCTTTTCGAGAAACCGGGCCAAGGCTTCCACTTGATCCCACTCCCTTTGCCGCAGTTTCTCGGCCCTGGGCGGCACAGGGACAATAACCCAGGAATTCCAGCGATCCAGGATTCGTTCGGCTAGAAGATGCGCGAAAAATGGAGCCAGGGAAGGTCTTTTACCCATTTTATAGGCTTTAAGTAGAGCGGCCGCCTGGCCTTTGTAGGGAAAGAGCGCTTCCAGTTCCTGACATTGGGGATTCTTGTCCCGACAAGGGTAGCAGATATCCTTCTCTGAATAGAGGGGTCTACCGCAGTGCCGGCAGCGTCTGCCCTTTAGAAAGGGCAGACGCTGCCGGCACTCTGCACAAAGCGGTATGTCGTTGCCATCCTGCGGGTCCAGTTTATGAAAGCAGAGCACGCAGTAGCGGGGAAAAATTTGATTCGCTGCAGCCGTAGCGAGTCGTGAAAGGGTCTGTACCACTCTTGGGCGCTCTCCTCTATCGGATTACGCCTGTAGAGCTCGTCCCTGCTTCAGGCTAGGCTTTTATGCAGATCGGCAAGAAATTGGAGGGCTTCCAGGGGTGTCATGTTGTCTGGGTCCACACCCCTCAATCGGGTGAGGATCAACTCTTCGGCGGAAAATAGTTCCAGGCTGGGGTTTTTTTTCTCTGTCGAAGGTTCTCGGCCTGCGATGCCTGACTTCCTTGACGGGGCTTTTCCTTGATCCTCAACGGAACTGGGTATGTCTCCGGCCGGAACCAGGTTTTGCTCCAGACTGGCGAAACGGATCTGGAGTTCCCTGGCTCTGGAGAGAACCTCGGCAGGAATGCCGGCCAATCCTGCCACATGGAGGCCATAGGATCCCGCCGCCGGTCCTTCCTTGAGGCGCTTGAGAAATACTATGTCTCCTTCGTTTTCCAGCACCGCCATGCTCAGATTCAGCATTCCTGGATGATTGAGGGAGGTGAGTTCATGATAGTGGGTCGCGAAGAGAGTACGGCAACCAATTCCATCCAGAAGCCGTTCGCTCACCGCCCAGGCTATGGATACACCGTCCAGGGTTCCCGTTCCCCTGCCCACTTCATCCATGATAACCAGGCTTTGGCGACTGGCCGTATTGAGAATATAGGCTGTCTCATGCATTTCCACTAGAAAAGTGCTTTCGCCCCTGGCCAAGTTGTCCTGGGCTCCAACGCGGCAGAAAATTTTGTCCATCAATCCAATTTTGGCCGATTCAGCGGGTACGAAGGAACCGATGTGGGCCATGAGGCATATGAGGGCTGTCTGTCTTAGAATTGTCGACTTGCCCGCCATGTTAGGGCCTGTAATAAGGGCAAAACTTTTCTCCATCGTATCTAGGCTCAGATCGTTGGGCACGAAGGCTCCAGGGGGAAGACAAGCCTCTACCACCGGATGCCTGCCCTGGCTGATGGAAATGCTGCTTTCATCGCAAAGGACTGGTCTTGTATAAGCCCCTTCGGTGGCTGCCTGGGCGAAGGAAGCCAGGCAATCAATGTTGACACTGTCCCTGGCCAGAACTTCCATGGAAGGGATGTAGGCTTTAAGTGATTCCCTGAGATCAAGGAAGAGGGTCTTTTCCAGTTCCGCAATTTTTTCTGCCGCTCCATTGATATCGCTCTCTATGTCGGCCAGCCTATCAGTGGTGTAACGTTCCCCGGTAACCAGAGACTGCCGTCGTATGAAGTGAGCCGGCACTGAGTCGAGCTTGCCTTTGCTCACTTCCAGGTAGTAACCGATTATTCGGTTGTAACGTATGCGCAGGTTGGGAATACCCGAGCTCGATCGCTCTTCCTCCAGATAGGCTTCTAAAATTCTGGTGGAATTCTTCTTCACAAGCCTGAGCCTGTCCAGTTCGGCATTGTAGCCGTCTTTCATCAGGTTGCCCTCGGTGAGGAGGACCGAAGGCTCTTCCTTGATGGAATTTACTATTAACTCCGCAGCGGCCTGGCAGTCCTCTTTCTCCTTTTTTTCCGACATGCCTATGAGAAGCTCCGGTGCTTTTCTGGCTTCCATGAGTCGGAGTATTGCAAGGGAAGCATTGAGGGAATCCTTTAGCGCTAGGATATCCTTGGCGTGGGCCTTATCGGTGGCCAACCTGGCCACAAGGCGTTCGGTATCCAAAACCGAACTCATCAGTGTGCGCAGTTCGTTCAATAAAAGCTGGTCTCTATAGAGGTATTCCACTGAATCCAGCCGGGCTTCTATCCTTGTCCTGGACCTGAGGGGCTGGAGGAGCCATTGGCGGAATAGTCTTGCTCCTCCGGCGCTTCGGGTCCTGTCTAGGACTGAAAGGAGACTGTCCCTCCTGCCTGAGTCGGCGAGGTTTTTTACCAGTTCCAGGTTTCTTCTGGTGGATTCGTCCAGCCCTACATATTCGCTGGAGTCGTAGGGCAGGAGTGCGCGTATATGGGGGCTTTTAACCTTGAGGTTATCGTCGAGATACTCTAGAAGGATATTGGCTGCAGCCAATTCGGGGGCCTTATCGGAAAAACCAAAGCCTTTGAGCGAAGCCATGCTGAAGCGGCGGGCCAGATCGGCCTGGGCTTTTTCCGGATCGAAGGACCAGTCCGGACGCCTTTCCACAAAGACGCCCTCCAGTTCCCTGAGGAGGATTCCCAGTTCGGGCCTGTCGTGGAGCGATTGCTGTAGTATTAATTCTCGGGGTGAAAGCCTGTAGAGTTCGGACTTTAAAAACTCCTTGGCATCCTTGCCCTTGTCCGGGACCGAGTGGGCTCTGAATTCCCCGGTGGATGCATCCAGGCTGGCAAGACAGATGCGCCCTTCTATGGCACAGACGCTGGCCAGATAGTTATTGGCTCCCTGATCCAGGAAATCCTCTTCTATTGTCGTGCCTGGGGTTACAACCTCTATTACATCTCTTTCCACTATACCCTTGGAGCTGGGCTGGCTCAGCTGCTCGCAGATGGCCACCTTGCGTCCGGCCTTGAGAAGGCGGGCTACATAGGGTTTATAGGCATGGTAGGGTATGCCACACATGGGGTGGCCTTGACGTTTAGTGAGGGTAAGGTCCAGCAGCGAACTGGCTTCCTGGGCATCGTCGAAGAACATTTCGTAGAAGTCGCCCAGTCGAAAGAAAAGTATGGCGTCCTTGTGCCTCGCCTTTATACGCCGATACTGGTCCAGCATGGACAGCCGTTCAGCCAAGGCATTTATCTCCCTTATCGCTCACCGGGTTGCAGCCAGGGCTTGGATGACCTTATCGGTGATATCCACCGAAGGGCTGTTCCACAGGACAAGTCCCGCCTTGCTGTCTTCGGGTTTGAGGTTGAACACCAGGGAGTATCCCTCGGCCTCGGCTACCCTGGCGATGGTGGAGGAAAGCCTCTGTACAAAGCTCAAGTTGGCACTCACTGCCTTGGCTAGAAGGTCCAGTTCATTCTGTCGCATGGCCGCGTATTCTTTGAGCACGGTAGTCTTCTGCTGTATGTCCTTGCCGTACTGCTCGGCGGTAAGGATGGCCCCCATGGCTTCTAGTTCGTTTTTCCTGGCAGTGAGATCCCGGATTTCCTGAGCCCGGGCATCTATTTCGGCCTGGATTTCTGCCTTTTTGGCTTCGAAATTCTTGATCGAATCCTGATCCAGGGGATAGGCCGAGAGCACTCTCGCCATGTCCAGAACGGCCACCCTGGTGATCTGCTGAGCTTGGAGAGGAAGGGATATAGCGAACAGAAGAATTGTTATCGCCAGGACAGGAAAGGTTCTCAGCCTGAATCCAGAGCTTCCTATCTTCATTATTCCCTCCGTTTTACGCCGATTTCAAAAGTCAGCTGACTTTTGCAAATGCCTCTTTTCTAATTGTTTTTCTAATATAGAGGCTGCGTGATGCTCAGCACAAAGTCAAAATCCCAGCCCGAGGTTTTCCAATCTATCGTGGCGCCGTCGAAGGTAAAGCGCTTGACAAAATAGAAGCGGAAGGGGAATTGCGGTATTGTGAAACGCAGACCCAGGCCTGTGCTGAAGGCCATGTTTTTCCACCCCAGGGAGCCAAAGCCGGTAGAAGGAACCACAACAGGAGTGGCTGCGCTCATGTCCAGCATTCCCGACTCTGTTTTCATCGCCCCGGCATCCACAAAGAGATCCATCCAGAGCATTTGTTCGACGATAGGCATTCTCAGCTCCAGGGAGTTTTCCCATACCATGGTACCCTTGGCCCCATAGAGCTGATCCCATCCCCTGGCATTGAAGGTGCCATCCAGGCTGATCCAGTCCTTAGTTACCTTAAAGCTGTACCAAGGCTGTCTAAGCAAGGCCTGGAAGCCTGTGTGTCCCATAAGGACCCATTTAAAATTCCAGGTTTCGCTGAGGGGAATTGTAAAGAGTGTGTGGTATGCCTCCAGTCTAGTCTCGGACTTGATGTAATGCTGGCGCTCAAAGGGCAAAATGCCCGTTAGGGTGAAGCGCTGCCCAGCATAGTATCCCGACGAAGGGTTGTACCAGTAATCCAGGTTGTTGAGATAGGCTCTTCCGTAAACCCTGTTAGTGAGAAGCCACTGGCCATTGGTTTGCCTGAATTCTGCTTCATAAGGCCTGTACTTGTTGGCGTCGAAACTGACCATGTCCAAGCCCGAGCTCACTCCTCCGGCCGCTCCTATGTCGCCAATCCGCTGCTTGACTGTATATCCCAGATTGAAGCCCAGGCTGAAATCCCAGTTTTCATAGGGCATGAGATATTGGCTGGGTATAGAGGAGAGTGAACCGCTCCACTGCCCGCTTCCGCTCACCAGGGAATTGAAGGGGTCGGGAATGTCTTCGCTGGTGAAAATAGGAGCTATGATATCCTGGCCGGTAGTCTCGGAACTGTGGCTGAACGCGAGGCTCAATCCCCTGGATATGCGCTTACCAAAAAGCCATCCCTCGCTGAAGGATGTTTCTATTGTCTGTTCAGTAGGTGAAAGGACAAGGTTGACTGCGAGATTCCGGCCCATGCCGCCCAAGTTCCGGTCGTTCCATTTGACAAAGCCCGATACCGGGAAGTTGTCCTTGTTGCCTAGTCCGCTCAAGGTAACGCCGAACTGAATATCGGCGGTACTCATCTCTTCGACATTGATTACCAGATCCATGAGGTTCTCGGCGCTGCCGTGGTAGATTTCGGGCTCGACAACGGAGAAATACTGGAGGTTGTAGAGGTTCCTATAACCTTCGACTATTTTAGCCTGGGAGAATATATCTCCTTCTTCCAGGGGAATTTCCCTGGCCAGGACAAAGTCTTTTGTCTTTTCATTGCCCTTGAAGCTAAGGCTTTCTATGTGAGCCCTGTCCCTTTCAATAACCTCTACCCGATATGCAATGCTGCTTTCCGCTTCGTTTCTGGTTTCGACGATGCCTACCTGATTATAGATATAGCCTGACTCGTAATAGAGGTTATCGATTTTTTGCTTGTCCTGCACCAGGCGCTTATAGTTGAGGGTAGAGCCTTCTTTTAACGAAATCAGACTTCGCAGTTTTTCCTCTTCGAAGATGACATTGCCCTGGAAGGAAACGCCGCCGAATTTCCATTGTTTGCCTTCGGAAACTGCTATAGTGAGGATAAGCCAGTTTTTGCCCGTGTCCTCTTCCTTCTCATACTCCTTGAAGACATCGAGTATTTTAGCATCCACGTAGCCCCTGGATTGGTAATAATCGATTATCGCGTTCTTGCTCTCCTCGAGCTTGGATTCCTGGAAGGCTCCGCTCTGGAAGAGGGCTGCTTCCTTAAGGCTCATCTGGGACTTGAGCGTCCGTTCAGAAATGGAGGCATTTCCCGAAAACCTTATGCTTCTGAGAGAGACCTGGGTGCCTTCTACCAACTTGAAGCTAAGCACTAACAGGGAGCTATCGCTGCTGGGAACTATTTCATGGACTACTTCGGCCTCGGGGTATCCCTTTTCGAGATAGAGTTTTTTTATAGCCAGGTCGTCCAGGACAGCCTTGTCCTCATTATAGATATCTCCTGACTTCGTGCCCACGACAGCGAGAATCTCCGATGTCCGCAATCCGGAATTGCCCGTGATACGCACCGAAAGGACGGAGGGCTTTTCCACCACTACGAAGAGAAGGGACAGGCTCTGCTTGGTTTCATCCAAAGCGATAGCCTGAGGTTCTATTGTCTCGAACCAGTCCAGTTCGTAAAGCTTGGACTGCATTTCAAGCCATAGATCAGGCGTAAATGGAGTGCCTATATAGTTTCTTAATAGGCTATCTAACTCCGACTTGCTGGCTTTTTTTATTCCGCTCCAGCGTATGGACTCTATGGGCTTGTCCCAGAACCATTCTTCTCCTGACTCCTCTGCCCAGGCCAGGCCGGAGACGGCGATGGAAAGCAAGACTAAAGCTATAACTACTGTTCTTTTCATCAAATTTCCTCAATCGTCCTAATACACAAAACGCCAGCTGAGGCTCAATTCCTGGCCGCTGACGAGGGATCCTTCTCCCACAGTGGGGGTAATGCTCCAGTTGATCTGCCCGAAAGGCGAATCGAGCTCGATACCAAATTCGGAGTCTAGACGTAAACGCGAAGAACTCACAAGGGGGTCCTCTCTAAAGCGTAAGCTTGCATGGAAAAATGCCGAATCGGTGAGATATCTGCCCATGTAGAGTTCGCTCTGATCCAGGTAACGGGCAAGGGGATCTTCGGGATTGGGTTCAGAAGAGGGCTTGGTGAGATCCAGCAGCCAGCGCTGCATGAAGGAGGAGCGGATGAAAACAATGTCCATTCCCAAGGCCTTTTGCACTCTCTGTTCAAAGCTCTTGAAGATGTTGAGCTGGGGAATAAATTCCGATGAGGCTATGGCAGCCTCACGGATGGTGAGGCTTTCGCTCGTATCCACCGCAAGTACGCCGCCTGACATGATGGCGATAAGCTCTGTCTCGCTGTAGAAGGGGATGGAGCTGAGGCGGGGATTAAGATTGGAGAGGGGTGCCTTTTCCGTGTCCAGATTGATGCGCACCAGGCCTTCCCTGCCCGACTCCCTCAGCTCCGCCGATACGGTGACCAGGGGATTGAACTTGGTACTGTTCTCGGCGAAATCTATAGTCGCGTTGCGAATGAAGAAGTTACGGAGGTAATAGAAGACATAGCCCGAGCGCAGGTTGATGGAGCCGTCCAGGCTGAAGTCTCCGGTGCTGGAATCGAATTTTAGATAAAGCAGGCTGCCAGGCAGCGTGAAGCCCCTGATAATGGGCAAATTGCTGTCCGGAAGATACACTTCCAGCTGTTTCCCGAAGCTCATCTTAGCGTTGATACGGAAGGCCGGTGCATTCGGATCTGGTGGTTGCTGGGCTTCGGGGCCGAAGCCCTGGGGATCTATCATAGCCTGGCCCCTATCCAGGTACACCGAGCCATCGGCTACCAAGGTTCCCGAATCCAGGGTCAAAGAAATATCCAACTGAGCCCTTGCGTCTATGAGGGTTATTCCCGCGATCTTGGTCGAGAGTACTACGACACTATCGTCACGAGTTGTAACGCTGAACCCCAGATCCGAGAGCGCCCACCCATCGATAATACCCGATGCCGAGAGTTCAATAGCCCCGGTATCCAGGGGTATCAGGGTTGGGACAATTTCCACATTCTGCCCGGTAAAGTTGATTAAACTATTGAAAGGCCCAATCCGTCCTTTGATCAGCTGGGTTGACTCCACCAAAGCGCTCTGAACAGCCAGGGTACCCCTGAATTCCGGATCGCTCATTGGGCCGCTCACGCTCAAGGATCCCGAAACATCGCCGTCCAGTATCTTGATAATATCCATGGGAATAATAGAGCCAAGCCGGGCCAAATCCACTTGCAGATTGTCCACTGTGGCGGACAGGTTGTTGTCTATCATGCTCCCCTTTGCGTTGGCGAGGATAGGAAAATCATCCTGGAGAAGCAATTCAAAACTCCCGTCCGGGCTTATGGATGCCCGGAGGTCGCCATCTCCGCCCAGGAACTCTATACTTCCCTGCTCGTATGTACCAGAAAACGCCCAACTCCTCACCAAGGTTTCATGAAACTTGATATTTGCCAGTGTTCCGCTGTACTTTGCGCTCAGATTTCTCTGTCCGTTATCAGAAGCCTCTCCCTCCTCAAGTTGGGCATTGCCCACAAAGGTAGCCTCCAGGTTCTGGTCACCCAACTTTTTCTTATAGTCTCCCACTATCTGAGCAAGGCCTTCCTTGATGAGGAAGTTCCCATCCACTTTCTCCAGACGATGACCTTCATATTCCACAAGGGGCAATTCAAAGCGCAGCACACCCTGTTCTAGTGTTGCCGTTCCTCCAGCCTGAAGTGCCTTGTTGCCGTACTCCCCCTCCTTAAGTGTGGCTTTCAGTGAAAGATTGGGGAGTGCATTCAAATCCAGGGCTGAGGCGCCCAGGATGGCTGGGTCAAAAGGTCCCATAATAGTAAGACTGCCTTCCATTTCCCCGGCAAGATCGTTTGCGATAAGATTTCCTATCGGGAACCCGCTGAATTGTACTCCCGCATCCAGCACGCCGGCTGAATAGAGGGCATTGAGGGTATAGCGCTCCATATTGTTTTCGATGCCCTTGAAGGTACCGGTGAGCGTAAGGTCGGGGATTTTCGATCCCTTGGAAATTATCTTGCCCACACTCCCTTCCAGCCTCCCCTCTATCCCATACCCTTCCCCACGCACCATTACACTCTCTACCCCAAACACCCCACCCACATACCGCAACCCTTGCGCCTTCAGTTCCGGATATTCGCCCTCACCCTCAT
>CAZHFN010000018.1:0-43437 GCA_964531105.1 uncultured Treponema sp. | reverse complement strand
CGTACTTGCCGTCGGTGATTTCCCAGCCGGCCTTGGTCACGTCCTCGCCCTTGGCGAGCGCGAAGGCCATGTCGAAGGTTGCCTTGCCCTGATTCTTGGCATCGTTGAGCACCGTGCCCAGGAGGGTGCCTTCTTCCAGCGCCTGGAGGGCGGGAGCGGTGGCATCCACGCCAACCACGACAATCTGCTTGCTGCCGGCGAAATAGCCTTCGGACTTGAGGGCTTCGATGGCGCCCAAAGCCATGTCGTCGTTATTGCAGAACACGACTTCGATCTTGTCGCCATGGGCTGCGTAGAAGGCCTTCATCTTCTCGAAAGCCTTGGGCCTGTCCCAGAAAGCGGTGTCTTCGGCCAGCTTGTCTACCTCGATGCCGACATCAGTTACAGCCTGGATGGAATACTGGGTGCGGAGTTCGGCATCCTGATGTCCGGGTTCGCCCTTGAGCATGATGTACTGGATTTTGCCGTCCTTGTTCTTGTCGGCCCCGGGATTGGCCTTCCAGTAATCCACTACGATCTGGCCCTGCATGGTGCCGGACTGCTCGGCCTTGGCGCCTACGTAATAGACTTTATCCCAGGACTGCATATCCTCGGGCAGGGGCTCGCGGTTGAAGAATACCACGGGGGTTTTCTTCGCTTTGGCCTTTTCCAGTATAGTCGCCGCCGCTGTCCGGTCGACGGGGTTGATGGCGATCGCCTTCATTTTCTTGGAAAGGAAGGCGTCCACCTGGTCGTTCTGGGTGGGTTGGGCGTTCTGGCTGTCCACTACTTCGACTTCGGCCTTGTCCGTCGCGTTTTCTGTGATAGCGTTGCGGACGTAGGACATGAAGGTGTCGTCGAACTTGTAGATCGCGACACCAATTTTGGGTTTGCCGCTGGCCCCACCACCGCAGCTTGCGAGGATGAGAACGACTACAGCAAGAGAAACGAGAAGCTTTTTCATATGCTTCCTCCTGTGAACGTAGCGCCATCTTTTATTAATCAGGCGCAACAACAATTTTAGGCATCCTGGGCTTGGCTGTCCATATCCCGACAAGGGTGTTAGTCGGTGCTATTATCCTTTATTTACTGCCTTAAATTCGATTTAGACGTTATGCGTTTTCTTAGCCTTTTCCCAGAATATGAAGCCATACAAGGCGAGCGGTATTTCGCATCCATCCAACGCAGGCCAGGATGATGAAGGATGCGTAAATTCCGGGCTCCATAGTCATGAGATCGTGGTAGCCCAGGCGGGGGATGCCTAGAAAAAGTCCTATCAGAAAAGGTGCGGCAAAAAGAAGGAAGGTTCTTAAGGCGATGCCTGCCACTGTTCTTGCGAGTATGAGGGGATGGAGAATTCTGCCCCGGCCCAGTTCTTTTCTTTCCAGTAGGTTCTTGGCCCAGGATCTGGACATGGCCGTTTGAAAGAGCCGGCTGGCGAGATACACAAAAAAGCTGATTCCCAGAATTATTAAGAGGCGGTTCAAGGGAAAAAGCCGCGAACTGGACCCCGTGAAGAGGAGGCTTTCTGCGGCCTGGGTGAGGAGGGGAAGTACTATGTTGGATTGCAGTACTCCCCCCTGGGCTGAAAGAATGGCGATACCTGCGTTTCTCTCAGGCCAGATCACGACTCTTGATGAAAAACCCTCTACCGATCCGCCCTGGAATATTCTGCGATCACCCCCCGCAGTCTCAATGCGCCAGCCGAAGCCCGAGCCTCCTGAGGGCAGGAGGGGCTGGTAGAGCTTGGGTACCTTGGCAGGGGGTATGCTTAGTATGCCTTTAGAGGGTGGAGCGGTGATGTAGGAGAGGAATTTGGCAATGTCCGCGGCTGTGCTTACAATGCCGTCGGCAGGCGCTGCCATGATAGGCACTCTGGAATCGTAGGGAAAGGAGAGTCCGAAGAACAATCCCGATCCCACCGCAAGGCCCTGGAGGGAGTCCGGTTCGGCGGTAGTGCCATGCATGCCCAGGGGTATCAGCAACCTGGATTCAAGGAGTTCGGCGAAGGGCTGTCCTGCGGCATTTTCCATCACCGTGCCCAAGAGTCTGTAGGCCAGCCTGCTTCTGGGCACATTTTCCTGGGTAAATCTGGAGAGCAGAAAACCTTCAGGATCCAATTCTCCTGCTTCAATGCCCGAAACCCTGGATCTGAATCCCCGCAAATCCCTATCGCTCAGATCCACAGAGTGGGCGGCTACCTTGAGTATCGTGACGGGTTTTTCAGCATCAGCGGCATCGAGCAGAGGGGGGGCATGAGGATCGTCGACGCCACTGTTTTTATCCTGGGTCACGCCGTTGCGGCTGCCCACCAAATCCCTGAAACTTCTGGGCTTGGACAGATCCAGGTCGGGGAGGTGTTTGGTGATTTCATCATCCAGAGAAAGACTACCGTTCAGACTTAAAGAGTAGAGAAGTGCACCTGAAAGTATTTCCGAACTGGGGCCGAGGTACATAGGAGTATCCCTGGCCAGGGGCTTGCCGTTCCCGTCTTTTCCGAAGGACTCCTGGAAAATTATTTTTCCGTCTCTGCAAATCGCCACGGAAAAGCCGGCATTGGCTTGCCTTCGACGCTCGGTGGCGAAAAGGGATGAAAAGTCCGTGTACCGATCGGGGGCGGCTTCGGGTAAATAGATCATCGCCGCCACGGTGGCGGCGATGATAATCCATGGGATAAGTTTTCTTAGCCAGCGCATCTGCTATTAGTATAGCAGGGCTCGGGCCTTAGAGCGAGTAGAGCAGATCCTCGTAATTGGGAAGGGGCCACTCATTCTTGGGCATGAGACGTTCCAGTTCATCAGCTACCGATCTAAGGTTGTCCATGCGCTGGACTACGGCTTCGCGGTACGCCTGGGCAGAGGCAAGGCTGTCCTCTATTCTCTGGGCATCGCTCAAAGCAATCTCCAATCTGTCGGCTTCTTCGATAAGTTTACCCGAGAGGGATGCCAAACGGCGCGCTCTCTGTTCCTGGGCTACCGAAGGAGCCCCTACGGCTGCCAGGCCTGCCGCCGCCCTGGCAAAGCTTTCAGCGCTTTTAGATGCCGCGGGGAAAATATAGCGCCTGGCCAGATCCAGGGCAACGCCGGCTTCAATATTGATCTGTTTGGCATAGCGTTCCAGGTAGATTATGCAACGGGAATCGGCCTCTTCCTTGGTCAGTATGCCCAGCTTGGAGAGCATCTCCACATTGGCGCTCTTCATGAATTCGGGGATAGCCTCTACAGCCGACCTGAAGAGTGGCAGACCTCGGGATGAAGCTTCTTTTATCCATTCCTTGGAATAGCCGTTGCCGTTGAAGACTACGTGCCTGTGGGCTTTCCAAGCCTCACCGGCTACGCGCAATGCCGCTTCTTCCACCGCCACACCCTTGGCAAGTTCAAGCTCCAGCCTGTCTGCAAGCAGCTCCAGGCTTTCAGCCACCGCTGCATTGATGGCCATGGTGGGTGTGGCTGCCGACTGGGAAGAGGCTACCATTCTGAACTCGAACTTGTTGCCGGTATAGGCAAAGGGGCTGGTTCTGTTCCGGTCAGAAAAATCCTTAGGTAATCGGGGAAGGCTCTTGGCCCCCGTTTCCACCTTGCCCAGATTTACCTTGAGTCTTTTTTTACCATTGGTCAGGGAATCGAAGAGTTCGGTGAGGGGTTCACCCAGGAATACAGAGATGATGGAGGGAGGGGCCTCGTGTCCGCCCAAGCGTCGGTCGTTGCCTGCGGTGGACGCCGATGCCCTTATGAGCCCGGCTCTATTCTCTACCGCCTGCACCACGCCAATGGTGAAAAGAATAAAACGGGCCAGGTTGCGGCTTGCCTCCGGTCCTTCATCGGACAAGGCCTTGTCCGAGTCCAGAAGATTGAGTCCTGAGTTGGTGCTCATGGACCAGTTGATGTGCTTGCCCGAACCGTTCACCCCGTCGAAGGGTTTTTCATGAAGCAGGGCTGCCATCCCGTTACGCTGGGCTACCTTGCGGAGGGTTTCCATGACCAGCTGGTTGTCGTCGGCGGCTATGTTGGCCTGGGTGAAGACACAGGCTATTTCGAACTGGTTGGGAGCCACTTCGTTGTGCTGGGTTTTGGCAGCCACACCCATGGACCAGAGTTCGGAGTTGAGCTCGCTCATAAAGGCGGCGACCTTCTCTTCAATGGCTCCATAGTAGTGGTCTTCCATCTCCTGGCCTTTGGCGGGCATGGAGCCGAATACCGTTCTTCCGGTGAGCAGGAGATCCGGCCGCTTTTTATAGAGATCGGCCTTTACAAGAAAGTATTCCTGTTCGGGGCCAGCGGTGGGGATAACCCGCTCGGTTTCTTTGTCACCTAAGAGATGGAGAAGCCGCACCGCCGATTTGCTCAAGGCGTCCATTGAGCGCAAGAGAGGCACTTTTTTATCCAGGGCATGGCCGTTATAGGAAACAAAGGCGGTGGGAATGCAGAGAGTAAGACCCTTGGGATTGGTTTTTAGAAAGGCCGGGCTGGTGACATCCCAGGCCGTATAACCTCTGGCTTCGAAGGTTGCTCTTAATCCGCCGGAGGGAAAACTGGATGCGTCGGGCTCGCCCTTGACCAGTTCCTTGCCCGAGAACTCCACAATCACTCCGCCGTCGGGGAGGGGAGAGACGAAGGATTCGTGCTTTTCCGCGGTAAGCCCTGAAAGGGGGTGGAACCAATGGGTATAGTGGGTGGCTCCGTGGTCGGAAGCCCATTCCTTCATGGCCGACGCCACCACTTCGGCTACTTCCAGGGTGAGTTCCTTCTTGCCTGCCTGGACTAGCATAAGTTCCGAATAGATAGAGCGGGGCAGTCTTTCCCGCATTACGTTGTTGGAAAAGCAGTGATCGCCGTAGAAATCTGAAAGTCTGCCGGCCTCTACCGCTGCCTGTTCTTCTCTTGCATCCATAACTATCTCCTTACGTATCGCTTTGCTCGAGGGTACGGGGAATTATTTAGCAACCGTCGTGCCAAAAATAAAAATAAGTGAAAAATAAATACTTCAATATTGTAATATGCTCCACGAATTAAAATTAGCAGCAATTCTACAGTAGGCTCAGTTGAGGGCTGCGTTAAAGCGGGGAAGAAATCATAGAGTTTTTATTACAATATTGTAGTTATTTCAGGAAGAGAGTTACATTTTTGTTCTAAATTGTCGGTAGTCCAGCTTGTAGTGCTGGAGGGCAAAGCGGAAGCGCCGTTCGGTTATACCCAGGCGGCGGGCTGCCTGGGCTGAATTGCCCAACTCTATCTTGAGAGCCTCTACAAGCATTTCCTTTTCAAGTCTGGCGATAGCCCCGTCGAAGGTGGAGGCGGGCTCGGTGCCCGTCGATGATGCGGATTGGAGGCTGGGTGGGAGGTCGTAAGCATGGATTACGCTATCCTTGCTTAGAATTATGGCTCTGGCCATACAGTTTTCCAACTCCCTCACGTTGCCAGGCCAATGATAGATCATGAGCAGATCCAGGGCGGGACTGGATATGCGCTTTATTGTCTTGCCCTGAGCCCTGCCCAGGGTTTCGGCGAAGTGGTCGGCTAAAAGGAGTATGTCAGCCCCCCGCTCCCTTAGGGGTGGCAGGCGAATGGGAAATACGTTCAGTCTGAAAAAAAGATCTTCTCTGAATCGGCCCTCCAGGACCTCTTTTTGAAGATCTCTATGGGTAGCTGTTATTATGCGGGCATTGCTTTTAAGGCTTTTTGTGCCACCCACACGCTCGTAACTGTGCTCCTGGAGAATTCTGAGGAGCTTCACCTGGACAGGAAGCGAGAGATCCCCAATTTCGTCAAGAAAAAGGCTGCCATCCTGGGCTGCCTCGAAGCGTCCCTGCCGGCTGGAGACGGCGCCGGTGAAGGCTCCTTTTTCATGACCGAAAAGCTCGCTTTCGATGAGGCTTTCAGGAAGGGCTGCACAGTTTACCGCTACGAAAGGGCCATTGGAGCGCCTGCTACATTCGTGTATAGCCCTTGCGGCCAGTTCCTTGCCCGTGCCGCTTTCACCGGTGAGCAATACGGTTGCATCGGTAGCTGCCACCTGATCGATAAGCCTGAATACTTCCTTCATGCCCGCAGAACTTCCGATAATGCCATGAAAGGCGATACTTTCATCCCCGGCGTCGCCAAGGCTGGCCTTGCCAGCACTTCGGCCCGAGCTCCAACCCGAGCTAATGCCACCAGGTTCCAGATCTTTGTCTTCCTTGGCGATTCTTCCACGCAGGGCTTTTCTAAGACCCAAGGCTTCTTCCACGAGATAGCATGTCCACTGCAAGAGTTCTGCCGCCCTGGACGCCTTTGGATCGAGGGTTCTTGTTCCTTTCGCTCCAGGGGTGGCAGCTCTTTCTTTGGGGAGAAGGAGGCTTATGGCGCCAACGATTCGGCTTTCCTGGGCTATGGGGGCTTCTATGCACAACCTGCTCCCCGGCATTTCCACAAAGACCATTTCTTCTTTTTCCAGGGCAAAACCGCAGGGATAGCTGCCCAACTTCAATGGGCGCTCCGCCAAGCTTTCCTTCAGGGAATCGGGGGCTGTTGCGAGTATGCTGAGCGAATCCTGTCGATCTTCGGCCAGACAGGCTGCGATTTCTGAATCGGGGAATTCCTTTTCAATAGTCTGGATCAATAAAGGAAGGGTGGAGAGCACTTCGCTGTGCAGAGCCAGGGCTCGTTGAATGGAAAAAAGGGCGGGAAGGTTTGCAGGATCGGGATTTTTTCGCAGGGAACCGGAAAAAGCCATGCATTAGTATACAACTCCAGCCCTTCGTTCATGAAGTGGCTGGGAGGCCTGGAAATAAAAATACCCTGAAACGGAGCTTTGGCCTTGTACTGAGAAGCCCGGCATGATATTTTCCATCCAACCGATGGAGGAGCGATCCCCAAGAGTAGCGCGGCGGAGGCTGAGGAACCATGGATGCCGCGGGAAAGGGGAGGATCGCCGAAGGGCTTGCCGCGCGTCCTTAGCGCGGGCCTTGGACGACCGGGCTAATACCCGGCGGCTGTCGTGGGAACCCAAAGCCCGCGGAGTGCCATAGGTATCGCCTTCCTGCTGGAGAGTCGTCATTTTGGCTTCCCGGCGAGGGTTTACCTATTGCATTTCCATCACTCACTACCACCTGCGCTTCTCTGGAGTTCTTCTCAGGAACTAGGGATTTGCGTCCGGCATTTTTGTCAATACTGGCCTTGGCCAAGGAGGTTGTACGATGGATCTTGTGGTTATGAAATTCGATGGTGCCTCTCTCTCCGACCTCGAGGGTTTGAAAATGCTGGCCGATAGGGTAAAGACATCGGTGAAGGCACCGGCCTTCCATGGAAAAGGGCGCAGGGCTGAAACGGGGAAAACCGGCCAAGCCTGCCTTGTTGTAGTATCGGCGCTTTCGGGAGTGACGGACTCCTTATTTTTTGCCGCAGGGGCGGCCGAAAAGGCTGATCTCTCTACTGCCCAGAGAGTCTGCGGCGAATTGAAAGAACGGCACCTCGCCATTGCGAAAGAGCTAGGGGGCCAGAGGGAAGCTGCTGCCTGTCACGAAATTCAAACTCTGATCACGGCCTTGGAGTCCAGGCTTCAAGGCGTGCGCCTGGTAGGGGAGCTCACCGACAGGAATATGGATGAGATAGCCGCGGCCGGGGAGAGGCTTTCCAGTATTCTGGCTGCCCAGGCTCTGGATGCTCCCAATGTGGATGCCCGGCGAGCCTTGCGCACCGATTCCCGTTTCGGCAGGGCGAGGGTGGACCCGGCCAGTATCGAGAACTTGGCCAGAGAACTCTTCAAGCCCCTTCTGGCTGGCGGCAAGATAGTGGTCACCCAGGGTTCCATAGGTTCAGACAGTTTAGGCAGCACCACGAGCATCGGCAGGGGTTCATCGGATCTCTCGGCCAGCATTTTCGGCGCTGCCCTCAAGGCTCAGGAGGTGCGAATCTGGACCGATCACGAAGGCCTACCCACCGCCGATCCCAGGATTGTTCCCAAGGCCAAGACGATAGACAGCTTAGGCTATGAAGAGGCATCGGAACTGGTAGCTTTCGGGGCCAAGATTCTCCATCCCGCAGCCATACAGCCTGCCCTGGAAGCTGGCATACCTGTCACCGTCCGTTCCGTGCTCAAGCCTTCCGGGCTTTTTACGACCATTCTCCCCGATGGATCCAGTGGCAAGGCTGTGGTTGCCTTGGCCATGAGGCCTAACGTGGCCATAGTGTCGGTCAAGCAGGAGCAGATGATGGATCAGGCGGGCTTCCTGGCTCGGCTTTTCGCCGCCTTTGGACGCCTGGGAGTCAGCGTCGACCTGGTTTCTACCTCCGAAGTCTGTGTATCGGTATCCCTGGATATGGGTGCTCCCCTGGAAAAAATTGCCTCCGAGCTGAGTGAGCTGGGAAGGGTGGATATTGTAAGGGATAGGGCGGTGATAGCCATTGTCGGCGACATGCTCAAGGAAACCCCAGCCCTATTGCAAAAAACCTTCAATGGCCTAGGGGATATGGATATCGACATGCTCAGCATGGGAGCTAATGACATCAATCTGAGCATTGTGCTCTCCGCCCAGAGGGCGGAGAGCGCTCTCAGGCGCCTCCATAAGGCTTTTTTCGAGGCTGAAGGCGTCACGAGCAACACGGGAGCCCTGACATGAGGCTGGGTATATTCGGGCGAGGCCGCTTAGGAGGTGCCATCGCGATGGAAATCGCGAAGTATACGGCAAGCCCCGAGGCCTTCGAAATAATGTGGACCGAGGGCAGGGAGCTTGCCGCCAGGTCGAGGGTAGAGGTGGTGGTGGACGCAAGCCATGCCTCCGCATTGCCTGAACATCTGGACTGGGCAATCCAGACAGGTACCGATATGGTGATTGCGACTACGGGCTGGAAAATTCCAGATTTGGCCGAGAGGGTGGGAGGGCGCATAGGTGTCCTTGTGTCTCCCAATCTCAGCACCGGAGTAGCGCTCATGCGTAGGCTGGCCGCCCTGATGGGAGCCTATGCAGCTGCTGACCAGGAGGCTGAATTGGGTATCATAGAGCATCATCACCGAATGAAGCTGGATTCTCCTTCGGGCACTGCCTTGAGCATAGCCCAGGCCGTGCAGGAATCCTGTCCGCGATTTTCGGGTTGGAATATGGGCGCCTGGGAAAAGGACAAGGTGAACATAGGCTGTCTGCGCACCGGCTATGAGATCGGCAGGCACGAGCTTATCCTGGATTCTCCCCTGGAGTCTTTGACCATCAGCCACAGGGCTAAGGACAGAAGGGTGTTCGCGGCCGGGGCCATGAAGGCCGCCCGCTGGATTTGGGGCAGAAGGGGAGTGTTTTCCATGGACGATTTCGCTTCCGATCTTTTCGGTAGCTGAAGCAAGCTCTTAGGTAATTACGTGAAAGGGGGCTTTTAGGCTCTCTATTGAGGAGGAATATATGGGTGATGCAATCCGGAATCAGGCATTGAATGCCGCAACCCTGGAATCGATTTTTGAAGATAGGGAGAATTTTACCCCCCAGGAATGGGAGGTTTTTCTTGCAGCCCTGGAATCGGGCGAAATCTCTGCCAGCAGAAAGGCCTCGGATGGAAACTGGGAGGCTGTAGCCTGGGTCAAGCGCGCCATCCTGTCGGGTTTCAAGGCCGGAGGTCTTGCACAGTATGATTGGCCGGGCTCAGCCTTTGATAGACCTGCCTTTCCTCCCCGCAATTTTCTCGCATCCGATGGAATACGGGTTGTACCGGGCGGCACTTCGGCTCGAAGAGGCGCTCATATAGCCGCTGGGGTCGTTATTATGCCGCCTTCCTACATAAATGTAGGTTCTAGTATTGGAGCAGGGACAATGGTGGACAGCCACGTGCTCGTGGGTTCCTGCGCCAGGGTTGGCGCAAGGGTTCATCTGTCGGCAGGAGTCCAGGTGGGCGGCGTGCTAGAGCCGCCCCAGGCCAGGCCTGTGATCGTTGAAGACGGAGCCTTTATCGGCGGACTCTGCGGTATTTTTGAAGGAATAGTAATTGGGGAGAATGCCGTACTTGCCCCTGGACTCATCTTGAGTGCATCCACCAGAGTTTATGATCTGGTGAACGAAAGGGAATGGCTAGGCCAGATACCCCCGCAGGCGGTGGTTGTTCCCGGCGCACGACCTGCCAAGGGCGACTGGGCTAAGGAGCGCGGGCTATCCCTCCAGGCCCCGGTCATCGTAAAATACAGAGATTCGGGCACCGAGGCTTCGGTTGCCCTGGAGTCCGCCCTCCGTTAACCATTCCGGGCGGCTTACATGGAGCACTACCGTGGGGTACAAGCTAGGAATAATAGGCGCGGGCAAGATAGGCGAAGCTCTTCTGCTGGGCGCATTCGCAAAAAAACTCTTCAAGCCCAGCGAGATCATACTTTCGGTGAGAACAGAGGCCCACAGAGCCGATCTTCAGGCTCGCTACAAGGTGGAATGCACGCTGGACAACCGCAGGGTTGCGTCTGAATCCGAAATTGTCCTTATGGCCGTCAAGCCCAAGGCGATTGTGGATATTCTGGGCTCGATAGCCGGCGATCTGCACCAGGGCAGCCTGATAATCTCCACCGCCGCCGGGGTTCCGCTGGACATCATTGAATCCAGGGTGCCAGGCTATGTGGCGGTAGTGCGGACGATGCCCAACCTGGCCGTGTCGGTAGGCGAGGGTATGACCGTCTTTACCTGTGGACGCAAGGTCTCGCCCGACCAAATCCAAGTGGTAGAAAATCTGTTTGGATCGGTGGGCAGGGTTTTGCGCCTGGAAGAGCAGCACATGGACGCGGTCACAGGGCTTTCAGGCTCGGGGCCTGCCTACATTTACATAATAATCGAGTCCCTGGCCGACGGCGGCGTAAAAATGGGCCTCTCCAGGGATGTGGCCATAGAGATGGCCGCCCAGACTGTCCTGGGAGCGGCTAAAACGGTTCTGGCCACGGGAGAACACCCTGCCAAGCTCAAGGATCAGGTTACGACTCCCGCCGGCGTTACTATCGATGGCATTATGGAACTGGAAGAGGGTGGGTTGAGGGTTACCTTGATCAAGGCGGTTATGAAGGCTACGGAGAGAGCGCGGCAGCTCCTCCACAAATAGGATACTTGCTGTTATTCCCTGCTCAATATCGAGGTGAGGTGCTGGCGCAGTTCGGCGGATAACTGCAGGGATCTTCCCGAGACTCTTCTATTCTTAGGCGACAGCTCTGAGAGCACTTTCTGGGCGAATATCTGTGCATTCCTGGTGAGTTCATTAAGGCTGAGAGGGCTGGCCGATTCCAGGGCATTCAGAATTTTCTTGGAGCGGCTGGAAGCGGCACTGGAAAAGAGCCTGTCGTGGGCGATGGGCTCCATGGCTTGGATCAGGGATGCCACCAACGCTGGATCCAGGCTTGATATAACAGACCTGAGTACCCTTTCGTCCAGTTCGAGGATGAGATTGCTGATGTCGGCCACGAGGCTTTCATCCACGCCGCTCGTCCAATCCTCCTCCCGGCGAAGCGCCGGGGATCTCTCGTCATCTACCGAGCCTAGGAGTTCCATGAAGGCACTCTGGGCATCCGAGAGTTCGTCGGAGGAAAGCCTGGATCTGGCTTCACGTATGTTCCAGTCCAGCATTGCTCCGCCTAGGCGGGAATAGCATAAGGTTTTAATCAAATCCACAGTATCTCTGGGACAACCTGCCAGACTCGCGGCCACCAACTGATGCCCTGCCATGCGCAGTGCAAGATCCACCCAACCCGGAGACAGGCTTTTATCGGCCAGAATTTCCGAGAGGTCTCCGGGAATTATGAGTTCTTCCTCCTCATCTCCCTTATCGCTGAAATGCTCCATAAGCCAGGATTCCACTTGATCGAAAACCTGGAAACCCAGGAAGGCCGTCATCGTCCTCATGATAACCACCGGATGGGCGCGAGTAAGGGCGAGTGGAGTGCCCGCGATGATCATCTCGGATTCGCACTCGTCCGGGAATCCTGCTGCCTTGGTAAGGCCTGCACTGTAAAAAGCCCGGCGGACGAGCTCAGGCGCCGTGGCCGAGGCTATGAGTGAATATGCATATTTATGGAGTCGCCTTCGCTCATCCCTGGCTGCGGCGAGAATTTTTTCCTTACCTTCATTTTGATAATGAAAAACTGTGAGTACGAATCGGGCGGCCGATTCCAGATAGATGGAAGTTTTTTTGGGCGTTGTGGTAAAAACACTCTGCAGCACTCTCTTTTCTGTCCCTGATTTCGGCTCGGGAGGAGGATTTGAACGGCTGGATTTTTTAGCTTTGTACTCTCCAATGCTCAGGGCTTCGGGGCTGAGATTGCGGTGCAGTTCGCAGAGGGCATTGATGATCATGGCTGTTCCGCGAGCTTCTGGGGTTCCTGGGAGCGCAGCAGGGCAAAGGCTTTATCAGCGCCGCAGTATGGAGCCAGCTTCCTTAAAAGGAGTTCTCTGGAATCCCCTGCGGCAATGCCCAGAACGGCTTCTACGTGAATACACTGCACCAGGAAATCGAATCCAGATAGGCCGCTGGTGGACAGGTAAATTGCTAGAATCTCTTCCAGGGTTTCCTGGGAAAAGCCTTCTGCGATCATGCGCAATCCATAGCTGAGCATGTCCTGGCTCTTGGCGGCTTCGGCTACCGATTTTACGCCCCCTGTCCTGGCCTTGTCGGATAGATCGAGAAGCTCTCCCACGAGTCCCGGGAGGGCTGCTTTTTCCTTCTCCGTGCAGGAAAGGCGCTTGCTAAGCTCGGCATTCCAAAGGATCATGGGATACTCCAATATGCGCAGGTTGGGCGTTTTTTCATTATCTCTTCTTCCTTTACTATACGGCTCATTTTTCCTTCTGACAATGCCGGATTATTCTTTGGACAATGGAAAAACCTTCGATTTCTCGGGGATTAGGACTCAATTGGAAAAGAAGTGGAGTCCGAGTCATGGGCACAGGAAGCCGTGGCACTACAAAGGCTTCCAGGTCGGGTCTCAAGGTGAGGACAATAGGACAAGAAGCCGTGGTCAGCGCCCACTCCAGGGAAGGCATGATGCCCCCATTCCGCTGCAGTTCCAGCGGTCCCAATTCATCCAGGATCAAGGCTCCGCAGCCCTCCTCCACAGCCTTGTGAATTCTTCCATCAGCCCAGGCGAAGGCGGCTGGATCAAAGACAAATGGACTCAAGGCGGGGAATGCATCGGCTCTGCGTCCCAGGAATCGTCGTTTGCCCGTGCCGAGCTCGGAGTACCATAGCTCTATAGGGTAGCCCGCTTCGTTTCTGAGGTTTTCTTCCACCAAGGCAAAGGGATTTATACCTTCTGCCTTCATCGCAGCGTAGAGTTTTTTGCAGAGAGAAGTCTTGCCGCTGGCCATGGGACCTACAAGGAGAATAGGACTAACCATGAAGCATTTTTGCCCAAGGGAGGAGTCCTGTCCAGACCTATGCAATGTATCGTGCAAAAAGGAACTAATGACCTGTAGTTCACGCATTGCTTGCGGGGATTTCTGTTATTTTCATAAAAACGTAAACAGATTCACTTGACGTTTTTATAAAACCGCGCTATGTTTCTAACCGACAGTACGGGATGAAACCGGTGGCGAAACGGAAGATTCCCCTAATTTGGGCAGCGTGGGCTGCCGAGAGCCTTCCGGGGTTTGCCTCCTTCCCCGGAAGGCTCTTTTATTATATGCTCCCCCCATGAATTTCAGCGAATTCGACCTCTGGTGCCGCGCCTTTCTGAAGATAGACGAGCTTAAGGATATCGACGATTCCCTCAATGGAATTCAGGTGGGATGCTCCAATAAATCCCTGAAAAAGGTAGCCTTTGCCGTGGATGCCTGTCTTGAGTCCATTCAGAGGGCAGCCCAGGCCAAGGCCGATGCGCTTTTTGTCCACCATGGTTTGTTCTGGGGAAAGCCGGCCCGAATAGAAGGCGCCCTCCTGGAGCGAATTCGCGGTCTTGTAAACGCTGACCTGGGGCTTTATGCCTGCCATCTCCCCCTGGATATGCACCCGGAATACGGCAACAACGCGCAACTTGCAAACCGTCTGGATCTTCAGGAAAGGAAGCCCTTCGGCGTCTACCATGGAGTAGCTATAGGAGTTGCCGGCAGGCTGCCTTCACCCCGCTCGGCCCAGGAACTCATCGCTTCCCTGCTTCCGGACAACAGCAAGCCCAGAACTCTTATTTCCGCCGGACCCGAACGCATCTCCTCAGTGGCTGTCGTGTCGGGAGGAGCGCCCTTTGAAGCGCTCCAGGCCCTAGGCCAGGGCATAGATGCCTTTGTGACCGGCGAACCCTCCCACTCGATATACCATCAGGTAGTGGAGGGGGGTCTTACCTTCATCGCTGCCGGACACTACGCCACGGAAGTCTGGGGAGTCCAGGCGGTGCAGGCCAAGCTAAAGGCCGAGACGGGCATGGAAACCATCTTTATCGATCTGCCCACGGGACTGTAAGCCCATGGACAAGCAGCGCGACGGCCGAAAACTCTTTCTGCTTACAAGCCTCATTTCCATCTCCATCATCGTCCTGGACCAGATAGTCAAAGCCAGGATTGTGGCCCTCATTCCTGAAAACCGCATAGGATTCAGGCTTATGAACGATTTTCTCTGGATCGTCCACACAAGGAACCTGGGCATAGCCTTTTCCATAGGGGATGGGGCATCCAGGTTTCTGCGAATCCTTCTTTTCATACTCATCCCGGGAATCTTTCTGGTAGCGGCGGTGGTCTATGGCTATAAAAGCCGTTCCTTGAGTTTGCTCCAGCGCATTACCTTAGCCTTCATCGTAGGAGGGGGCGGGGGCAACCTGGTGGATAGAGTTTTCAGATCCGGGGGAGTCGTGGATTTTCTGTCTTTTTCTCTCTTTGGAATATTCGGCCTGGACCGCTTCCCTACCTTTAACATAGCTGATCTCTGCATCAGCGTCGGGGCTTCCTTTTTGCTGTTGAGCGGATTTCTGGGTTCCGACAGGAAGCCGGACGGTGATGGTGAAACTATGGAGGACCTGGAGCATGACAAAGGGTAGCCGGATCCTTGTTTTTGTGGTTCTGGCCTCCCTGGCCAATATTCTGATAACGTTCGCCTTCTTTCTTTTTTTTCTGTGGATTTACTCGATCAGCTTGGCTAGACTTCTTCCACAGACTGCAATTGTGTGGGCAATAGCCGGAGATTTTCTCCTGTCCATGCTTGCCGCATTTTTCATCTATAAAAAATTGCTTCCCTATGCCAAATCCAAGTTCAAGCTGGAGGAATATCGATGACGGAATGGCGGACTGTGTTGAAAGATCTGGGAGTCGATGTGCCCGCTGTCCTGCTTCCCGCCCCTGGTATAAATATGCGCCGCTGGGCCGTTGTGGCCTGCGACCAGTACTCTTCTGAGCGCCACTATTGGGAGAGGGTGGAAGGCTTCGTGGGCGATGCACCTTCGGCACTCCATTGCATTTTTCCGGAATGTTACCTTGAGGATAAGGACAGCGATCAAAGGATTGGGCGCATTCAAAGGACAATGGAGCGTTACCTGAGCGCCGGGTATCTTGCAAGCCCAGGGGAGGGTTTTGTGCTTCTGGAGCGCAGGACGCCCTTCGAGTCCAGCCCTAGAATCGGCCTTCTCTCTCTCCTCGACCTGGAGCGCTACGACTACGGCAAGAATTCCGAAAGCCTGATACGACCTACCGAAGGAACTATTCTCTCCAGGCTTCCATCCAGAATGGCCATCAGGAGGGAAGCGGCGCTGGAATTGCCCCATGTTATGGTGCTAGTAGACGACCCGGCTAAAAGCCTCATCGAACCCCTGTATGCCAAGCGTGAATACTTTTCCAGGCTTTATGATTTTGAACTCATGGAGGGCGGCGGCCATGTGGCAGCCTGGCATATCCACGATGAGAGCAGCATGGCCGGGATAGCCAATGCCCTCTCTGCCCTGGCCGACCCGCAGGCCTTTCAGCAGCGCCATGGAAAGGGAAAACCCCTACTTTTTGCGGTGGGCGACGGCAACCACTCCTTGGCCACGGCTAAGGCAATATGGGAGGAAACCAAGAAAAGTCTCACTCTTCACCCGGGGAAGGCTGAGGTTTCCGCCTCGATGCTCGCAGCCCATCCCGCACGGTATGCCCTTGTGGAGCTTCTCAATATTTACGATCCAGGGCTGCCCTTCCATCCCATACACAGGATGCTCTTTAATGTAGACGAAGCGGAATTCTTTGCAGCACTGCGTTCCAGGGGAGTGGAGAGAATGGACTGTCCCGACGCCGGCGAAGCCTTTCGCCTCTGCGATGAGGCCGACCCTCAGGCTGCCCATAGGATTGCCTGGGTAAAGGGACGCAGGGCGGGTATACTCCGCTTTTTGCATCCTGAATCCCGCATGGCCGTGGGCAGCCTTCAGGATTTTTTGGATGAATACCTCGCAAGAAATCCCGCAACACGTATTGACTATATTCACGGTTCGGGCAGTCTCAAAGCGCTGGCCGAAAAGCCGGGCAATCTGGGGCTCTACTGTCCGCCTGTGGACAAGAGGAGTTTTTTCTCCACCATTGTCAGGGATGGAGTCATGCCCCGAAAAAGTTTTTCCATGGGCGAGGCGCCTGAAAAACGTTTTTACATCGAGGCAAGAAAGATAAGGCCTTAAGCTGGCAGAATTGCAATTTTTTACAATGAAAGTGTTTTTATTGTATAAATATGCAGCTTGGCTGAGCATCCGCCTTGACAGCCCTACCTGGCCTGCATATTATCGTGAAACATTTCCGGTTCTGTCCAATCAGCCTTTTGCAAGCGTAGGCCCTTCTCCCGGATGAGCTTATCGCAAGGAGGTCCAGATGAAGATACTTCTCGCCGATGCATATTATCCCGAACTGCCCGCCAGATTATCCCGTTTTGGGGAGGTCTTCTCCGACTCAGGCCGGCTGAGGGAGGCCGAGGTGCTCATCGTCAGATCTAAAACCCGGGTAGACGCCGCCATGATCGACGCTGCGCCTTCTCTTAACTACATAATCCGCGGCGGCGTGGGTGTGGACACTATCGATGTGGGCTATGCCAAGGCTAAGGGAATACTGGTGGACAACACACCGGAAGCATCCAGCATCGCGGTGGCCGAGCTGGCTTTTACCCTTATGATCGCCATGCCCAATAACCTTATACTGGCGCACAACTCCACCAAGGAAGGGCTCTGGCTCAAGAAGGATTTGGAGAGAGTGGAGCTTTTCGGAAAAACCTTGGGCTTGGTAGGGTTAGGCAGGATCGCCAGAGAACTGGCTACCCGAGCCAAGGCTTTCGGCATGAAGGTGATGGCCTATGACAAGTATGTGGAGAGCTCCGATCTGGCCGAACTGACAAGCCTCGAAAATCTTCTAGCCGAATCGGATTATCTGAGCCTCCATACGCCGCTTACCGAGGAAACCAGAGGCATGATCGATGCGCGCAGGATTGGTCTCATGAAAAAAGGCGCCCGGCTCATCAACACCTGCAGGGGCGAGGTGGTGGTGGAAAAAGATGTGGCCGAAGCCTTGAAGTCGGGACAGCTCGCAGGCTATGCCACCGATGTGTACAGCAAGGAGCCTCCTGCCGGTTCGCCCTTATTTTCTGCCCCTAATCTGCTCTGCACTCCCCATTTAGGGGCTTCCACCGCCGAGAATCTTCTGCGTTTAGGCGAAGCCATAGAAAAAAGACTGCAGGCATATAGCGACAAGTCCGCAAAGGAGTAAGCTCCATGGAACGAGTAGTAAATTTCAACGCAGGCCCGGCTGCCATTCCCCAGGAAGTGCTGGAAGAAGCCCAGGCAGAGCTGCTGAACTGGAAATCCACCGGCATGTCGGTCATGGAGGTTTCCCATCGTTCCAAGGAGTACGAGGCGCTTCATAATGAAGCCCAGGAGCGCTTTAAACGTTTGGCCGGAATGGGACCAGAGTGGAAGCTCCTATTCCTTACAGGGGGCGCCTCCAGCCAGTTTTTTATGCTGCCCATGAATTATCTGTACGGTGGCAGGAAGGCGAGCTACCTGGTGACCGGTAGCTGGAGCAAGGCTGCCCTCAAGGAAGCCCGCCGATTTGGACCTTGCGCAGAATCCAGTACGGAAAATTCCGACGGCGGTTTTACCCGCATACCTTCGGCCCAAGAACTGCATATCGAGCAAGGCTCGGCCTATGCGCACATGACCAGCAATAATACTATTTTCGGAACCCAGTGGAAGTACTGGCCGGACACGCTCTCTATCCCCTTGGTCTGCGACATGTCCAGCGACATATTCTCAAGGCCGATCAATGCCGAGCGTTTTTCCATGATCTATGCCGGGGCCCAGAAAAATCTCGGTCCTTCAGGGCTTACTCTGGTAGCCTTGCGTGACGATTTTCTGGCTCAAGCCAGACCTAAGGAAGAGCTGCCGACCATGCTTTCCTACAGAACACATGAAGAGCATAATTCTCTGTACAATACTCCGCCTTGTTTCTCCGTCTACATGTTCGACCTTACCCTGCGCTGGCTGGAGAAAGCGGGCGGGCTCGAAGCCATGGCAAAAATCAACGAAGAAAAGTCCGGCTTAGTATACGGGACTATCGATAGTTCAGGTGGTTTTTATCGCTGTCCTGTGGAAAGGGAAAGCCGTTCATCCATGAATGTGGTGTTCAGGCTCAAAACCCCCGAGCTGGAAGAACTCTTCGTGAAGGAAGCCAAGGCTGCGGGCATAATTGGGGTGAAGGGACATCGTTCGGTGGGGGGAATCCGATTCTCCATGTACAACGCCAGCACGTTGGAGCACAGCAGGGCTGCCAGTTCCTTTATGGAGGATTTTCAGAAGCGTAGGGGCTAAACTCCAAGAGGCTTGGCGTAACAATTTTATCGGCTAAAGTGAAATCGGAGTCGGATTTTTTAAGCGAACATATGCAAAGGGGCAGCCCCGGAAATTTCCGGGGCTGCCCCTTTGCTCTTTGTGTGCCACCTAAGGGCAACCAGGCCGGGTTTTGACGACCAAGGGTGTTTTTCGCACTGTAACGCGCCTTGGTCGGTGGCCTTCTTAGCCCTGCTTCAGAAAGGAAGCTTGTGGGGCAGGGCGCATCGCTCCTTGACAGCCTTGAATGAGTTCTTGAGGGGCTCGTTAAAGGGTACGCCCTTGTCCTTCCTGTACTGGTACACTTCGTATTCCTTCTCGCCGGGGGTCCAAATGCGTTCGGCGCCTGGGGCTTTCTTGGAGGCCCTGAGCTGCCTGGATATCTCGCCCACCTGGTGTTTAAATGCAGCCAGATCGCAGAAGGCCTCTACCTTGATGGCCAGGAAGGAGTGCCCCAGCTCTATGGGGGCGGGCTTGCCGTCTTTGACTCCCATGAGGGCTTTCATGAAATTGGCTTGTGATAAGGCGGAGGAGAGGAGTTCGACCACCATGGCGTTGCCGTAGCCCTTGTAGCCTGCCAGATCCTCGCCCAACCCGCCTAAGGGAGTGAGGGCTGCCTTGTCCTTGGTGAGGTCTATAAGAACCTGGTGTGTGTCGTGGCGGTACTTGCCATCTTCACCGATAACCCAACCATCGGGCAGGTCCTTGCCCAGCCTGTCGTAGAGTTCGATTTTTCCACGCTGGGTAACGGATGTGGCATAGTCGGCCATGAAGGGAAAGGCTTCGTCCGAGGGCATGCCCCAGGTCATGGGATTGGTGCCCAGCATGGGCTCTACTCCCCAGGTGGGTGCTATGGAAGGCCTGGCTGAGGTGGTGGTCATGCCGATCATGCCCCGCTCCACAGCCATGTTGGGATAGTAGAATGCAGCGCCGTAGTGGGTGGAATTGCGGACTACCGCCATACCTAGGCCGTACTTGTCGGCCTTTTCTATGGCCATCTGCATGGCTCGCTTGGAGATGTAGTGGCCCATGCCGTTATGCCCGTCTATGACGACGGTGGTGGGACTTTCTTTTACTATTTCGAAGTTGGTTTTAGTCAGCTGGGTACCAGCCCAGATACGGTCTAAGTAGATTGGTTTATAGCGTCCGACGCCGTGTGAATCTATGCCTCGCTTGTCTGCCGCGATGAGAACGTCGGTACAGACTTCGGCTTCTTCGGACGGCACGCCTACCGCCTCGAATCCAGCCTTCATGAAGGTGGCGACTTCCTCGAACTTCCACCAGGTTACTTTATCGTCCATCAGTTTCTCCTTGTGCTTGGAGGGCGCCCAAGGCGCCCCAAATGGAACCGTGCACCAAGAAGAATAGACCAGTTTTTGAAGCTTGGCAAAGGGTATTTGACCAGACTGGAATACCCAGCTCCCAGTCCGGTCTTTTATGGATGAAGATTTTTCAGGCGGTAACTTTGAGAACGTCTTTGATGGCGGACTGGAAGCTTGCCTTGGGCAGGGCTCCCATGGCCATCTGGGGTTTGTCTCCTACGGGGATGAAGAGGAATGATGGAATGCTCTGGATTCCAAATGCCGCTGAAAGCTCGGGTTCCTTGTCTGTATTTACCTTGTAGACCTTGAGCTTTCCATCGTATTCCTTGGAAAGGGCTTCGAGTACTGGGCCAACCATCTTGCAGGGGCCGCACCAATCGGCATAGAAATCTACGATGGCGGGAAGCTCACCCTTATAGTCCCACTCTTTCTTGGTTTCAAAGTCGAATATCTTGTCGATAAAATCTTGCTTGGTCAGCTGTTCCGTCATTTAAAGCTCCTTATATATTAAAATTTATATATAACAATACATTTCGTCAAGCCCTCAATCCCATGCGCCCACACAGCCCCATGCCACAAGGTGTTAAATCCAATTCATTTTTTTCAAATGGCTGTATAGCTGAAATCGAAGTATAATCGAGTTGATATTGGAAGTGGAGGTGGCTGCCATGCAAAAAAAGGATTTCGGAGCGCTCAAGCTGAATGTTGATGAATTGCCTCCCTACCCAGATTTTAGAAAAGGCATACGTCGGGCTCCCCGGCGGGACGCTCCCTTGAGCAAGGACCAGGAAAAGCTGGCCCTCCGCAATGCCCTCCGCTACATTCCCCGACGTTGGCATGAGGCACTTGCGCCTGAGTTTTTACGCGAACTGAGGGAAAGGGGGAGGATCTACGGCTATCGCTTTCGTCCCGAGGGGGCGATAAAAGCCCTCCCTATCGATAAATATCCCGGCCGCTGCATAGAGGGAAGGGCGCTGAGGCTGATGATCGACAACAATCTGGACTTCGATGTCGCTCTTTATCCTTACGAGCTGGTAACCTACGGCGAGACAGGCCAGGTGTGTCAGAATTGGATGCAGTACAGGCTTATTTGCAGCTATCTGGAGGTGCTGGACCAAGAAGGTACGCTGGTGGTCGAATCGGGGCATCCACTGGGGATATTCGCGAGCCATTCCCTCGCCCCGAGGGTTATTGTGACGAACGGCCTCATGGTGGGCATGTTCGACAACCAGAAGGATTTCAACGTCGCCGCTGCCCTGGGGGCCGCCAATTATGGCCAGATGACAGCCGGCGGATGGATGTATATCGGCCCCCAGGGCATTGTCCACGGCACCTTCAATACGCTGATGAACGCCGGAAGGCTCAAGCTGGGCATTCCGCATCAGGGGAATCTGGCGGGCAAGATTTTCGTGTCCTCAGGCCTGGGAGGTATGTCGGGGGCCCAGGGTAAGGCCGCTGTCATTGCGGGGGCGGTTGCGATCATAGCGGAGGTGGACTATTCACGCATCGAGACCAGGCTATCCCAGGGTTGGGTAAGCTGCGCCACGGCTAGGCTGGATGAAGCCTTTGCCCTGGCCCGGGAAGCGGCTGTAAAAAAAGAGCCCATCGCGGTGGCCTATCACGGAAACATTGTGGACCTCCTGGAGGCGGCGGCTGCGAGGGGGACTCCAACTTCAGGCGCGGCCGGCTCAGCAGCCGCCGACAAGGAGGCCGCTGCGCTAAATAGATCCCCCGGTTTCCACATCGACCTGCTCTCGGACCAGACTAGCTGCCATGCCGCCTACGATGGGGGCTACTGCCCGGTGGGCATCGATTTCAAGGAGCGCACGAGGCTTCTAGCCGAGGATAGGGAAAAGTTCCGCGACCTGGTAGACGAATCCCTGGGGCGGCACTTCAGAGCCATTCAGCGACTCGTAGTCTCGGGCTCCTACTTTTTCGACTATGGCAACTCATTCCTCAAGGCTGTCTTCGACGCCGGCTACAAAGAAGTGTCGCGCAATGGGTTGGATGAAAAGGACGGGTTCATATTCCCCAGCTATGTAGAGGATATTCTAGGTCCTGAATTATTCGATTACGGCTACGGACCTTTCCGTTGGGTCTGCCTTTCGGGAAGGGCAGAGGATCTTAGAAAAACCGATGCCGCGGCCATGGCCTGCATTGATCCTGAAAGACGCGGCCAGGACAGGGATAATTGGCAATGGATTCGGGACGCGGAAAAACAGGCCTTGGTGGTGGGAAGCCAGGCGCGCATCCTGTACCAGGATGCTCTGGGGCGTACCAGGATAGCCTTGGCCTTCAACAAGATGGTGCACGATGGCGAGATAGGTCCGGTGATGCTAGGCAGGGACCACCACGATACGGGCGGTACCGATAGTCCCTTTAGAGAAACGAGCAATATCAGGGATGGGTCCAATGTCATGGCCGAGATGGCCACCCAGTGTTTTGCCGGCAACGCCGCGAGGGGCATGAGCCTCATCGCCCTCCACAACGGTGGCGGCGTGGGAATAGGCAAGGCCATAAACGGAGGCTTCGGCCTCGTTCTGGACGGTTCCGAGCGGGTAGATGAGATTATCAAGATGGCCATGCCCTGGGATGTAATGGGTGGAGTCGCCCGCAGGGCATGGGCATGCAACCCCCACGCCGTGGAGGTGTGCAGGGACTACAACGATGCCCATGGCGACTTGGGCTTAATCACCTTGCCGGAAGAGGCAGAGGGCAAGCTTCTGGACAGACTTGTGGGGGCTGAATAGCTATCACCTAGAGAGCCTTGGCAAGCTCCTCCAGGGTCGTTTTAAGCTCTTTCATCTCTTCCCTGGTCTTCTTGACAAAGGAATTCTCTTCGGGTTTTCCAAGGACTGCCAGCATCTCCTTTTCGCATCTGAAGGTGGCCTTTCTGAAGGGATTGCTCCAGTCCTTCACCCTGGATTCAAAAACCTGTTCGGCTACGAAGTCTGCCAGAACTCCGAGCTCTGAAAAAGCCTTCGCGAGGCCTTCTCTGGATGGTCCGGAAGAGGATTTCTCGGCGGAAACTCTCTGGCCAGACTCAGAATCGGGATAGAGCCAGCCTAGGACAGCCCAGGAGTAACGCAGCTTGTCCAGCGGATATACCGTCGACAGTGTGGCGTACTCCTCGTGGAATTCCTTCCATGTCGGATACGCAGCCGCTTCTGCCTTGGCTAAAACTTCATCGAGTCTGGCCATGGATACCAGAAGACCACCCAGATTCTCCCATTTCATGCCTATGCCATTGTGAAAATCAGGTTGCAGAGTCTGGTCGATACTCTTCCAGTCCTTAGCCTGGTCCTCGGAAGACATGAACTGGACGATCTGTCTTCCGGCAAACCAAAGAAGCATGTCTCTGTAGGCCTTGTACGCCCTGCAGGGCTTGCGCACCACGCAGTCTCTGGCTGAATGTTCAACATCAAGGGCAAGCACCTCAAAAGGAAGGGGATCGTGGGTTGTGGAAAGAAGGGTCTTGGCTGAGCCGGACAGGCGGGCTGCATCATCGGGATGGGCTTTTTTGTACAAGTCCAGCGCATGGTTTGTCCATTCCTCCAGCGACTCCAGGGCTTGAAGGATTTCCTGGGCTGTGTCGGGTGCGAAGGGCGAATATTCAAGGTTGAGGCTTTTGTCGCAACGCTTGTCCCTGGACTTGAACTTGGCCTCGTTCCGCATGAGTGCGTACTGGTTACCTGTCCACCAGTAGGCCGGGGAGAGTAAAAGTTTGTCATTCTTAAAATCGTTGTCCACCAGGCAGAAGGGGAGGGGAATGTTGAGTTCGAAGCGGTAATCGCCCTTGGCCAGGAGGCAGAAGGAGGCAAAACGGGAGGAGTGCTTCACCGAAGTGCAGAGCCCTGGCCAGAAGCCTCTGCCTGCTTCTATTTCGCCGTCCGGCGCCCTGGAATTGTGGTTGGAGCCTATTGTCGCCCCTGCGGCCATGTTGGACTGGCCCCGTATGAGGCTGGCGATGAGAAAGCTTGTGTTATGGTGCTGTTCGTGGGCGGGGAATATGAGGTTGTTGAGGATTTCGCAGCAGGACACGGTGGAATTTTCGCCCAGCACCGAGTGGATAAGGCGGGCTCCGTACTTCAAAGCCGAGTTTTCCAGCATGACAAAGCGCACGGCCTTGCAGCCGTAGAATATTTTACAGCCGTAGCCAATCAGGCCATTTACCAGCTCCACGCCTTCGCCTATCTGGGTTCGAGCTTCCTCCATGGATGAAATGGTGAGGTTTTTAAGCTTATTGGCGCCTTTTATATAGGCACATTCGCCCACCATGACATCCTTTACGATGCCGTTGGATTTGAGTACTGAACCCGAACCTATCATGCCGTAACGTCCGCGCCGGGCATCGAAGAGGCTGTCGCTCATCCTGCAGAACTGTCGAATGAGGCCATCCCTGTCCCTGTAGCGGGCCCATAAGTAGGCATCTCCGCAGGTCATCCCGTCAAAGGGATAGATCCAGCGGCCGCCGACTTCATTCATGACATCGATGGTGATCCGTACATCCTCGGTTTCTCCTTCGGCGATAAAGCCGTTACCGAACTTGGCGTGGTTGGACACATGGATCTCGGCATTGTCGATCAGAATGCAGTTGTCTCCGATTATATAGTGGGCAATGTAGGTACAGTTGTGGATAGCGCAATTATCCCCAATGTCGCAGGCTATGATCTGGGAATTGGCGATTCCGGCGAATAGGGTCAGATCGTGGTGCTCCAGGGCGACCCTTTCCAGCTTGCCTATGCGGACTAAGCCTGCGAAGTAGGTATTGCTGATGAGATCGGGTATGAAGGGATCGGATACCAGTATTTGGGACCAATCGCCACAGCTGTTATGCTGGCGGACTAGGGTTTCCAGTTCGAAGGGTTCCAGTTTTCGGTATTTGGAGGGATCCTTTCCAGTAGCTAAAAACTGCTCCTCCCGTATTCTGTATTCGTTTTCCCCTGGCTTGAGATACGTTTGAGGCACGAAACCGACGCCCACATTGAGGTTTTTACTCACATTGATATCATTACTCATGGGCGGAATTATCATCCACAGGCCATGCCGGCGCAAGGGTTTTTTCAAAATTCTCTTTAGGAATCCGTATCCTGACCTCAACCGAATATGCGGCTTTATAACCCCCTTGACCAAAAGGTGCTGTTTCGACATCGTACTGCCATGGATTATGCCGAACCATCAGTGTTGGATGCCTATCTGACCGACACCGAAAAAAGGACGATAGAGCTCTTCCAGTCTCTCGTCCGTGAAAAGGGCGCCATACGAGAATCCTACGCGATTCGCCTGGCCGACGTCCTCGGCAATCCCGGCGAGTTTGCCTTCTATGTGCACTGCAGCGAGGACCAGCGCCTCATAAGAACCTTCCACCTGCTCCGGGTTTTCCGTGAAAACGTCGAACTTCTCGTACACAAAACCTGGGTAAACGAGTCCGAGGAAAAGCCCAAGCAAATTCTCTTCGAAGACCTCAAGGTGTTTATTGAAGACTACAGGGCTGGCAAGATGAGCTCTGCCTTCAGACGTTTTGTCAGCATTGCCAGGGCAATACCCTCCCTTCTGTTCGGCTCGGCTGGCAGGGCTCCTGATTTTCTGGAGTATGCTTTCCGAATCGACCCCAAATTCGGGCTCTTTTTCTGGTTTGTGGGCGAACTGGAAACCCAGATGAGATCCAGCGAGGGAATCGAGGAAAGGGATGACTTGTACAAGCTGGAAACCCTGCTAGGCGCCTACGTGCTCTCCTGCTTCTAATTATACCTCTTTAGCGTGTCTTGGGCTGGAAGTGGCTGAACTCCATGGAGAAAGAAGCTCTTCCCTGACTTACCGATCGCAGCGAAGTAGTGAATCCGAACATGGTAGATAAGGGCGCCTCGGCATGGACTATTTCCGTCATGGCCTTGGAATCCGAGCCGTGAATCAGGCCTCCCCTCTGTGATACGAGGCTCATCACCTCGCCCATGAAATCCTTGGGAGTGAGTATATCCACCTTCATGATGGGCTCCAGAAGAACCGGACCCGCTGTTCGGCATGCTTCGTCGTAAGCCATGTTGGCGCAGGCTTCGAAGGCGAAAGGACTGGCGGTGAGTTCGTCGTACTCTATGTCCACAAGGCTGATGCCAATATCGACGGCGGGGTAGCCGAACTGAATTCCCGAAGCGAAGGCAGAGGTGATTCCCCGCTCAATGGCATCGAATATTTCTTCGGGCACCTGGGGCGCCCTGAGGGCTTTTTTGTAGGTATTGCCGCTTCCCCTGGAAAGAGGGGTGGCGATAATGCTCAGGGCTGCTCTGTTTTCCTTGCCTGCGAGGACTTTGAAGAACTCCTGGCGCTGGCGCACTTCCTTGGTGATCGACTCCCTGTAGGTTACTTGAGGGTTGCCTACCTTGGCCTGGACCTTAAAATCCCTGATCATCCTGGTTACCAGGACGTCGATGTGGAGCTCTCCCATGCCTGAGATTATGAGCTGGCCGGTTTCTTCATTGTCCCTGGTGGCGAAGGTGGGATCCTCGCGGGATAGGATATCCAGGGTTTCTTTGAGTTTTTCCCTGTCCGAAAGGGTTTTGGGCTCTATGGATACGGAGATTACAGGCTCGGGGAAATGCATGCGCTCCAATAGCACGGGCCAGCCTTCGGTGCCGATAGTATCGCCGGTCTGGGCATTTTTAAGACCCACCAGGACGGCGATGTCTCCTGCCTCTGCTGAATCCATAGGCTCGCTCTTGTTGGCGTGCATCCGCAAGAGCCTAGTGATGCGTTCCCTCTTTTTTTTGGAAACATTGTAGACCACGCTGGCGTTATGGATGCTGCCGGAATACATGCGCACATAGCAGAGAGGGCCGGCCTCTCTGTCCCACTGCACCTTGAACACGAGGCCAAGAGGATAGCCCGAGGCCTTGCAGGGCACTTCCAGCTCTTCTTCCTTCTTGGTGTGGAAGGCTTTTGTGGGTTCCACTTCATCGGGGGCAGGCAGATAGTCCACCACGGCGTCTATGAGGGGCTGTATGCCTACGTTGCGCCGGGAGGCTCCGCAGAGTACGGGCACTAGGTGTCTGGCGATACATGCTTTTCGAAGCTCTGACTTTATTAGGGTTTCAGGTATTTCCTTTCCCTGGAGGTAGAGATCGGTGATCTCGTCCGAGTGGGCTGAGAGGGCATCCAGGAGGGCTTCTCTTCGGGCATGGATTTCCGTAGATCTCTCCGGAACAATCTCAGACTCGGTCATGGTCATCCCGTCTTCGCTCCAGCGGATTTCCTTCATCCGGATCAGATCTACTATTCCCTCAAAGGCGCCTTCGGCGCCTATGGGCAGGCTCACCGCAAGGGGAGATGCCCCCAGCTTGCTCCTCATGTCGGCCAGGACAGAGTCGAAATTGGCTCCCAGCCTATCCATCTTGTTTATATAGGCTATCCTGGGCACCTTGTAGCGGTCTGCCTGGTGCCAGACTGTTTCAGACTGGGGTTCAACCCCTCCCACGGCACAGAATACCGCCACAGCCCCATCCAATACTCTTAAGGACCGCTCCACTTCGGCGGTAAAATCCACGTGTCCCGGAGTGTCTATAATGTTGATCTGCACATCGTGCCAGTAGGTGGTAGTGGCTGCGCTCTGGATCGTGATGCCCCGCTCCTGTTCCTGATCCATCCAGTCCATGGTAGCTTCGCCGTCGTCCACTTCGCCTATTTTGTAGGTTTTTCCCGAGTAGTAGAGTATTCGCTCGGTGGTGGTCGTTTTGCCGGCATCGATATGGGCCATGATGCCGATATTCCTTGTTTTGCGAAGGTCCATCATATTCTCCAGAAACAGCAGAGGATTGTAGTAAATGGTACTATATACGAAACGCGGCGATTCTGGGTAGTCTCCCGGAGCTCTGCCTTCGCCGACTCCTTGCGCATGAAGGCCAATGCATCCTATAAGATTACCGTGAAAAGAGTAGAATTACTTGCCCCCGCCGGTTCCCCCGAAGCTCTCGATGCGGCTATAAGCGAAGGTGCCGATGCCGTATATCTCGGCCTCCGTTCTTTTAATGCCCGCATGAGGAGCGCCAATTTCGCCTTCAACCAGTTCGAGGCCGCCCTTCAGGCTGTTCACGAGAGGGGAAAGCGCATTTATGTCACGGTCAATACGGTATTTGAGGAAAGGGAAGCCGACAGGCTCTACCAACTCCTTCAGTACCTGGACAAACTCAAGGCCGATGGCATCATCGTCCAGGATCTAGGGGTTCTCAAGCTGGCGAGGGATAACTTTCCATCCCTCCCTCTCCATGCCTCCACCCAGATGAACCTGGCCTCGTCCAAAGGATGCAATTTCCTATCCCGTCAAGGATTCAAGCGAGTAGTCCTGGCCAGGGAACTCAGCCTGGATGAGATAAAAACCGTCCGACAGAATACCAGTATGGAGCTGGAAGTTTTCATCCACGGGGCTCTCTGCGTTTCGGCCTCGGGGCTCTGTCTATTTTCCTCCTATTTGGGGGGCAAGAGCGCCAACCGAGGCGCCTGCACACAGGCCTGTAGAAGGCTCTACGACAGCGATTCGGGCAAGGGCTATTATTTTTCACCCGACGATCTTCAACTTGTAGATTATGTTCCCCAGCTCATGGATATCGGTGTCGATTCCTTCAAGATCGAAGGCCGGATGAAGTCCGCCGAGTATGTGGGTACCGTGGTAGGGGCTTACCGCTATCTTATCGACAACTGCCAGCAGGACAGGGAAAGGGCTCTGGTAAAGGCCAAGGCTATGCTCCAAGCCGATTTTGCGAGAAAAAAGACCAGCTTCTTTATGGAAGGGGGTAATCCCGATTTCATACACCCCGACCAGGCTGGCGGCACCGGTATTCACCTGGGGCAGATCAAGGATGCCAGAACTATAGACGACGAACGCTGGGCTCTCATGAACAGCTTTGACGGCCTGGCCGAGGGCGACTCGGTGCGCGTCCACCGCTCCGACGATTCGGGCCGCATCACGGCCAAGATCCGGGGCATCCAGAGCCACACTAACGGAATGCTCATCAAGATGGAGGGAGACTGGAGGCAGAACGATGATGTCTACCTCATCCAGACCGCATCCATGGCCAGGCGCTACAAGAGCATTCTGCCCAATAATCTGGACCGTTATCGGGCTTTCCCCTCCAGGGACAGCGCTCCCCGACCTCAGCTCAGCCTGCCCGGCAGGAAAGAGGCCAGCTCTCTCCCAGGCGGCTACTACGCCCTGGTAGGCAAGGTTGCCGACCTTCATGCGGTGCTGGCCGCCGATCCCAAGAAGGCGATGATTGTATTCGACAAGCTGAATGCAGAAGCGCTCAGAAAAAACGAATCAGGCATCCCTTATAAGCGAGACCGCCTGGTGCTGTGGCTGGATCCCTACTATCCCGAAGCCGACTCCTCCTGGTTGGAGGAAGAACTGGACTACTGGATATCCAGGGGGATCAAGACCATGGTGGTCAACAACCTAGCCCACTTTTCCCTTCTCCGGGGCAAGGATCTGGACCTGATTGCCGGCCCTTGGCTCTACGCCTTTAACCTTTGGGCAGCCGCTTTCCTGTTCGATCAGGGCATCAAGTATCTCATACCTCCCCAGGAAATATCCAAGCAGAATCTCATGCGCATGGCTGAGCAACTGCATCCCCAGGTCATCATTCCCATTACCTTCTCCTATCCCCACCTTTTCCGTATCAGGGGGGATTTGTCCTCCAAGTACAGCTCGTCCAGCTTTGTGGACAGGGACGGCAGTTCCTACAAGCTCACCGGAAGGCGGGATTACACCATACTCAGTCCCGATAAACCTTTTTCCATTCTGGACAGGGTTCCTTTCCTCAAGAAAGAGGGGATCGACAAGTACATCCTCGATCTCACCGGCGCTAATCCGGCCAAAGGCATGTTCAGGGATATAGCCAAGGCTGCCTCTGAAGCCATGATAATTCCCGACAGCTCCCGTTTTAACTGGAAGGATGGCTTCTACAACGACGAGGAAGGACCGGCCAAGAAGGGCGGAAGTGCGGACGTCACAGGCGGGGTTCCTGGAAAAAAGGCTGTACCGCATGACCCTAGGCGCAGAAGCCCGGATGCGAGGGGAAGAAGCGCGGACACGAGGGGCAGAAGCCTAGACTCTAGAAGCAGACGAAGCCCCCGACGGGATAAAGGCTCGAGCGCTGAACCAAGAAATACAGGACATTCTTGATCTCATTCCTTTCTGGATCACAGGAGACTCCTGTGTTACGGGGTCTCTTGTGTAGTGGAAAAAATCAGCTTGACGCGGGTAGAAGCGGGGTTATATCCTGATCCGAAGACTAAAACGCCGTTTTATTATTTGAAGCTGAATTATGAAAATTTTTAAATTTTTCTAACTCAGCCACGGCAGCAGAAGAATTTTAATCTCCGGACTGGGAAGGTATACATGAGCGAATCGGCCGGCAAAGCATTGGACATACTATTTTACCTCGCCAAGACCGACGGCGAAGTGAGCCTTGCGCGGCTTTCCAATGAAACTGGCATGAACAAAGCCACTGCCCTCCGCTACCTGGCGGTGCTCGAGTCTAGGGGGGTAGTGGAAAAGCGGCCAGCTGGCTGGTCTCTGGGGCTTTCTCTCTTCGAACTGGGCAGCAAGGTACCCGTGCGAGCACTGGTGGTGGAAAAAGTCCGTCCCATAATCGAGCGCCTGGCCAGGGAATCGGGTGAATCCTCCAACTTGGCTTGTTTAGCCGGAGATTCTGCTATTTATCTGGATAGGGCCGAGGCCAACAGAAGCCTTCGCATGCGTACGGTGCCCGGCGACCGTCTGCCCCTGTACTGTACCGGTGTGGGCAAGGCTATTCTCTCCCAATTGCCCGACGACCATATTCGAGCAATTCTGGGCTCATCTCCCCTTTACCGCTATAGCGAAAGCACACTTGTCGAGCCCGAGGATGTAATCCGCGAGGCTAAAAGAGCAAGAGAACTCGGCTACGGCGCCGACAGGGAAGAGTACGAAGTGGGACTCACCTGCTACGCCATGCCCTTGCGCCTCCCGGGCTCTGATTTTGCCGGGGCGGTGAGCATTTCCGGCCCCTCGGCGCGCATGAGAAATCCCGAGACCAGGGATCGCTTCCTGGAGCTTCTGCGCCAGGCCGCTCAGGATGCTCTGCGCGCCATGCAAGCCTACGAACCGGATCAGAAGACAGATGCGGTTTCCTCCACTTCCTCCTGAGCAACAGCCTGCTCCTCCTCATCAGGCTTTTTCTCCCCCTGCTTCTGGGCCTTGAATTCCACGTGCTCGGCCACGATCTTCACCCGCGCCCGGGGCTTGCCCTCCGGGTCAACCCAGCGATCCTGCTTTAGCCTGCCCACGACTCTTACGCCTCGGCCCTTCTTGAGATTCTGCGCGCAACTGCTGCCTAAGCGCGACCAGGCCTCCACGTCGAAATAGGAAACCTCCTTTTCAAATCCCTCTTCGTTGTTCTTGTAGAAGCGATTGGACGCCAGGGTAAAATCGCATACCTGGTTGCCGCTAGGCAGTGTTTTGGCTTCGGGGTCGCGGACAAGGTTGCCCTCGACTAAAATGCTATTCAACGAATTCATGACTCCTCCTTCTTGCGTGAAGGACAAGGAGCAGCGCCGCGGTCGCTTTCCTCTGTCCCGCACCTGACAGACGCTCGCTAAAGCCTTCCGCGCTTCAAGGAAAAGCTCCTCTGTACTGTCCCGCCAAGCCATATTTTCAGCTTTTACACCTTCTGCTATAGTCGGGGGATGAAAGACTACTCGGCCTACCTCTCTCCCTTTTCCTGGCGCTATGGAAGCGAACGCATGAGGCATCTCTGGAGCGAGACTCATAAACGCGAATTATGGCGCAGGCTTTGGGTAAGCCTGGCCAGAGCCGAAGCGAAATTCGGGCTGGTAAGCCCGGAACAGCTCTCCGAACTGGAAGCCAATGTGGGCAAGGTGGATATCGAGCGCTCCCACGAAATAGAGGTCGAGATACGCCACGACCTGATGGCAGAGATAAAGGCCTTCGCCGAACAATGCCCCGCCGCTGGAGGTATAATTCACCTGGGCGCTACCTCTATGGACATAGAGGATAACGCCGATTCCCTTCGCATAAGAGATTCTCTGGGACTGATCAGGGAAGCCCTGGCCCGACTCCTCTTGAGCCTGGCCGATAGAATAGATACCTATGCCGACTTTCCCGTCATGGCCTTTACCCACCTCCAGCCCGCAGAACCCAGCAGTTTCGGGTATCGATGCTCGGTATGGGCTCAAGATCTTCTTACGGTTTACGAGGATATAAAGGGGCTTGAGCGCAGCGTGCGGGGCAAGGGCTTCAAGGGAGCCGTCGGCAGCTCGGCCTCCTATGCCGAACTCATTGGCATCGAAAAGCTCCCTGAGTTCGAAAGGATCCTGGAAAAGGATTTAGGTATCCAGTTCTTTCCCGTATCCACCCAAACCAGTCCCCGTCTCCAGGAATACAGAATTCTGTCCGGTCTGTCCGGCCTGGCCGCGGCCCTTCATAAAATGGCCTTTGATTTCAGGATTCTTCAAAGCCCGCCCATAGGCGAGCTGGCCGAACCATTCGGCAGCAAGCAGGTGGGCTCCTCGGCTATGCCCTTCAAACGCAACCCCATAGATGCCGAAAAAATTGATTCCCTAGCCAGGCTCCTGGCGGCCTATCCCCAGGTAGCCTGGAGCAATGCAGCCCTATCCCTCCTTGAACGCACCCTCGACGATTCGGCCAATCGCCGAAGCATTCTGCCTGAATCTTTCCTGGCTGCGGACGAACTGCTCAAAACAGCCCAGAAAATTGTCACCGGCTTTCGCCTGGACGAGGAAAGCGCCAATCGCACCTTCGAGCGATACGCCCCCTTCGCCTGTACCGAGCGTATCCTCATGGCCATGGCCAAGGCTGGGGCCGACAGGCAGGAAACCCACGAAAAGTTGCGGACTCATGCCCTCTCGGCCTGGGACACGCTGCGAGGCCAGGGAGAAAACCCGCTTAAAAAACTACTTTTGCAGGATTCTTTCTTCCTGGAAATTCTTGGTGCTGGCGGCATAGAAAAGCTCATGGAAATACAAGGTTATCTGGGCGACGCACCTTTAAGGGCCAAGGCTTTTGCATCCATTGTAAGGGCGCGGCTGACCGTGGAGAGGAAGCCTTAGTCCCTTGACTAGATTTTTTCCCGATGATATGGATTTGTATGGAACGACAATTTCAAGTTCATCGCTTCACGATTCGGGACCTGAAGCCGGGGGCACGATCCTCGGCGCTGATCGTGCGCGATGCGCAGCGGCTGGGGTTCGAGGGAATCAAGGCCGTTCTGCGCTCTGAAATCTACTTTGTGCGGGGGAGCATAGCGCCCGGGGAACTGGAGTTCCTCGGGCGTTTTCTTTTATCCGACCCAGTCACCCAGGGCTGTACAATCCATACACTCCCTGCCTCCCCATCTTCTGATGTCTGCCTCGTAGAAGTGGCCTACCATCCTGGAGTGACAGACCCAGTGGCCGATGAGATCCTGCGTTCGGCCAGGGAACTGGGAATTCAGGGTTTGGATTCCGCTTCCACGGGTATCAGGTATGAAATCACCTTCGAAGAAGGAAGGCGACTGGACGAAAAGGAACTCAATCTCCTGGCTTCGAGGCTCCTGGCCAATCCGGTGGTGCAGCGCTGGGCTTTAGGGCCGGTAGAACCAGCATTTCCGGGCGACAAGGCATCGAGCCCTCCTCCTGAAATTATTCCCATTCATACGATGGATGAAAATGGGCTTAAGGAGCTAAACCGCCAAAGAAGGGCAGCCCTCGATTTTGAGGAACTATTGGCCATCCGCGACTACTTCACCGCCGAGGGCAGGGCTTGCAGCGACGTGGAATTCGAAATGATAGCCCAGACCTGGAGCGAACACTGCTACCACAAGACCTTCAAGGCCATTATCGACATTGAGGATGGAAAGAAGGGCGGCCTGCCCGAACGAGTGGACAATATTCTCAAAACCTATCTCAAGGCAGCCACCGACGAGATAGCCGCCCCCTGGGTGATTTCGGCCTTCAAAGACAACGCGGGAATTATGGAATTCGACAAGGATTCCGATATCTCCTTCAAGGTGGAAACCCATAACCACCCTTCGGCCATAGAACCTTTCGGAGGTGCCAATACCGGGGTGGGCGGCGTGATAAGGGATGTCATGGCGGTTTCGGCTAGACCTTTTGCGGTCACCGACGTGCTCTGCTTCGGAATACCCCGCAGGGGAGGGCAGACTTCCGCCCTCTCAGTGGAGCAGATACAGAGCGGTGTAGTGGCCGGGGTGCAGGACTACGGCAATAAAATGGGCATTCCCACTCTCAACGGGGGCATCCATTACCATGAAAAATATGCCGCAAACCCCTTGGTCTACTGCGGCTGTGCGGGTATAGCGCCTAGGGGGGCTTTTTTCTCTGAGCCTAAAATTGGGGACAGGGTAGTGGTGCTGGGCGGCCGAACTGGCAGGGATGGTATCAGAGGTGCCACATTTTCCTCCATGACTATGGACGGGAGCACCCTGGAGACAGCCGGCACTTCGGTGCAGATCGGCGCTCCCCTGGTGGAGAAGAAGCTTTCAGAGGTTATCCTTGCCGCCCGGGATAAGGGCCTTTATTCGGGCATAACCGACTGCGGGGCGGGAGGACTTTCCTCGGCGGTGGGCGAAATGGCCTCGGAACTGGGAGCCGATGTTGAACTGTCGGAGGTGCGCCTCAAGTATCCCGGGCTTGCTCCCTGGGAAATCTGGCTCTCCGAGGCGCAGGAACGGATGGTTCTCTCGGTCTCCCCGGAAAAACTCCCAAGCTTGGCCTCCCTGTGCGAGAATAACGATGTGGAGTTCTGCGATTTGGGTGCCTTCACCGGCACAGGTCGCCTTGTAGTGCGCTACCGGGGTGAAATGGTGCTCAATCTGGACTGCGATTTCCTCCACAAGGGCATGCCCCGGCGGCACATGAAGGCGACGGCGCCCGGGCAGGGCGGCGCGGGAATCGCCCGGGCGCCGTCGCCGATTCTCGGCACAGCTCCGATCCAGACACTCTATGCCTCGGTAATGAGCCACCACGCAGTGATCTCCAAGGAATGGGTTGTCCGACGCTACGATCATGAAGTGCAGGGCGCTACCAGGCTTGGACCCTTCGCCGGAGAATTCCAGGCAGGTCCTAGCGATGCGGCCGTAGCAGTGCCCCTGGAAACAAGCCTGAACAGGGGAGTGGCCATCTCCAACGGCTTCAACCCTCGGTATGGCGAAGCCGATTCCTCCAATGCAGCAGCCTCTGCGCTGGACGAAGCGGTGCGCAACGCGGTAGCCGTCGGCGCCGATCCCGACCGGATCGCGGTGGTGGATAATTTCTGCTGGGGAGACCCCCAGAAACCCGAAAATCTCTGGACCCTCCTCAGGGCAGCCAAGGCTTGCAAGGATGCAGCCCTTGCGCACCGTACACCCTTTATAAGCGGCAAGGATTCCTTCAATAACGAGTTCGAAGGTCCAGGGGGAGAAAAAATTGCCGTACCGCCTTCCCTCCTCATTTCAGCCATGGGAATAGTGCCCGATATCGGGCGCATCCCTGGCAGCGATTTCAAGCAGCCCGAATCCTGCATCTACCTTGTGGGGGAGTTCTCTCCTCTCTACGAAGCTTCGGTGCTCCAGTATCTGGTGGAGAGCAGGCCGGGAATCGCGGCGCCGGCATTCTCCACCATCTCTCCCAAGGTCTACAGGGCTTTACACGGTGCCATGCTGGCAGGGCTTGTCAGCGCAGCCCACGACCTCTCCGATGGAGGCCTGGGGGCAGCCCTGGCCGAAATGTGCATTGGAGGAGATCTGGGCGCCGAGCTCAAGCTCGATTCTCTAGAGGTAGCACTGAGCACCTTTGCAAAGGCTGAACTATCCAAGACCGGCTTGGCCTTGAGCCAAGCCCAGCTCCAAGCCATTCTTCTCTTCGGCGAAACCAACGGCTGCCTCCTCGTGGAAGTGGCCATGAGGGATGCGTCCTCGTTCGAACGCCATCTGGCTGGTCTTCCCCTTGCAAAGATTGGAACGACAAAGCAGGAAAAACGGATTTTCCTGCACAGGGATACTAAGGAAATTTCTGCGATCGGGCTCGAACTGCTGGCCAGGGCCTATGCGGGGGAGGGTGGCAATGAAGCCTAAGGCATTAATCCTGCACGCCGCAGGCATCAACAGGGATATCGATGCGGCTTTCGCCCTGGAGGCGGCCGGCGCCGAGGCACAGATTGTCCATGTGAATGCACTGCGAGAGGACAGAAGGCTTCTGCGCGAGAGCAGAATACTAGTCATTCCCGGCGGATTCTCATACGCCGACGCACTGGGCGCTGGACGCCTCTTTGCCCTGGATATCGCCTCATTCTTCAGGGAAGAGGTGAGCCGTTTTGTGGAGGAAGGCAAGCCCGTCATAGGCATTTGTAATGGATTCCAGACTCTGGTGAAGTCAGGCATTCTGCCTGGTACTGCACTTCTGCCCTCCGACGGTACCGAGAGGCATTTTACCCTTACCGACAACCTGGAAGGCCGCTTCGAATGCCGCTGGGTGAACCTGATGGTGGAGAAAAGCCCCTGCATCTGGACCAAGGGCCTTGAGGATCTCATAACCTGCCCGGTAGCCCACGGAGAGGGACGCTTCATGGCTTCTGACGACGAACATCTGGAAGCATTAAAATCCCGGGGCCTGGTAGCGCTCCGCTACGCGTCCCCAGATGGGGGAGCCGCCCAAGGCCGCTGGCCCGACAACCCCAACGGCTCTCCCTGGGATATCGCGGGCATCTGCAATCCAGCAGGCACTGTACTCGGCCTCATGCCTCATCCCGAGAACAATGTACTCACGGGAGCGGCGGGCCGGTCTTACCGTAAAGGCAAACCCGGGGCAGGATTAGCCCTGTTTAAGAACGGCGTTCGCCACGCCATCGATCAAGGAGCCATCTATGGTTGATAAAAGCCTAATTCAGGACGAGCTTCCCAGGGCCTTTTTAGGTCTGCCCCAGGGCAAGACTCAACGTCAGTCGGGCAAGGTAAGGGATTGGTATTCCCTGGAAAAAGAAACAAGACTCCTGGTCACCACCGACAGGCTCTCGGCCTTTGATAGGGTTGTAGGCGCAGTGCCCTGGAAGGGCCAGGTCCTAAACCAGCTCTCGGCCTGGTGGAATGAAAAGAGCAAGGACATTGTCGACAATCACCTTATTTCCCTGCCAGATCCCAATGCCTCTGTGGTAAGGCTGGCATCCCCCCTTCCGGTGGAAGTCATTGTCAGAGGCTACATCACCGGGGTAACTTCCACAGCACTATGGCGCAGATATTCCGAGGGCGATCGGCATATCTACGGCTACAGTTTCCCCGAAGGACTGCATAAAAATCAGAAGCTTCCCCAGCCCATCATAACGCCTACCACCAAGGCAGAGGCGGGCTTCCACGACGAAAGACTCACCGTGGCAGAGGTCGTGGACAAAGGCTACCTACCTTCACAGATTTGGAACAAGGTGATGGAAATTGCCCTGGCCCTCTTCGATAGGGGAAGCCGAGTCGCCTCCGAAGCAGGCCTCATGCTCGTGGATACCAAGTACGAGTTCGGCCTAGCTCTTGACGGCACAATCCTTCTCATCGACGAAATCCACACCCCCGATTCATCCCGATTCTGGAAAGCCGACAGCTACGAAGCCCGCCTGGACCAAGGGCAGGAGCCCGAGCTTTTCGACAAGGAATTCGTCCGCCTCCGCTATGCTGAAAAGGGCTACAGCGGCGATGGAGAATTGCCGGCTCTGCCGACTTCCGTGTGGGTAGACACCTCTCTTCTCTATCAGAAAGCCTATGAACAGCTCACAGGAATAAGGTTTTTACCCGGCTCCTATCCGGTAGAACCCCGGCTAGCACAGAATCTGGCCAAGGAGGGCATAGAAGTATGAACAACAAGCAAGTTCTCATCATAATGGGCGGAAAATCCGATTCAGGCCACGCAGCCCGCATAATCGAATGGCTTAATAAATTTGGCATATCCAGCCAGGCTAGGGTGGCCTCAGCCCATAAAACGCCGGAAAAGCTTTTAGGCATTCTCGCAGAGGCCGAAAAGAAAACCGGCCTGGTTGCCTACATCACCATCGCCGGACTTTCCAATGCCCTCTCGGGCATGGCGGATTTTTCCACCAGCCTTCCTGTGATAGCTTGCCCGCCTCCCTGCGAAGCCTTCGGCGGAGCGGACGTATACTCTTCCCTGCGCATGCCGCCCGGGGTAGCGGCTGCCACCGTACTGGACCCCCGAAACGCAGCCCTCTTCGTCGCCAAGCTTTTGGCCGTGACCGACTCGCAGATAAGGGCCAAAGTAAAGGAGTTTCAGAAGGAGGCCAGGGAAAAGATAGAAGTCGATGACGCAAGCCTCGAAACAGAGCTTTATTCCGAGGTTAAAGGCCGATGAATCCCTCTGAGCTGCCTTCCTGCGACGGAGCGAGGGAGGAGTGCGGCGTAATGGCCGTCTACGCACCCAATAAAGATGCGGCCAGAATGGTCTACTACGGACTATTTGCCCTTCAGCACCGGGGCCAGGAGTCTGCGGGCATCGCCGCCTTCGACGGGCATTCCCTCTCGGCCAAAAAAAACCAAGGCCTGGTTTCCCAGGTATTCTCCGAAGCCGATATGGAAAGCTTGGGCGGAAATCTGGCCATAGGCCACAACCGCTACTCCACCACCGGCAGTTCCAACAGCAGGAACATACAACCCTTTCTCATCGACTCCCGGCACGGTCCCATGGCCCTGGCCCACAACGGCAATCTGGTAAACGCCGGGGATATCCGTTCCAGGCTCCTCAACAAGGGCGTGGGACTCACCTCGGCCAGCGATACCGAGCTCATGGTCATGGACCTGGCGGGTTCCGAAAAGCGAAGCTGGACAAGCCGGATCAAGGCAGCTATGGAAGGCTGGATTGGCGCCTTCTCCTTCGTCCTCCTCACCCGGGAAGGCGTCTTCGCCGCCAGGGATCCCTGGGGCCTGCGACCCCTTTCCTACGGCTTTACCGCAGAAAAAGCCTTTGTCACCGCCTCTGAAACCTGTGCCCTCTCCACCCTGGGCTGCAGGGAGATTCACGAGATCGAACCAGGGCAGGTCGTGTTCTGCGATGGGCAGGGAAACGTGAGCAGTTCCAAGTTGACCGGCCTTAAGGTTAAGGGGATAAGGCAAGCATCGTGCATCTTCGAATTCGTTTACTTTTCAAGACCAGACAGTATCTGGAACGGCCACTGCGTGCATGAGGTGCGCCGCCGATTCGGGGCCAGCCTCGCTCAGGACTCGCCGGTGGAAGCCGACCTGGTCATCCCGGTGCCTGATTCTTCCATATCGGCGGCCATCGGTTATTCGGAAGCCTCAGGCCTTCCTTACGGAGAGGCCTTCGTTAAAAACCGTTACATTGGCCGCACCTTCATCGAACCCAGCAATTTTCTGCGTAAACGGGGAGTATCCCTTAAATTCAACGTGCTTAGCGATTCGGTGAAAAATAAGCGCATTGTCGTCATAGACGATTCCATAGTGCGGGGGAATACCATAAGGCCTCTGGTGGCGCTTCTGCGAAATGCCGGAGCCAGGGAAGTCCATGTCAGAGTTTCCAGCCCCCCGGTTAAATTCCCCTGTATGATGGGTGTTGATATGGGCGAAAAAAGGGACCTCATCGCCAATCTAATGCCCCTGGAGAACCTGGCAGCCTGGAGCGGCGCCGATTCCCTGGCCTACCTCTCCCTGGAAGCGGCCGGCCGGGCCGTGGGCGACCTGGGCAAGTACTGCAGCGCCTGCTTTTCCGGGAACTACCCCTTTGAAGTAGACTTCTCCGAAGCCAAGGACCGTTTTGAATTTTAGCATGAGGATGGGACTATGAACCTGCTTGTAGTTGGATCAGGAGGAAGGGAGCATGCCCTCGCCTGGAAGCTCACCGCCTCTCGTCTGGTGGATAGGCTGTACTGCGCTCCCGGCAATGCCGGTACAGCACTTTTGGGGCGCAACCTGGACATCGGGGCAGATGATATCCCCGCCCTCCTGGATGCGGTGCTCGCCCACGACATCGATATGGTCGTGGTGGGTCCTGAGCTTCCTCTTTCCCTAGGTTTGGCCGACAGGCTGGCCAGCCTGCGGGCGGCGAATCCGCCCCTCTGCTTCGGCCCCTCGGCTGCCGCCGCCCGCATCGAGTCATCTAAAAGCTTTTCCAAGGCCTTCATGAAGAAATACGGCATACCCACCGCCGATTTCCGGGTCTTCGACAAACTCGGCGAGGCCCTCGACTTCCTGAGGTCGGCCCCCTGGCCCTTCGTCATCAAAGCCTCGGGCCTCGCCTCCGGCAAAGGCGTATTCCTCCCCGAGAGCCTCCAGGAGGCCGAAAGCATCCTGGAATCCCTCATGGCCGGCAATAGCCTAGGCGAGGCGGGAAGGGAAGTCGTCATAGAGGAAAGACTCTCGGGCGAAGAACTCTCTCTCATGGGCTTCTGCGACGGAAGCCGTATCCGGGTACTTCCTCCATCCCAAGATCACAAGCGACTACTGGAGTCCGACAGGGGACCCAATACGGGTGGCATGGGCGCCCTGGCCTCGGCTAGGAAAGCAGCCATGGAAATGGCTGAAAGCCTGGCCGATACCTTCCTGGGTAAGGCTTGCAGCGGCCTGGCCGCCGAAGGCTCTCCCTTTGTGGGAACCCTCTACGCAGGCCTCATTCTCACCCCCGATGGCCCCAAAGCCCTGGAGTACAACTGCAGACTGGGCGATCCTGAAACCCAAGCTATTCTGCCCCTCCTGGAATCCGATTTGGGAGAAATCATGCTGGCCTGTGTCCAAGGTAGGCTGGATGAATGCAAGCCCCAGTGGAAGGATGCAGCCTGTGCAACCATAGTCCTCGCCTCTGAAGGCTATGCTGTCAGTGCCGACCCCGACCAGGTGAGGAGCATCGTGGATCACGGCAGGGAAGGGGACTCCTTCGTATTCCACGGCGCTACAAGGCTTCCGGATGCATCGTATGGCGCGACAAAAGACAAGAACAGCTTCCTGTCCAAGGGAGGACGGCTACTCTGTGCCTCTGCCTGGGCTGTGACCCTGCCTCGGGCTATCGAAGCGGCCTACGCTCGCCTTGCCCGCATCGATGCGCCACGGAGCAGGTTTAGAAGGGACATAGGCGAAGGAAGAACCCTGGTGGCTGGCTACGATCAAACCGCAGCGATCGCAGGCCCTTCGCCGCACCTGCCCAGCACGGCCGCGCTCGGCGCAACGGCCTCCAGCTACGCTGCCGCCGGGGTGGACATAGAAGCCGGCGAAAGGGCGGTGGAACTCATGTCTGCGGCGGTGCGCTCCACCTACGGCCCGGAAGTTCTAGCGGGCATAGGTTCCTTCGGGGGAATGTACGACGCTTCGGCCCTCGCAGGACTTAAGGAACCAGTGCTGGTAGCCTCCACCGACGGTGTGGGAACTAAGGTAAAGCTCGCCTCTCTCTTCAAGAGCTATACAAGCATCGGCAGGGACATCGTCAATCACTGCGTGGACGATATCCTCGTCCAGGGGGCCAAACCCCTCTTCTTTCTGGACTACATCGCCTCTTCCCGACTGGAACCCTCCATGATCGCATCGGCAGTGGAAGGCATGGCCTCGGCCTGCAGAGAGGCTTCCTGCGCCCTCATAGGCGGCGAGACCGCCGAAATGCCCGGGGTATACCTCCCCGAGGAATTCGATCTGGCAGGGGCTATCGTGGGTGTGGTGGAAAAAAGTCATAGGTTGCCCCGGCAGGGAATCAAGGCCGGCGATGCGCTCGTAGGCTTCGCCTCCAGCGGCCTCCATACCAACGGCTTTTCACTAGCCCGAAGCCTCTTCACCGAAGCCGAATATCATGACTATGGCCAAATCCTGGGGAAACCTCTCTTCGAAGCTCTTCTGGAGCCCCACCGCTCCTATCTTCCCCTTCTGTACCCCATACTCCAAAAAGAACCTGAGCTCATCAAAGCCCTGGCTCACATCACGGGAGGCGGTTTCGAAGGCAATGTGCCCAGAGTCCTCCCCTCCGGCTTGGACGCCTATATTCAAACCCAAACTTGGCCTATGCCCTCCTTATTCAAGCTGATCATGGAAAAGGGAAGGGTAGAGGCAAAGGAAATGTACAGGGTATTCAACATGGGTATAGGCATGGTTGCCGTCATCGATCCAAAAAATCTAGATACCCTCGCCAGCCTTGTGGATGAAAAATTCTACGTAATTGGCCACCTCGCACCGGGCAGTGGCAAGACCCAGCTAGAGTTTGGAAACAGAGCATGAGCTCCAGCCCATCCATCTCCAGGTTTGCCATTCTTGTCTCCGGACGGGGAAGCAACCTACAGGTCCTCCTGGATGGCATAGCCCAGGGGAATTTGTGTGCCCAGGCTGTTCTCGTAGTTTCCTCGGAGCCCGGAGTCCCAGCCCTTGCCAGAGCCAAGAAGGCCGGCGTTCCCGCCATCGCCTTTCCCTACCGAAGAGATACAAACCTGGACGCCCGAAGCTCCCGTCGGGCTTACGATACCAGGCTGGCCGATCTCGTGACTTCATACGCTCCTGACTACATCCTACTTTTAGGCTGGATGCGCATACTCAGCTCAGCCTTTATCCAGCGCTTCCCTAGTAAAATCTACAACCTCCATCCCGCTCTTCCCGGCAGCTTTCCCGGCACCCACGGCATAGAAAGAGCCTGGGATGCCTACGCCCGGAGAGAGATCAGCCATAGCGGAGCCATGATCCACCAGGTGCCCGATGAAGGTGTGGATACAGGCCCTGTGCTGGAATCGGAACGCCTGGATTTCATCCCTGGTGAGAGTCTTGAAGGCTTTGAAACTAGAATGCACGAACTAGAACACCGCCTGGTGCTGCGCGCCGCTAGACGGCTTGCGGCCTTAAGCGGCCACGATACACCTAACCCGGAAGGAGGACACTGACAATGCCTACCGCAATTCTATCTGTCCATGACAAAACTAATCTGGTCCAATTCGCAAAAGGACTTTCAGACCTGGGCTGGAAATTTCTGGCATCGGGGGGCACGGCCAAGGCCTTAAAGGCCGCAGGCCTCGATGTCGAGGAAATCTCGGCCTATACCGGGGCTGGAGAAATCCTGGGCGGAAGAGTGAAGACCCTCCATCCGGCTGTTCACGGCGGCATACTGGCCCGCGCTTGCGGCCATGATCTGGGTGAAATCGCCGCCCTGGGCTACAGGGCTGTGGATATGGTGGTCGTCAACCTCTATCCCTTTGAAAAGACTCTAGCCGAGCCCTCCAGCACCAGGGAAGAAATCATAGAGCAGATCGACATAGGAGGAGTCGCCCTTTTAAGGGCGGCTGCCAAGAACCACGAAAGAGTGGCCGTTTTAAGCTCCCCAGATCAGTATGCCACTGTTCTCGCCGAGCTCCAGGCTTCGGGTGTCCTTTCCCCTGCAACCCTGGTCAGCCTGGCTA
>CAZHFN010000017.1:23533-45628 GCA_964531105.1 uncultured Treponema sp. | reverse complement strand
ACGCTTCACCCCCCTCATACCCTCCCTCTAGCGCGTACCCGGAACCTCTCGCACTCGCACTCAACGACAAGGCCCACGCTCCACCAGGCTGCACCAGCGCAGACTCCACACGCACTGCAGAATCCTTACCCTGCGCTGTCCCCACACCCTCTCCTGCCGCCTCTCCTTCCACCCCCACTACCGCCTGAGCTTCCTCTCCCCCCTGAGTACGCCTAAGCCCCAACTTCAACGCCACATCCTGCCCCCGAGACTCCCAGCCTTCTCCCCAGACATCCACCTTCCCCCCAAACGCCCAGTCAGAAAGCCACCCAAAATCCCCTTCTAAAAGCCCTTTAAGCCCCCCAACGCCCACAGGACCTTCCCCTCCTACCCAGCCCCCTACTTTAAGCCCCTCTACCCCAAGCCCTCCTACCTCATACTCATCCACACCAAGCCGCAGCGCTCCCCGCCCTTCCCCATACTCCAGCCCCACCTCATACCGGCTCTTCCCCTCTCCCAATATCCCAAGCCCTACCACCGACCCATCCAGCCTAAACCTTTCTTCCCCCACGCTCCCTTCCAGTCTCCCCTCTATCCCATACCCTTCCCCACGCACCGTAAGTCGCTCTACCCCAAACACTCCCCCCACATACCGCAACCCTTGCGCCTTCAGTTCCGGATATTCGCCCTCACCCTCATACACCACCCCTACACGCTCCCCCTCTACCCACAACCCTTCCTTCCCATACCCCCCTTCAAGCGACAAATCCGCGTACACCACCCCACCAGACACCGCCAACGGTAGCCCTCGCGCCTTCACCCACCCCTCGTACTCTCCCCCTTCTGTCCGCCTCGCCTCCCCCTCTAGCCCATACCCCCCCCATACCTTCACCACCTCTCCCGCATACGCAAACCCTAGCCCATACCCTATCCCCCCATACCGAAGCTCACCCTCAAACCCCAGCCCTTCCCCATAGCTCCCCTTACCCCGCAACGCGATAGACTGACCTCGATACTCACCTGTCAACCCTTTGAGCTCATACCCAACCCCATCCCCCACTCCAGAACCCCTGACTACTACCTCCCCAAAACTCCCCCTAAGCCGCCCTTCTATCGACCCCACTACCCACGATACCTGCTCATAGTCTCCCCTCACCCCCACATCACCCCATACCCGCGCTTCATCTACCCCCACCTTAGGCATCCCCAACCCTGCCCAAGAAAGCAGCTTCATCACCCCTACCGCGTCCACCCCACTCAAGCCTACCGCCCCCTCATACCCCTTGCCTTCCTTCAACACACTCCCGGTCCCCTCTATCCCTCCTCCTCCTACTTCCCCCTTCACCACCACATCGTAGCGCTCATCCCGCTCCTCATACCCGAGCTCCACCCCCTCATGCCCTACCCCCGCTACCACCCCTTCTTCCACCTTAACCACATACTTTCCCCCTTCCCCCTCAACCTCTCCCTTCACCTCCTGGCCAGCACGCACAAGCCTAACCGCCCCTCGTACCCCAAGCCCCTCATACCCCACAACACCCTCATACCCAACCTCATTCCCTGCGTGACTCCCCTCTACCCTTACCCACCCAAGCCCACTCTCATCTCCCCGGCCTTCCAACGCTACCCACGAACCCCCTACCTTTATCCCCCCTATCTCCTCTTCCCCTCGCCCTGTTACCCGCACCGCCCCCTCATACCCAAAGCCCCCATCCCCATACCTGCCTTCTACTACCCCCTCATACTCCAATCCCAAAAGCTCCTTTAGTACCCCCCCTTCCGCCTTCACCACACTCCCAGGCTCAAACCCTTCCACCTCTACCCGACCCCACGCTTCACCCCCCTCATACCCTCCCTCTAGCGCGTACCCGGAACCTCTCGCACTGAGACTTATGAGACCTTGATGAGCCTTTAGGCTTACAGGCACTGAGGCTAGCTGAATGCCCCCAAAACGGGCTGCCAGCTCGGTGGAGGCGGAAAAAGTGGCTAGATCCTCGCTTATGGAAGCCTTGAGCTTAATGGCCTGGATGAAGAGTTCATCATCTCCCAGAGATGGATCACGAACAAACAGGAGAGCTGTAGGAATTAGGGCCTCTGGAATTCCAGAAAGGCTGGATAGCTGAAATGAGGATAGAGAGGCGGAAATGGAGCTTCCGTTTTCCAGGGCGACGAATACGGAAGCTCCCGTTATGTCCAGGACAAGGCGGGGGAAAGCTCCTGAAGAATCCTGGGAAAAAAGCGAAGAAATTTTTTCGATTACTTCCATGTCCCGGGGAATACGGATATCCAAATCCAGGTCCCCTATATCCACGTGGCGCAGCACGTCGGCGGGCGAGCCAAAGAGCGCAGCCCAGAGATCCAGCCTTGCCCTCAAATCGGAAATTGCCAAGACACGGCGCCTAAGCACAGCGCCGTCGGTACGTTGTTCGTTAAAAATCTCCACCCCATGGAAGGCGAGCCTGGCGGGAAAGGCGAAAGAAGCGTGGGAGTAACCCAGGCTTAGGCCGGTAAGTTTATAAAAATATTCCTGGGCAGACTCCACGGCCAGTTCGACTCTTTGTTCGACCTTCATGCGGAGCAGAGGTAGGGCATAGAAATTCATAACCCCCGCGAGGGTAATGGCGATGAGGGTTGCGAGAATCCATGCTGCCCTTTTCCGTGCTGTCATCAGGTTCCTGCGTAGAAATAGTGATTCAAGGCGTATATACTAGCATATCATGAGGCTCCACGACACCGATTCCAGGCTAAAAAACTTCATTGTTCTCGAAGGCATAGACGGCTCAGGAACCAGCACCCAGATGAAGGCTCTGGAAGACTCAATGAATAAACAGCGAATACCCCATTTGATTACTGCAGAACCCACTTCCAGACCCGAAGGCATCCTCATTCGGAGAATCTTGAAGGGAGAACTGGATGCCGACCCAGGCACGGTGGCCTACCTCTTCGCCGCCGACCGTCACCAGCACCTTCATGGCAAAGACGGTATTTACGAAGCTCTGGAATCAGGCAAGATCGTCATCAGCGATCGCTATGCCCTCTCCAGCCTTGCTTATCAGGGCAGCACCTGCGGCAAAGAACTGCCTTCCTACCTCAATGCCCAGTTTCCTCCTCCAGGTCTCACGGTATTTTTCAGGATAGACCCGGAGCGCTCCCTGAAGCGCCTCAGCAACAGGGTAAGTCTTGAGATTTATGAAAAATTGCACATGCAAAAGCTTGTAAGCCTCGCATACGAATCCATTGTTGAGGAAAAACGAGCCCAGGGATGGAATATCGAGATACTGGATGCTGAAAAGTCAGTAGCAGATGTAACCGATAGGCTTTTTAGTCTTATCGAAGCCCATACAGGCCTTGCCCTGCCTAGATGATCAGCATGGCATCGCCATAGCTGAAAAAACGATACCCGGAAAGAATTGCCTCTCTGTAGGTGTCCAGAATAAGTTCTCTGCCCGCGAAGGCTGACACCAGCATAAGAAGTGTGGAACGGGGCGTGTGAAAGTTTGTGAATAATCTGTCCACAACCTTAAATTCATAACCCGGATAAATAAAAATATCGGTGCTGGACATGCACGAAGGGAGTCCCGATCTCCCCCAGGCTGATTCCAGAGTCCTCGCGCTGGTAGTTCCAACCGCCGCCACCTTGCGTCCCTCGGCCTTGGCTGTGTTGACAGCCTTGGCAGTCTGCTCGGAGATGGAATACCACTCGGAGTGCATGGTGTGACCCTCAATTTCCTCCACCCTCACAGGAAGGAAGGTGCCCAGCCCAACGTGAAGGGTTATCCACTCCATCCCAATTCCGGAAGTACCGAGGGATGCGAGTATTTCAGGGGTAAAATGAAGCCCCGCCGTGGGCGATGCCGCCGAGCCCGTCACTCTGGCATAGACCGTCTGATAGCGCTCGGCATCGTTTTGTTCATCATCTCGCTTGATGTAGGGCGGCAAGGGGATATGGCCCTGGCGATCCAGATACTCATCACCCACAGCCCTATCGAACTCCACGATTTTCTCCCCTCCGGACAGCTCATCGACTATGGTGCCGCCAAGCCCTTCGGGGAATAAATACCGTTTCCCAGCCCTCTGCTTCCTGGCCTTGCTCGTCATGGTAACCCAGGAAAGAGAGGATGGACCAGCGGTAAAGGCTCCCAAGGAAGGATAGAGAAGGAGAAACTCCACCTTAGCCCCTGTATCGGCTGCGATGCCGTATATCCTGGCCTTCCGCACCTTGGAATCATTGAAAACCATAAGGCTGCCGGGCTCCAGGAAGGAGGAAAGGTCTTTTACCAGAGCATGGGTTCGATTTCCGCTGGCTCTGTCCAGAACCAGAAGCCTGGAGGCTCCCCTGGTTTCGGGAGGATACTGGGCTATAAGCCTTTCGGGAAGATCAAAATTGAAGTCGTCCGTTTTCAATGCTGTACTCCATGCCGAGGTGCTTGTAGGCTTGGGCTGTGGCGATTCTTCCCCTGGGGGTTCTGGCGACAAGGCCGGCCTGGATTAAAAAGGGCTCATAGTAGTCTTCGAGGCTGTCCACCCCTTCCCCCACGGTGATAGCCAGGGTTTCGGCTCCCACCGGACCGCCGCCATACTTGAGAATAATGGCCTTGAGAATCTCCCTGTCCAGCCTCTCCAGGCCGAGCTGATCTACCTCCAGCCTGGCAAGACCCTCCCGCACCACCTCAATATCCACCGCATCCTTTTGGGCTACCTGGGCAAAATCGCGCATTCGCCGAAGAAGCCGGTTAGCGATCCTGGGTGTTCCCCGGGAAGTGGTAGCCAGAAGTTTTACCGCATCCTCCCTGATTTCTATTCCCAGTATGGCAGAGGAGCGGCGGATGACGAGTTCCAGTTCGTCGGCTCCGTAGTAATCGAAGCGTAGGGAAATGCCGAATCGGCTGGCCAGGGGGGCGGATACCATGCCCGCCTTGGTGGTGGCTCCGATCAAGGTAAAGGGAGGCACAGGCACTCGCACGGTTCGCGCCGCAGGGCCCTGGCCTATTATCCAGTCCAGTTCGAAGTCCTCCATGGCGATGTAGAGCATCTCCTCGATAGCCGGCTTGAGCCTGTGTATCTCATCTATGAAAAAAACCGAGCCCGGCCTCAATGTGGTGAGAATCCCCGCCAAATCCTTGGGTTTCTCAAGAGCCGGGGCGCTGGTGGGCTTGAAATCCGCCCCCATCTCCGAGGACACCACCAATGCCAGGGTAGTCTTGCCCAGCCCCGGCGGACCCATGAGAAAGAGATGGTCCAGCGCCTCGTTGCGCTCCCTGGCAGCCCGGATGAATATCGAAAGGTTTTCTTTTATGCGAGCCTGGCCCTGGAATTCGGAGAGCAGATGCGGCCGCAGGGATGATTCCCTCTCATCCTCTCCCGGATCATAGTAGGGGTCCATCGTACCGGTTTTCCTCAGGCTCTCCTCTCCGCTCTCGCGCTTCTTCTTCATTTAGAGCCCCCGGAGGATAGCTCGAGAAGAGCCTGCCTAAAGAGCTCGCCCTCTCCCTCCTTGCCGGGCGGAACCTGTCCTGCCTTGGCTCTTACCACCTTCTCCGCCAATCTTCTGTCGAAGCCCATATCTGCCAGGGCAACGACTATATCGTCCCAGGGAGAGGCCGAGGCGCCGTATTGGCCTGATTCGTCTAAGTCCACCAGCTTGCCCTTGAGAGCGAGCACCATTTTCTGGGCTAGTTTGGGGCCAACTCCCGGAATCCTCTGCAGCATGGCCAGATTTCCCCCATCCAGAGCCGACTTGAGCTCTTGGGGGGAGATGCCAGAAAGAATTTTCAGGGCCTGCTTGGGACCTATCCCCTCCACCTTAGTGAGGTCCAGAAAAAGACCTCGTTCGGCATCGGAGGGAAAGCCAAACAGTCTCATTCCCTCATCCCAATGCTGGAGCCAGACATAGACCTCCACGTCGGCGCCGATGGTACCGAAAAAGGCCAGGGTTCTGGCGGGAACCGAAATGTCCCACTCGATGCCTCCGGTGAGGACATGGATGGAATCGTTGGAGCGGCCTGAGAGTTTACCAAGTATTCGATTGAACATTACTAGGAGTATAGCAGTTGGAAGGCCGGGAGGACCAGTGTTTATGCCAGGCTAAATGCTCGAAAGCCCAGCCGGTCCTTCGAAGTGGGCTCTGCAGATCGCAGCGGCCAGGGCATCGGCGGCATGATCGGGCTTGGGTGACTCGGCAAGGCCGAGAAGTACCCGCACCATCTCCTGCACCTGATTTTTATCCGCCCGGGCCGTGCCTGTCACTGACTTCTTGATAGCGTTGGGGGTGAATTCAGCCAGGGGTACGGAGGCTTGGCGAAAGGCCAGCTTGATGACACCCCTGGCTTCGGCCACAGGGAGGGCCGAGCTGACGTTGCGGAAAAAGTAGAGATCTTCTATGCCCCCAAGCAGAGGCTTGTAGGTGAGAAGCAATTCTTGTATTCCTGAATGAATCTGCTGGAGTCGGAGATCAGAAGGGTCTGTGGATAAGGTCTTGATGCAGCCATGGCAAATGTGCCGAAGCCTGCCTCCCCTGCCGGCGGCAATTACGCCATAGCCCAGGGAGGCAATGCCGGGATCTATTCCTATTATGAGAAGTTCAGAGTCCTTGACCGATGCGCCAAGGTCCGACTTCCCTGGACGGATCATTCCTTACTCTTCGCCTTCGGGAAGCTCCACATTGTGGTAGACGTTCTGGACGTCCTCGTTCTCCTCGAGTCTTTCAATGAGTTTCTGCACCTTGCCGGCGGTATCGGGATCCACATCGATGTAGACATCGGGGATCATGGATATCTCGGCTCCCAGGGTTTCAAAGTTCTTGGCATTCATCGCGTTCAGGACCGATTCGAAACCATTGGGATCGGTATAGACCACCAGGGTTCCCTCTTCGTTGATGACATCGTCTGCCCCTGAGTCCAGTGCGGCTTCCATGATCTGATCTTCGGTGTAGGTTTCACCGTCGTAGGAAAGGATACCCTTGCGCTTGAAAAGATAGGACACCGAACCGGAACTGCCCAGATTGGCTCCTGAACGAGTAAGTAGATTACGGATTTCAGCTGCGGCCCTGTTCTTGTTGTCGGTCAGCACTTCGATGAGAAGAGCTCCGCCGCCTGGTGCATAGGCTTCGTAGGTAAGCTCCTCGTAGGTGGTACCTTCCAGCTCGCCGGTACCCTTTTTTATAGCCCTGTCGACGTTGTCCTTGGGCATGTTAGCCGCCCTGGCCTTGAGCACGGCGGTTCTCAGTCTTGGGTTACCGTCGGGATCGCCCCCGCCCATCCTGGCAGCAATTGAAATTTCCTTGATGAGCTTGGTAAACATCTGGCCGCGCTTGGCGTCGGCAGCTCCCTTCTTGTGCTTTATGGTCGCCCATTTACTGTGACCGGACATGCTTGTTCTCCTTGTTTCCGACTGTAGACAAATGACGCAAAACCATACCACGTGGGCAATTTTACTGTCAACTACATAGCGTTGATCTCGTTGGTTATTACGTGATAGTTGTGCGCTTGTTGCGCTTTTTTTCCTTAGCCCTGGGACTGCATCAATCCTTCAATCGCACCATGGTTTTTCCGTAGCCACCCTCTTCTGGCCGGGCGAAATGGTAATCCTCCACGGCAGGCTGTTTATTCAAGAATTCGTGTATGCCCCGACCCAGGACTCCCTCCCCTGTTCCATGGAGGATGGAGAAAAGCCGCAAGCCCTGAAGGCTTGCGGCATCTATCTGCCGCTGCACCGCATCCAAGGCCTCTAGGAGCCTGAAGCCCCTCAGATCCAGTTCGAATTTAGCCCTTGTGCCGGACCCATCCTCCGATGGGGCTAATTCAACCGCATAGCTGGGACTCGCCCTGTTTTTTCTGCGGCTGGGGCTGAGTTCTCCAGCGGAGACGGTCAGCTTCAAGGATCCCAGCTCAATCAGCCATCGATCCGGAGAAGCCTTTCTCACCGCGATTGCCTGGCGACGCTTGGGACCATAAAGCACTTCATCGCCCTCTTCGATTTCCCTGGATTCGGCTATGGGCTCATCATCCCCATCGGGCATGCCTTCCAATAATCGCTCTTCTTCCTCCAAGTCTGCGCTCTGGTTTTCCGCAGCTTCGGACAAGTGGGCGAGAAAGTTCTTGGCTTCCTTCACCTTCTCCTGATCGCCCGAGGACTCCCTCAGCTCACGTACGAGGTTTTCCAGGGTTTTTCTGCTCTCCTTCAAAAGGCCTGTTAGATCGGCCAAGCCCCTGCGCCTTAACTGGAGTTCCTGCTGCTTGAGCCTTAGGGCTTCCAGGTCCAGCCTTCGCCTGTCCTCGAAAGTGGACTTGATCCGCCTCTCCTGCTCGCGCTCCATGCGCTCCAACGCCCTATGTTTTTCATTGAGGCTTTTTATCAATTCCCCGATGTCGCTGCGCTCTTCGTCCAGATAGCCCCTGGCTGAATTTACGATGGATGGGGGAAGCCCCACTTGTGAGGCAATTTCCAGCGCCCGGCTCTCCCCTGGAATGCCCATCACGATGCGGTAGGTGGGAGCTAGCTTTGTAGAATCGAAGTCCATGGAAGCATTGAGGCAGCCGGACTTGGTATAGCCGTAGTTTTTCAGGATTCCGTGATGGGTGGTTACAATCGTGAGAGCACCCGAGTCCAGAAAATGATCCAGAAGCCCCATGGCCAGGGCGCAGCCCTCTTCCGGATCGGTGCCGGCCCCTAGTTCATCCAGGAGCACCAGGCTTCTAGGCCCGGCATTGGAGGCGATGTGGGCTATCACCTTCATGTGGCCGGAAAAGGTGGAGAGGGACTGATCGATGGACTGCTCATCACCGATATCCACAAGCACCGAATCGAACACCGGCAGAAAGCTGCCCTGGGCCAGAGGGAGAGCCAGGCCGAACTGTCTCATCAAGGCAAATAGGCCTATAGTCTTAAGCGTTACGGTTTTGCCACCAGTATTGGGACCGGTAATTATAAGCATACTGGTTTGACTAGGCAGGTCTACGTCGATGGGAACTGCCTTGGAACCCAGAAGTGGATGTCTGGCCCTCCAGATTGTCATGCCCGAGTCCTTGAACTCCGACTGATGTAGCTCCTCCCTGTGTAACTGGAGAGCCCTGGCGAGGATTTGATCCAGGTAGGCAAGACTGTTCCTGGCTCGGCAGAGTTCCCTGTAATGTACCCTGAGGGCATCGCTGGTTTCCCTAAAAATCCGAAGAATTTCCGACTTCAGCTTCGCATCCAGCTGAACCAGTTCATTGTTTTTTTCCACCAAGGCCTCGGGCTCGATAAAAAGCGTCTGGCCCGTGGCGGAAACCTCATGGACTATGCCTCTGATGCGACCCTTGAAATTAGCCCTTACCGCCAGGACAGTCCTGCCGTCCCGCTGAGTAGGCTCCTCGGATTGAAGTGCGGCCTTCAGCTCGGGTTCCCGCCCGTAGGAGGAGGCTAGTCTCAGCAATTCCCTGTTTTTCTTTCCTATCGCTTCCTTCAGTCGCCTGAGTTCGGGCAGATCTCGCAATTCTCCGTTGGGATCCAGAACATTGAATATGATTTTATATACATCATGAATCTTGGGAGCCTGCTCCAAGATGTGTTGCGCTGAATACTGAGCCCAGGTTTCAGCCAACTTCAAGGGATCGTACTCCTGGGAGTCGGGCACTAGCCCTGGCTCGACCTCACTATCCGCCCTTTTGTGAGCCGTGGTTTTTCCTATACCTGCATGAGTCATAGGAGCCCAATCGGCTTTAGCCAGGTAGGCGAGGAGGCTTTCAAAGCTCCTGCTCCAATGGGCAAGGGAGAGCAATTCTTCTCTTTCCAGGCTGCTCCCCGGCCTTGCAAGACGTTTTAACGCCGCATCGATGGGAGGAAAGGTAGAATCGGGCAGGGATGCCTCGGCCGCGCGCTGACTCAGTAAATGTACATCGTTGGCAAAGGAAGCCAGGGCTTGAGCATCATCAATGGGAAAGGAAGCGAGCACCAAGGATCTTCCTTCCTCGGATAGACAGTAGGAAGCCAGGTTCTCGCGAATCCGGGGAAAATCCAGAAGTGCTAGGCTGTGCTCGTCGTTTAAAAACATGAGTGCATCTTAATAAAGATCCTCATCCCCGTCGAGTTCTTCGAAACCCGATAGATTGCGGTTGGAAGCTCTTGCCCTGGGAAGGGATCTGGCTCTTCTGCCTGGATCTCTCACCCCCGAGCGCTTCCATTCTGCAGGAAGGCTGAGCTCTTCCCTGATCCTCAGGTAACTCTCATAGCGATCAGGATGAATTTCCCCCTGTTGAACAGCCTCTCGAATGGCGCAGCCTCCTTCTTCACCGTGAGTACACCGAGATCCCAGAGCACAGTCGGCCACGAGATCGGACATCTCCGGGAAGCAGAAAGCTAGTTCATCCGGTGGGATGCCCCTCAAGGCCAGCCTGCGGATACCCGGCGTATCAATGATGCGAAAGCCCCGGGAGGCCATGATGAGCTGGGCCATGGTGGTGGTATGCTTTCCCCTGTCGTACTTTTCAGATACCTCAGCCGTCCTTTGGGCTAAACCGGGCACCAGGGCATTGAGAATGCTCGACTTGCCCACCCCTGATTGTCCGGCAAACACGACCGTCTTGTCCGGAAGCAGGGCTGAAACCTTATCCAAGCCCTCCCCCCCGGCTGCAGAACAGCGTAACACTCCGTAGCCCAGGCGTTCATAGTCCTGGAGCCTGAGCTCTATATCAGGTGCCAGACCCAGGTCGATCTTGTTCATGAGAATGAAAAAGGCAGAGCCTGCCCTCTCGGCCAAGACGGCCATTCTGTCTATGAATCGAGGCCTGAAGGGAGGCAACTTAGGAGATGTCACACAGACCACCAGGTCGAGGTTGGCGGCAATGGCCTGGTCGGCCCTGCCCTTTTCGTTATAGCGGCCAAAGCTGTTGCGTCTGGGATAGAGCTTGAGTATGAGCCCCCTATCCTCTCCGGTAGGTTCAGCTTCCACCTCATCCCCCGCAGTCAAGCCATTATAGCTTCCATTAAGTGTCTTGATCCGTTTGCCCTTGAGAGAACAGAGTCTTTCTTTGCCGTCTTCGAAAAGAGCCATGGCCAGGTTGTTGGAGGAAAAAAGGATGGTGGCCTTCATGCAGCCATTCCTTCAGGCCTTTTGTTTAGGCTTCGCATTAAAGTCTTTCAGGAGGCTCGAGACCAAAACTCGATGCCCAGCGGTAGTAGGAAGGGTCGAAGGGCGGATCACTGCTTAAAAGAAAACGTCCCTTGGGCGGTAGGGAAGCCGCCTTTATGGTGGTTTCCCCATTCTGGAGCAAAAGCTGTTTCACTCTATTGGCAACTCCTTCAAGGGAGTCGACTATCTTGAGTCCCGTGGCGCCTAGGGCAGCGGCACAGGCGGAAATATCGTCCTGGAGATAAAGAAAATGGGTACAGGCTAGGATTACCCTTTCTATTTTCTGGTCTATGAGCCAACGTACATAGGGTTCCACCACGTTTCTTCTTTCTTCAGCATCGGAGTCCAGATATCGGTGCTCCACAAAGCTTACCAGATCCTGGGCAGGAAGCTTGAGCACCGATGCCTCCGAGGCGTGTCGGGCTATGAGATCGTCCAGATAGGGGTCCTCTACCGTCCTCTGGGTGGCCATTACTGCTATACGGCCCGTCGGACTCTCCTCGGCGGCCGGTTTAATGGCCGGCACCGTGCCGATTATGGGCAAGTCGGGATTGGCGCTTCTCAGCGTCTTAAGCCCTATCTGACTGGCTGTATTGCAGGCGATTACCATGAGATCGGGCAGGAGTAGGGCTCGCAGGCGCCTGGTTCTGTCCAGGAGTATCGCTTCCACCTCGGAAGGCTTCTTGGTACCGTAAGGAAAGCCGGCATCATCGGCCAGGTAGTGAAGACAAGCCCGGGGCAGGAGTTCCCTGGAGCGGCGCAGATACGGCAAGCCGCCTACGCCCGAATCGAGGAATACGACAACCTTGGCTTGAGTATTGGAAATCATAGCTTAAAAAGAGCGTCGAATGCCGACTTGGCGGAGTCGGCCTTGGATTTGTCCCCAGCCGCCGACTTGTTATTGTTGCCCAAGCTTCGATCCAGACTGTACCATTCGCAGAAATTAGCCTTGTGCTTGTCAGCCACGAGATAATCCACGGTTTCAGCGCAGTCGTAATGGGCGCCGGGCTTGTAAAACCGGCACATCACACATACATGAAGTTCGGCCCCGCAGGCCGGACAGAGATCCCTGAACCCTACTCTGATTCCCTGGGGCAGGCTTTCGCCGCACTTTAAGCACATGGCTCATTCTATACTCCGCCGCATCCTGGATTCAAGCCGAGTCGGCCTTGTCCCCCTAAGGCTGATAGTGTAGCCTAGAGCTATGTACAGAAGGAGCATCTGCACGGCGAAGGATTGCGGTACAACCGCATTTGCGGGAACTCTTTTTTGCCGCAGCCATCTTGCCGATCCGGAGACAGCGGCCAAGAACCTCATAGACCGGCTCTGCGCCGAAGGCAATGCCATCAATGTGGACTTTTCCGACATGACCATAAATGGAGCCGATTTTTCACGGATGCGCTTCGTGGGCTGCCGGTTCAGGAATGCCACCATCTCCCACAGCCTTTTTACCGGGGCATCATTCAGACTCTGCTTTTTCGACACGGCCTTGATCGACTGCTGCGACTTTTCTGGCGTGGATATGGATTTCTGCTCCTTGGGGGATACGAGCATATTTGACTGCAGCTTTGAAAACTCGGAACTCATCCATGTGAACTTCGATGGAAGCAGAATACGGGAGAGCACCTTCTCCAGCTCCAATCTCTACGATTCCCGTTTTATCCTCTCTGAAATCGAACACAGCCGCTTCGAGGACTGCGACCTGAAGCGGGTATTCTTCATCCCCGCCTCGTCCAAAGCCGTATCCACCACCGGATCCAACATCACCGAAGCCATCAAGGATCTGGAGCACCTCTACATATGAAAATTTATCAGCACTACTCCATCTATGGCTTCTCCAACGGCTATGTAGTATGCAACGAGGACAGCATGGAGGCCTTGGTGATAGATCCGGGCGAGGTGACCACAACCATGATAGACCAGATCGAAAGCAAGGCTTACGCCCTTAGGGCTGTGCTCATAACCCACAGCCATATTCACCATTGCCGGGGGCTTACCACGCTTATGCGTATCTACGATCCCGAGGTCTATGCGTCCAACACCAAGCTTTTCAAGATTTTATGCAAAAAGGTCCAGGATCAGTTAATTTTCACGGCGGCCAGCTTTCCGGTACAGGCCATTGCAGTGCCCGGCCATTCCCAGGATTCTATCATTTACAACATAGACGGCTGCCTCTTTACCGGGGACGCATTTCATGCGGGAATAATCGGTAAAACCACATCGGCCTTCAATGCCAAGGCCCTCTATGAACGGCTCACTGCCAAGCTAGCAGACTACCCCGACGACAGCCTGGTATTCCCTGGCCATGGCCCCCCTAGCACCCTGGGCACAGAAAAAAAATTCAACCTGGGACTGAGGGAGGGCTTTGCGGAGAGCATGAGGGCTAGCTACGATTTCTTCGTGTAAACCCTCTTCAATCCCGCCCAGTCGAGATACTGGATGGCCAGAGCCTTCCAAAGCCCAAGCGCGACAACAAGGTGATTGCCAAGGGCAGCTTCGAAGAGGGCATCGATATCTTCATTTTTTACCTCGATCATGGCCTGGGTTCTGCACAAACCTTCCTCGTGAGGACTTCCCCTGAGATAGCCTTCGGCTATCCATACCGAATCGAGCCTTGTACCGCCGATGCGGAGGAGGGTTACCGGTCCCTCGGGTAGTGTTCCGCTAATGGCGGCTCCTTTTCCCGATTCAAAGTGGCTTCGTATTCCGTAGCTTCCTACCAATGAAAGCGGAACGGTACAGTGAGCCAGAAGCATGCTTCCCTTGCCCCCCTCATGCTTTCTGATGGCCGAAGGATTGGCCATCCAGGCAGCCTGGCCTGTCAGCAGCCTCATCCATCTGAGCGCAATGATGGAGGGCACATCCCCCTCGCAACCTGAGTCTATGCCTTCTTCAGCCAGCCGGCCCAGTGCATAGCAGCCAGTGGATCCATCCAAGGAAAGAAGATCGAAGCAGCGGAGGGTCAGAGCATCCAGACTTTCTTTTGCGGCCAGGGAACGCAAGGCCTTCAGGATAGTCTCCGACTTGCCTAGATCCGAATCGGATGCCTCTGCTCTGCGTGCAGCTCCTTGTATAAAGCTTTCGGGAAGTGAATCGCCGGCAGCTCTGCGCTGGGATTCCATCTCCTTCACCAGTTTCTCGAAGCCCAGCGGTACCAGGGTAGCTCCCCAGGAAGCCCGGACAACATCGGGACCCTGGCTGGAGGCAACCAGCCAGGACGAGGGCTCTCCCACGGCGCCAATGCGGCTTTTAGCCATGCCGGCAAAGGTATCGGCCAGCTGTGCAGCGGCGATCATCTCGGCTATGGCTGCCTCGTCGTCGGGACCGGCAATCTGGATTATCCTGGAAGCCCTGCCCTGCTGCTTGGCCCAGGCGGCTATTTCCAGGGCCGCGGGAAGGGAATTGTGCCTACCGTGGGTGAGAAGGACCAGAGGCTTAGGTCTGCCCGCTGCCTCATAGGCCGCGAGGCGCTGGATCTTATCGAGCACCAGGGCTTCCGTTCCCCCGGTGAGTATGAAGAAAAAGGGAAGCGGAGCATCGGCAGACGGGACCTCCTCTTCTGCGCTCAGGGCTCCCGCACGGGCGAGGAGGGGTTTGAATTCACTGAAGATTCTCCTCACTCCCGATTCGTCATGCAGGGGCGAGGCCACGAGAATGTAGCGAAATTCCATACTTACAATCTCCCTTTTTTCGATATTTGAGCCACTTTCAAAAGTCTGTTAACTTTTGAAAGTGGCTTTGTAGTTTCGTCAATTTTTATGCCAAAGGCATGAAAATTGACGAAACGTACGTATCATAAAGGAAGCTTTTACAAAACTCGTCTGACTTTTGTAAAAGCCTCATTTAGCAGGCTGTAAAGAATTTAGTATATCCACAAGGATAGGATTCAGGAGATCCATGCCCTGATCGTCCAGCCCCAAGAAATCCCCTTCATCTACAAAACGCTCCTTCCACTTGTCCATTCCCGGTTTTAGGACAGTATCCAGATCCCTGCCAAAACGTCCGACGAATCGCCGCCGGTTTAGGCCTTTTCGGGTTCTTAAGCCCATCATGATGGTTTCGAATAGCACATCATGCCATGCTATCCAATTCTCGACTTTAGAGGTTTCGGAGTCGGCCAGATAGGCGCCCAGATCTTTACCCTCCTCGATACGAAGGCAGCCGTAACCTGCGAAGGAAGGGCTTAAAAGGCTATCCGCTGCTTTAATTTCAGCATCCCCTCTTACCATGAGGCTGGATACTGCCCCGCTCCCAATGCCGATATAGGAGTCCATGGACCAATACCGGCCGTTGTGCCGGCTTTCCTTGCCGGGCAGGCAGAAATTGGAAATTTCATAGCGTTCGTATCCCTGATCCTGGAGAAGTCGCTCGGCCTTCTTGCGGGCATCGTAGGCAGCATCCTCGCCGGGGAGCTTCAGTTCCCCCCTCCTCACCCGGGCTTCCAGAGGCGTACCCTTTTCCAGCACCAGATCATAGAGAGAAATATGGCCCAGACCCAACTCAATGAGATAGGACAGGGAATCCAGAAGACTCTCTGTACTCTGTCCGGGAATGGCTGCCATGAGATCTGCGGAGACTTCCAGGCCCGAATCCACTGCCGTACGCAAGGCCTTGGCATTGTCAGCAGCCCTGGCTCTACGGCCGAGGTTTTCCAGTTCCTTATTCGCCATGCTCTGGATTCCCAGACTGATTCTATTCACACCCGAATCCAGCATGGTCTTGAGAGCCTCATCCGAAAGGGATTCGGGGTTGGCTTCCACGGTCCACTCCTCAAGCCCCTCTCTAAAAAGCCCGCCAAGCCCCCCCAGAAGCTGGCTGAAAGAAGCGCTTGAGAGGGCGGTGGGCGTTCCGCCGCCCACATAGAGGGTTTCGGACTCCAGGCTACCCAGCCTTTTAAGTCCCTCCGCCTGTTCCAGAATTCTTGTCACATAGGAATCCTGAAGCGCCGGGGGAAAGACATGTTTGGCAAAGGAATGGAAATCGCAATAGCCACAGCGGGCTTCACAAAAGGGTATGTGGATATAGAGGGCTGAAGGAGGCTCGAAAAAGCCTCTATCTGCGGCGTATTTCGCCAAGGTCATAGAAAGCGGAAATGCCTGAAAGGCCAGAATACAGCGATTATCCGCCCTGAGATGCGCTGGATGCCCACAGGCCCCCAGAGCGCAGAACCGCCCAGGTAACTCCTGTCATCGCAGGCGACAAAGTATTCTCCCGGACCCATTTCCATCTCTTCCACCTGCATCAGTGCGAGGGCTGGAACATCGGCCTTCCCGGGGATACGGAGATTATAGGGGGAGGAGGCCAGAGAATGTTCTGTGAGGTATGCCCCGCCGCTGCCAGTCTGGATCTCGTACACCGAATTCCTCTGTCGTATCTTGTCCCCGGGCAAGGCAATGACTCTGTAGACTCCGGAAGAACTCTCATCCTTTCCATATCGCTCGGCGAAGGGAGAATAGCGTTGCAGCGTAAAAAATCGAGCCAGACTGTCCCAGGTTCTGAACGCCCAGCTAGTATTAGGCACGGGATCGGGATCTACAAGGACCAACTCGCCTCGGCGCAGATTGCTCAATGGAGGCAGTTTTCCAAAAAGGGTTTTAGCGCCTAGGGGTAGAGGAAAGGAAAGAAGGCTGTCGCCTTTGTAAAGGCTGGGTTCCATATTCGTAGAACGAAGTGTAAATGATTGTATGAAAAAGGCCCTCAGAACACCTAGCAGCAGAAAGAAAAGAACAATCTTCCCCAGGTTTCTGATTCTACGGCGCTTTGCGAGCACCTTCTCGGTATAGGATCTGTGTCGGGAGAATAAAGCCACCTTGTATCAGCCCCTCCCAGAGCATCGGCACCCGGAATGCCATAGGTCAGGCCGGGAATCTCAGCGGATTCGGCCCGCCCTTCCAAAAGGCCAATAGATGAATAGAGCCCTGCCCAGAACTCTGTTCACACTCACAGGCCCAAAGTATCTGGCATCCCTGGAATTGTCCCTGTTGTCGCCCATGGGGAATATTCTGCCCCTGGGTATGTACCATCCCATGCTATAGCGTCTATCCATGGCCGCGATACGGGGATTGGAGGGGTTGATGTCCCTGAGCACCGATACCCGCTCCATGTCGTAGCCGAAGGCGTCTCTATAGGCATAAGTAGTCTTGGCGGAACTCAGGGCTTGAGTCAGTGGAAGCCCTGCCTCCCTGTAAGCCGAAGCCCTTCCTACCCCTTCGATTTCGGTATAGCTGTCCCCGTTTACAGACCTCTCTGCCCGGTAAGACAGTCCCAACTGAGCCATAAGATCTTTTTCATCAAACCAGACTGAACTTCCTTCGGGCTGGATATGGGGTTCTCCCTGGAATATCCTGATTCTGTCCCCTTCGAATCCCACCGCCCGCTTTATAAGATAGTGAACCCTCTGCTCTCCGTTTTCATCCCTGTCTATGTCCACCAGGGTGAGGCTGAGCATATAGAGAAATTGCTGGAGGATCGTGAAGGCCGGACCTTTGGAAAGGTAGCTGGGATTTTCGAATACTATAATCTGCCCTCGCTGGGGCTTTATGGGACTGCGCAGCTTGGCCACGCCGGGAAGGAGTTCGGGACCAAAAGAAAGCTTGTCTACAAAGATCATGTCCCCGATGAGGAGGCTTCTCTCCATGGATTCCGAGGGAATGCGGTAGTTCTGGAATACATACTGGTTGATGACTAAGACTACCGAGGCTGCCCATAAAATGGCAAAGAGCCAGTCGACGATTACATTCCTCTTCTGCTGGCGCATCTTCTCCTTGAGCCTGCGCTTGAGCCGCCGGGTAAGGAGGGATTCCGTAAAAAGTTGGAGTTTCTGGGAGAAATTGCTAAAAAATGCACCCTGTGCCCGGGACTCTGCCTTCATCGTTAGGAAAGTATCATGTTGGCACCGCGTTGACAAGGTCTGGAGCATCCTATACCCTTTCCGCAAATGAAGGAAGAAAAGAAAATCACCCAGGCTGACATAGATGGCGCCCAGGTGAAATTGCGAAATATTGGCGGCATTCAGCCCCGGATTTACCTCCCCATCCTATACTCCCTAGGCCTCCTTTTAATCCTCTTCCTCCTTTTTATCCTCCCAGGCATTCGGAAATTCGGAAGCTACCTGGAATTGGAAGGCAATCCAACGAGTGCAGCGGTCTATGTGAACGACAGCTACAAGGGAAGCAGCCAGCAGCGAATCTACATTCCCGCAGGAAGCTACTCAATCAGGATTGAACGTGAAGGCTTCATCCCCGAGACTAGGGAGCTGCAGGTATCCGGCAGGCTGGCAGGCAGTCTCTTTTTTCCTAAAATCCAAAAGCTCGAGTATTCATTAGAGTTGGACGATGCAGACTCATCCCTGACCAAGGCCTTTGCCGACTACTCATCCTGGTCGTTGAGCGGCAAGCCCAGCGCCCTCTACCAGATACCTACCCTCCTCAGCGAACGCGTTGCCGACATGGCGGCTGCGGGAGCTTTTTTAATAGCTAGCAAATCACCCTCCTCCCTCGCCTTTGCCCAGGACTGCCTCTCGGCCACCGCCTCTGCCGAATCGGGCAGGGATGCCTTGAGGGCAAGCACCCTCTTTGCATCCCGGGGAATCATAGGCCCATTAAGCCTCGCCCACTCGGCACGGACACTAGTCGCCGCCCTCGGGGAGGGCTCCCAGGGCTGGACCTTTATAAAAGATTTATCCCCGAGCCTCTCACGCAAGTCGAATCACATCGCTGATGGGCAGAAGCCGGCGGCTACTGGAGCCAAGGCTCCCCTCGCCACCGGAAGGCTTCAGGCTGCGGGTTTCCAATTCATACTTTTTTCCCCCGGCAGCCTGATCATGGGAGGGGAAGCTCCCTCAGGCAGCCTTCTGCCTTACAGCACAAGCATCCAGGGGTTCGGACTTGCGGCCACCGAAGTGAGCAACAGACAGTGGGCTGAGTTTATGGATAGCAATCCAGAGTGGCATACAGAAGCCAGAGAAGAACTCATGCTCAAGGGCCTTGTGGATGATAACTATCTCGCCGAATGGAAGGGTCCGAACGAGCTTCCAGTGACGGGAGTGTCCTGGTATGCAGCCAGTGCCTATTGCGATTGGCTCTCTACCCGTATGGGCTCAGCCTACAAGGCGGTACTGCCCAGCGAGGCTATGTGGGAGGCGGCGGCGCGGGCCGGGCTTTCCGATTCTGGCAGCCTTTACGAAAAAAGGGCGGTATGGTCCGACGGGACGCGCAGCGGCCCGGCCCGCGCCGCAAGCATGGGCAGCGACGCATCAGGCCTTGCCGACCTATTCGGTAATGTATGGGAATGGAGCCAGGACAGCTACCGCCCCTACCCCGCCTTTGCAGCAGGCACTTTCTCCACTGCCGAACGGACTGTGCGGGGAGGCTCCTGGGCTAACGCAGCAGGTTCTATCAGCATCAATTCCCGGGGCGGGATGGAGCCCTCGGCCTCCTCTCCCTTCCTGGGCTTCAGGCCCGCACTGCTGAGCCGATGAGCATCCCCGAGCACGTCAAGGTAATTTCTCTCAACAGGAGAGCCCGATTCGACTACAGCGTCGATGAAAGCCTGGAGTGCGGCATCGAGCTTAAAGGTTCGGAGGTCAAATCGATCAAGGATGGGAGAATATCCTTCCCCGATGCCTACGCCGAAGTCAGGGACGGCGAAATCTGGCTCAAGAACTTCCACATCTCCGAGTATGTCTTTTCCTCCATATTCGGTCATGATCCCGACAGGCCCAAGCGCCTGCTCCTGCACAAGCAGGAAATCAAGCGCATCGACCGGCGGGTCAGGGAAAAGGGCAATACCCTGATCCCCCTCTCGATCTATCTAAAAAAAGGTCTGGTGAAGCTCGAACTAGGTCTCTGCAAGGGTAAAAAAGCCTACGACAAGAGAGCCAGCATCAAGGAAAGGGATATCGACAGGGAGCTACGGCGTGATTTCAAGTCCCGGCAGTGGTGAGTCATGCGAATAACCGGAGGGCTTTACTGCGGCCGCACCATCGAATTGCCCGACTCGAGCATGGAAATCAGGCCTGCCATGGACAGGATGAGGGAGTCCGTCTTTGCCGTACTGGGTGATCTTACAGGCCTTTCATTCCTGGATCTTTTTTCAGGATCGGGAATAATCGCCCTGGAAGCAGCCTCCCGGGGCGCCTATCCGATTACCTGCGTTGAGCGCGACCGGGCCAAGTTCCCTACACTCATAAAAAACACCTCTATTAGCGAACGACACATCGAGTGTAAGGCTCAGCCCGTGGAACTATTCCTCGCCCGAAATAAAATCAGCTTCGATCTGGTATTCCTGGATCCACCCTTTCCCTACGCATTCAGACAGGACTTGCTCACATCTCTCTCAAGGGGCAAAAGCCTGGCAGAGGGCGGATTAGCCCTTATCCACTATCCCAAGGAAGACCGCTTGCCTGAGCATATTGGGAACCTCTGCATGGAGGACGAACGTAGGTACGGCCGCTCCTTTGTGCGTTTTTACAGAAAGACAGGTTCTCTTAAGGCCTAGATTCGAGTTTTTTCTCTTCCCTACCTTGCTTTCGGGACACATATAGCATATATTGAGCCAACAGACAGGAAGCAGCTTGTTTTACGCCAGGTAAAAATGTTGCATTATCATAAAATACGCTTTCTGCTGCAAGGATAAAAAATATGGCCGATGACTTTATTCCCGCCGAAAACGAAGTATCCATCGATGTTCCCGAGGCTCTCGAAAGCGAACTCAATGAAATCTCCGAATCTTCCAAGAAAGGATACCAACTCCTCAAAGAAAACCGTTTTGAAGAAGCGGTGGAATGTTTCGCCCAAATTCTTGAGAAGGACAAGGAAAACAACTACGCCCTCGTGGGCTTAGGCGATGCGGCGCGCAAGCGCGGCGCATTCAAGGATGCGGCCGATCACTACAGGCGCTGCCTGGTTTTCCATCCGGGCAATTCGTATGCACTCTTTGGCCTGGCCGATTGCTACAAAGCATTGAACCAGTATCACAAGGCTATCGAGATTTGGGAGCAGTATCTCCTCCACGACAATACCAATATCACCGTACTCACCAGAGTTGCCGACGCGTATCGCAAGGTCCACGATTTTAGAAAATCCAAGGCTGTGTATCAGAGAGTTCTGGAGATGGAGGCGGATAACCACTACGCCCTCATAGGGCTGGGCCACCTGCACTACGACTTCAAGGAGTACAAGGAAGCCCTCGCGTATTGGCAGAGAATGGTGGAGCTCCAGAGCGACAGGGTGGACATCAGGGTTCTCACTTCCATAGGAAACTGTTATCGCAAGCTCAAGCAATTTGACAGAGGCATACCTTATTTCGAAAAAGCCTTGGAAAGGGAACCGGATAACTTCTATGCCCTCTTCGGCATAGCCGATTGTTACAGAGGTGTGGGCAAACAGGGTAGCTCGCTTATTTACTGGAACAAGATTCTAGATAAAGATCCCCGCAACAAGGTTATTCTTACCAGAGCGGGCGATGCTTACAGAAACCTGGGCGATCTGGAAAAAGCCACTAAATATTATGAAGATGCCCTTAATATCGAATTCGATGTCTACGCGATTTTAGGACTCGCCGTTATCGCCCGCATCCAAGGCAAGTGGGAGGGGGCAATAACCTCTCTTAAAATGCTCATCCAGAACGATCCCAAAAACTACCGAATATACCTGGAGCTGGCTCAGTGCTATATAGCAGCGGGACAGCGCCAGCAGGCGGCCGAAGTGCTCACCGAATTCACGAAGCTGGGCATAAAGAACCCCTTTATCAACGAAGCGCTGATGAAACTCGGATCCAAGTCCTAAGGAATCCGGGCAGCCTTGCGATGAGCGATTCTGATACTTCACCAGCCTCCCCTTCCGTCTATCCCTCGGGGCTCTTCCCTGGCGAAATAGCATCTCACTGTAGCCTTGATCCACCCTATAGGGCCGGTCAGGTGTATTCCTGGATTGTGAAAGGCGCTGGCGATTTCGAATCCATGACAAACCTACCCTCTGAATTGAGAAGCTCCTTGCAGGTGCGTTTTG
>CAZHFN010000017.1:21997-23433 GCA_964531105.1 uncultured Treponema sp. | reverse complement strand
GAACGGCGCGGCTTTATATCGAACGTCGTTTTCATGGGTATGGGCGAGCCCCTCCTCAATCTTGAAGCCCTCCGCAAATCCATCGCCATCCTTTCGGATCCCCAGGGCATTGGCATGTCGCTGCGCAAGATTACCATCTCCACGAGCGGCATCGTGCCCGGCATCCTCGATATCGCCGAGAATGGGCCTAAGGTGCGGCTCGCCGTATCGCTGACCACGGCCGATGAGGCGATGCGGACAGAGCTCATGCCCGTCAACAAATCGTGGAATCTGGATGTCCTCAAGGCTGCCCTCGTTGAATACCAGGCTAAGACGGGGGAGCGCATAACCCTCGAAGCGGTGCTGACGGGCAACAGGAACGCCAGCGTGGAGAGCGCCCGCGCCCTCGTGAAATGGATAAAGCCCCTCAAGGCTCAAGTGAACCTCATCCCCTGGAACGTCGTGCCAGGCCTCCCCTTCGAAACGCCTACGAATGCCCAGGTGAGGGCATTCAGCGAAGTTCTGGAAAAAGCTGGACTCGTCGCAGTGCAGAGGATGCACCGGGGACGAGGGGTGATGGGCGCCTGCGGACAGTTAGGCGACACCCTCAGGGCTGATCCTGCTTCCCGACACCAGGAATCCTGATAGCAGAAATCCTGACTGCAGAATTCTGGACGGACTTTTTCAACTTTTTAAAGCAGTTTTTCAATTTTCCTCATAAGTCGGGTCTGTCGCCTTTCCAAATCCTGTTTTTTTTCCAGATAATGCCGCATCTCCACCGATTCAGGACCTTCGCGACAGAAATCCCCGAGCAGCTTTAGAGCCCTTTGCGTGTGTCCCAAGGCCATCTCGGGATTTTTCTTAAAGTGCTCGTACAGCTTGGCCTTTTCGATGCAGCCTTCTATACGGCCTCCCTCCATGGATTCGACGACGCGCTCATAATCCTCAAGCCTGCTTTCGCGCCTGTACAGCCTGGCCAGGAGCCGCAGCGCCGCCTGATCACCCTCCAAACCCGCTTCCTCGAGAATCGAGAAGGCTGCCTGCGATCGTCCGGCGGCCGTGAGCTCCAGGGCGAGCTGTCTGCTGCAGGCTTTTTCGGCCGACCACAGCGCCTCGGGCTTGGTCATGATCCTTTCAACTCGCAGAAAAAGCCTGGCGAGGGATCGCACGTCGAGGAGGTTGTGGTCGGCGATCTTTCCCATCGCCACTATCGATTCCTCGGCGGGAGCCGGGCAGGATGCTGAATAATCGAGCCACAGCCTCGGTATCAGAAAACCAGGCACGTCGCCCTCCCGCCCCTCGCCGAGGACTGAAGCTTCAAGCGCCTGAAGGGAACAGGAGCCGAGGGTTCTCTTCCAGAGGCGGCGCGTACAGTGCAGAAGGTCGATGTGGCCGAACGCAGGAACGGCAATACCGTTCATAATGCAGCGCGTACGCAGCAGGGGCATGTCGAAGGC
>CAZHFN010000017.1:3072-21897 GCA_964531105.1 uncultured Treponema sp. | reverse complement strand
TTCGCGGGAGGCACTATCTCGCCTGCGCTGTACTCTGTATCCGCTGCCAGCTCGGCGCCAATGCAGGAAGGGCAGCCGTCCTTGCAGGGGCAGCCATAGAGCCTTTCATGGGCAGCAGCCATCAGCGAGTCCAGCTTTTCCGTGAGCGCTTCCGCCAGCCCCGTGCCACCCGGATACTTGTCGTAGAGGTAAATAGCCGGAATGGAAAAATGCGGGTCCCGCACGCGTTCGGAGACCCCAAGATCGCGGGGATCACAGAGTATAAATGCGGGGGCGAGGGACTTGAGGAGGCGTGCCGATCCGACGAGCGCGGCCGCTGCCGTCGCCGGATCGAGCCTTGAAAGGAAGGAGCCGGCCGCGCTCCCTTCGGGAAAGAGCAGAGCCAGGGCACGGGTCTGCATTTCCTCGGGCGGAAGGGAGATCTCGCCAAAACCGACGTTTTCCTGGGTGTGGAAGCGCAGTTTCTTGAACTTTTCAGCCTGGCTCCGCACGAGGACATCGCCCACAGACCAGCCGAAACGCAGAGAAGCGGATGTTTCGGATCGCAGATCCTCGGTGAGAACCTCGAGGTCAGTCTTCACCACTGCATCGGTCCAGTAATCCACATTCTTGCGCTCCACGTGGCATACCCTGTTGGCTATGTCCAGTTTCTTGACGATGAACTGATTCCCCAGGTGGATATACACGGCATTGTCGAAGATTAGTTCCTTGGCGCTGGGGCGATCCATCTCCCCTATCACCCGGCTTCCCCCCCCTGTCACATCGATTATCACGATATTGTCTGCGGTAGCCGAGCGCAGGGATATCTTCTCGCTCGGATAGCCTTCGGCCGACCAGTGCCAGCGCCGGCCTGTGAGCCGCAGAGTTCCCTCTTCCTCGAGCAGGCTTAAGGCCTCTGCAGTAAGGGCTGCCCTTTCCTCCGAGGCGGTCTGGCCGCCAAAAGCCGCACCTTCATCGAAGGGCAGCTCGAAGGCGGCGCACTTTGCGTGATCCATGAAGATATAGGGATTGTCCAAATCCACCCTAGCCCTTTCGGGAGCCTGGGCGAGAAAGTATTCGGGATGACGGGCGAAGTACTGGTCCAGCGGAGAGGATGTGGCTACGAATATGGCTATCGACGCGGTGCCCCGCCGGCCCGCCCTTCCCGCCTGCTGCCAGAAGGAGGCTGTGCTCCCCGGATAGCCTGCCATCACCGCCGCGTCCAACCCGCCTATATCGATGCCCAGCTCCAGGGCATTCGTCGAAACAACCCCATTGATGGAACCCTCTCGCAGGCCCTTTTCTATGGCCCTCCTCTCCGAAGGCAGGAGACCAGAGCGATATGGGCTCACCCTGATTCTCGAATTTTCGTTGTTGGGATTCTCGAGGCTCTGGTTTATGTATGAGGCGATGAGCTCCACCTGGAGACGGGAGCGCGCGAAGAGAATCGTCTTTATGCCCCGGCGCAGAAGTTCGAGGGTTATTTTCTGGGATTCGGTGGCGCTGCTTTTCCGCAGTCCCTGGATGGGATCGATGACCGCGGGATTGTAGAACACGATCATTTTTTCGCCCGAGCCGGAACCGTTCTCGTCCACTAGGTCCACAGGCTCCTCGATGAGGGCTTCAGCCAGCTCCACGGGGTTTGCGATCGTGGCCGAACAGAGAATGAATGTGGGCTTAGCACCATAGAAGGCCGCCACCCGCTTGAGGCGCCTCAAGACGTTGCCGACATGGCTGCCGAAAACGCCCCTGTAGCTGTGCATCTCGTCCACCACGATGTAGCGGAGTCCGGAAAAGAAGCTTATCCACTTAGGATGGTTGGGCAAGATACCTGAATGGAGCATGTCGGGGTTGGTGATGATGATCCTGCCAGAACTCCGCGCCACAGTCCGCAGCGAGGAGGGCGTATCGCCGTCATAGGTGTGTATCTTGACCGGGAGAGCCCCTCCGAGCGCTACCTCGTTGAGCTCTGCCTGCTGATCCTGAGAGAGGGCTTTCGTGGGAAAGAGATAGAGGGCCCGGGCCTCAGGATCCTCCAGAAGCTTCTGTACAACAGGGAGGTTATAGCAGAGCGTCTTGCCCGAGGCTGTGGGCGTTATGACGACAAAATTCCGCTTCGATCGGGCCAGTTCGTAGGATTCAGACTGATGCGTATACAGCGAATCGATACCCTTCGCCCTGAGGGCGTCGGCGAGTGGCGGCGCCAGGTCGTCGGGCAGAGGAACAAGCCGCGGACTGCGCGAAGCAAGGGTTTTAACCCAGGCAACATCGCCTTGATCCTCCAGCCAGGGAAGGAAAGAGAACGAGAATTTTGTAGCGGCTTTTTGCATCATGGGCTATACTCTACACAGACGGAGCGTGCAGGTAAACAGATGTGTACCTAGACCGCCTCCGAAAAGAAAGGGGAGTATATGCCAAAAGTGTTGTCGATCGTGTTGGGCGGTGGCAAGGGTACCCGTCTATTCCCTCTCACCAAGGAGCGCTCCAAGCCTGCGGTTCCCTTCGGCGGAAAGTTCCGCATTGTGGACATACCTATCTCCAATTGTATAAACGCAGGCTTTAAAAAAATCTACATTCTCACCCAGTTCAACTCAGCCAGCCTTCACCTCCATATAGCCAGATCCTTCAATTTTGACAGTTTTTCAGGAGGTTTTGTCGAAATATTGGCAGCCGAGCAAACACCTATCCACTCGGGTTGGTACGAAGGCACAGCCGATGCCGTGCGTAAAAACCTCATCCACTTCAGGCCCCAGAAACCCACCCATTACCTCATAGTATCGGGCGACCAGCTCTACAGAATGGACCTGGATGAAATGTTCGAACAGCACCTCAAATCCCAGGCCAGGCTCACCATCGCCGGAACCATGGTGGACAGGGATACTGCTAGCGCCTTGGGTATCATAAAGGTAGGCCTGGACTCATTTATCGAAAGATTTATGGAAAAGCCGGGTCCTACCAAGGATATTGCAGAATTCAAATTGCCCGGCGACATTAAGCCCCGGGGCGCTTCGCCCGAAAAGGAATTCCTGGCCAGCATGGGCATCTATATTTTCAACGCCGATTTGCTGGAAGAAGCCCTTTCAGGGGATGCCAACGATTTCGGCAAGGAAGTGATACCCGAAATCTTGAGCAAGGAAAAAATCAACGCCTATCTCTTCGATGGATATTGGGAGGACATCGGAACTATCAAGAGCTTTTACGATGCCAATATCCAGCTCACAGATATCAACCCCAAGTTCAATTTCTACGATGAGGAAAACCCCATCTATACCCACAATAGAAACCTGCCCTCATCCAAGCTCAATTACTGCACCCTCAACCAAGCCCTGGCCACCGACGGCTGTATTATCACCAACGCATCCATCCGCCGGTCCATAGTGGGAATCAGAACAATCATCGAATCGGGCGCAAGCCTGGACGGGGTAGTCTGCATGGGCGCCGACCACTACGAAAGCGAAGAGGACAAGAAGCAAAACCTTAAGCAGGGCATTCCCAATATTGGCATAGGGGGAGGCAGCATACTGCGCAAGGCCATCATAGACAAGAATGCGAGGATAGGCTCCAACTGCCGCATAGGCATAGACAACTTGCCTAGGGAAGAGGGCGAGTATTCAACCCATTATGTGGTGGATGGCGTGATAGTGATTCCCAAGAACATGGTGGTGCCGTCGGGAACCGTCATTTAGGCTTAACGAGCTCCTGTTACCAGTTTCATGGGTTCGGCCAGATCGGGATCTATGGAAACATAATAGCGTTCGGCTTCTTCAGGGCTCAGGCCCACCAGCTCGTGGCTCATGTAATGAATCCAGGTTTCGTCATCGGGAGTGGCTATTTCAATTTTCCTGCACCAATAGTCGGGCTTGAAGGGCTGGGTATCCTGGACATAGCCCCTTACCTTGTAATCGTGGACGGCTATCTTGACCTGGTCTCTGTGAAGACCGCGCTCCATGATAACCTGGGCCAGGTGGTTGATAGTCCTGCCAGAATCGTAGACATCGTCCACAAGAAGAACCCTGTCCCCACCTCTTAAAAAATCGGGACTGTAGGTCCAGCCATCTATCTTGACCGATTCCTGGGAACTCACGCCCAGGTAGGATCTGGCTACTACGGCGGCATAGAAGACTGGGCGGTTTTCACCTCTGATGAACTTGAAGTACTCGCTCATGACGTTGCCCATGTAGGCCCCACCGCGCAGGGAAACGTAGATAACGTCGGGTACGAAACCGTCCTTGTAGATCTTGTAGGCCAGCTTGAGGGCATTGTTGCGTATCGTATCGTAGGGAACGAATTCCTTGTGCATCGGAACCTCTCGGAAAAAGAATCCCATTCGGACTAACAGCCCTTAAAGCCAGACAATACACCGGGGCTGGAGTAAGGGAAAGGCCCGAAAGGCAGCCGCCTGTCCCTCGGCGGGACAGGCGGCTGCAGGGTTTGAAGAATCGACTATACCGTTAGTTTTTGTTATATGCAAGTGTATCCATTATCTGCTCATCCCTGACGATTGTGAAGGAAAGCTTTTTATTGGCCGGATCGTTGATGGTCCTATAGAACCAGGTTATATCCTCCACCTTTTTATCGTTCACCTTTATGACAATGTCACCTACCTTGAGACCCATGACAGAGGCGGGGCTCCTAGCTACTACATCGGTGACTATGAGGCCTCCCTTGGCGCTCTCGGGCACCTTACTCTTGTCTACCGATTCGGAGTTGAGGGAAATAACTGAGAGCCCGGGGAATAGATCCTTGTTGTTACTGGCCACTGAAGTATCCCGAAGATCGATCTTGACCTTGAGGCTGAGCCTTTCAGATCCCCGGAGTACATCGATGGTGGTGCTGTCGCCTGCGGGAATGTCCCCCACCCTTCTGATAAGGTCATCCTGGCTCTTGATCTCGGAGCCGCCGATGCCGGTTATAAAATCGCCGGGCAGTATTCCAGCCTTGTCGGCCGGACCGTTTTTAAAGACATGGGCAACAAAGGCGCCCTTTAAGCCTGAAATGCCCAACTCATCCACCGTGGCCTTGTCCCTGGCTATGTCCAGAAGGCTGACTCCCAACCAGCCATAGCGCACACCCTTATGCTGAATAAAATCATCGATAGCCGTTTTTACGTTATTGATAGGTATGGCAAAGCCCAAACCCACCGAAGCTCCGGTGGTGGAGGCAATCCAGGTATTGATACCGATCACTTCGCCCCTTATGTTGGCCAGGGCGCCGCCGGAGTTGCCCTTGTTGATGGATGCATCGGTCTGGATAAAATCGTTTATGTTGCCATCAGGTCCACCATCTCGGCCCACGGCGCTCACGATGCCCGCGGTGACAGAGGAAATGAGGCCATAGGGGCTACCCAATGCGATGGCCCAATCGCCCACCTGGACCTTGGATGAATCGCCCAGCTTGGCAACGCTTATGTTCTCATCGCTGGTCTCGAACTTGACCAAGGCGATGTCCTTACGTTCGTCGCCCCCCACGAGGGTACCGGGAAACTCCCGACCATCGTTTAAAATAACCGTTATAGTATCTGCATTGCCCGCCACGTGGTTGTTGGTGAGCACATAGACTGTCTTGCCTGTCCGGCGGACTATCACGCCCGAACCCAGGCCTTCTTGTCTGTATGGAGCACTCTCCTCCTCATCCTGATTGTTGCGGGGTCCGAAGAAGAATTCCCAGGGAATATTGGGCTGGGAACGAGGTGCCTCCGTGGCCTTGTCCACCACTTCAAGTTCCACCACCGAGGGCAGTACCGTATCGGCTACATAGCGGAACGCGTTCTGCACAGACTCGGCCTGGGAGAGGGCTGCGCCTACTTCGGGGCTCACTTGCACCTTAGGAGCTTCGGCTTCCAGCACAGGAAGAGCCGTTCTCTCCTGTCCGCCCATGAGAGCCCTGCCTCCGAGGAAGGCAAAGGCAAAGCCAATTATCACGCCTAAGACGATGAGATTGGCTATAAAGAACTTCTTTGAGTAAAGATGCTTGTCCGATGCCATATACTTTCTCCTTTCGATGTCGAATATCGGTTGTTCGCGAAAGCCGACATCCAAAGCCGAGACGGCTTTGGATGTCGGCTCACTTACTAAAATGTAAAATAACGATATTCGTTACTGGAGAAAACACCTGACTCGGGATTAGAATTCCCAGGAAGTGAGTATTTCGCGGCCGCTTTCGGTGACCAGCACCGTATGCTCATAGTGGGCGGATAGGGATCCGTCCATGCTCACGACGGTCCAGTCGTCGTTTAGCACTTTAACATCCCCGGTACCTGCATTGATCATGGGTTCTATCGCCAGCACCATGCCCGGCAAAAGTCGGGGATTGGGGCCGGGGGATACATAGTTGGGAATCTGAGGATCTTCGTGCATTTCCAGACCCACTCCATGACCGCAGTACTGCCTGACTACTCCTAGACCAGCGGCCGTGGCATGGCTGAAAACCGCCCTGGAAATATCATGGATTCTTGCCCCTGGTTCCACAGCCTGTAGTGCTCTGTCCAAGCACTCCCTGGTGACGCGCATTAGGCGCTCCGCCTCGGAGCTCACTCTACCGGCCTTCCAGGTAACCGCCGCATCGGAAAAATACCCGTCCAGATCGATCCCGCAATCCAGGCCAACGATATCTCCCTCCGCCAAGCGCCTCTTACCCGGGATGCCATGGATGACAACCTCGTTCACCGAAAGGCAGAGTGTTGCCGGATATCCCTCGTAGCCCAGGAAAGCCGGCCTTCCACCATGTCGCATTATAAAGTCCTTGGCAAAGTTATCCAGCTCGAGAAGACTAACTCCGGGTTGAACAAGGGGTCTGATTTCTCCCAGAAGTCGAGAAAGAAGGGTGCAGGATTTGCGTATCCCTTCAATTTGTTCGGAATTTTTTATCTTTATCATAGTTTCTTGGTTTAGAGGCTGCCCGCCGGGCTAGAGGTTGCAGGCCGGGGAGTTCTTTCGGCATCCAAATTCTTGCGTATGCCGTCCAGTACGCCGTTGATAAATTTAAAGGAATCTTCGGAGCCATATTCCTTGGCGATTTCTATCGCTTCGTCAATACTGATCCCTGCGGGGATATCGGGTTGATACAGAAGGCAGGCCGTTCCCATTCTCAGGATCGCCAAATCCACCTTCTTAAGCCTTTCAAAGGGCCAATGGGCCAGATGGGCGGCAATCTTTTTGTCTATTTCCGGGCAGTTTTCTACAGCCTGGGCGGTGATAAGCCTGGCGAAAGCCAGGGTTTCGTCATCCATCTGACCCAGCTTTTCCTCCCCCACCCAGGAGAGGCTCAGAATATCTTCAAGCAAAGCAGCCGAGGCTTCCCATGCATAAAGGGCCTGGAAGGCCAGTATCCTGGCTTTACGACGTGCAGCCATCAGAAACCACCTTCTACCATTTCAAGTGTTCCTCAAAAATCTTGATGCTGGCCTGGGAGCGCAATGCGGTTATCAAATCGGTCTCCAGGGTGTTGAGCAGGGATTCCTGCTTTTCTCCAGCCACCTGCAGGGCAAGAAACTGCTGAATGGTCATGTTCGGATTGCCCGGCACAATATCGGCCAGACCCAGCTGCTTTTGGGCCAGGAACTCATTGGCCCTCACAACCCTGTACCCGGTTGGAGTCTCTATCATGGCCGAGATGTCGCCCGCCTTCAGCCTGAATACGCTGTCGAACAGGTCAACGCCAAAAAGCGCCTTGTTCTGGGCTGTCTTTTCCAAGTAAAGGGAGGGGATGGACTTATAGCCTGCATCATCTCCTGCCCTGAGCATATATTCATCAAACTTGGCGGGGTTTATCTTGAGGCTGTTGGCTATGGCCTGGAGGGCGTCCTTAGCCTTTTTCGCATCCGCATCGCTCTTTCCCCTGGTATCCACGTAGAGAACGCTGACCCTCATGGTATCGGGCCTTACAAGGGAAGCTTTGGCCAGATCATAGGCCTTGAGTATCTCGTCGGCCGAGGGCTGCTGAACCGCAGTCTGGAATTCCTTGCCGTGCTTTACCTGGACATAGTTTTCGAAGAGCATTCTCTGGCGCACATAAACCTTGGGCTCTACGAAAACCCCTGTAGCTTTGAGCTGGTTTTCCAGATCGGCGTCCGTAGCCTTGGGTCCCAGGCTCGCCTTCATCTGAGTGAGGGCCTTGGTAACCTCGGTGTCGGATACGGTTATCTTCTCCTTCTCGCAGTACTGGAGAAAAAGAAGGCTGTTGATACGCGCATCCAGAACCTGGCGCACCTGTTCGGAAGAAAAATCAGCCCCTGTAGCCTTCTGGAGTTTTTCCACGTCTGTCTTCAGCTGGCGTTGGGATATCGCCTCGGTCTTGGTGAGTTTGATGGTCGCGACGGTCTTGTCGATGGTAGTCTGGGCGCCCACTACATGGCAGAGGGCAAAAAAGATCATTGTAGGCAGTAAACGTGTGTTCATTGTATCTCGCTCTCTTTTGTTGGCGGCATCGGAATGCATTCTATCATAAAAGCCGCGGGTATATAACAACAACAAACGGGAATGCCCTTCGTATCGGGGCTTTATCCCTCAATATTCAGCTTCTGACAGTCTTTTTTTTACCGCAGCAAGTCCTGGAAGCTTGGGCATGAGGTTCGCTGCTTTTTCCAGGGCATCACCTGCTTTTTCCCATTCCTTTCTCCGTAGGTGAACCTCGGCTTTTTTTCTGTGAAACTGTGCAGTATCCCGCAGGCCCACCTCGAGTTCGATAGCCTCTTCGAGCCTATCCAGATAATCGTCCTCGTCTATCCGCCCGGGCATTTTCTGGAGAAGGAGTGTCCGGAATTTGAGGGCCACTACATCGAAATAGTACCTAAACCAGGGTTTTTCCCTTTCCATCGCTATGAGGCGCTTATAGATTCCATAGGCTTTCAGCAAGCGGCCACGCTTCTCATACTCTTCAGCCAGGCAGTACTCGGCATCCATGGCCTCGCCCCGCTCTATCCAGCGCTCCAGGCGAAAATCGCCGAAGGCCTTGGATCGTTCGTAGACAGCGATAGCTTCATCTTCGAGATTATGCAGGAGGTCGAAGATTATCAGTTTGGCTTGGCTTTCGGGATCGGAACTCCTGGCTTTGAGAAAGCTTCGGTAGTCAAAGCCCCCCTGTTCTAGCTTCTGCCTTCTCAGGCTGCGGTCGTAAATCCTGCGTTTCTCCGCATCCGAAAGAATCCTGTAGGCTTCCAGAATGAGGCGCATTGCCGATTCACGCATGGAAGCCACCGGTCGCGATCCCTCTTTGCTACGGCCGAGGTTCCCCGAATCGCTGGAATTAGCCGAGTTGCGGCCAGATACTTCCATGTCGGGATGATATTTTTTAGCCTTTTTACGGAAGGCGCTCTTTATTGTGCTCTGATTGGAGTCGGGCGGCACGCCCAGTACGTCGTAATAGTTCTCCATGGCTCAGCCTCTCACCAGAGGGGCACCGCGGGCTGCTGCGATGATTTGGGATTCGTTGGACACTATCTCAGCCATGGTAAGGATCACGCCTTCTTTTTCCAATAATTTCATAAACAAACCGAGCTGCCTGTTAGGGAAGAGCCCCGATTTAAGCAAAATTGCCATGGATCGCCTGCCGGCCAGCGATCCGGCCTTGGCTAGGGTTTGGGCCAGGTGAGTACCTTTTGAGTTTTTCTCAGGTACTGAGTTGGCACAGAAAACAAGGAACTCGCTGCTGCTTAGTCTGGTATCGACGGTCTCGAAGATTTCACAGTCATGCCCCATAGCCCTGAATTCCCTTCCAAGGCTTTGGACTGCTCTTTTAAGCCTATCGCCCTTGCTTTCGCCAAGGGCGACTACCGCAATGCGCATTGCAGCGCGTCAATTGGATGTTTGAGTAGTAGATTCGGCGGGAGCCTGCTGCTCCTGGGTGCCTCCCTCCGGGACAGCCTCGCCCTTCCACCACTCGGCGCTGCCGCTTTCCTGGGTCTGCTGAACGGCCAGGGCTTCAATGTTTCCCGTTGAGGATTTATTGATGATAGCCATGGAGAATGCGGTTATAAAGAAGAGGGCTCCCAGCACATACGTAACTTTAGTGACTATATTCGAAGCCCTGGACCCGAATGCGCTTGCCGAACCGCCGGCGAAGATACCGCCGATGGAATCGGAATCCTCGTCCTGAATAATCACGAGGAAAATGAGGAGGAGGCACACGATCACGAAGAGTATGAGAAGCAACACTGCAAAGAAACCCATGGCTAGGACTCCCGGACACACAAAATATCGACTGCCTCCGTACGAAGCGGAAGCAGTGTGGCATTCTATATGAAAAAGCCTTTTCGCATCAAGAGCTTAGAAGGAACAACGAAAACTATCGGAAAGAGGCTATAGGAACGAAGCTCTCTGCCTTTAGGCTGGCACCGCCTACCAAGGCCCCGTTGATATTGGGCTTGGCCATGAGGGCTGCGACATTGTCGGCCTTTACCGAGCCGCCGTATTGTATGAGGGTAGCCTTAGCCACGGCCTCACCGTAGAGGGCTGCCAGCATCTTGCGGCAATAGGCGTGCACGACGTCGGCATCCTCGGGGCTGGCAGTCCTGCCCGTGCCGATGGCCCAAACCGGTTCGTAGGCGACAGTCACCTTCCCCATATCTTTGGCGTCAATACCAGCCAAGCCTTCCTTGAGTTGGGTCTCGATCACCTTTTCAAGCCTGCCCGATTCACGCTCTTCCAGGGTTTCACCCACGCATAGAATGACTTCCAGGCCGTGGGCGAGAGCCAGCTTCACTTTCTTGTTGATCAGGGCATCGCTTTCCAGATAGCTGTGCCTTCGTTCGGAGTGGCCCAGAATGACCACCCGAACGCCCAAATCTTTGAGCATGAGGACCGATACCTCGCCGGTATGGGCTCCCTGTTCCTCGGGTCCCATGTTCTGGGCGCCCAGGAGAATATTGCTTCCGGCCAGGACCTTTGAGACCTCCGAGAGGGCCGTAAAGGCCGGGGCCACCATGAGTTTTTCCTTGCAGCCTGCGAGCTTGCTCTTAAGTTCAGAGGCCAGGGCTACGGATTCGGCGGCCGTCTTGTGCATTTTCCAGTTGCCGGCGATAAAGTATGAACGCATTTATTTCTCCTCCAGACAGGCTATTCCTGGCAGTACCTTGCCTTCAAGATATTCGAGGCTGGCGCCGCCGCCGGTGGATACGTGGCTCATCTTGTCGGCCAGGCCGTACTTGTTCACCGCAGCCACCGAGTCGCCGCCTCCCACCACGGTGAGAGCTCCTTTTTCGGTGGCATCGGCCACGGCTTTCGCCACAGTCATTGTCCCCTTGGCAAAGGCATCGAATTCGAAAACCCCCATGGGGCCGTTCCATAGCACGCTTTTAGCCGATGCCAGGGCGGCTCTGTAGGATTCCAGACTCTTGGGTCCCACATCCATGCCCATGAGATCGGCCGGAATGTCCTGGCCGGCTACATACACTGGCTTGGCCTCCGGCGAGAAGGATGAGGCGCAGACATGGTCCAGAGGAAGGAGCAATTGGACTTTTGCATTTTCAGCCTGGGCTAGAAGTTCTTTCGCCATATCCACGAAGTCCGGCTCCACCAGGCTCAATCCTACCTGGATGCCCTTGGCCTTGAGGAAGGTATAGGCCATGCCTCCGCCGATGACAATGGCATTTGCATTTTTTATGAGGCTCTGGAGCACCGCGATCTTGGTGGAGATCTTGGCACCTCCGATGATGGCGACCATGGGCTTGGGAGGATCTTTAAGCATGGGCTCCAGGTGGGCTACTTCCTTTTCCATGAGTAAGCCACCCACAGCGATTTTGCTGAACTTGGAAACCGTGGCGGTGGAAGCGTGGGCCCTGTGGGCAGTGCCGAAGGCGTCATTGACGTAGACATCGCCGTAGGAGGCCAGTTCCTTGGCCAGAATCTCCTGGGCCGCAAGGTCCTTGGAGCTCTCTTCCTTGTGGAAGCGGGTATTCTCCAGCATGACGATCGAGCCCGCCGGAAGGGCTTCGATTACTTCCTTTTGCCCCTTGCAGGAAGAAAGATAGACAACGGGCTTGCCTAAAAGGCCTGCCAGGTAGTCGGCCACAGGCTTCATGCGGTGCTTGCCGTCCAAGTATTTTTCCAGATCGAAGGCCTTGCCGTCTCGCTGGGCTTTCTCCTTCGCCTTGGCGGCATCCTTGTCGGGATCGCCTAAATGAGACATGAGCACCAGACGCTGGGCGCCGGCGCCAAGAATATACTTGATTGTAGGCAGGGCTGCCCTTATACGGGTGTCATCCTGGACGCGGGCGTCCTTCATGGGCACGTTGAAATCCACCCTCATCAGCACCTTGGCGCCGGCGAGGTCGATGTCTTTTACAGTCTTGATCATAGCGTAAGACTCCTCTACGGAAACGCCGACCCTGGATGGATCGGCGCTTCTCGCGTATCAATCCTTTAAAACCCTTATTTCTTGGAATCCATATAGCGGAGAAGGTCCACTACCCTGTTGGAATAGCCCCACTCGTTGTCGTACCAGGACACGAGCTTGAAGAAGCGTTTTTCGCCCTTGAGGTTATTCTGCAGGGTGGCCAGGCTGTCGTAGATGGAAGATCTGGGGTCGTGGATGAAATCGGTGGAGACTAGTTCCTCGTTTCCGTAGCCGAAGAGTCCCTTGAGGTAGGTCTCGGAGGCCTTCTTCATGAGGGCGTCGATCTCCTCGATAGAACTGTCCTTCTCGGACCTGAAGGTGAGGTCCACCACGGAAACCGTGGGGGTGGGTACTCGGAATGACATGCCGGTGAGCTTGCCCTTGGTCTCAGGCAGAACCTCGCCCACGGCCTTGGCGGCGCCTGTGGTAGAGGGAATTATATTGATGGCCGCAGCCCTTCCGCCTCTCCAGTCCTTCTTGGAAACCCCGTCCACGGTTTTCTGGGTGGCGGTATAGGAATGGATGGTGGTCATGAGGCCGGTCTCGATGCCAATGCCTTCCTTGAGGAGGACATAGACCAGGGGAGCCAGGCAGTTGGTGGTGCAGGATGCGTTGGAGACGACGAGATCCTTGGCGGGATTATATTTCTCATGGTTGACGCCCATGACGAAGGTTGGAATCTTTTTATCCTCTGCCTTGCTCTTGGCTGGAGCGGTGATGATCACCCTCTTGGCTCCCGCTTCCAGGTGGCCAAAGGCTTTTTCGTCGGAGAAAATCCCTGTGGCTTCGATGACGTACTCCACGCCCAGCTTGGCCCAGGGGAGGTTTTTGAGTTCTTTCTCGGCCATGATGCAGGCTATTTCGTGGCCATTGACCACCAGGATATCGTTCTCAGCCTTTGCTGGGTCGCTTTTCTTGGTCGTGAGGGCTGCTTTCATCCTGCCCTGCACCGAATCGTACTTGAGCTGGTAGGCAAAGTACTCGGCGTCGGTGGCAACATCCACTACGGCCACCACATCCACCTTATCCTTGCCCAAAAGCCCTTGATCGACGATGGACTGGAATACCAGCCTACCGATTCTTCCAAAACCATTGATAGCTACTTTCATGGAGTTCCTCCTTGGGAACAGTCTAGGTTAGACAAAGGCACACTCCGGTCTTCCGCTCCGCACTGGAAGCTAAAACACCAGAGCTCCTAATTTGGATAATTAAATATCCATTTTCATGTCACCGTGTCAATACGGATGGTGATACTGTATAAAAAATGTGCATTATTTTCTAGTAGAAGGAAACCCCTATGTCATTTCACTGCGGAATGCAGCCTTGCGTAGCCCGCTACGGCTATCTCTGCCGCACCAGGCTCGATTGACCAAGGAGCCCTCCTCGTATACCCTTTGCTCATGTCTTCCAGATCCCGGTCAAGCCTACCGCCCATTGCCTGGCTCGCCATAATCTTTACGCTCATTTTAGGCCTCTCTCTAGGGCTCGGCATAGCCGGGACAGTAAATACAATACGGAACGAAAACTTCACCGAATTCCAGTCAGCCCTACCCACCAAGCTCTACGATATCAACGGCAAGCTGATCACCGAGTTCTTCTCCGCTGAAAAGCGCAATCCCGTAGCCGTCAACGACCTGCCCGACCATTTGATCGGAGCCTTCCTCACCAGGGAAGATCAGTCCTTTTACCGGCATAGGGGTTTTACAATCAAAGGCCTGGTACGAGCCGTCCTGGGACAGCTCACCAACAGGAATTTAGGCGGGGGCTCTACGATTACCCAACAGCTGGCTGGAACCCTCTACGCCGACCGGCGGGACATCTCCATACGGCGAAAACTCATCGAACTCTGGTGGGCTCTTCAGATTGAAAGGCGCTATACCAAGGACGAGATACTGGAGATGTATCTCAACAAGATGGTAATGGGCGCCGGCGGCGTCTACGGCGTCGAGGCGGCGAGCCAGTACTTCTTTGGGCATTCGGCTTCGGAATGCAGCCCCGCCGAGTCTGCCCTCCTGGCCATCCAGCTCTCCAGCCCCTCCCGGTACAATCCCTTCCGCAATCCCCAGATAGCCCAGGCTCGAAGCCGCTACGTTCTGGACCAGATGGTGGACCGCAAGTACCTCACCAAGAAAGAAGCCGAAGACTCCTTCAACTCCTATTGGGAAAACTTTGACTATACCAGAGTATCATCAGCGGCATATTACATGCGGGATGACAAGGCTCCATGGTTCAGCTCCTACGTATTGAGCCAATTGGAGGAGATGCTTTACGGCTCCTTCGATATCTATTCCGATGGATTATCGGTCTATACCACCCTGGATCTGGATCAGCAGACAATCGCCGAAGCATACATGAAGCGCGGATTGGAACAGGCCAACGCCTCCTATAAAAGGGCATCATCCCTGAGACTTTCCTCGGCTGAAGCCACCTACACACCCATCGTGGAGCTCTTAGGCCTAGCCTTCGACCTCAAACCCCTTTTCGTGTCTGCTTCCCGGAACGAGTACCAGGCCTATGAGTATTACACGGCCCAGGTCAATCCCATTCTGGAGACTTTTTCCCTCGCCTTCGGCATCCCTGACCTGAAAAGCCTGGCCAACGCGGGCAATGCCAAGCTCAAGACCGACCTTGAAAAAACCACTGTGGAAGGCGCCTTTGTCACCATCGACAACAGCACCGGCTATATAACAACTCTTATCGGGGGATCGGACTACTCCATGGCCAACCAGTGGAACAGGGCTACCCAGGCCAAGCTCCAGCCCGGATCCACCTTCAAGCCCCTGTACTATTCCGCCGCCATCGATTCTCGAAAAATAACCGAAGGCAGCCTGATCTACGATTCTCCCACTATTTTCTACAACGAGGATGGCACTCCCTACATACCCCTTAACTTCAGAGGCGAATGGGAAGGCACGGTTCTAGCCTGGAAAGCCCTTGCACGCTCCATGAACGTTCCCTCGGTAAAGGTATTGCAGACCATAGGATTCGATGCCGCCATAGAGCGCGCGGCGGCCCTCCTGGGCATTGAAAACGCCGACGAAATCCAGCAGACCTTCCCCCGAGTCTACCCTCTGGCCTTGGGCGTAATCGGGGTCAAGCCCATCCAGATGGCCAGGGCCTATGCGGTATTCGCCAATGGCGGCAAGGCTGTGGAGCCAATAGCCATACGTTATGTTGAAGACAGGAACGGCAACCTCATTCTTGAACCGGAAAAGGAATCCAGGGAAAACCTGCGTAGGATGGGTTCCTCCATTCAGGTGGTGAGCCCGCAGAATGCCGCGGTAATGCTGGACATGCTCCAGCGGGTAGTAGCCTCGGGCACCCTCGCCGGCTCCACATCGTCGGGGACCAAGATGAGACAATCGGGACAGCGAGGTAATTCTTATACCATTCCTTTGGCGGGCAAGACTGGCACAACCCATAACTGGGCCGATGCCTGGACGGTAGGTTCCAGTCCCTACTATACCTCGGCCATCTGGTTTGGTTTCGACAGGGGCAGCAACTCCCTGGGCGTAGAGCAGACGGGAGCGACGATAGCCGCACCCATCTGGGCCGATTATATGAGGGATATACACAAGGGTCTTGAATACAGGGATTTCCCCTATCCCCAAAGCGGGCTGGCGAGGACGAGCGTATGCGCAGTGTCAGGGCTTCTGCCTACGGAATATTGCGATGAGGGAACGGTAAACTTGCTTTTCTTGGAGGGCAGCCAGCCAGCGGCCAGTTGCGATGTGCACAAGGACAATAGCCAGGATGCCGCCGACCTGCTCCAAAAGCTCTTAGGAATTTCCCCACAGCCAGGCGGCACGACTACAACCACTCTCCCTGACACTGGCCTGGTTTTGCCAGACCTGGATACAACCCTTACTATCGATTTACCATAGTACCGAGCGCCCCGGAGGCTTCGGCCACCGAAGGGCGAGCTTCCTTGGCAGGGGATTTTACCCTGCCGGGAGCATATCCCATTAATAGAGTCGCCAGCAGTACCGAAACCCCGGTGAGGGCGGCGAGTATTTTCAGAACCGTATCCGGCAGTCCGCTGGAACGGCCAGAGCGCACGGGCTCTACCCTTTCGGGTCTTGCGGAAACCATTCCAGGATCAATGTTGGAGAGAAATATTATCTTTTCATCGGCTCTCACGTACCCGATAGCCCGTGCTTCCCTGGTTATCCTGTCCCTATCCTTCAGAAGGGCATCCCGGCTATCCTGTAGAGCGGCGTTTTCCAGAGAAAAGGCTTCAAGCTGGGACTCCATTCGCCGGATATCGGCCTTCGTATCCCCGTAGGCGAGCAATCCCGCCTGACCGGCTACGAAGGAGAGCACGCAGTAGGCAATAATGCAGGCACAGAGAGCATTGGAGAGAGCATCGATAGGCCTGGACGAAAATTTACCCGCCGGGCTGCGTTGAGGAGAAGCACTCATTACCCAGATTTACGGAAGGACTGACCAAGCCCTTTAATAATAGTGGCGTGAAGCTTGTAATGAACCTGCCTCCTGGTATAATGGCAGGATACGGGAGATTGAACAGTGGCACAGGACAATGAGGGATTTTTGGATCCTACCCGGGAAAACGAGAACCGGCTTAGCGAGGAAGGCTCCTTCGTAAGCCCCGAGGAAGCCCAAGGACTGCTCGCCACCTTGGACGAACAGGACAAGCGCGTCCTGGACAGTGGCACAGCCAATGAAATGGACGAGGATGGCGAATTTCTCTCACCACAGGATGTAGAAGTATCAGCAATAGACGAAGAGCAACCAATGCCTGAGGTTCCTGTAAAAAATACCCGCCTCCAGCCGACGAGTGACCCCAGCCTTCTCTCCCGCATCGCATCCGAACTGCACTCCATCAAATCCGAACTTAGCCATTTAAAGATAAGCTACGATGACATGCTCAGCCAGTCGAACAGTCCCTTGGCGGCAGAGAGTCCCACGCTTCCAGGTGCCAGCCCGCAGTCCACGCTTTCACCTCCTCCCCAGGAAAACGTAACCATTCCCGAGATTTCAGGCGAGCTGTATCCCGATCTTAAAAAACTGCTTGTGTACCTGGACAGGCTCCTGGAATCCCTTCCGGAGGAAAAGATCGATCAGTTTGCCCGCTCTGAATACTTTGACTTGTATAGAAAAGTATTCGAATACTTCGATCTCGTATAATCCGAATCGTCGATCAGCGTATAAAGTAGGTAGTTCCAGCTCCAAAACCATAGGTAGAGCGCAACCAGGCATCGAGGGTTCTCGCTCTGGCTTCGAAGCTCTCACCGAACTCCTCCATGTACAAGGTCAGCTTTTCCTCCAGCTCCGGGTGATTTTCGAGCAGCCTTTCCACCAGGGTCTTGGTGAAGTATTCCTTCGCCCTCTTGGGCGACTGCTGAATGAGATAGGCTTGAACTTCGTTAGCCATGAGGTACGCCGAAGAAGTGTCATAATTCATCCAGCCGAAATAGAGCAGCCAGAACCACTTCTCATCCTTGGGCATGGATGCCCAAAGATCCATGGAGAGCTTCCGATACCGCTGGTCTGCGAAGAATATAGCGTGGGTGGACTCGTGGGTGAGGAAGGTGCGCCGTAAATACGCTGGTGATTCCCTGGTGATGGAGATGATGGCTCCCTCTTTATACCCATAGCCCCTGACTTTCTTTTCCAGCAAACCCTGCTCCAGCAGAAAGTCCCTGAGCCTGAGTTCTTTATCATTCAAGGGAAACTTCTGACTCTCTGCCAAGCTGAAGAATCTGGCGATATCCTCGGTCTTATAATCATGGGCATTCCAGCCGTGCAGACTGCTTATTTCGGAGTCCGGGGCAAGCCTGCCTACAAAGCCCTTTTTCTCGACGAAAAAGGCTAGGCGTTTCAGGTATTCATCCTGGATACCGTAATCTTTAAAATCGAACATGATCACCGAGGGCAGAAGATCCCAGCGATACCAGCTGTAGTCCTCGTCCTCCCCAGGGCCATTCCCTAACAGGAGAACTCCCGGATCGGCCAACTTGGCCTGCTTTTCCGGCAGGGATTCTATATAGGCTGCGCTCAAGCCCACGGCATCGGGAGCGCTTATCTTCATGGAGTCCGGGGCTGCGGTAGAAGAAAATGCCGAAGCAGGAATCCTTATCTCCTTAACTGAGCTCATGCACCTGGCCAGAACCGAATCACCGAATTCCACGACAATATCCGAATCGACATTCCTTTCGTAACGGATCACGAGTACCTGGGACCCGAGGCCAGCGTCAGAGGAGGGAGAGAAAGGCTTCTCCAGGATCCAGGTTGACGTGGCAGCGTCTTTTCTGGAGGGAATAAGTCCATCTGATATCCGATAACCCTCCGCCATGGTCTCGAATCCCTTGAAGGATGGTAGGAGGGCCAGGGTTTCCAGCTTAGCCCATTCCTCTTCCGTTCCTGGCGCTGCCGCGCTCCCGGTCTGGGCTGAGTCTGCGCTGGAGAAAAGGCCAATTTTTACGGCCTTCAGGCTTGTTCCTGCTGGAATGCTCAGATAAAAACGGCTCCTGCCTCGCGGGCCGGCAAAACGCA
>CAZHFN010000017.1:0-2972 GCA_964531105.1 uncultured Treponema sp. | reverse complement strand
TCTTCGGGAAAATCGTCCAGGGCCTTGCGTATGCCTCCTATCCACCCCGTGGCGTCGAATATCACCTTGTTGTGTTTAAGCCTGTAAAAGGGATAGGTGCCAGAGTTCTTGAGCAGTTTGAGGTGCTTCGCAGGGCGCGACACTAGGCTATTCATAAGGGAGATGTTCTTGTACTCGATCCTTATGGGGATTTCCTGAAGAAAGAACCTATCCTTGGTGCGGCCGGCGGCGGTTTCAAAATCACCGGGATCCCCGAACGCATCCCTCCGCTTGGCGGCGGGAAGAACCTTGCCATCGCAATAGACATCGATGACCAGGGCGAAATAGGGATCGTAGGCAAAAATCTCGGAACGGGGATCCACGGCTATGCATTCCACGTGATTCCAGGCCGAAATAGTCGTCTTAAGAAAGTTGGTCAGCGCTTCTACCTTAGGTTCCATTCTCTTCCACCTTTACTGAAACTCATTAGGAATAGTACCATGAAAAAGCGGAGCATTCCACAACATGCAAGGGAGAGCGATGCGGATTTTCGCCATAGCCCTCGTTCCCGGGGGCAACATCCTTGTTCATATCAGTGCCGCCAAGCGAGCCATCCCGGATATTTTTGACCATCTGGAAGGCCAGGCCCTGCCTGAAGGCATATATCTGGGATTTTTCTCCTCCCCTCGCCGCATCGGTGGCGATGCCTTGCGCAAGGTTTTCCGATCCAGGTCCCAGGAGCTTTTCAAGGATATCCCTCCCAGCCTGCAATTTGGAAAGATTCATCAAGTTGGAACCTCCTTTTTCTTGGTCCCGTCGGTGGGAGATCTTCCCCGCTCCCCGGTAGAGGCGGCGCTTCGGATGGCCAAGGAAACCGGTCTCGATGTCCTGGCCAATCCACCTTTTCTCCCCGGCCTGGGGTTTTTTATGGGAAATAATGTTACCCCGGAGAGAATCGATGCTTTTTCCTTTTCATACATGGATGCGGTTCTTATGGAGATTCGAAGCCGAGATCCCTGTTGGGCTTTGGCCTCCTGGACAGTGATAGCCAGCCAGGGAAGGCGCAAATCCCTATTCCGGGAAGAGGCGAAAGACCATCCCCATGGAGAATCGGCAGTACCTGTGCTATAGTGTCCAGCGAACACAAGCTTCTGGAGGAAGGATGAAGCGCACTCTCGCCCTTTTAGTAATTTTCGTATTAGTAGTAATCGCTCCGTCGGTAGCCCAGGACAGCACGCAAGATACCTATTTTGGTGGTCTGCACCGCAAGGGCAGTCAACTCATATCCATATCGGCGGGAGGGGGAATACCCCTTTTCATCCTGCCAGCCTCCCCCACCCCAGGCGATCCCTATCCATTAAACCTGGGCGCATCGCTCAATATAGGCTATCAGTATTTTGTCGCTAATCGTATAAGTATTGGAGGAGCCTTGAGCGGAGCCTTCAATGGTACTGTGGGCGGCAGAAGCCTCTTTATGGCTCCCTTGAGTTTCCGTACTGGCTATTGGTTTGGAAGAGGTTCTTTCGAAGGAAGCCTAGGAGCGGATCTGGGCTTTGTAATCATGAGACTTTCGGGAAACGGTGTGATAAGCCCCTTTACAAAGGCAGGGGGCGGAGCCTATTTCCAGGTATCGGAAGCCTGGAGCCTGGGCGGCCAGGTGTACTGGTGGCTGATACCCGAACTTCACTATGGAACCGAGAGCGCATATACCCGCTATGGCAATTTCCTCGAGATATCCCTGGGCGCGGTCTATCATTTCTAGGAGTAGCGGAATGAAATCAAGCAAACGTGCGGGCCTTGCGCCCCTTTTTCTCATTTTAGCCGCCGGCCTGGTGGCAGTATCCTGCGACAATACCTATCATGTCTTCGATGAAATACAAACCGAGGTAAAGCAGACCGGAACCGATGTATTCAAGAACGTCACGGTAAAAGCCTTGGCCGACGATGGGACCCATTATTACGCCGCCATGGCCAAGATCTGGTACAGGCCGATTGCCGGCGGTGCATGGGAAGTATTGTCCGCCGAGAAAGACGGTGCCGATCGGAGCGATTACAGCTGTTTCGGCCTCGTCTCGGGCACAGGCGGCTCGATCTACGTAGGCGCAGAATTGGACGGAAACCTGGGTGTTTATAAAGTCGTTTTTGCTGCTGGCGACTGGACATGGACAGCCGTCCCCTCGGGTAGCCTCGCCAGTCTTGACCTAGATGCCCTTTTCTTCGTCAACGCTAAACTCTTCGCCCTCACCCACAGCGGATCGGGCAACACTCTTCGCTACAGCCTCCACTATTCCGATGGTAGCTCAGCCTTTGCTGCAACCACTCTTGAGAGCTTGGAAGTTCCTGTGTTGGCTCTGGGCCATGATGGAAGCGCCTATTTTGCCGCAACATCGACAACAATATATTCATCCGCTTCCGAAACCGGGGTCTGGAGCGACACCAGTCCTACGACAGACAAAACCTATGGAGGCTTGGCTGTTGATCATGCCAACAAGGTGCGGGTGAGCTCCAGCGACGGCTACCTCTACACCAGAAGCGCAGGCGCCTGGTCTGCCACGGCAGCCGAGATCAAGAAAAACCAGAAACTGGGTTTGGTGGCCGAGGTGGAAGTATCCACAGGAGCCTACAGACTTCTCATAGCCCATGATAATTCGGGCTATTACGAATGCGATACCTCAACGGATCCTGTGACTGCCATAGAAGGCGGCGTTTCCAGCACAGCATTCGGCACCCCCTCCAGCGCCTACACTACCACTATTAGCGGCAAGGCTGTCCTGGCCATACACAGGTCCAGCACGGGCAGCGGCCTCCTCATAGGCCTGGCCTCCCAGGGCAGCAGCACCGGCTATGCGCTGTACTCCAATCCTCTTGTCTCGGGCACCTGGTCGGGCTGGACGGCGGAATAGGATGGCGAGGGAGAGTTCCAATCCCCTCTTCGCGGGTCCGGCTGCAAGAGCGGGAACTCCCGGCTCCGCCGGGAGTTCCCGCGAACCACT
>CAZHFN010000016.1:0-46026 GCA_964531105.1 uncultured Treponema sp. | reverse complement strand
TTGGCCTCAGCCATCTTGTGCATGTCTTCTTTCTTCTTGATGGCGGAGCCGGTGCCGTTGAAGGCATCCAAAAGCTCGTCGGCCAGTTTCTCGGGCATGGCCTTGCCGCTGCGGGACCTCGAGGCAGCGATGAGCCAGCGCATGGCCAGAGCCTCGCGCCTGGAATCCCTGATCTCGATAGGAACCTGGTAGGTGGCGCCGCCGACTCGTCTGGATTTTACCTCAACCACGGGCTTGGCATTGTCCAAGGCCTTGTTGAATACATCCAGGGCGGGAACCCCTGCCTTCTGCTGCATGATATCCAGCGCGTCATACATGATGCGTGTGCAAATGGACTTCTTGCCCTGCCACATCATCCTGCAGACGAACTTGGTTACTGCTGTGGAATTGTACTTGGTGTCGGGCGCATGGCCGCGATCTATTGTCTTCTTTTTTCTGCCCATTCTCTATATTCCTTAGGCCTTGGGCTTTTTGGCTCCGTACTTGGAGCGAGCCTTCTTGCGATCCTCGACGCCCAGGGTATCCTTGGCGCCGCGGATAATGTGGTAGCGAACGCCTGGAAGGTCCTTGACTCGGCCACCACGCACCAGAACCACCGAGTGTTCCTGGAGATTATGGCCGACACCGGGGATATACGCGGTTACTTCGATGCCGTGGGTAAGACGCACTCGGGCAACCTTTCGGAGGGCCGAGTTAGGCTTCTTGGGCGTAACGGTCATGACGCGGGTGCAAACTCCGCGACGCTGCGGGCACTCATCGAGTGCCGGGGCTTTGGTCCGCCATACGTTCGGCTTTCTGCCGAGACGGATAAGCTGGTTGATCGTAGGCATAAATGCTCTAGACTCCCTTATTAGGTCTCCCGGTGTCAGCATCACCCAAGACCAGTTTCAAATTATGGCTGGTACAATCGTCGGCTAAGCGCGGTGTGCTCTAGCCAGGCGATCCAAGATACCTCCAGCCTTCCTCGAATGTCAATACCGGCGCCTGGCCGGTTTTTTGCTTCGGCGATCCGCCGGCCAGGCGCCGCTCCCGGGAACAAAAGCCCGGTGCTTTCCTATTCTTCCTCGTTTACCGCTTCGAAGCCGGCATCATTGTCGAACACCGTCTCTTCTTCGAATGAACCATTCGCATCAGCCCTGTCTTCCAAGGCCGGAATGGGTGCCATTTCCTTTTCTAGCTTTCGCTTTTCAAGGATTTCTTCCACGTAGCCGTCCAGGTCGTCATGCTCGTCGTCCGAGAGCTTGATTCCCTTGTAAACCTTCATGCCCGTGCCGGCGGGTATGAGATGGCCGATGATGACGTTTTCTTTCAGACCCCTCAGGCCGTCTACAGCGCCGGCGATTGCAGCGTCGGTGAGGACCTTGGTGGTCTCCTGGAAAGATGCGGCGGAGAAGAAGGAATCGATCTTGAGCGATGCCCTGGTAATACCCAGGAGCATTGGCCTGGCAACCGCCGGCTGACCGCCTTCCTTGATCACTCTGTCGTTTTCCTCGTGGAAACGATACTTATCTACCTGCTGTCCGTAGATAAATCTCGTGTCGCCGGGACTTACAATTTCCACTTTCTTCATCATCTGGCGGATGATGACGCCAATGTGCTTGTCGTTGATTGTTACGCCCTGGAGGCGATATACCTGCTGGACTTCGTCCATGAGGTATGCCTGGCAGGCATGTTCACCCAGAATGTTGAGAATATCGTGGGGGTTCTTGCTGCCGTCGCAAAGCAGTTCACCGGCTTCCACCATATCGTTGTCGCGAACAAGGAGCCGCCTGCCCATGGGAACCAGATGCTTGTATTCCTTGCCAAAACGGTCGGTGATAACAATAAGCCGCTTGTTCTTGATGTTTTGGCGGATGGAAACCTTGCCCGAAACCATTGCGAGCACCGAGGGATTTTTGGACTTGCGCGCCTCGAAAAGCTCCCCTACCCTGGGCAAGCCGCCGGTGATGTCCATGGCCTTGGCACTTTCTTTGAGAATCTTGGCTATGGTTCGACCGGCCTTGATAACCTCTCCATCTTCCACGTTGAGGTATGCTCCGCCGGGAAGCAGATAGGCGAATATTTCGTTGCCCGCCTCATCGCTGATTATGATCCTGGGCTGTTTGGAATCTCGCTCCAGCGCGAACTCGGTGATCCTCTTGTCGATATTTCCGGTTTCCTCGTTGATTTCTTCCTTGAGGGTGGAACCGGGGATTATATCTTCGAAGCGGACATAGCCGTCGTACTCGGAGATAATGGGATCGGTGAAGGGATCGAAAATTGCAATCGTATCTTCGGCCGGTACCAGATCGCCTTCCTTGGCCGACAGATCGGAGCCGTTGCGAATTTCCAGCTTCTGTTCCTGGGCGATAAGCAAGAGGCGCTGGGGATTTTCACCCTCGGCATGCAAAACCTTGGCGTAGGAAATATCGTGGGCGACAATTTCCTCGCTCTTGCCCTTCTTCTTGATTATCGGAGAGTCCTTGAGCACCCTGTCGCCGTCTTTCACCAGGAGCTTGTCGCCCTTGGCCAGGTTAAAGGCCGAGAATACCTTGCAGACAAATATGTGGCCCTTTCTGGTAAAGAGGTAGTGGTTATCCTTGGTGGGCACATAGGTTCCCTGGATTCTGGTTACATAGACCGGGTATTTCAGGTAGATGCGATTTTCTTCGGAAGCCTTGGTCGCCGCACCACCGATATGGAAGGTTCTCATGGTCAGCTGGGTACCAGGCTGGCCGATGGACTGGGCGGCGATGATGCCCACCGCTTCGCCTATATCCACCGTGCGGCCCGATGCCAAGTTGCGGCCGTAGCACTTACGGCATACGCCATAGCGGGCCTCGCAGGTGAGCACGGTCCTTATCGTCACTTCCTCGATACCCGAAGCTTCAATCAGGGAAGCTATTTCCTCGGTGATCTCTTGATTGGTCTCAACGATAACCTCGCCGGTTATGGGGTGCCTGATGGGGTCGAGTGTAAAGCGGCCGATGATTCGCTCGCGCAGGGGCTCGATTATTTCCTCGCCGTCCTTGATGGCAGTGTAGACTGAACCATTGATGGTTCCGCAGTCATCCACGTTCACCACCATATCCTGGGCAATGTCTACGAGCCTGCGGGTGAGGTAGCCTGCGTCGGCCGTCTTGAGGGCTGTATCGGCCAGACCCTTCCGGGCGCCGTTGGTGGAGATGAAGAATTCGATGACCGACAAGCCTTCGCGGAAGTTAGCCTTGATCGGGAGTTCAATGATGTCGCCCGACGGTTTGGCCATAAGACCGCGCATGCCCGCCAACTGGCGGATCTGGTTGCGGCTTCCACGTGCGCCTGAGTAAGCCATCATATAGATGTTGTTGAAACCGCCCTTGTCGTTTTCCAGAGCCTTCATCATCACCGAGGTGAGTTCTTCGTTAGTCTTGGACCAAACCTCGACTACCCTGTTGTAGCGTTCGTCCTGGGTAATGTGGCCGGCTAGGTATTGCTTCTGGATCGATTCGACCTGCTTGTTGGCTGCATCGATCATGGAAGTCTTCTCAACGGGAATGACGATATCGTCCATGCCGATGGTGGCACCGAAGAATGTGGCGTATTTAAAGCCTAAATTCTTGATGGCATCCAGCATGGCCACGGTGACGTAGGGACCCTTCAGCTTGTACACGGTCTCGACCAAGGAACGGATATCCTTATCGGTCAGTGCATAATTGATAAAGGGTACTTCGGCGGGGAATGCCTCGTTGAGCAATATGCGTCCTGCGGTGCTGAGAATCGTGTGGTTGACCGGCAGCTCCAGCTCTCTTCCTACCTTATCCCACACCACAACCTTGGTGGCGGGAACCCGCACCTCGGCCTGATAATCACAGGCGCCGGACTCGCAGGCCATGAGGAGCTCGTCAGCGGAAGAGAACCTCTTGCCCTCGCCTTTTACGCCTTTTTTAGGCCTGGTGAGGAAGTTGATGCCCAATACGATGTCCTGGGAGGGATAGACGATGGTCTTGCCGTTGGCAGGGTCCAGCAGGTTGCGGCTGGAAAGCATGAGAGTCCAGCACTCGGCCTGGGCGGCGTTGGTAAGCGGCACATGGACTGCCATCTGGTCGCCGTCGAAGTCGGCGTTGAAGGCCTTGCAGACTAATGGATGGAGCTTTATGGCCTTTCCTTCCACCAGCACCGGCTCAAAAGCCTGGATACCCAACCTATGGAGGGTGGGAGCGCGGTTTAAGAGAACAGGATGTTCCTTTACTACCTCATCCAGTACGGCAAAGACCTCGGGGGTCTCGGACTCCACCAGCATCTTGGCCTTCTTGATGTTGTAGACGACATCCTTTTCCACAAGCTTCTTCATGATGAAGGGCTTGAAAAGCTCCAACGCCATCTTGGTGGGCAGTCCGCACTGCCACATCTTGAGCTCCGGGCCTACTACAATGACCGAACGGCCGGAGTAGTCGACGCGCTTGCCCAGAAGGTTCTGGCGGAAACGTCCCTGCTTGCCTTTGAGCATATCGGAGAGGGATTTAAGCGGCCTGTTGGAGGCTCCCTTCACCACTCTCTTTTTCTTGGTGTTGTCGAAGAGGGCGTCCACCGCTTCCTGAAGCATTCGCTTTTCATTGCGGATGATGATCTCAGGAGCGTTTAGGTTCTGAAGCCGCTTGAGCCTGTTGTTGCGGTTGATAACCCTTCGGTAGAGATCGTTGAGATCGCTGGTGGCAAACCTGCCACCGTCCAGCTGCACCATGGGTCTCAGCTCGGGGGGAATGACAGGGATTACCGAGAGAATCATCCACTCGGGTTTGTTGTTGGAGTTTCTGAAGGACTCGACGATCTCGATGCGCTTTAAAAGGCGCTTATCTGCTTTCGGCCCCTTGGCGATCATCTTTTCCCGCAGCTCTGCGGCCAGTTCGTCCAGGTTGATCTGCTCCAGGAGGGAGCGGATAGCCTCGGCACCCATGCCAGCCGAGAAGGCACCGCCGAAGCGGTCCTGAGCGGCGTTATACTCTTCCTCAGTGAGGAGCTGCATCTTCTTGAGCTCGGTCTCGCCCGGATCTATAACGATGAACTTCTCGTAATAGAGGATAGATCTGAGTGCAGCTACTGGCAGGTCGAGCAATAAACCCATGCGGCTGGGCACGGAGCGGTAGAACCAGATGTGGGACACGGGGCAGGCCAGCTCTATGTGGCCCATGCGCTCGCGGCGCACCCTAAAATGAGTGACTTCGACGCCGCAGCGGTCGCAGATCACTCCCTTGTAACGAATAGACTTGAACTTACCGCAGTAGCACTCCCATTCCTTGGTGGTGCCGAAAATTCTCTCGCAGAAAAGGCCGTCGCGCTCAGGCCGGAGTGTGCGGTAATTGATCGTCTCAGGCTTCTTGACCTCTCCGTACGACCAGGCCTTGATCATCTCCGGACTGGCCAGACGGATCCCAATACTGTCAAAATCCTGGATATCTCTCATGCTGCCCCCTTAAGGCTAAAAGGCGCCGGTGTTCTTGTTGATGATGTCCTCATCCCGCTCCGTCAAGGCTATCTGCTTGCCCTTGGCGTCGAACACCCTAATGTCCAGCGCGAGTCCGCGCAGTTCCTGTACCATTACATTGAAGGCTTCGGGTATGCCCGCCGCCGTGTGGGGCTCGCCCTTCACGATGGCTTCGTACACCTTGGCCCTGCCGGTCATATCGTCGGACTTGATTGTCAAAAGTTCCTGGAGGGTGTTGGCCGCGCCATACGCTTCCAAGGCCCAGACTTCCATTTCGCCTAGACGCTGACCGCCGAACTGGGCCTTACCACCCAGCGGCTGCTGGGTAACTAAGGAGTAGGGACCCGTGCTCCTGGCGTGCATTTTATCGTCCACCAGGTGGTGCAACTTCATAAAGTAAACCACACCGACGGTGATAAGATTCTTGAATGCCTCGCCGGTGCGTCCGTCGCGGACAACGGCCTTGCAGGATCCGGGCAGCCCTGCTTTCTGGATCTTTTCCTCGATCTGTTCCTGGGAAGGCGACTGGAAAACATGGCATGAATACCACTCGCCCAGGGTGCTGGCAGCCCAGCCCAGTTCGGTTTCCATGATCTGGCCGATATTCATTCGGGAGGGCACGCCCAGCGGATTGAGGCAAATGTCCAGGGGAGTACCGTCGTCCAGGTATGGCATATCCTCCACAGGCAGCACCCGGGCTACGACGCCCTTGTTGCCGTGGCGGCCCGCCATCTTGTCGCCTTCCTTGAGCTTGCGCTTGGCGGCGATGAGTACCTTGACCACTTCCTCAACGCCCGGCGACAAGTCGTCGTTGGCGCTGCGCTTCAGGCGCTGTACATCAATGATAGTGCCCTCGATGCCATGGGGCACCCTGAGTGAAGAATCGCGGACATCCTTGGCTTTTTCGCCGAAGATCGAGTTGAGAAGCTTGAACTCGGGGGTCGTATCGGTATCGCTCTTGGGCGTTACCTTGCCCACCAGAATATCGCCGGCCTTTACCTTGGCTCCTACGCGGATGATGCCCTCGCCGTCCAGGTTGTCCAGGATTTTCTCGCTGGTGTTGGGGATGTCGCGAGTGATTCGCTCGGGACCCAGTTTGGTTTCCCGCACCTCGGTCTGGAACTCCTTGATATGGATGGAGGTAAACATATCCTCCTTGACCACACGCTCGGAGATGAGAATGGCGTCCTCATAGTTATAGCCGTTCCAGGGCACAAAGCCCGCCAGAATGTTGCGGCCTAATGAAAGCTCGCCGTTGTTGGTCGCAGGACCGTCGGCAATAACCTGACCTTTCTTGATCTTTTCGCCCTTCATTACGATGGGGCGCTGATTGTAGCAGGTATCCTGGTTGGTGCGCTGATACTTGGAGAGAATGTAGACATCCTTATCCGTAGGGTCCTTGGAGTTAGGCGCAATGACAACCCGCTCGGCGTCCACAAACTCCACAACTCCTGCCCTGCGGGCCTTGATAAGAACACCCGAATCGTAGGCCGTCTTCCATTCCATGCCCGTGCCCACTCTGGGCGGCTCGGGGAAGACGAGGGGAACTGCCTGGCGCTGCATGTTCGAGCCCATGAGGGCGCGGTTGGCGTCGTCGTGCTCCAGGAAGGGAATGAGCGAAGCCGAAACGGATATGATCTGCTTGGGCGACACGTCCATATATTGCATTTCCTTGGGCGGGCGCATTGTATAATCGCCCTGGTGCCTGCAGGAAATGGAATCATCCAGGAAGTTGCCTTCCTTGTTTATATGGGCCGATGCCTGGGCTATGTAATAGCGGTCCTCGTCTATGGCGGAGAGATACTCGATATCCTTGGAGACTATACCGTCCTTTACCTTGCGGTAGGGCGTTTCCAGGAAACCGTAATCGTTGACCGTGGTGTAGGTGGCCAAGGACACGATAAGACCGATATTCGGACCTTCGGGCGTCTCGATGGGGCACATGCGGCCATAGTGGGTATAGTGGACGTCGCGAACCTCGAAGCCGGCGCGGTCGCGGGAAAGACCTCCCGGGCCGAGGGCGTTGAGTCTGCGCTTGTGCGTCAGTTCGGCCAGGGGATTAACCTGGTCCATGAACTGGGAGAGCTGAGAGGAGCCAAAGAACTCCTTAATCGCCGCGACGATCGGCTTTATGGAAACAAGGTCCTGAGGCCTGACGGTCTCGGTTTCCTTGAGAGCCATGCGCTCCTTGGCGATACGCTCCATGCGGGCGAAGGCGCTCTTCATCACATTGGCCAGAAGCTCGCCTACCGAACGCACGCGTCTGTTGCCCAGGTGGTCGATATCGTCCACGTAGGCTTCGCCGTAGTACACGTCCATGAGATGCTTCATGGTGGCCACAATGTCGGTGCGGGTGAGCGTGAACTCACTGAAGGGCGTCTCGTAGTTGAACTTTTTGTTCAGCTTATAGCGTCCCACCTTACCCAGATCGTACTTGCGGGAGGAGAAGAACATGGAATTCAGGTCCTTCTCTGCACCTTCGACGGTGATGGGCTCTCCGGGCTGGAGGGTGGAATAGATAGCGGCAAGGGCATCGGCCTTGGAAGGCTCATCCTGCTCGGCGCTCTCCTTTTCAAGCTTGACATCCTCACGCTCGAAGCAGTTGAGGATCATCTCGTTGTGCATGGAATCGGGATGTTCGAGATCGATCACATCCACCGAATCAATGCCCAGGTTGGCTAATTCATCGATTTCATGGAGATGGAGCTTTTCGCCAGCCCTGAAGAGCTTTTTCTTGTCTCCGTCTACTTCTATGTACACAGGCTTGGCAAGCACCTTGCCAATGACTTTTTCCCTCTGCTCCGGGCTATCGCCCAGTTCGATGGTAGCGGTTTTATAAAATGCCTCGATTATTTCTTCGCGGCTATGAAAACCGATTGCCCTTAAAAACAAAGTTCCCAGAAATTTTTTCTTGCGGTCTATCTTAGTGAAGATAAGTTCTTTTTTCTGGTCGATTTCGAACTCGAGCCAGCTGCCCCGGTAAGGAATGAGCCGGGCAGAGAACACACCCTTTTCGTGGCTGAAGACAACGCCGGGAGAACGATGAATCTGGGAAACGACGACGCGCTCGGCACCGTTTATTATGAAAGTTCCCCTGTCGGTCATGAGGGGGATATCCCCCAGGTAAATTTCCTTCTGCCGAATCTCGCCGGTCTTCTGGAACACAAGGTTGACCGTGGCCTTGAGAGGGATGGAGTACGTGAGCCCCTTCTGCTTGCATTCCAGCTCGCTGTATTTCATGGCACTCTCGTCCAAGCCATAGCGCTCGAATTCGATCACCATGTCGCCCGACTGGCTCTCTATCGGGAAGGTCGCCTTGAAGACTTCCTGCAGTCCAACCTCATCGGGTGCCAGTCCCTGGCGCAGCTTGTCCCTCTGAAGGAAACGCTCAAAGGATGAAAGCTGTATATCGATGAGATCGGGAAGCTCCATCGCCTCCTGGAATTCTTTTCCAAGATAGCGGCGCTGGATCTTGTGTGCGGTATATGACATCCCTTACCCCTCCTGCTGGGAAACCGTGCGCCGTAACGCGCAATACGTTACGCTGCGTGCGGTCATTCCGAGGCACTTATCCGCGCCGTAAAGGGCTTGTGATCCCCAGGCCAGGTAAATGCCTCCGAAAAACCGAACTTTCTCCCCCGCACTAGACCCCCTTTTCAAGGGGCCTTTGCAGGGGAGAAAGCTGCGCGGTAGAACAAACGACGCCTTATTTGACTTCGACAGCTCCACCGGCGTCTTCGATCTGCTTCTTGACCTTGGCGGCCTCTTCCTTGGAAACATTCTCCTTGAGGGGCTTGTCTCCGGCCTCTACCAAGTCCTTGGCCTCTTTGAGACCCAGACCGGTGATCACCCGTACTTCCTTGATGATCGCGATTTTCTTGTCGGCGGGAACGCCGGCCTTGAGAATGACGGTGAACTCGGTCTTTTCCTCGGCGGGAGCCGCGGCTGCGGCTGCGGGACCGGCGGCTACGGCCACGGGGGCCGCGGCGGTTACGCCAAACTTCTCTTCCATCGCCTTGACGAGCTCGGAAACCTCGAGAACCGTCATCGAAGCGATCGCGTCAATGATCTGATCTTTGCTGAGCGCTGCCATATTATCTTCTCCTATTTACTACACTGGCCCTCCATACGGAGGACATCATCTACAAGGCCGACAGGAACGGCAGCTATCCGAAGCCTGGGGGCCTATAAAACCTTTGTTATTCAGGCCTGATTTTCGCTGGCCTTTTTCTCCTCTATCGCCTTGAGCATCCTGACCAACTTGGTGGGCACTGCGTTGAGCACGTACACCAGGTTCTGGGCAGGACCATTCATCGCGGACAGCAACATTGCAATAAGCTGATTGCGTCCGGGCAACTTGGAGAAGATATTTACCTGAGCCTCTCCCATGAAGCCCTTGTCCACCAGGGCACCCTTGATCTTGAGGGCAGGCACTTCCTTGGCGAAATCCAGTAAAAGCTTGGCTACCTCATTGGAATCGGAAGTCACGAAGGTAACCGCCGTAGGCCCTGTCAGTACTGGCTCGACTTCCTTGGTGAAGCCCAGTTCTTCAAAGGCTATACGGGCAAAATTGTTCTTCACCACATGCAGCGATGCTCCCTTTTCCAGAAGCTTCCTGCGAAGATCGGTGATCTGCTCCACCGTAAGACCACGGTACTCGGCAAAGACAAAATCCTGGGATTCCCCTATCTTCGTCTTCAGCTGATCAATGGCTTCGGTTTTATTCGGCTGAATCTTGTTAGCTCTCATCGCCATAACTTACCTCTTCTCGTTCTTGACGGTCGTGACGCGCACACTGGGACCCATAGTGCAAGCCAAATATACCGAAGTCACGAATTCGCCCTTCGTATCGGAGGGGCGCTTGCGGTTGATCTCGTCGAGAATAACGGTCAAGTTCTCGGCGATCTGTGTTGCTTCCATAGAAGCCTTGCCGATGGCGATATGGACAATATTGGTCTTGTCCGACCTGAACTCCGTTCTACCCTTCCTGAGCTCATTCAGCGCGGCTTTAAGATCGTTGGTGACCGTACCGGTCTTGGGATTGGGCATAAGGCCGCGACGGCCGAGCACCATACCCAGCTTACCCACGTCTTTCATCATATCGGGGGTGGCGACAGCTACGTCGAAATCGACCCAGCCACCCTTGATCTTCTCGATGAGCTCGGCATCGCCGGCGTAGGCAGCTCCACCCTCCAGGGCTTCATTCACCCTCTCAGGCTTGCAGAACACCAGCACCTTTTTTTCACCCCTGAACTGATTGGGGAGAACTACCGTATCGCGGACCGACTGGCTTTTCTTAAGGTTAAGCCTGACATGGACTTCCACGGTTTCGTCGAACTTGGCACGGGCGGTTCCCTTTACCAGGGCGCAGGCCGATGCAGGATCATATTCCTGAGTCCTGTCGAGATTCTTTGCTACTTCCAGATATTTTTTGCCGTGCTTCATTTCCGTATCTCCGTCTCGACACCCATAGAACGGGCGGTACCAGCTATTACGCGCATTGCGGCTTTGATGTCGTTGGCATTGAGGTCTGGCATCTTCTGCTTCGCAATAGCCTCCAGCTTGTCATTGCTGAGCTTGGCAACCTTGTCCCTCTGGGGGACGGCGGAGCCTTTCTCGATTCCACAGGCCTTCTTGATGAGTACGCTGGCGGGGGGAGTCTTCAGGATAAAGGTGAAACTCTTGTCCTGATAGACGGTGATGATAGCCGGGATAACGAGTCCGGGCTCCATGCTTTTCGTGCGCTCGTTGAACTGCTGGCAGAACATGGGCGCCGACACACCGTGGGGACCGAGAGCCGGTCCAACGGGCGGAGCCGGTGTCGCCTTGCCGGCAGGGCACTGCAACTTGACTATTGCAGTAATCTTCTTCTTGGCCATAGCCATTCTCCTTACGTGGTATACCCGACGAATCCGATGCCGCCGGGGTTGGGTGGGCTAATCGCTTCGCGATTCGCCCACTCCCATCAGTGGAGTAAAAACCCCTTATCTGAGAAGCTGAAAAGTACTGCCCCTTGCGAGACATTTCCTTCAGCCGCTTTACAAAGAACTCACTGATCGAGCTGTAAGCCTCAAGGCTCCCCGATCGATGTCTTAAATCTTCTCCACCTGGGTCATCTCAACCTCCACCGGAGTGGATCGGCCAAAAATGCCCACCATCACCTTGAGCTTGTTCTTCTCGGCGTTCACTTCTTCAATTACACCTGAGAAAGACTCGAAGGGACCCTCGATGATCTTCACCTGCTCGCCCTGGGAATAGCTCTGCTTCATCCTCACCTGGCGCTCGCCCTTTATCTCGCCCGAACGCTGGAGTATGCGGCGCACCTCTTCGCTGGGAATGGGCTGGGGCTTGTTGCTCAAGTTGGAACCCACAAAACCCGTAACGCCAGTGATTTTACGAATACCCGAACAGGTAGCCTTCCATCCGTTTTCTGGCAGATCCATCTCGACGAGAATATAGCCGGGGAGAATTTTTCTGGTTACGATTTTTTTCTTGCCATCTTTTACGTCGGTGACTTCTTCGGTCGGCACCTTCACATCGGCAACGATATCTCGGGAAAGGTCGCCCGCCTCGATCATTGTGCGTATTGTCTTTTCTATCTTATTTTCATATCCCGAATAGACATGAAGGATATACCACGATTTTGCCATCCAGCCTCCGCCTTATCGGAACACGGCTTCGATGCCGAGTACAAGAAGGAAATCGATCAAGCCGAGCAAAAGAGCCACGGCCACAGTGGAGAAAATCACCACCTTGGTCGAGGATACTACATCTTCCTTGCTAGGCCATACTACCTTAGCCAGCTCGGCGTACGATTCTTTGAAGAACTGCACAATCTTCTTCATGTCGGCTCCTTGATCCCCAAAAAGACTCGCTACAGGCCAGGAAGGACTCGAACCCTCAACATCCGGTTTTGGAGACCGGCGCTCTACCATTAGAGCTACTGGCCTAGGGCGAATCGCACGGCCTTGCAGGGCCGTCCGATATCTTTATCCCAAAAGGCAGCTTCCGAAGAGGCGGCCTTATTTGACCTTGGTCTCCTTATGGAGGGTATGCTTGCGATCCCACTTGCAGTACTTCATCATCTCCAACTTTTCCTGCATGGTCTTGCGGTTTTTCTGGGTGGTGTAGTTGCGGCGCTTGCACTCGGTGCACTGCAGGGCGATTATCTCTACCGTTTGTTTCTTGGCGGCCATTATACTGTCCTTTCGCGGCGCGACCGTTTAGTCTTCCGCGCCTGGATTGCTTCTACTTTAAAAAGCCCCCGAACGGAATCGAACCGTTGACCTTATCCTTACCATGGATATGCTCTGCCGACTGAGCTACAGGGGCGAGGCGTAAAGCAGAGGGACTTTAGCATCCGAGGGAAATGATGTCAAGCCCAGCCCCGGCGAGATTTTTGGCCCAAGGCTCCGCTGTCAGCGCCCCCGTCCTCCCCTGCGCCTAAAATGTCCGACCAGGGCTGCCGCTGTCGTATCCTTCACCAGCACGAGCAATCCCAAACCTAAAACAGTGTAGATCAGCGTCATGGAGAGGAAAGGTAAACCCAGTCTGACCAGGCTGGATTCGGTAGAAGAAAAGAGCCGTAAAAGCGGCAGGCGTAGAAGATACACCGGCACGCCAGCAGCCAGAGAAAGAAGTAAAAGCTTGAATGCATACGTGCCGAAGTCCAGCATCGCAGCCGGTATACCCTCTGTCCGGCGACGCAGGAGGGCTGCAATAAGGATTGCGCTGTTCACCGCGCTGGAAACCGAAAGGGCAAAGGCAATACCCGGCCCCTTGAAGGGAAAAGCCAACAAGGCCACCAGGAGGATATTCACCCCAAAGCTGGCTATGCCGGCGAAAGCCGGGGTCTTGGAATCTGAACAGGCATAGAATGCCGGCGCGATCACCCTATTAGCCGCTATAAAAGCCAAGCCCATTTGATGCCAAAAAAACGCTGATGCGGTAAGCTCCACAGATTCAGCGGTAAAACCGCCCCGCATGAAAAGCAGGGCGACAATCTCCCTTCCCGATATCATGGAAAAGACAGCCACCGGTATGGTCGCTAGGCTAAGCGTCTTGAGGGTACGGCCTAGCCTCGAGGAATAGCGCTTCCAATCCAGAGCCTTGGCCGCATCGGCCAGTTCGGGCAACAGCACCGTGCCTGCAGAGACCGCGAACACACCCAGGATGAGCTCCTGAAGACGTATAGAAAACTGCAGACTGGAAGCCACGCCTACTCCAGCCCTGGATGCGAAGGCCGTGGATACTAAATCGTTGATCTGATAGGCCGCCATTCCCAGAATTGTGGGAGCAATAAGCACAAACACACGCTTCATGCCCGGATTGGCGAAGGCCTTGCGAGGGGAAATAAAACCAAACCGAATCCCCGCCTTCAGCACCGCCGGAAGTTGGCAAAGCGCCTGGCCCAGCCCGCCGGCTACGACGCCCAAGGCCATAGCTCTTGCCGGATTGGCCGTAAAAGGCGAGACCAGGAAGGGAACCGCAATAAAGCAAATATTGAACACTATGGGGGCGATCCCCGAAGGAGCGAATATACCGTAGGAATTGAGCATGCCCTGGAAGAGGGCCGCGATAGAAACTAGCCCCAGATAGGGGAACATAATCCTGGTGAGCACCCCGGTCTCTACAGGTTCGGAGCCGAAAGCCAGGACAATCCAGGGACTCGCCGCCATGCCGGCGGCCACCACCGCGCCCACGAGCACAAGCAATACCGTAAGGCTGGAGGAAAGGAATTCCCTGGTAGCCTTTTCATCCGAATCCCGCAGATAGCCCTTGAAAGTTGGGATAAAGGCTACGGATATAGAATTTTCTGCAAAAAGCCGCCTCATGAAGTTGGGTATCATGAAGGAAACCGAGAAGGCATCGGAAAGCCATCCCGTACCCAGGAAAGCCGCCTTGGTCATCTCCCGCACAAGGCCCAGCACCCTGGATACCATGGTCAGAGCGGAGAGTATGCCCGCGTTGCGGACCATCCTTCCCTCGTCAGCGTCGGCCATCTACATCCTTCGTAAACACTTCCAGCAGTGATACTAACGTATCTAAATGCTCCCGCTTGATCCAGTAATGGGTTACAAGGCGGCAGATGCCAGCCTCGGGTAAGCTTATCCTTATACCCTCCTGCTTCAGCTTTTCTGCGAGTTTTTCAGGATTCACCCATGAAGGCAGGCTGAAAAACACCATATTAATCTGCACCGATGCCAGATCCACCGAAAATCCCGGAAGCGACGCCAGCCTGGAAGCCAGGTAGGTGGCATTCTCATGATCCTCAGCCAGCCGGCGGGTCATGTCCTTGAGGGCTATCAAACCCGCGGCCGCCAGAATTCCCGCCTGGCGCATACCGCCGCCCATAACCTTTCGCTTGCGCCTGGCTCGGTCGATAAAACTCCTGGGTCCTGCCAGCATGGAGCCCACCGGAGCACAAAGTCCCTTGGAAAGGCAGAACATCACCGAATCCACCTGGCTTGCCAGCTCTACAGGAGAAATCTTCAGGCTCGCGGCAGCGTTAAAAATCCTGGCTCCGTCCAAGTGCAGGGGAATCCTGTGCTTACGGGCCAGAGCCGACATCTCCTTCATATAATCCAGGGAAGGAACCCTCCCCGAGGAGTGGGCGTTTTCCAGGCAAATAAGCGATGTGGGAGGATAGTGAATATCATTGCCACGAATGAGGGCTTCCACCTTGGCTGGAGGAAGAACCCCCTCGGGGGCATCCACGGTTCTGGTCTGCACCGCCGCTATCACCGATGCGGCGCCTGCCTCGTGCTGGATAATATGGCACTGCTCGCCCAGGATGATTTCGCTTCCCCGGGGACACCAGCTCAAAAGAGCAAGCTGGTTTCCGAAGGTGCCCGAGGGCACGAAGAGGGCGGCTTCCTTGCCCAACATGGCAGCCGCAAGAGCTTCCAGTTCATTTATAGTCGGGTCGTCGCCGTAGACATCATCACCTACAGGAGCCTGAGCCATAGACTGGCGCATTTCCTGGGTTGGCCAGGTGACCGTATCGCTTCTCAAGTCGATAAAATCCATGGACTACCATCCTTTTCGCCCAAGAGAATAGCCCGTACAAGCCTTTACATCAAGGCTGAAGGCATAAAAGCAGGCTGCAAGACCTCAGGCGGTAGCTCTTCGGTAGGAGCACGGCCCATCTTTTCACTGGACAAGCTCGCATAGTATATAACTGACCATGAAAATAAAGCTTATAGCCCTGGATCTGGACGACACCCTTTTAAGCTCCTCGCTTACAATCTCTCAGGGCAACAAACAAGCTCTCATCGACGCCGAAAACGCCGGCATTGAAATAGTCCTGGCTACCGGAAGAAATTATTTCGGTGTAAGAGAATATGTTGAACATCTCCAGTTAGGCAGGAAGGGGAATTTCCTCGTCTGCTCCAATGGTGCCGAAATCCTGGAGGCAGAAGACGGAACCGTCGTAGAACGCCTCATGCTGTCCAGTTCGTTCTGCCATGAAGCTTCGGAATTCATAGATTCCCAGGACTTCCCCTGGCAGGTCTACATGAACGGCCAGATCTTCTGCAGCAGGATAAACGACTGGGCTCTCATGGATGAAAAAATCACTGGTCAGCCAGTTCAGGAGGCAGGTCCTAAGGACGAACTCTTCAGGAATGGACAGGTCAAGTTTGTCGTTCCCGGCGAACCAGGACGCATCACCCAGTTGTATGAAACAGCATCCAGGCTCTTCCAGGGCAGAGCCGAAGTAGTCACCTCCAAGCCCTACTTTATGGAAATACTCCCTATCGGTGCCGATAAAGGCTCGGCCCTTCTAAGGCTCACCCAGCGGCTCGGAATCACCATGGAAAAAGTCATGGCTATCGGAGATGCCATGAACGACCTGAGCATGATAGAAGAAGCTGGCTGGGGCTGCGCGCCTGCGAACGCCTTGGATCGGATAAAAACGGCTGCTAAGGTAGTATCAGAAAAAAATCACGACGAGGATGCCGTCGCGGACCTTATCTACTCTGTCGCCCTCAAGGACTTACCTTCGAAAGGTAAAGCGCATCCAGGAAAAGCATGAGGTTGTGCTGAATTCCATCAAAGAATTCATCCTGGAGCGCCACGGCCGTCAGCCCTATAAAGCGGTAATGCCAGCTCTCCCATACATAGCCTGTCAACTCTTCCTTTCCCTTGGGGTATGAAAGGGAAAAACCGAACCGGCCCGCGTTCCTCTCTAGCCAGCGCCCGGCCATCGTCTCGGCAAAGGCGTCGGTTATGGAGCCAAAATCGATAGCCGTACCCAGCTGATGCTGGCTCGTACCCGGAGCCGCCGAAACCCTGGATGCTTCCTTCTCTCCCATCTCTGCCACATTGCGGGCAAAGAGATTTTTCTGGTATTCGTAGCTTCTATAGGTGGATGACACCAGGAGGCTCACCCCCTCTCCTGTCGCCGCCTTGCTCATCCGCAGAAGAGCGTCTGCTACGGGCTTTCTAAGCCTGTGCCCCGTCCTGGAAAGCGAAAGCTCCATGCTGTCCAACCACAAAAGATCGGCAGGTTCGTAATCAGCGGGCAGTGACTTTCTCTTGTCCGCCCGCCGCAGCAGATTAGGATCCGCCTTCATCTCTGCCATCACAGCGTCTATAAGAAAAAGAAACCTATCCTTCGATTCATCTATTTTACGAGAAACAGCCGCAGTAGCATCGCTGGACAAATCCGAGCCGGAAAGCAAAGCCTTTAATTCCTTGAGCCTGTTTTTCTCGGCGCTTTGACACCCGGCCAAGGTAAGAATGAGAACCAGAAAGCCTGCTGCGAGCCATTGATGTTTCATCGTACACCAGTATACAAACCCAGCTACTCTCTGGGAAAGGCCTTTCTTTACCATTCCGGCTTGGTTGGCGCTCAGGCTTCTGCTACTATGAATTCACCATGGAGATCTGGAATAGATGACCCACGAACAATACACAGCCTTCGACACAACCAGGAAAAATTTCTCTTCATATGTAGAGACTCTGAATACGCGCAGCCCCTGGCTGCGAGAACTTCAGGAGGAACTCCGAAAAACCCTCGGCTACGAGGATTACGCCATAGAAACACCCATCGTCTACAATCGAGCCCTTGATGAAATAGGACTCCAGGATCAGCCTCAGTTCATTATTGTGGCGGACAACCCAGGTAAAAACGAACAGAAAGAGCACAATCAGCGCTATCTCATAGGACAGTCGGGAAAACTGGCTAAAAGCTGGTTCAAGAACGAATTGAACATGGATTTTTACAAAACCTGCCTTATCATCAACAAAACACCCATTCATACACCCAAAACTGCGGAGATTTCGCGTCTCCGAGCTTTAGCCCGGGCACACTCGGCAAAACGTGGAAAAGAACTCGATGAGCTTCTGTATGAAAGCCAGCGTTTTATGGCGAATCTCGCCTTTACCCTTCATTCAGCCTTGGGTTGTGTCGCCTGGGTTTCGGGATACGGAGAGCTGAAACCCGGGAAAATCTTCTCAGCCTGGGCCGACGAAACAACTAGACTCTACACCGGAGCGACAGATCCTCTGCGGGAAAGTTTTTGGGTTTTTAGGCATTTTTCCATGAACCAATTCGCCATCGAGTATAAAAAAACAACTCCGGAAAAGAACTCACCATTGGCACGATTGGCCTCTATCGGCAAGGCTAATCGCTTAAGAATTCTAGGCTGGTAAACTCGGCTCTCCACTTACTGGGGGCGCCTGACTGATCGGCTACTGAGTTAACGTAGAACCATCGCCAGCCAGTCTCCCATGGTCCTTAGCGCAAGGGGAGAGAAGGTCTCTTCTATCCGCCCGTACTCTTCCGGCAGCCCGGTGCCTGCTGTCTGGAAAAGATGATTGAGCCCCGGAAGCTCCACAAGCGTATAGGAGACATTGCCTCCTTCATCCAAGGCCTTGGCCAGAGCTTCCAGGTTTTCCTTGGCAGGGACCTGAAGATCCTTCGAGCCCACCAGTGCCAACACAGGCAACCTCAACTCCCTTATGTAAGGCCTGGGATCCAGGACCAAAAAAGTTCTGAACCAGGGGGATAAAATCTGTCTGGCCGAAACAAGGGCATCCTTTTCAGCCTTGGCTTTTGCCTCCTCAGGCGCCGCAGAGGGTAGGAGGGACAGGTAGGCCGCTACTATTTCTGCCTGCAATACCTCGGCAGCATCGTTGCGCTTGGCTATGGTGTAGAGCATCTGGTTTATAGACCGGGAGTTCTGCACCGCATCCTCCCCCATTCCATAAGCCCTCAAGAGAGCCGCACTTTGCAGATACAGCAATTCCTCCCCCGACACCCCGGGTCCCGCCAGCAGCACCGCGAAGGCTAGGCTGGAATCCTTAGAAGCCACCATGGCCGCGATAATTCCCCCCTCACTGTGTCCGATAATTCCCACCTTTTTCGAATCTATTTCAGGACTATCTTTTAAAAACCTTAAGGCCGCCTCGGCATCCCGAGCGAAATCGAGGCTTGTCGCAGCTATAAAATTCCCTTGCGACTTTCCATAGCCCCTATCATCCAGCCTCACACTGGCTATTCCTCGACGAGCCAGGTAATCGGCAATCACAAGAAAAGGCTTGTGGCCATATATTGTCTCATCCCTATCCTGGGCTCCCGAACCTGTCACTAAAAGCGCAGCGGGGAATGGGCCTTTCCCTTCAGGCACAACCAAGCTACCCGCCAGAAGGGCTCCATCAAAACTCTTCACCGTCACTTCCCTGCCCGTGTAGGGGTATGGCTTCACCGGAGTCTGCGGCCTGACGACATCAGGCTGAGAAGACTCGGCCTGGGCAAGCGTAGCAGGAACGTCGGGCGCAGCTGGCGCGGACGTATCTTGCCCTACGGCCTGGCCCTCCTCCTTTGGCTTTGCCAGGAGAATCAGTGGGAAACTGCTCCCCCCCTGCTTCCAATGACCATCTATCCGGCCTTCCGAAGCATCCAGCGTGCCCTCGTATGAACCACCGATAACTCCAACGCTGAGAACGATTCTTTGCCCTTCCAGCTTCACCGAGTCCACAGGAATACCTTTGGCTCCCTGGTCAGGACTATCCATGGTTGCCTTCAGTACTCCATCCTTGTCTGAAGGTCCTATATTGAATACCAGCCTCAAAGAAGCCCCGCCCACCGCAAGCCTTCCCTCCCAGGTGCCCGTGGCGAGCCAGTCGCTCGTACCCTTATCGCAAGGTCCTTCGGCGTAGGTCGTAAAAAGGCTTGCCGTAAATAGCAGGGTTAAAAGTGTAAAAACCCTAAAGCCAGAAGATATTTTGTTAGAATTGGAATATTTCATGTGCAGCAGTATAACATCCGGAATAAGGGAATAGGAGAAGGGCGGGAAAAAATCATGTAGCCAGGCGAATTATTAAATGACTTAGGCTTTTGGAAGTGGCGCGACTCATTGACCTGAAAAACTATCTCGCCTACCCTTCGTCCATGGCTGAAACAAACTTTGACGGCCGCTCAGTGTGGATAACCGGAGCCTCGTCGGGCATCGGAGCATCCCTCGCCCTTGCCCTCGGGCGCAGGGGTGCCAAACTCATACTCTCTGGCCGCAACGTGCCGGCGCTGGAAGCCCGCGCTTCCAGCGCCGGCGGACCTGCCTCCATACTCCCCTTTTCTCTCGCCGATCCAAAGGCCAGAGAAAATGCCGTAATAAAAGCTCTGGAAATTTACAATGGCATCGACATGCTCATCCTCAATGCCGGTGTCAGCCAACGCTCTTTGTTCATGGATACTTCAGAAGAAGTATTTTCAGCCATAATGGAAACCAACTTCTTCGCATCGGTGGAGATAACACGAAGAATACTCCCTTCAATGCTGCAGCGGGGTTCCGGTACAATTGTCTGCGTATCAAGCCTCGCAGGACTTATGGGAGCGCCACACAGAACCTCCTATGCGGCCTCCAAGCACGCGTTAGCCGGTTTCTTCACATCCCTCAGATCAGAATTATACAATAGTCCCATTAAAATTATTCTCGTCTATCCCGGATTTGTCGCTACATCAATATCGCACAACGCTTTTTCTGGCGACGGTACTCTCTACAATCGTATGGATCCTCTCCAGGCCAATGGACAAGATCCTCAAAAAACCGCGGACCTCATTCTTTCGGGTATAGCCGCAGGGAAACTGGATATAAAAGTCGCGATGGATGCGAAATCCAGGTTCGGCCTTTTTCTCTCCCGCCATTGCCCCGCCATCCTGGCCAAAGCCTTGGCTGCTCGCAAGGATCTTTGACAATCATGGCATTACCAGGGCTCGTATGCCGGTTGCGCAAAAGAAGCGCTCCATATACATTAGAATTTCGAGATATAAAAATGAGATCAAAAGAGGATACCTGTGCTTTGCAATAGAGGACCCATGCAGCTTCCTAAAGCTCCCCAACCTGAAAAACCCTCGGTACTCGTCATAGGCGCTGGCCTTTCAGGCCTCACTGCGGCCTCTCTCCTGGCTAAGCGAGGCCTCGATGTGACTGTAGTGGAACAGCACGACCGCCCCGGCGGCGCGGCATCGGCATTCCGCAGGGGAAATGTCACCTACGACTCGGGCGCCGCCATGCTCTTCGGCTTCGGCGAAAAAGGCTTCAATCCCCATAACTGGCTCATGAGCGAGCTGGAAATGCCCATAGAAATGTATAGGCACAGCGCCATGTACCGCCTCTTCTATGGCGAAGAACCCATCGTATTCCACGCCGACATTAAGCTCTACCTAACCCAGCTTAAGCGTCTCTTCCCGCAGGCAGGCGATCAACTAGATTCATTCTACGCCCATATCGGGGAACTCTATGAAAAAACCATTGCCCCCGTCACCGTCTTTGAAGCCCCCGGCGATATGCCCCTCGAGGAAATGCGCAAAAATGCCCGATCCGGATTACTCGCTCAGCTGAAGATGATCAGACTTCTCTTTACCAGCGCCGATTCCATGATGAAACCCTTCATCTCCGACCCTAAGGCCAGAAGCTTCTTCGACAAGCTCACCTCCACTTATTGCTACACCACCGTCCGCGAAACACCGGCGGTCCTGGCCGCCACCATGTTTGTGGACAACCACGTGGGCGGCGCATACTATCCGGCTGGCTCTGCCATGGCCCTGGCCGCCAGACTTGAAAGGGCAATAGAAGAGAATGGCGGACGCTTTCTGTACAGGACAAAGGTGCAGAAGATTTTAGGTGATAGGGACAAGATCAACGGCGTCCTAACCGATGCAGGAGTTGCGCTCAAGGCCGACATGGTGCTCTTCTGCGGCTCGCTCCGAAGCTTTGCCAAGACAATGGACCCTGATAATCTACTCCCCACGCGATGGAAAAACCGGGTTCTCAAGTATGAAATGACCATGCCCAGCTTTGTAGTCTATGGCTGCATCGACAAATCAGTGCTGCCTACCGATACCCTCCCCGTGCAGATGTTTGTCGACAACAGGGAAAAACTGGACGAAGCCGATGTCACCCTTTATCTGCCATCTTTGGAAGACCCTAGCCTCGCTCCAGAAGGACAATCTACCTTCCTCCTCATCGGTCCGTCACTGAGAGCTTGGCCCGAGCCGGACTCTCCAGACTATGGTAAAGAATCCTACAGAAAAGCCAAGGAAGAGGAAGCTCATAGAATGCTTGCTCTGGTGGAACGCCGAATTCCAGGATTCACCAACGCAATAAAGGGCAGAATTGATGCCAGTCCCAGTACCATTTGGCGCTATCTGGGTAAAGATGGGGGTTCGGTAGCCGGTCCTAAACAGAAGATGGGACAGCACCTCATCTTTAGGCAGGGATCCAAGGGTCCAAAAGAAGGTCTCTTTTTCGCCGGGGAATCGACAGTCATGGGCACAGGCACCCCTGCTGTCACAGTGTCGGGAATATCTGCAGCCAATAGGATACTCAGAAGCCTCGAAAGGGAGCCCTACACATCCGCCAAGAAAAGCCAATCCGTTGTACGCATCATTCCCGCTGGAACAAAAGGCAATGTACCTCAAGGAGAACGAGCGGTAGCAGCAAACCGCTGTCGCTGGTGCGAAAAACCCCGCTGTGCCGCAGCTTGTCCTGTCCAATTCGACATCCCCGGCATCATGAGAAGACTCGAGCACGGTAATATCGATGGTGCTATCGCTCAGATCAAGGGGGTACCCAAAGCCTGTTCATTCTGTCTGGAGGAATCGAGGGCCAGCGGAAAACCGCCAGCCTGCGAAGCTGCCTGCATTCGAAGCAAGGAAGCCGAAGGCCCCGTACTCATCTCTTTGGTAGTGGACAGCCTGGAAAAAGAGCGTTCTACGGAGGCCTGAGCCTGAAGCTTAAAAGCCGGTCTCGGGGCTTGAGTTTTCTAGCGTGCCTTTGGCTTAAGCCGCAGATACACCTGCTTGCCCGAATCCGTCGGACTCGCTCTCTCGTCTATTTCAAAAAGCCCTGAGGCCTTTATAAGATCGCCCAACTTCCTGAATCCATAGTTTCTGGGATCGAACTCAGGTTGCCGGTTGGCAATATAGGTGCCGACAGCGCCGAGATAGGCCCAGCCGAACTCGTCCGCCGCATCCTCCACTGCACTCTCCAGAAGAGCGCGCATTCTCTTATCGGTCTTGATGTCGTTCTGGCTCCGGGAAGCGCTCTCCTTCTCGCTCTTGCTCTCCTTCTCTTCCTCGCCTTCCCGCAGAATTTCAGTATAAATAAACTTATCGCAGGCTGCCACGAAGGGCTTGGGCGTCTTGCGCTGGCCAAAGCCAAGCACCATCTTCCCATCCTCCCTCAGCCTGGCGGCCAGGCGGGTAAAGTCGGAATCGCTGGAGACGATGCAGAACCCGTCGAGATTTTCGGTGTAAAGAAGATCCATCGCATCGATAATCATCGCGCTATCCGTAGAATTCTTGCCCGAAGTATAGGAGAACTGCTGAACCGGCTGTATTGCAAACTCTAATAGCTTATCCTTCCAGGAGCGCAAATTGGTGTTGGTCCAATCACCGTAAATTCGCTTAACACTGGCCACGCCGTATTTTGCAATTTCCGCTAAAAGCCCCTCAATTATCCTCGCCTGGGTATTGTCGGCATCTATTAGAACCGCCAGCTTCAGCTGGCTCTGTTCACGTTTCATATCATTACTCCTCACCACGCTGCGCATATGCGTTCCTCCTCCATCATTACTGGCTAGGGCAGAAGAAGTATCTGCACATCGCATACATTAGTTCCCGTGGGTCCTGTCTTTAAAAGACCTCCCAGGGACGTAAAAAAAGAATAGGAATCATTGTCGGCCAAAAAATTAACCGGTTCTAAACCCTTTGCCCTGGCCTGGCCCACCATGGAGGGCATCGCAAAGGCTCCCGCGGCATCCGTCGGACCATCGGCACCATCTGTACCCGCCGAAAGGAAGGCCAGGTTTGAATCTAGGGCTTTAGAATCCTCCAGGGCGCAGAGAAAGGCTAAAGCCATTTCCTGATTCCTGCCTCCCTTACCCTTGCCCCGTAGCGTCACCGTAGTCTCGCCCCCCGCGAGAATGCAGGCTGGCCTGGCCAAGGGCATGCCGTAGCGCTGAATATCCACGGCCATGGATGAAAAAAGCCTGGCAATCTCCCGAGCCTCTCCTTCCAGCCGCGAACTGAGAATAAGACAGGAATAGCCTCGTGCAAGTGCTTCCTGCCTGGCTCCCTTCAAAGCCAAAAGATTGTTGCCCAGAATAAAGCTTTTAACCTTTTCAAAAACCGTAGAATCCGGCTTGGGAGTATCAGGCTTGGCCCCTGCGAGTCCTTCCTGAATGAGCCTTCGCGCCTGGGCAGGAATAGACTCCCACAGCCCCCTGCGCCGCAGAATCCCCGCCGCATCCTCCCAGGTGGAGTTATCAGGGACCGTAGGACCTGAAGCTATGGTGTCCAGATCGTCGCCCATCACATCAGAAAGCACCAGGGACACAATGGTCGCGGGAAAGAAAGCCTCCGCCAACCTCCCGCCCTTAATGCCCGAAAGGTGTTTTCTGACCGCGTTCATCTCTCCAATCCTGGCTCCGCTGCCCAATAAAAGCTTGGTAGTCCCTGCCTTTTCATCCAGGCTCAAACCCTCGGCGGGCAGACAGAGGAGGGCCGAGCCCCCGCCCGAAATCAGTACCAGAACCAGGGTAGGTTCCCCCGCCAATTCCCAGGACCTGGCTTTCTGAGCCATGACCATCGCTTCCCTGCCCGCCTCCACCGATCTGGAATCCGGAACAGGGTGGGATGTCTCGACCAAGCGTATGCGTCTGCAGGATTTCCCGCCTACGGACTTGGTCGCAACAAATCCATCATCGATGCGGTCTCCCAGTATCGACTCCAGAGAAACAGCCATCTCCCCCGAAGCCTTGCCCATGCCCAGCACCAGCACATGGCGAAAAGATCCCAGGTCCAGATCGAAGTGTCCCAGGTCATGACGAATACTCAGGGTATTTCCTTCCCGGGACATGGAATTATGCAGCAACCTGCCTGGATCCACCTCTTCCAAAGCTCTGGTGAAAATAGCCCTGGCATCCTCCCTGGCATCCCGCATCATTGCCCTTCCTTTTTGCCCAACTTGCGCTTGACCACCTCGATATTCCTGGCAGCGTGAATATTCCTGGACGCCTCGAAAGCCCGCTCAAAAAGCTTCAGAGCCTCTTCCGGCTTACCTAGGCTATCCAGATATAGAATTCCCGCATTGTTGAGCGCAGGCCAGTTGCTCTCGTCCAGGGACGCCGATCGCAAAAAAGCTTCCACGGCTTTTTCCGACTCTCCTCTGGCCTTCAACTCCTGGGCTTCGTTAAAAACCTTCATGGATTCCCTACTGGCTGCAAAGGATTTTTCACTGGAGCAAATACCCAGGCGTTTTTCCATCAGAGGCCTCAAAGCCTCGGCACTTCCGCCCGGCCTAGCCTCTGGTTCTTCCAGTGCAAGCCTGTAGCGCTTTTCGGCCTCCTTACGCTTGCCCATCGCATAGGCGATATCGGCCAGGGCGGCATGGCGATGGAATGAACGGCCATAGAGTTTTTCTTCTCTGGAAAGGTAAGCTTCCGCTCCCTGCGCATCCCCCTTGGCCATCAGGATAAGCCCGAGGTTTCGCAGTGTGCTCAAGGAATTGGGATCTTTTTCTTCTAGTTTTCTGAAATATCGTTCGGCTTTTACATAATCGCCGGCCGCGAAGGCGCTTAAACCCAGACGTTCGCGAAACGGCGTAAGTAGACTCTGCATCGTTTCATATTTCCACAAAACCGCGCCCTCTGTACAGGGCTGGCTTTCGTACACGGCGGCCTGACCTATAAGGTCAGCCCTCGCACAAGCCAATTTACTGGCCGTACAGAGCTGCCTCCAGCTTAATACTGCCCTTGCTAGCCATAACAGTGGCTACTGCAAATCTCCCAGGTGCAGGGTACAGGCAATGGGCAGATGATCCGAATAGCCCGAAGTGCCTGTCCATGCCAATGGCGCCCCCGAATCATCCATGAGCGAAGGATCCTCTCCCAGGCTGAAGCCTGAGAATTCCAGCCCTCTGCCATCCGAAAAACCAGGCCCCAGCAAAAAGCCATCCAGGCGCTCTCCCTTGCCCTTGTACATATAGCTGTAGCCATCCCTCCCCATCCAGGGTGAATAGAGAGCCACCCCAGAACTCCCTGCCCGGGCGGCCTCAGCCCTCCCCGAAACCAGAAGCGCACCCTCAAACCACTCCAGAGGCAAAGCCCTGTAACGGCCGCCCAAACTCTCGGCTGGATCGGGCATGAGGGCAGTGGGATATCGGCGGCCGCTTCGCTCGAACTCGTCAGGCGATTCGTTAAAATCTCCACAGACAAGCATTGACCTCTCGGGAGCCTCCTTGGCCAGAAGCGACATCCTGGAAGCCAGCAAGGCTGCCGCCCCTCGGCGGGCAATTTCCGTTGCCTCTTCCCCCTCCCGCCTGGATTTCCAATGACACACGAATATCGTCATGCGAATTTGTGACCACTCAGAACCCAAATCCAGTTCGGCCTCGAGAATATCCCTACCCGAGCCATAGCCCCAGGCATCGTTGAGGGCATGGGTTTTTACGCTGACGATTGGAAATCTGGATAGAAGGCCACAACATACAGGAGAAGATTCGGGGCCAGCACAGGCCATCCATTTATACCCAGCCTTGGCCAGTGGCCCGCATGCCAGGTCCTGCAGAACTATTTTTCCCTCTATTTCTTCCAGGCATAGCACATCGGGCAAGCGCCCTCCTTCACCGCCCAGAACACTCAAGGCCTCGGCAACATTATCCAGTCTTCTTCGGTAAAGCTCGGAATTCCACTTTCCCGAGGCAACGCTGAATTCAGGGTATTCCCCTCCATCATCCTGGGCATCAAAGAGGTTGTGAACATTATAGGAGGCTATCGTGAGAGACTCATCGCCCCCTTTGTCCCAGGGCAGGCTGCAGCGAAAGCCGCAGAGGCAAGCTAAAACCAATAGAAAAAGAAACCGCCCGCGCATTGCCGCGCTCCTTGAATGCGCTCTTTATAAAGAAGCGCCGTTCGAAGGACTCTACGCGATGCGTGACGGACGGTGATTCAGAATCAACACCCCCGCAGCAAGCCGCAGGTCATGAAACCCACTTGCGAATCAGACTGTCAGTTCGTCCCTGCTGCTGATTACCTTGTCGATAAGTCCGTAGGCCAGTGCTTCCTTGGCGTTCATCCAGTAGTCCCTGTCCGTATCCTTGGAGACCCTCTCCAGTCGCTGCCCTGTGGCCTCGGCTATTATCTCATTTAGCCTGGCCTTGGTTTTCTCCAGTTCCCTGGCGTGTATTTCTATCTCCGTTGCCACACCCTGTATACCCGAAAGCGGCTGGTGGATGAGGTAGGAGGAATTGGGCAGGCCGTAACGGCGTTCCTTGGGAACCGCCAGAAGAATCAATGCTGCGGCGCTGGCAACCAGGCCCATGCCCACGATGCGCACAGGAGCTTTTATAAAGCGGATCATGTCAAAAATCGAAAAACCGGCGTAGACATCCCCACCGGGCGAATCTATGAGCACCGTGATAGGCTCGCTGGACAGGCTCTCCAGTAGCAGAAGCTGCCTGATCACCTTTTCCGACAAATCCTTATCCACCTCGCCGGTGAGCAAAATTGTGCGGGTCTTTAAAAAACGCTCCGCAAGGGCATCCTCGGGCTTGGCCGAAGTTTTCTTCTCTTCCTCGGGTTCTTCAGATGCTATTAGGGGCTTGTTAAAATTCATATTCTCTCCACAATCAGTAGCTGTATTTAGTCGAAGATACTCTTTTTTTCATTACTATGACAACGACACCGGACTGGCCTAAACAAGCGCTTGTCATAAGGTATCCATTATATTAAATTTTCCATATGTGAAGCCAAACAAAGCTCCACCGAATTTTGCGAATATGAATAACTATGTTCGGTATTCATCCTTATAGATGAGGTAGACAATGACAAAGCGAAGGCTCCTATTTATTTTACTTGTGCTTCTCTCAACTTTCATGCTCACCCTGCCGGCTTCCGCGGCATCCAAGGCCTGGTACGCCGCAAGGTTGGAAAAGCTCGGCTTTTACGTATTCGATGCGCCCTTCACCTACCCGGACTTTCGGGTGACCGATATGGCCGGAGTTCAGAAAGGCAGGTCTTCCCTAAAAGGCAAGATAGTACTCCTCAATTTCTGGGCTACCTGGTGTCCTCCCTGCAAAGAGGAAATTCCCCACATCGAATCACTTTCCAAAACCATGAAGGGCAAGGCTTTCGAAGTCTTCGCCGTAAGTTTGGGTGAAGATGCCGAGACGGTGCGCCGCTTCGTGGCTGAGCAGAAAATGACCTTCCCCGTATACCTGGATCCTAAAAACAGCCTGGCCAAGACCTACGCATCCCAGGGCATTCCCACCACCTACATCCTGGACAAAGAGGGGCGCTTCATAGCCGGCATGGTGGGCAGCTATAACTACGCCAATCCAGATTTCGTCAGCCTCTTGAACGAGCTGGCACAGCGATGAACGCGCCAGGCCTTTTCTCCGCCGCCCTGGCTGGATTACTCTCCTTCCTCTCTCCCTGTGTGCTTCCCCTCATCCCCGCCTATCTTTCTTTTATATCAGGATCGAGCGTATCGGCCATTTCCAAGGGAGAAGGCAAGGCCAAACTCTTCCTGCGCAGCCTCGCTTTTTCGGCAGGCTTCACCCTAGCCTTCACAATACTCGGCATTGTTTTTTCCGGCAGCGCCATGTTCGTAGGAGGAAATCAGGCCTCCAAATATGTTGGAATAATCGGCGGAATACTGGTGATCATCCTGGGATTCAACCTTCTTTTCGATTTCCTGCGCTTTCTCATTGCCGACTCCCGTCTCATTAGCAAGTTCTCCGGGGGAAAGGCCAAGGGCGTGCCCGGTTCTTTCCTTCTGGGCCTGGCCTTCGCAGCGGGCTGGTCGCCCTGCATAGGCCCTATCTTGGCCTCCATCCTCCTCATGGCCAGCCGAGAAGGCAGCGTAACCAAGGCCATAGCGCTCCTGCTTTCCTATTCCCTGGGATTCGCCATTCCCTTCCTGGCCTCGGGACTCTTTTTCGATCGCCTCAAGCCAGTGCTCTCATTCCTTACCCGTAAAGGCAAGACGGTGAGAATCGCCTCGGGTCTTGTTCTTGTGTTCTTTGGCCTCGCCATGGCCGCCGGAAGCCTAAACTCCTTCAGCTCCTGGCTTACCAGGGCAGGCTGGGGCATGGAGGATTTTGCGATAGCTTCGCCAGGACTTTCAGCCCTGATAGGCGCCGCACTCTGGATTCTCCTCGCCGTCGCCATCACGCTTCCTACCCTCATGAAGAAGAGTTACAGGGAAAAACCCTGGAAAAAGCCCGCTCTCATCCTCACCGGTGCAACAGGCCTCATCTTGGCTGTGGCTGAATTTGCAGGCTTTTTCTCTCTTATCAGGCTTTTAGCAAGTTGGCTCACCTTTGCGGGAATCTAAATCTTGAAGCCCGATGAAAGATCCCTGCCCTTGGTCTTGTTGGTAGCATAGACGATAGCGAATACCACCATAAGCAAAATCACCGAAAGGGCGCTCGCCTCCCCCATCTTTCCGTCGGCCACAGCTCCATAAATCTGGATAGGTACCGTTCTCGTTCTCGCACCGTAGAGAAGAATAGTCGTGCTCAGCTCCTGCAGAAGTGTGGAAAAGGTGAGAATCGAACCAGAAATAATCCCTGGCAGAATCAAGGGCACACTCACCCGCCTAAAGGTATAGATCCAATGCGCCCCCGCGATAGTGGAAGCCTCTTCCAGCGAAGGGTTCAGCTGGGTCAGGCTCGCCGCCACCGAACGGTATACATAAGGAGTTCGGCGCACCATGTAGGCAATGATAATGATCGTATAAGTCCCGCCTAAGGGTATCGCACTCTTACCGGAAAATGCCGAAAGGAGGGCCACCGACACGACAGTACCTGGTAGAATGAAGGGCGCCATCACCGCCATATCCAGAATCCCCGCCCCCTTGGGTTTTCTCCTCTCGGTTATGTAAGCGATTATGCTGCCCAACACTGCCGTCAGAAGCGTCGCAAGCGTGGAAAGATACAGGGAATTCAGCAGTTCCTTAGGAGAATTTTTAGGTATTTTAGCATAATTGGCCAAGGTGAGTCCCTCGGGCAGCAGCCCCTGCCACTTTTCAAAGAAGGACATGAGAATTATCACCAACTGAGGCGCCAAGGAGACAATCAAAATCACCAGACAGTAAGCAAAGGCTATTATGCGGATAGCCGGATGGCTGTGCTGCTTTATCTCCACATGAGACGCCGAGATAGTCTCGTACTCCCTGCGGCTCACCACATATTTCTGGAACCAGAGCACAGCCCCGGTTATCAGCACATTCACCACCGCAATCGAAGAAGCCCCGTTCAGGTCCCAAAACCCGTTCACCCTGAAATATATCAGTGTTGGCAGCACATACTGATCCCCACCGATAATCGCCGGAATACCGAAATTACCTATCGACCTGATAAACACCAAAAGGGCTGCAGCCCCTATACTGGGAATCACCAGTGGAAAAGTGATAGTTCTTAGTACCCTCCAGCGGCCGGCCCCCATCAGCATACCCGCATCCTCTAAAAGGGCATTGGCCGAAGAAAAAGCCCCATGGCTTAAAAGGAACACAAAGGGAAAGTAAGTCAGACTCATGCAGAAAATCATGCCGAACATTCCATAGATGGGCGGTAATTCCATGCCCAGGGGGGCCAAGGCGATATTGATGAAATATCTCAGCACTCCCTGCCTGCCCAAGAGAATTATCCAGCTGAAAGCCCCGATGAAAGAAGGCATTATCACCGGCAGAATACCCAAAGAAAGCAAAAGTGATTTTCCGGGAATCTTTACCCGGGCTACAAAATACCCCATAGGCACACCAATAATCAGCGAAAATACCGTCACGGAAATGCCCACTACAAAGGAATTCTTCAAGCTCCTCTGATATAGGGGGCTGGTAAAGAATTTTTCAAAGCCCGAAAACCCCAGAGCCTCCAGATTGAACTTGTTGCCCGACCTCATAAAAGCCCTTAAAAACGTCGTCACCAAAGGCCAGAAGAGGAAGACACAGAGAAACGCCATGGGGATGAGAAACACCAGATAAGGGGTAATATCCTTTTGTAGAAATTTTGAAAAACCACGCCCCTCCCCCTTGGAGATGGAGCTTTCCAGATTCTGGCCTTTCATTCGCTCTGCCCCTCCTCGGGCGCATAAAGCGATGCCAAGCCCTTTTTAATCGTAACGAAAACCTTGTCGCCCTCGGCTATATCCTTTACCAGTCCCGGCATATCCACTTCAAAGGGCTGGGCGGATATGGATGAATCCACGCTCACCTCGTACCGCACAAATTGACCCAGATGCTGGATGATATTCACCTTTCCTTCAATGCCGCCCTCCACACTCTTCACACTCACTGCCAACTGCTCAGGCCTCGCGCCCACTACAACAGCAGAGCCCGGGGACATTTCCGTAGCAAGATGATTTCTGCCCTTGCCGGCTTCCACCTCCAGCCCAGCACCCTGAATGAGCGCCTTTGCTTCCGCTTTTTCATTTACCAAAAGCCTGGCTTTGAGGAAGTTCATCTTCCCAATAAAGTTTGCAACAAAAGCGCTATTGGGCTTGTTGTACAACTCGTCTGAACTGCCTATTTGCTCCACAATCCCGCGTCGCATTACTGCCAACCTGTCCCCCACCGCCATGGCCTCTTCCTGATCATGGGTGACAAAAATCGTGGTGATATTAGTAGCCTTCTGGATCCGCCGTATCTCAGCCCTCATATAGCGGCGAAGCTTCGCGTCCAGATTGGCCAGAGGCTCATCCAGGAGCAGAAGATCCGGGTCGTATACCAAGGCTCGGGCTATGGCAACCCGCTGCTGCTGCCCGCCCGAAAGCCCCGCAGGACTGGGGTTTCGCTTCAGTTCTTCGGTAAGCCCTACCAACTCCATTACCTCGGTAACCTTTCGCTTCACCTCCGCTTCCGGGGTTTTACGCACCCTCAAGCCGTAGGCCACATTCTCGAATATGTTCATGTGAGGGTAGAGGGCAAAACTCTGGAACACCATGCCGATATTCCGCCTGAAGGGCGGAATGCTCGTCATATCCTTTCCTCCATAGAAAATATGCCCACTAGTAATACTCTCCAGGCCTGCGGTGCTACGCAGCAAGGTAGTCTTGCCGCAGCCTGATGGCCCCAGCAGACAGAACAGTTCGCCGGGCTTGATTGTAAAGGAAACCTGCTTGAGGGCTTCCACGGGATTTTTGCCCCCAACGCCGAATACTTTTGTCACTTCGCGGTAATTAAGATCGAGACTCATGGCTTTCCTCTCGGGCAGAGTATCGTAGAACAAAGACCCCGCAGGCTTTGGCACTGCGGGGTTATTTCAGAATTCGCCTACCTGTTCAGGGCGATCACACCTAAGCGGATCACCCATCGCAAATATGCAGCTATAAAGGTCAAATCATCCAGTCTGAGAACTTGCCGCTCAGATCCTCGCGGATATTGGCGGCTTCAATGGCGTCATAGGGAATAAGCTTTATTTTCCCAAGGGCAGGCAGATGTTCCGGGCCGGGCAGATCGGTCACCACGACACGGCGGTTCCTCACTTTCCTGATAAGCGTATAGGCATCCTTGGAGGTAACAAAATCCATCCATAGCTCCGCCGATCTGGGATTCGGGCCATTGGCGATAATGCCAGAGGCATCGAAGCGTGCGCCTGTTCCGTCCTCGGGATACACAAAGGTTACCGGAGCTCCCTCGCCGATATACTTGGCGATATTGCCCTCGCCGGTGGCGGTGATCGCATACTCTCCCCGGGCTACGGACTCAGGACCTACCGTGGAGCTCGCGGTAAAGGTGGCGGCCTTGGCCAGCTTCTTTACGAACTCATCGCCGTAGAGCTTATAGGTCATGTAGAGCTGCGCATAGGCCGAGCCAGAGAGCGCCGGGTTGGCTAGAATTATCTCGCCCTTGTATTTAGGATCAACCAAATCAGTCCACTTGCGCGGATAGTCGGCTTCCTTCAACAGCTTCGTATTGACCATGAAAGCCTGCAGAGGCATGGAGAATCCGTAGTACTTGGGAATCGCAGCCTTGTCCTTAACATCGGCGCCCAAATAGTTATGGTTCACCGACTTATAAGCCCTGAAAAAGTCATAGGCGCCGTCGAAGGATTCCTTGGCGATGCCCAGGAGAATATCTCCCTGGGGCTTGGGTTGCTCAGCGTTCAGCCTGGTCAGAAGCTCTCCCGAGCCTGCCCTGATCACGCTCACCTTGATATCCGGGTACTTTTCGTTGAACTTGGCAACAAGAGCCTGAGCTTCATCCTCGGCTGCGGCGCTCCAGATTATCAGCGCCCTCGTCTGCTTGGATGCCTGTGCGAAGACGATACCGCCCACCAAAGAACAAATCAGAAGAGCAATAAGAAGTTTCTTCAAAGCGTTCCTCCTTGCGGATCAAAGGAAAATCCAGCCCTTCGACCCAGTGCTTTATCGATTCAATATTGAAAAAGTGTAGCACGGGTATGCCTGCGGCGCAACAAAGAATGAGTAAGCCCAAAAGAAAACAGAATGTGGATTTACATTTTCCGCTAAAGCCGGGATAATCTGGAAAGCACAAAGACAGGAGACAGGAACATGAATATTTGTATCTACGACACTATCGAACTCATGGGCGCCAGGGCTGCCGAACTAGGTGCCGCCGCCATCCGCCAGGCTATCCAGGTCAAAGGCAACGCCAATATCATCCTGGCCACCGGCGCCAGCCAATTTTCCGTCATCTCCAGCCTTATCCTGCAGCCGGGCATAGACTGGAGCAAGGTTACCTGCTTCCATCTGGACGAGTATGTAGGCATGACCGATACCCACAAAGCCAGCTTCAGGAAATACCTGCGTGAACGTTTCGCACAAAAAGTGCCCAACCTTAAGGAATTTATCTATGTAGCCGGCGATGCCGCAGATCTCAAGGCCGAACTCGCCTCCCTCTCCGAGCGGATCAAGAAACAGCCCATCGACGTCGCCTTTATTGGAATCGGCGAAAATGGCCACATAGCCTTCAACGACCCTCCTGCGGATTTCCACACCGAGGCGGCGTACATCGTGGTTGATCTGGATAAAAAATGCAGGCTTCAGCAAGTGGGCGAAGGCTGGTTCGCATCCCTGGAAGAAGTGCCTGCCCAGGCCGTGTCCATGAGCATCAAGCAGATACTCAAATCCGCTAAAATCATATGTTCGGTGCCCGACGCAAGAAAAGCCGAAGCCGTCGAAATGGCCCTCAACGCTCCTGTATCACCGGCCGCACCCTGCTCCATCTTAAGGCAGCACCCCGACTGCTACCTCATGCTGGACAAACCGGCAGCATCCCTCATACTCGCAGGCCGCAAGCACTAGAAAGACTGGCTGCTTTACACCCAAATCGGCCTGGGTGCAAATAAGAGGGGCGCCCCCTGCCCGGGGGCGCCCCTCTTTAATGCACAGTCCATCCAATCACCTACAAATACTCAGCCAGCCCCTTCTCCACATACCGATCAGTTATGGCTCTTATCAAAGACACTGCCTCACCGCAATCCTTTTGGGAATTGGCCACCACCTCCCAACGGGCAATCCCCTCCTCCGACCTCGTATTGCGCTGGGCCACCTGATACCAGGGTTTTGAAAGATCACTGTCCCTACCCAGCACCCTCGGTAGGCCGCTGCGCATCAAGGTGGCATCCAGACTCTGCCCGTCCTCCATAGTCTTCATAATCAAAAGCCCACGGCTGGAAAATTCAGTTTCCACCTCCGCCAAAGCCTTCTCTAGAAGAGCATCGTTATGAAAATGGCAAGGCCACTCCCTTTTTCGCACAAGCTGGGCTTGTAGGGCAATTGCATCTTCATAACGGCGAGGATCCGATGCCCATATCCGGGCGCTCAGGAGGCTAAAGAACAGAGTATTCTCCGTAGCCGCATACCCGGCCCCAGGATCATCGATTTTTAGCGGAAAGTTCATGTAGTAATGAGCCGATTCCTCCGAAGCCGTCAGATATTGCTTGGAAAAACCCTCCCTAAGGGCTTCCTTTATAAAGGAGTGCCCGTTGCGGATTATCTGCACATCCACGCCTTGTCTTGCCTGCTCCCGCAGCGCCAGCGGATTTGTCTTCACATCAGCGTACATTCTAGGCGCCCAGTTCGCGCCTGCCCCAAATCCCCCCGCCCCCTGTACAGCGCGGAAAACATCCAGCACCTCAGGTAAAAGCACCGAAAGATTAAAGCTAGGCGCCAGCTGCTCCCCCCGGGAATCCAGAATATCCACCCTGTCCCCATCGCCGTCGAAGCAAAAGCCGCACAGATAGCCCCCCAAAGTCATCAGCGCCTGGCTCGGACCAATGCTTTTAGCAACCCCCGGATTAGGATCTCCCGCTGGGAAGCGCCCATCGGGTACAAGATTGCGAAACCTCATGCTGGCGCCGGCATGCCCGAAGGCCTCGGCCACCTCGGTGCCTGCGGTACCCCCTAAAAAATCGGCCAGAATAGGTACTCCAGCCAGGGTATCCTTTTTCACCCCGGCGAGCTTTAATGAATACTCCACAAAAGGCTCAAGATACTGCCGTGCCCAAACCCTGCCCCTGGCAGCTGCGACTCTGGGAGGAGATCCCTCCAGGTAATATGCCAAAATTCCCGTTATACCGCCCTGGGGACCCGAATCCATGGCCAGGGTTCTCATTCCCGGCCCCATGATCTTAAGGCCAATATATTCCCCGGGATTATGGCTCGCGGTGAACATAAGAGCCGCGCAATCAGGATTCTGCATGAAGCTGAAATAAAACTGGCAGGTGGAAATGGGTAGAGGATTCACTACCACATCTATCCCCATAGCGGGTAAAAGCTCCAAGGCTGTTTCCATAAGCGAAGGCGCCGCGATTCTCCCATCCCTTCCCAACATTATGCGCCTCGCCCCCAAGACCTCCACCGCGTAACGCCCTATTGCCGTAACAAGACGCCTAGTCAACTCAGGATTTAGCCGCGAGCTCTTGGTCCTGATATCGTAGGCCTTGAACATTCCTATATTCAGCTCGCTCTTTCGAGCCTCTGAAACGCCAGCCATAAGCTCCGAATACTTGAGCACGCTGCAACTCCTAATGTCGTTCCGGCAAAGCCAACCCGGCCGCTGCCTTTCGTAAAATCTCCGTATCCTTCACCAAATCCTCCACCGACTCCACCACCAGATTAGCCTTCGAAGCCACCAGTAGCTTTAGTACCTCCCCAAGGGGAAAGACCCCAAACTCCATGGAATGATGATCATCCCTGAAGCGGCCGGGACCCGAGGAATTGGAATGAATATGGCAGGTGGCTACCTTGCCGCTGCCAATAATCATCCTCACCGCATCCAGAAAATCGAAACCGAACGCAAAGGACGATATGTACAAATGCCCCACATCCAGGCATATCCACAGATCCGGATCCAGCGCGGCAAGCTCGACCATCTCTCTGGGAGTCTGGAAAAGATACCCTACCCTGGGATTGAGATTTTCCACTGCCAGTCGTACACCCGCACTCGCATACCGATGGGCAAGCTCTATCAATCGTTCCTTAGCACGTTCCGCATAAATCCGATAGCCCGGACTCTCGCAGTACTCGGGTCCGCATATCGCGCCATCGGCATAACGGATATCTTTCAGAAACTCCGGCCGGGATAGGATCAGTTTTCTGGCTTCATAGGAGGCAGGCATGGCCAAATCGGTGACATACCCCGCATGCAGCACCACAATCCGGGCGCCAAAGTTCAAGGCCGTCGTTAATGTGGAATCCATGTCCGCCAAGCTCTGGGACACTACCGAAGGCTCTGCGCTGGCAAGATTCGGGAAAAATTCGGTAGAAGGGCAGCAGGCATGAGCCGACAACACCCTGCCCCGGATAAGAGGTTCAGCCTTGGCTAAAAAATCCGCACTCATTTGATACGAAAGTTCAAAGCGAGCCTGTGGTCCTATCGTGCCAATATATTCTTCAATCGCGTTCAGGGATTTCATGCCCACCAGGGACACAGCTGTCAGTATTCCACCATCTTCTCGCATCGTACTCCCTTTATTCACCGCTCACGCTACTCGCCCTTACCGCTTTTCGTGTATATGGAAATCTTACTTATTTTGTCGTTCTTTTCCTGCACAATAAAAACTCCCCTGAGCGTTTGCCTGGTTCCGTTTTCCTCCCAGCCACCCTCCCATGCCACGACGCACCTATGCCCAAAACCAAAAAACTCTTCAACCTTTAAAACCAGCCCCTTTTTCTTCGCAAAAAGAGTATGGAAATACCTACCTATCTCCTCTGCTCCCTTGAAAATCGAATCCGATGGACCCTGCTTCTCGCTCTCCACCACGCAATCCCCGCTCAGCAAGCTCAGAATAGAAGCCAGCTCCCGCGAATTGATGTACGAAACCAAATCGAGGGCCAGACGAAGACCCGATTCTACCTTCTGCATTTTAATTGGACTCATTAAAACTGTCCTTGCTTTAGGAGCTGCTCATCAACCTCTTTCAGCCTGTATCGAAGCTCTCTTCTTTGTCGACGTCTTCACCGCCCTGGTGGCGTAGAAGGTCGGCACTCCCCTGTCCTTTAAATTTCCGGAGGTATAATCTTCATGCATCCTTTCCACCATCCCGCCAATTCTTAGCTCGAATAAAATGCCGCAAATGCTCTAACGGCATAAGATACAGCATCTTAGGCCCAATCTTCCGCATCACTTCCCGTATCCGTTCGCGCTTCTCAACCTCGTAGCAGTGCACCGAACAGGCGCTGCAAAACGGCTTCTTGTCCCCATAACGACAGCTGTCCAAACGCTCCGTAGCGTATCGTAAAAGATTTTCGCAGTCTTCACATAGCTTTGGTCCATGATACAGCGCACAGTACTTCCGTATCATAAAGCCTACAGTTTTCTTTTCCCTCTCGATGCGCGCGTTGCTTCCCTTGTCTTTATGCAAATCCATGGAGGCAAAAGTATACGGATACCTTTACCTTGTCCAGAATCGCAACGAATATTCCATTCTATACCAGTTCTTTTTCCATAAACACCGCGTCCTCGATCGGGTTCTCCACATATTGTTCAATCTCTTTGAAGCCGAATTTCCTGTAGAGCGCCAGCGCTTTATCCATCCGCGTAAGGGTATCCAGCCTCATGCGCAGGTACCCTTTGCGTTTCGCCTCCAGGATTATCGCATCTACCAGATGTTTCCCGACACCCTGCCCCTTGTACTCATCCCTTACAAAAAGCCGTTTCATCTCACAGATACCATCGGCAATCTTCTTTATGCCCACGCATCCGGCCACAGTCTTCCCCACCTTGGCGACAAGGAAGGCCCCATCCGGCTCCCTGTATTTATCCGGAAAATGCTCCAATTCCTCATCTACATGCTGAAAACACAAGTCCACCTGTATCCAGTCCAGATATTCCAGTATCAGATTCTTGGCCTCTTCTATCGTAGTTTCGCTGAGTTTTTCTATAGAGAAATCTTCTGCTCTTCGCATCACCGTATCCCGAACACCACATCCACCCGCTTGGCTGCGGTCAGAATCCCCGGCGAAAGCACAATTCCGCCCCCCATATCTTTGGCCATGAGCTGCGTCTCGTAGCCCCGCCCGTAATCAGCGCCCAAACCATCTCCAGTGGATGTAACCGCCAGCACAGCTCCGAGCCCAATCTTCAGGCGCTCGGCTATTTTTTCAGCAGCACGCTTGGCGTCGTCCAGTGCCAGCATATCGGCTTCCGATGCATAGTCCGCATACTGGGAATGGCTGAAGGTTAGACCGTGTAAGGTCGTTATTTCCAAATCCAGCAGCTCCCTGGAAAACTCCTCGAACTTCGGCAGATCATTATAAGCCACCGCCGTGCTCTGGGTGGAAGCGTAGCCTAAAAATTTCGGCTCACCATTGCCGTATTGATTGGCGTACTCCTTGCCCGAATTGACATAGCTTGTCACGATATCCTTTTCCTCTATACCGTATTTCCTGCACACATCCACTACCCGCAGGGTCGAATCCTTGGTGAGCGCGGTAGCCTCCTCCAGCGTCGGGCTCACGTTCTTCACCGTAATCGTGAACGACACCGTATCGGGAACAAAGGTCACCTTACCAAGCCCCGAAACGCTTATAGTCCTTCGCTCGCCCTGGCAGGAACTCAGCAGGACAAGTAACATCACTAGCACAGAGAATTTCAACATCCTCGTCCGTCTTCGATATATCGCATCCTTCCTAACCTGTTTTATCATCCTCATTCTCTCCTACTTACGTAATACAAGTTCTATTCCCCTGGCTCTCGCCCTCTCGTAAAACAATCCCTTTACCGTATCCGTTTCCAGCTTTTGGTGCTTTTCTTTTTCTTTCACAATTCCGATGATTTCATCAAGATCATCAATCGCCAAAAGGTTGATAGCCAGACAGAAAAAACCCTTAGACCGTCCATCATTATGAGTCTTTAACAAGTATTCCAAATATTCTTTTTCCTTCTCGAGACTCAGCATGTAACTCTCCAGGTCCAACCTGGCCTTGTCATTATCTGTAAACACATTGCGGTAGGTTATGAATGAATCCTTACAGCCTCCGTCTATCCGCAAGAACCTCTCACAGGGATATTTTTTACAGACAAAACAGTACTCCACATTCCCGTTCTCTCTGCTGCAGCGTATCACCGCACATGCCGGGTGTTTTAAATTGAACTCCGGCCCTCCGCAACCCGGACAGCGCGAAGTTCCTTCAGTGTTGTATCTAGGACACAATAGGCAGTTCAATCCACACAGAGAAAAGCCCGGCGTTCTTCTCCTATATTCCTGCATGTCAACTCCGCAATATTTTCTCCATAGCCTTACCCTTTGCGAGTTCGTCGATCAATTTATCCAGATATCGTATTTTGCGTTCTATCTCGTCTTCAATTTCTTCCACCCGATATCCACAGATGGCGCCTGTAATCTTAGCCGCATCAGGATTAAACTTCGGAGCCTGTTTTATAAAAGCTTCAAAATCGCTACCCTTATTGATGTGTGCCCTTAATGCCTCTGCATCGTATCCTGTCAGCCAGAATATGATCCTGTCCACTTCTTCACGAGTCTTCCCCTTTTTCTCGGCTTTTAGCACATATAAGGGATACACTTTAGTTAAGGTAATCGTATAAATTCTTTTTCTTGCGTCACTATCTTTTATTGTTGCCATACATCAAACCCTCTTAGTGAATACCTTTCTTTTTTCTTCTATAGCCTCAATTTTACCTCGAAGTTCCCCGGTAATAAGATGCTTGTCATTGCTGAGAAAATCGAACATTACCAGAACATCATGCCCCTCGGCGGCAATTTCGTCCTCATCATCAATAATATAATGCTTCATGAGAAGGCTCGTGGTTTTTACCTCGTTTATTGTCGATAAAACCCTTACCGTGCCGGGATAGAGTATCTGCTTCTTGAACTGGGCACTCACAGAAGCCATTATCGGTCCCACATGTATGCCTTTAACCCTAGCAGACATACCCAGCAACTCAAAATACAGCACCCGCGCTGTCTGGATATACCTCATAATCGCAAGATGATTTACATGCCCCAGCGCATCCAGATCGCTCCAGTCAATTCTTATTTCAGTAGCTGTTGAATACTCAATCATTGTACACCTCCAAGCATTCAGGATACTGCAAAGGCATCTCTCATAAATTTTATTCTCTTTGCAATAATACTTTGGGTATATTCACTTTTATAATTCAACTCAAATCCGTGTATTGTCCCCACCGTTCTATTCAATATCGCATTCACTCCGGCAACCTTCAATGCTTCGTAGCATGCGATGCCTTCATCCCTGAGACAGTCGAATTCGCTCACTTCTATAAAAGCCTGCGGCAGGTCCTTGAGGCTCTCCGCCTCCATCGGAGCTGCGTAGTTAGTGCCTTCCTGACGTGCAGTTCCACTTAGATATAGCTCCCACATTTTTTTATTCTTTTTCTGGTTCCAGATAGGCGTATCGACATAAAGCTTCATTGATTCTGTCTTCATCCTCGAATCGGTCACAGGGTAAATCAACATCTGAAACAATGGTTTTTTTGCGCCGCTATCTCGAATAACCTGTGCCAGAGCAGCCGTAAGAGCACCTCCGGCGCTATCTCCGCAAAGCCCTATTTTTTCAGTATCAAACCCCAAGGCAACCGCATTTGCCACTATCCATTCATAGGCCGTATAGCAATCTTCCAGGGCGTAAGGGTAGCGGTATTCAGGTGCCAGTCGGTAATCGACAAATACTACTCTGCATGAAGCTTGCAACGCATAATCGCACATCAGCTTTTTGTGAAAATCCGTGGCCGGCATAGCAAAAGCTCCACCGTGCATGTATAGGATACAAGGGGCTTCCCCCCTGATCGCAACAGGGCTGAATATTTCTATAGGTAGCTCATATCCCTTATAGCTGCTTATTTTTATCGTATGATGTTCAATGCCACTCCCGACACCCTGCTTTTTATACAACATCCGAGTCATCACACGGAGAAAGGGCAGCAGCCATCTATTCATAGGTATATTAATTGTCAAATCTTTAAAGTCTTGATGAACCTCATAGTTACTCATACGCCAAATTTACCCTTATCCACGATTTGAAGCTGCTCAAAAAACCAATACGGCTCGAATCCTTTGGAGGATGTCTCGATCACATAGACATATTGGTACCGATAACGATGCCATAGTGAATCGATGACTTTTCTCCGCAGTTCAGGTTTCAGCTTAATTTGTACTATATCACCGTATTTCAATATCGGTTTTTCGTCAGTTGGAAAGTCTTTAGGTAGAAGTTTTTCCCTCTTTGGGAACTGCATCCACCATCGCTTGGGCAGCGTATCTTTTCTTGAAGTACTCATTGTGTATTCTATTTTGCTCTGACTAAATTAAGAAGGATCTTATCTGCATCTTAAATATTTCTTGGCTATATTGATTCTTCTTCTCCTTTGCCTTAAATTTTTTATCATATTCTATTGCATCTTCTTGATTATAATTGAAAACATCGCTTTGTTTCGCTTTCCATTTTTTCTTTCCAAAAAATCCAGGTTTAAGCTCTAAAACAAGTAATCCCAATGGAAATTTACCATCCATATTGCTGACATTATAATCTATTCCATTTTTAAATCCGTGCTTGCAGTAGTTATGAGGATCTCCGTAAATGACGATTGCAGGTAAATTCATTTTTTCAACTACACTTCTTGTTTTTTCTATTAATGCACTCCCTATTCCCTTTCTTTGATGTTCAGGATGAACACAGATTGGGCCAAAAGATACTATTGGAATAATTCCATCATCATCGCTGATGAGTGATGCCTTTGAATACATTATAGAACCTACTATTCTACCATCAATCTCGGCTACGTAATCAAGCTCTGGAATAAAGTCCTTATGATCCCTCAAAATATGAGATAAATAGTGTTCATCACAACCTGGAGCGTATAGATTCCAGAATGCTTCCCGCGTTAGATCTTCAACGACTGAATAATCGATTATTGTTTCTAATCTAATATTTATATTCATATTCAAATATTTAACCTAATCTTCTTCCATTCTTCTTCTAACATCCCATATACAATATCATCTTTCCATTCATTCTCTTCATAGATACACTTCCTCAATATTCCTTCTCTCTTAAACCCCAAACTCTCTAAAAGCTTTATTGAAGGTATATTTTCTGGATCTACTGATGCTGTTATCTTATGCTTCTTTTTTTCCTCAAATAAGTACTTGAGCACATACCCTACTGCCTCCCTTCCATATCCCTTATGTTGGAATTCAGGGTTAAGCGTATATCCTATCTCGCACAGAAGATTCATAGGTCCAATAAAATGTAAACCCATATCTCCTATGATACTTCCTTCTAGTTCAATTGCTACCTGATGCCAAGTCCCTTCTGTAGCAAAGTTTTGTGTATTTTCAATTATGAATTGCTCTGCTTCTTGTACACTAGTAGGTCTAAATGATTGGAAACGAAATATGGATGGTAAACTCCTATAAGAAAACAATGCCGGTGCATCTTTAACGATTAGAGTGCGTACAAGTAAACGCGGTGTTTTTATTAATACTTCCATGATAGTTTTCTTATGCTTTTAAATACTCATTTTCAAACTTATGTAACATTTCATGGAGCCTCTCATGCGTTCCTTTCCCCATGACTTTTTCTTCAAATTCTTCAAAGCTTTCTAGTAATTTATCTTGAACCTCTTTAGTTAATAGCTTGTCTCCCATTGGAAATAAAACGATGTTCTCTTTGTCTATATGATTTCTTAATAGTTCTACATAGTTTTCTGAATTTTCTATAAATCTTTTCATATCAGCATTATCATTTTCTATTGCTAATCCCATCTCTTTTATATATTTTCTTCCAAGTTCATGTTCTATGAGCATTTGCCCTATTGGTCCATTTTCCCTATTTATTCCTATTTTTTCCATTGCAGGGAAAAACAGGCCTTCTTCTTTCCCATGATGACATTTATCAGCAAATAGTCTTAAAAAGTTTAGCATTTCTAATAATTCTTCCTTTTTTACCTTTTTATTCATTTTTATGAGCATTATCATTTTTTCTAATATTTTCAATCCAAACAAGATTCCTTCATGCTCATTTCTCAAGTCATCACTTGCATATACCATCATGGAGCCTCCTTAAATTAGATTCTACAGCCTTATAATATAATATCAAACAAAAATCAGTAGTATTCAAGTAAAATAGATAAATACCTGAGATAACTAAAGTCAGTAATATTTTAATCTCATCTTAATTGATTGCGTTTAAAAAAGTCTACTATAAACGGAATAGTGTCTTTTGGGATTTTATGTTCTCCATCATAAATAAATGTCATAAGAGGCATGTCTATTGAAGATTTATATTCTGTTACATTCTTATTTATTACTATTCCATCTTTCTGACAGTTATTAGTTTTCTTAATAAACTCAATCATTTCCAATTGCGATTTAAACTTAACTAATTGATCTTGCTTCCCTGCTACATGGAATACTGGGATTTCTTTAAATATTTGTCTATCTTTGTTGGATCCTAATGTTCCTGCTATTGGTGCGATTGCAGCAATCATTTCCCCGCGAGCTGTAGCTACTACATACGTAAATGCTGCTCCGTTTGAGAAACCTGTAACATATATTCTCTTTTCATCTATTATATATTTACTGTTTAAATATAATATTATCTCATCAAGTAACCTTAAATCTCTATCTTTTTGGTCTCCAATATATGTTTGCCAACCTGTATTGATGGCCCCTGAATTCATTTTTTGAATAGCAGTATTTAGCCCTTGTGGGTAGACAATAATTGCTTCTGGCCAACTTTGATCAAGTTTATATTTATTTATTGCCTCTGCTACCTCTTGTCCATAGCCATGAAAAACAAAGACTACTGATTTTTTTTCTTGTGTTGGTATTGCTGGTACAAATAATGCGAATTCTCTTTGTACACCATCAACAGATATATTTATTTTATCATAAGAAAAAACTTTAACTAAGACTACTGAAAGTAATATTAATAAATAACCATATTTCATACATAAGAGTCTCTTTTTATTCATAATAACCCTCCATTTGTTTCAATTGCCCTTAATGCCGCAATCATATACTTAACCTATTAAACGAGACAGGTACGGTTCTTGCCAAACCCATAGCACTGCAAGAACTATGATAGGCCGTTTTATCAGATTCAAGCGAGTATTAGCTATTTCTTTTCAGCAATAAGAATATACGATAAAGGAATTCCTATTCCATTTAGTTGTTCAAAATTATCTGATATATCGTAATCATATTCATTAAAATACTTTATACTCAACTTATTCTTAATCAAGGCATTGAATATTGCACTTGCTGGATGTGAATAGTCTATAAACTCTTTGGACTTGTACTCCTTTTTAGTAATATAGTACATCCCATCTGTGTTTCTCCATTCCTTGTTGAAGTAGCTGTTCACTGGTTTTGTTGGGCATTGTTCATCAAAGTTATCTTCTCCTGGTAAGCTAAACATATTACACACCGGATGTTCTTCATTAATAATCAAAACACTATTCTTTTTCAAACACCTGCTTACAACATTAAAAAAGGCGTCAAGATCTTTAAACCAGGACAATGCACCAATAGTTATGATTGCATAATCAAATAGGTCATAGTACTTACTACCTATATCTAGTATATTGATCGCAATAAATTCACAATTCGCACCTAACTCAATTGCTTTATCATTGGCGAATTTTACTTGGTTTTCGGCGATATCAAAGCCTACACATTTTTTTGTTTTTTGAGAGCAAGCAAGTGATAATAACTCTCTTCCGTTGTTGCAACAAAACTGTGCAACATTTTTATCCTTGAATGAGTAAGTTCGCAATACTTCTGCCATATCATCATTGAAGTAGGCATAGTTCTTTGCTTTTATAGTTTCGACAATATCTGTTCCCCATCCAGCATGTCGATTATCAAATGCTTCTTCCCACGCCTGCCTGTTTTTCTGAATGTAATCCATTGTTTTTCCTGTTGCGCCATTTTTGCAGCGTCAAGCTATTGTTGGTTTAAACTGCGCCGCGTACATTAGCGCGCTTTTTTCGCCTAATTGGATTATCTTGCTTTCACTTTCAGTAAAAAGCGTTACAATAGCGTTGTCATTATTAAAGCTATTGTTAGCTGTCTTCTGTTTTAGGTTTCTCTATATCTCAAATATATTTGCATGACTTGGATAGATTATATTTACTTTCTTTTCTTTAATATGGTTCCAATCCTCTTCACTCTTCTTATCATCCATGATTTGTTCTATTGGTGTTAAATCTCCTATAATTGCTTCATTATCCTCTGTTATATAACTAATACTATCAGGTGAATGTCCTTCAGTTAGGATTACTTTTCCCGAAAAGCCTTCTTGTTTTAGTAGTTCGTTAATTTCCTCTATTGATGCTCTTAATATCTTACTTTTATCTATTTCTTTATAGTCTTTATAATTTTTCTTTATAGTTATTTCCATCTCATCTATTTCTTTATAAGATTGTTTCCCTACAAGATAACATTGTATTCTACTTTCAATAAATTCACTTAAGAGTCCTGCATGATCCATATGCAAATGTGTTACGATGCAAAAACTTATTTGCGTAAACTTTATTCCAATATTTTTAAGTAATCGTTGATACTCACGTAATGTACAAGGCCAGCCTGCATCTATAGCTAGATAGGTATCAGTATTTTCAT